>JADZFD010000017.1 GCA_020850225.1 Saprospiraceae bacterium | reverse complement strand
GAAGTTATTATCGCCATTTGTTGTTCGATCATCATTTGATAACGGAGTGAACAATCCTGCTCCGACATGCTTACAAACCGTTGATCTTTCCTGTCGATACCGGTCATCCCCATAATATCAGTAAATACTAACTATACTTTCATGTATATTGAAAATAATAATTCCTTTACAGAACTTATATAACGTAACAGTATCTTTTTAAGTTCAAGTGATGGTAATATTTTTTAAAAATGTGTTTCATTCAAATAATGAGAGCGGAACAAAATGTTCCGCTCTCATTATTTAAAACATTTACTTTCATGTATATTAATACCCAGGATTCTGCTGTGCTCTGAGCACTTCATTCGTATTCAACTCATCCTGTGGTATTGGCCACAGAAAACGGAAATCATCATAAGGTCTTGCTACGATTTTCAGTGTTCCTGTATATTGACCATCCTGATAATTCAACCCAAAACCCCATGACGCTTTGGTTGTATTACCAAATGCTACTTTAGCAGGGATTCCAGTTCCGGCATTTTTAGCTAATCTGTGTAAATCAGGCCACCTTTTGCCTTCTCCAAGAAATTCTATTCGTCTTTCAAATAAGATAGCAGCAATAAGATCATTATCAGAACTAAATGAGCTTGATGTAAACTGATCCGCAGTATTGGTTACAGATCTGTTTCTGACCTGATTCAGCAATTCAAGTCCTTTAGCTGCATTTCCTGTTCTGGCATTTGCTTCTGCACTATTCAGCAATACCTCAGCATATCTGATAATCGGATTGAAATCCTCCTGCGTTGCAACTTTCCTGTACTTGTAGCTAAAAAACCCATTGGCAGCTTCGCTTACCAATAGTTTTCTTCTAAGGTCTCCCTCCAACCATGCTGGATTATTGTACATTATCGGGCTGATTGCGATTAATGCTCTACCTGGAGCAACTCCAAACATATTAGGTAAGGAACCATTTACACCCGGATTATCCGTGTCAGAATTTTCGATTGAAAAAATAGATTCACTGTTGACTGCATAGCTGGAAAAAGGTCCATCCGGAGATGCTGTAAGGCTATAACCTGATACTTTATTACCGGCTGCAATTACAGCCTGCATATCACCTTTATGCAACTGAACTCTGGATTCAAGTGCAAAAGCAGCAGCCTTGGTAGCTCGAGTTATTTTGGAGTTGCCCGTTCTTGAATCCGGTAGATTATCCTCCGCAAATTTTAGATCTTCAAGAAGTAGCTTATAGCATTCTGCTACTGAATTTCTTCCTTTCTGAATTTCTGAATCCAATCTGGCACTTGAATTTACTGCAGCAGTTCGATATGGTACACCCATATGTGAAGCATCAGCCGTATGATTATAAGGTCTGGCAAAATGTATCAACAATTCGTGATGACACAATGCTCTTAAAAAACGAGCTTCACCTTCATATGATTTTGCCTGAGCATCCGTAATTACGCCTTTGGCAACAGCACCCTGAACACCTTCAATTATAATATTGGCCTTGTTGATAGTATTGTACAAGGTATGCCACATGTACACATTATTGGCAGATCCCGGACTATAATTAGCCTCATAGGTTATAGCATAGAATGCCGCAACATTCAGCATGTCTTCACCTCTCATATCTCCCTGTTCAACATTGGCAGCACCGAAAGGGTAACCTCTGACTGCTCCTCCAAGATAAAAACCGCTCTGAGCAGCATCATAAACTCCTGTCATAGACAACTCTACCCGGGCAGGTGTAGAGAATGCAAGCGATTCTGTAATTCTGTCAAGGGGCTGCAAATCAGTAACTTCCTTGTCACAGGAAACCATCATAAGCATTAAACCTGCTATTAATACAGAATACAGTTTATTAATATTAAATTTATTTGTTTTCATACTTTTTATTAATTTAGAATGTCAATTTAATACCACCAGAAATAACTCTTTGTTGTGGATTACCATTAAAGTCTTCTCCAAAACCTGTACTTGTTGAGAAGTTGGTGGATGTTTCAGGATCTACACCTTTATATTTTGTAAATGTCAGTAAATTCTGACCCTGAACATAAACCCTGAGTCCGTTAACTTTCAACTTTTTCATCTGATCAGCCGGGAAAGAATATCCTAAACTTACATTCTGTAATTTCACAAAACTTCCATCCTCGACCCATCTTGTAGATGCATCATCCGGTCTGTTTATGAAATTATCTCCATTCAACACAATTTTTGGTGTCTGTCCATCTCCGGGATTTTCAGGACTCTGCCATCTTCCTAAGATTTCTGTACCATTATTGTTAAAAGCCTGACTCAATAATTCTACACGTGATCTGTTCATGATTTTATTTCCACCTGAGAAACGGAAGAAAATATTCATATCAAATCCTTTATACATAAAATTATTGTCAAATCCTCCAAAATAGGTTGGTAAAACTGAACCTAAAATCTTCTTATCTCTCAATGCATTCAATGATCGTACAGTTTTGAATTCATTCGGATTAGCGGGGTCGTAAACATAATAATTACCATTAGCAATATTACCCTGAACCAGAATAGTTTCAGTTATATTATTATTATCATCTCTGTTATATGATTCATAAATAGGATTACCATTAGCAGCATTGACACCAACATAAGTATAACCATAGATAGATCTGATTGATTCTCCTTCTCTTATGATGTTATAATTGGTAATGATATCCTGACCATTAACCAACGTTTCAACTTTATTATTCAAAGTAGAAAAGTTAATGGATGAATTCCATTTAAAGTCTCCCTGATTCAATACAGCAGCATCAAAAGTTAATTCAATACCGTTTCCTTTGACTCTACCTATGTTTTTGTTTACAAAATTATTGGGTACACCCAAAGAAGGAGCTGTTGGAGCCTGAAGAATAATATCCTCATTATCCTGTGTCCAATATGCTGCACTCAGATTATACTTATTATGTGCAAAACCGATATCAAAACCAAAATCCAGTTTAGTCTGTGTTTCCCATTTCAATTTATCGTTTCCAAAATTACTGTAGGCAATACCGTTCTGTGTGCCATATTTAGCAGCTCCGAAAGAGCCAACGTAAGGATAGTTACCAATATTGGTATTTCCTGTTTGTGCCCATGATCCTCTTATTCTGAAATCAGACACAGATTCTTTCATATTATCCCAAAATCCTTCTTCAGAAATTCTGTAAGCAAATGAAACTCCCGGGAAGTAACCTACTCTGTTACCAGGTGCCAATGATGACAATTCGTCTCTTCGGATAGAACCACTTAGATAATACTTATTCATATAGTTATAGTTCAACCTACCCAGATATGATGCCAGTCCGTTTTCTGCAATTCCTCCTGTTGCGTTAGGAGTTGCATACGTTCCGGCTATAATATTATCCTGAAAATAGATATCAGAGATGGTTTGTGCGATGGCTCCAAAATAATTGCTTCTTTCTTTCTGATACTCCTGTACCAAAGTAAGTCCCAGATTATGTGCATCATTAATACTGGTATTATAAGATAAAATATTCTGCCAGTTCCATCGGTTGATAGGCGTATAATACTGAGCCAAATAACCTGTAGATCCATAACCGTCACCATGTCTTGCATCCTGATATATGAAATCATCTATATAAGAACCGTCATAACCCAATTGAGTTCTGAAAGTCAATCCTTCCAATAATCTCGCCTGTAGATATCCATTACCCAATAGTCTTGTTGTAGTAGACTTTCTAACATCGTGATTTGAAACGAATAATTGATTAGGAATTCCATTGGATATAACATCTTTATTAACGCCTCTTCCCAAAGCACGGGGATTTGCATTATCTATGTTATAACCTGTAGGATCCGTTGCGTCAAATGCATCCACATTAGGTAACATTCTCAATGCCCCGAAAATATTACCTGAAAGGTTATTTGATCCTGTCAAAGGACCAAAATTCTCTTGTCTGGTTATACCACTGTTAAAACCAGCAGTCAGCCAACTATTCACACTTTGCTCAATATTTGCTCTGAAACTATATCTCTTCAGACTGTTGGCAATGGATATACCTTCCATATTTGCTAATCCAAAAGATACAAAATACCTGGTCTTATCAGCACCACCACTAACTGTTAATGAATGATTCTGTTGAGCTCCATTTCTGAACAACAATCCTTGCCAGTCCGTATCAACAATACTTCCATCAGCTCTTTTCTCAATATCAGCAACAGCTGGTGAACCAGCATTGGCGTATTTCTCATTCTGAATTGTAACAAAATCCTGAGCACCTAAAAGACTATACAGTTTATGTGCTGATGCAACACCATAACTTCCATCATATGTAAAAGATGCCTTTCCAACTGCACCTTTTTTGGTAGTTATTAGAATAACACCATTAGCTGCCCTTGAACCATAAATAGCAGTAGCTGCACCATCTTTCAATATCTCATACGATTCTATATCATTTGAATTCAGATCTGAAAGAGCATTCACTGAAGTAAATCCACCCAAATCTCCTGTAATGGCAGGAACACCGTCAATCACTACAAGTGGCTGTGTACCGGAAGAGATGGAGTTAACTCCACGAATATTGATACGTGGAACTGAACCAAGTATACCTGAGGTGTTCTGAATCTGTACACCTGCTGATCTACCTGCTAATTGTTGTACAAAACTGGGTGAAATCAATGTGGCAATATCATCTCCCTTTACTTTGGAAATGGATCCTGTCACGTCTCTTTTGGCCTGAGCTCCATAACCTACAACAACGATTTCATCCAACACAGCACTCTCATTAAGTGTTATGTTGATAAAACTGGCTCCACCAATTTCGATATCCTGTGTTTTGTAACCTGTGTAGCTTACTACCAACTTA
This sequence comes from Saprospiraceae bacterium, assembly GCA_020850225.1. Taxonomy (GTDB): domain Bacteria; phylum Bacteroidota; class Bacteroidia; order Chitinophagales; family Saprospiraceae; genus OLB9. The sequence continues at coordinate 1,993 of JADZFD010000017.1, read as the reverse complement.
GTTACATTTTCAGGTACCTGTAGCTTAAAGGCACCATCAATATCAGTAATTGTCCCAATAGCAGATGCCTCCTTAGCGACTACACTTGCGCCAATCAGCGGCATTCCTGACTCATCAGCAACGACTCCTGATACGATCTTCTGTGCTTGAACGAACAACGTTCCGAACAGCACAAACAAGAAAGTAAATAACAATTGTTTCATATTAAAATTGTTTGGTTAATTAATAAATGTGTTTGTTAAAAAAATATAATTGTCAATACGACCACAATATTAACTGAATATTAACACATAATGCTCCTTTAATCAGAAAAATATTTTAATACCAAAATCAATAATTTCACATTAGTTTGATTGTCAACAATATACATAATTATAATTTTTAATTGATTTATTTTATGGAGCTAAATTTTTAATAATTATACAAAGTTTCATAATAAAATATTAAATTTGCATGAGTTGATTCTTTAAAGCTAATTATAAATTTATGAAGTGGAATATTACTTTAATAATAGTTATATTTTCTGCAATCCATGTTCATGCACAATGGTTCTATGGAGGTGGTATGAAATACAATGCGAATAATGAATTTAAGGCAATTGCTATAAATGCAAAAATTGGGAAGGATATATCTGAAAAATTTGATCTGGATCTGGATGCTGCCTACTATATTGCAAGTTCTGCAACATGGGCGTTTGATGTTAATCTGCATTACCGGTTCATAAAAATCGGAGACGTCGTCGCTTTAAATCCACTTGCAGGTGTCAATTTTACAAAATCCAGTCATATTTACAATTCAATATTATTAGGTCTGTCTTTAAAGGTATATGATGACAAATATACTTACTATCTGGAACCTAAATGGATTCTCAATGAGGATCAGGTATCAATAAGTGTGGGAATATTATTTTAAGCTGCATGCCTGTACTCAGTTCCAAAGATTTTAAACCCCGTTTGCTATTTAGAAACGGCCTTATCAGTACTATATATCCTTATTTTTTTAGAAAAAGAATATCACACCCATTCGTTCGACAAAGGATAAATACACCAGATAATGATTTCTTCGATATAGACTGGATGAATGCTTCATTCCATAAGAAACTCGTTATTCTTCTACACGGCCTTGAGGGTTCTTCTGATTCGCAATATATTAATGGACTTACCGATGTATTATACAAATCCGGTTATGACATAGCGGCGGTTAACTTCAGATCCTGTAGCGGAGATATTAATCAACTGCCCGAAATGTATCATAGCGGATACACCAAAGACCTGGAATATATCATCTCTCATCTAACTGAGACATACAATCAGGTTGTTATCTGTGGATTTAGCCTGGGTGGTAATGTCGCACTGAAATATGCAGGAGAAATGGCTCAAACCATCAACAAAAAAATCAAGGCTATTGCCGGAATTTCAGTTCCTTGCGATCTGAGGGGCGTTAGTGAACAGTTCTTAAAATGGTACAACTACCCGTATGAAAAACAATTTTTAAAAACCTTACTTCAAAAAGTAGAAGTCAAATCGACCATGTTTCCTGACATCATTGACAGCAGCTATATTTCAAAAATAAAGCATATGTGGGATTTTGATGCGTATTATACCACTGCAATGCATAATTTTGAAGATGCCGAAGACTATTATAATAAAAGTAGTTCGATAAAGCTACTTCCTGATATAAGGATTCCGACATTGATTATCAATGCCAAAAACGACTCCTTTCTGTCTTCATCCTGTTATCCCTTTGATCAGGCCGAAGACAATCCGTATCTACATCTGATGGTACCTGATTTTGGAGGCCACGTGGGTTTTGCCGATTCAAAAAGTTCTAAATACTGGAGTGAATTCGTAATTGAAGATTTTTTCAATAAATATACCGATTAAGAATCCGTATATTTGCCACCTAATTTTTGACAGCAATGCGGCATAACCCCGGATTATTCAACTACAGAATATCAATAGTTTCCTCATTTTTTATATTTTTAATAAATGTT
>JADZFD010000016.1 GCA_020850225.1 Saprospiraceae bacterium | reverse complement strand
ATGAATGAATTACCATTGTTATTACAAGACTTAGTAGTTATACGGATATTTGAACCTGCTTCTAAACTTCGCTCACTAGGACTATTAGAGCAGTTTTTTGACATTAAACATAGCCGTAAGTCCTTTTATAAAATTGCACCTAAATGCATTGATTTAAAGAAGGTAGTTGAACAAAAAGTAGTAAGTTTTGCTAAGCGACATTACTCTTTTAATTTTGATATTTTGTTTTATGATGTGACCACACTTTACTTTGAGACTTTTGAGGAAGATGAGTTACGCAAGAATGGTTTTTCTAAAGATAATAAATCTCAGCAGCCACAAATTTTGTTAGCTCTGATGGTCAGTAAAGAAGGCTTTCCTATTGCGTATGAGATCTTTGTGGGGAACACTTTCGAAGGACACACTATCATCCCTGTAGTAAAGGAATTAATTAAAAGAAACAACGTACAAACATTTACTATAGTAGCCGATGCTGCCATGATAAGTACAGAAAATGTAAAAGCCCTAAAAACCCAAGAGATCAACTATATCGTTGGGGCTAGATTAGGAAACATTTCGTTCAATTTACTTGACAAAATCGATAAAAGCATTGTTAGGGAAGATGGTAAAAGTATAAGAATTAAAACGGACAATGGCTATCTAATTTGTTCCTACTCATCAGTTCGATATAGAAAAGATCTTTACGAAATGAACAAACAGATAGAAAAGGCAAAGCTGGTTATCAAAAGTCCATCAAAAAATAAGAAATTAAAATTTACACTTACACAGAATGAGAAAATAATCCTCAATAAAGAATTAATAGAAAAGACCGAAAAATTATTGGGTATAAAAGGCTATTACACCAATATCGAAGAATCGGTTATAAGCGATAAAATAATAATTGAACGATATCACGAGCTTTATAAAATTGAACAAGCTTTTAGAATCTCAAAAAGCGATTTGCAGACAAGGCCTATCTTTCACTTTAAGGAAGAACCGATAAAACTACATATCTTGATATGCTTTATTGCTCTGGTTTTATCTAAACATATAGAGTTAAGAACTGGACTATCCATCAGAAAATTCTTAGATGAGTGCAAAAAGATAGTCGATGGTCAAATATTAAACCTTATAACCAACAAAACCGTACTAGTAAAAGCACAACCTACAAGTCAAATATTGGAGAAAATCACAAAATTAGACCGACCGCACTAAAAGGTACAAGTCAGGATTGAAACTGAGACCATGAAACAATCCAGACAGTCACCTATCATAGAAAATATGGTTATATAAAGAATTTATACAGGAGTTGGAGTTACTTGTGAAGTCATTTGATGATAATAAAACATTAGCTATAAAACTTACAGCACACCGAGTGAAAAATTAAACAATGAGAACGGATATAATGTTTTTTATGGAATGACTTTGACATACCGGATATGATGCAACAGCTAAAATCTAATTCTGTGGGTAATTTACGAGATCCACCGGGTGCTTTACACTTGAATATTTTGGATAAAGATTATACCTAAAAGTAGAATATTAAAAATGATAGCACTAAACTGTATAAAATATCACCATCAGAAATGCCAATACAATCAGAAAATTTATCATATTGTGGAAAGTTTATATGAGGAAATACAGAACCAATAAATTAATAATACTATTAACCAGTTTTAAAAAAAATGAAAAACGTATTTAATCCATTAGTTGTGGAAGAACTAATAAGAAGAATTGAAAAATTAACACCTGAAAGTAAACCAATATGGGGTAAAATGAATGTAGCCCAAATGTTGGCACATTGTAATGTCACTTATGAACTGGTTTTTGAGAACAAACATCCCAAGCCAGGTTATTTTAAAAGATGGATGCTCAAAACCTTTGTAAAAAACACAGTTGTGAGTGAAATTCCATATAAAAAAAACTTGCGTACAGCACCTGAATTTTTGATAACATCAGATAAAGATTACGAAACTGAAAAAATCCGTTTGAAAGCATACATCGAGAAAACTCTAAACTTGGGAGAAATACATTTTGAGAATAAAGCCTCCCATTCTTTCGGGAATTTAACATCTGTAGAATGGAATAATATGTTTTACAAGCATCTTGACCATCACTTGAATCAGTTTGGTGTGTAAGCTTTGTTTCCGGATACGAGGTTTGCTCAAGTAAGGTTTTTATTTAAAATACAATTCTTGAATTATAATACCAAATTACCTAAATCACTGTTCATAAAATTATTCCATTGGAAAATTGATTCAATAATATTTTATTATAATTTCCTTTTATAATTTGACCAATACATATTAACTTTGTTATATTAAATGCTATAATTTGTTTATTTACATTAATTAATATTGATTTGTTATATGGAAACCAAATTTACTTTACCCCGATCCGATATAATCAAAGATGCTGTATGTTCATTCTGGCAGGTGCACAGAGACAATGTCCTAATGCTTAATGAAACAATTATACCTAAAGGAATTATTGAAATTATTTTCAATTTAGAACCTGATCCCATACATGCAATTGTAAATTTTGAGCCCGTTATCGTGCCACGATGTTTTATACAGGGATACAGCACCGCTCCGATATTGCTGAATCTGCAAGGTAATCAAACTTTTTTTGGTGTAGTTTTGAATCCAACAGCAGTTAAATATATTTTTCACTTTCAACCGGCATTAATTGCCAACTATATTATTGATTTAACCTTAGCTGATGCCAATATATGCACATTATGGCATCAATTAGCAGAACAAAATGATTTTGAAGATCGTGTTAACATCTTCACATCCTGGATAAGCGACAGGCTGCCTCATCTATCTGACAGGGAACATGCTTTCAATATATTCCTAAATTCAGACATCCAAACATCTGTCCCGATAACTTCGTTAGCAAACCAATTCTGTTACTCTACCAGACAACTATCCAGAAAGATTTATGAGCTGACAGGCATGAACACTGAACAAACCTTACTGTATAAAAAGTATTTGCAGGCTTTACATCTAATACACAACTCAAAATTATCTTTGACCGAAATAGCTTATGATTGTAATTTCTGTGACCAGTCGCATTTCATAAAAACCTTCAAGACTTACAGTTTATTGACGCCACATGAATACAGAATCAAAAAAAGCAATATTGTAGGTCATATATTTGAAAATGTCCATTAAATACAATTTTTTTTATCATTAGAATCAGACTTTTGCAATATATATCTAAATTGAATAAATATATACTGAAAATTTTTGAATCCATGAGAAAAATTTTTAAATATAGTAGCTATACACTTATTGTATTAATATTGCTTCTAGTTGTCCTTCTCGCATATATAAAATTTGCTTTACCAAATGTTGGACCCGCTCCCGACCTGAAAATTGAAATTACACAAGACAAAATAGAGCGCGGTAGTTATCTGGCAAATCATGTTATGTTATGTATGGATTGTCATTCTACAAGGGACTGGAATCACTTTTCCGGACCCATGGTAGCCGGTACTGAAGGAAAAGGAGGAGAAAAATTTGATCAGAAACTGGGATTCCCCGGCACATATATTGCGCCTAACATTACTCCTTTCAATTTAAAAACCTGGACAGACGGAGAAATATTCAGGGCAGTAACTGAAGGTGTTACCAAAGAAGGAAGAGCCCTGTTCCCCATCATGCCACACCACCTGTATGGTCAGCTTGACAAAAAAGACATCGAATCTGTAATAGCCTATATCAGAAAATTAAATCCTATCGAAAGCCAAAATGAAATTTCAGTTTCTGATTTCCCTATGAATTTCATCATTAACACCATACCCCAAAAGGCAGTATTCAGTAAGATACCTGATCCGTCAGACAAGCTAAGTTACGGTAAATATATGATCACAGCAGCAGGTTGTATGGATTGCCACACCAGGCAAGAGCAAGGAAAATTCGTAGGAGAACCATATGCCGGAGGTGCTGAGTTTAAGTTGCCGGATGGCTCAATAATAAGATCAGCCAATCTAACCCCGGACAATATTACTGGAATAGGTAGTTGGTCAAGTGATGCATTTGTTGCCCATTTCAAAGCATACACCGACAGCAGCTATGTCAATCCTGTAGTACATCCCGGAAATGAACAAACCATTATGCCATGGACCATGTATGCGGGAATGAACAAGGAAGATCTGGAAGCTATATATACCTACCTTCACAACCTCAAGCCCGTAAATAATAAAGTAGTAAAATTTACGCATGCAAAATAAATATCCGCAATTCAGACAGTTTATTAACTATCAGACAAATATTATTCCCTGAATTCAGGTTTTTTATTGATTACACGGTAATACAGTTAAAAAGCACTCAAATTCATTTATTAAAATTTTATGTACTGAATCCTTCTGCATTTCAATCTCCATTATATATCAAAATATTCAATATTAAACTCAATCAAAAAGTATTCATTATACATAGAAAAAATTATCTTTGAGCCTAACTTATACATTTATTTAAAAAAGACCGATGGCTCAAAAATTTGGCAATACCTGGTGGGGAGAAAACTGGCTGCAAGCATTAAACAATATCGATTATAGCAATCGTCTTCCACGTGGGGCTACCTATGCCAGAAAAGGAGCTGTGAATCAAATAAAAATTCAAGAAAACCGCATCTCTGCTAAGGTGGCTGGTAGTCGCCCTACACCCTATAAAGTAGATATTATTTTGCCGCCTTTCTTTGAGCCGGAATTGGGCAATTTCATGGAGGCGGTAGTTTCCAAGCCGTTCATTATTTCTAAACTGCTCAACCGTGACCTTGACCCTACTCTGTTGGAAATGGCTAAAAGTGAAGGTCTGAAGGTGTTTCCAGAGCAATGGACAGACTTCAAAATGCAATGCAGTTGCCCGGACTGGGCAGTGCCTTGTAAGCATTTAGCTTCCGTGATTTATAAATTGAGTGAAGAAATAGACAACAATCCATTCTTGGTATTTGAACTGCATTTATTAGATTTAATCAAAGAGCTGGAAAAAAGAGGACTACACATCAATACCCAAACGGTGGAAATCCCCGCATTGACCGATTTCTATTTTGACAAAACAAAATCAAAATCAAAAGTTGCCGACTTTGAAACAAGTAATGCTTATCAAAAACTCTCTTTTGCTAGCCTAAGCCCGATTCAAGAACCCTTAATGAGCTTGCTAGCAGAGCATCCTGTTTTTTATAATGGCTCCACCGATTTTAAAGAAAAATATGGAAAGGCTATCAACAAAGTTGTTAGAAACGGACAAAGGATTATTACCGGTAAAATCAGTTTTGCAGATGCCTTACATGCCTTTGAAAAAAATAATACTACAGTCAATACGCATAGCATAAATAAAGTAACGATAGATGAAGACTTCAACGCCTCAGTAAAAGTCAATGAGGACAGTTTCTCTGTGCGTGATTTTATGCTGGAACTCAGTCGTATTCCGGGAAATAAAACTTTAGATTATCAATCCTCAACAGCAGCCCTACATACCTTGTTTCACTTGGCTTTGCATCTTACTGCCAACGGCGCTATCGTGCCTCAAATCGTATTGATGCCCAATAAAAAATATGCTTTGAGATGGCTGCCGGCTATGATCAGTAAAGATGTGAGGGCTTTGGTTGAAAAGCTGGGTACTATCTTGCCACCCGATATTTTTTGGTGGCAAACGTCAAAAGCAGAAAAACAGATTGAGAAGGAAGTCGGCATTAACCTACTTTCCTTGTTTATCACCGAAATGGTGAATATGCTGACCAATGAAAAGGCAAACGACTTATACCTCGATTTATTTTTCAATAATACAGAATATGGATTTAGTGCTCCGGGAGAAGGCGCTTCTGCTGGTGGCATTCAAACTTGGTTACATAAATATTATTTGACACAAGGAGCTATCCGACCGCAATTAGTAGTAACGGAAACGCTCGAAGACCAGTTTCAAATCGACATTAATGTTTCAGGATTGGCAAATACTCCCAATACTTTTGTGTCTTTAAAAGACGTGCTTTCTTCAGAAAAATATGCCAAGCAAAGATTAGATGTATTGCAAACAATGGCAACCTTGAGCGATTTTGTACCGGGATTGGAATCTTATATCAACAGTTTGGGCAAGCAGGAAATGAAAATGAATACCGAGACTTTCACGCCATTTTTATTTCAGATGATTCCGGTAATTCGGCTGTTGGACATGGATGTCTTATTGCCAAAATCCTTGCAGCAAATACTTAAACCTAAAGCAAGCGTAAAAGTTAAATCTAAAGGTGGCAAGTCCTTTATAAACTTAGACCAGTTATTAAGTTTCGATTGGCAGGTGGCCATAGGTGATACCGTGATGAGCGAAGCCGAGTTTAAAAAACTATTGGCACAATCAGATGGATTGATAAAATACAAATCGCAATATATTTATGTCGATAAGCAAGATTTGGAAAAGCTGCATAAGCATTTTTCTTCCAATACCGAGTTGTCTAAGTATGAGCTATTGCGTACTATTTTAAGTGGAGAATATAAAGGTGCTGCCATTGCTATGGATGACGAGGTAATGAGCCTTATCAAAGAATTGACTGATGTGCAAGAAGTAGATTTGCCTGAAGGCGTAAATGCCCAGCTTCGACCCTATCAGCATAGAGGCTATTCTTGGATGTATCGCAATTCCAAAATCGGGTTTGGCTCTGTTATTGCCGATGATATGGGTTTAGGAAAAACCTTGCAAGTCATCACTACCCTTTTGAAATACAAAGAAGATGGATTGTTACAAGATAAAAAAGCATTAGTGGTGGCCCCCACAGGTTTGCTCACCAATTGGCAAGCTGAAATTGAAAAATTTGCACCCGATTTAAAAGCTCAAATATTTCATGGCACCAACAGGAAGTTTGAAGCGGATTATGATGTATTGCTCACCTCTTATGGCATAGCCCGCTCCGATGCTGCTAAATTGAAAAAATTACCTTGGTTTTCTTTGGTGATAGATGAGGCTCAAAATATTAAGAACAACGATACTGCTCAGGCAAAAGCTATCAAAAGCATCAAAGCAGATAATTTTATCGCTATGAGTGGTACGCCGGTAGAAAACAGGCTGAGTGAGCTATGGAGCATCATGGATTATAGCAATAGAGGTATTTTGGGCAATGCCAAAGAATTTAAGGACGATTTCGGCACACCGATAGAAAGTTATAATGATAAGGCAGTAGCCGAAAAATTGAAAAAAGTGACTGCTCCATTTATGATGCGTCGCTTAAAATCAGATAAATCCATCATTAGTGATTTGCCGGATAAAATTGAAATAGATAGTTACAGCACTTTGGCAAAAGAGCAAGCCAGTCTTTATGAAAAGACTTTGGAAGAAGCCCTGATGGCAATCGAAGCTATTGATGCAACCAATAGCAAAGAGCTTTTTGCCCGTCAAGGCTTGGTGTTGCAAATGATTTTAGCATTGAAACAAATTTGCAATCACCCTACTCAGTTTTTGAAAAATAAACAATTGGATGCTTCCTTGAGTGGAAAGATAGATTTGCTTTTTGAAAAATTGGATACCATTATTGAAAGCGGTGAGAAGGTTTTGATTTTTACCCAGTTTAAAGAAATGGGCGATTTGCTGCAACACTTTATTGCCGAGCGTTATAAAGAATCACCGATGTTTTATCATGGTGGATGCACGCTCAAGCAAAGGAAAGAAATGGTGCATCAATTTCAGACGAATCCGGCTGAAAAAATATTCATTCTTTCCTTAAAAGCTGCCGGTACAGGATTGAACCTGACTGCTGCCAATCATGTGATTCATTACGACCTTTGGTGGAATCCGGCTGTAGAGGCACAAGCCACCGACCGTGCTTATAGAATCGGACAAAAAAGCAATGTGATGGTACATCGTTTTATTACTAAAAACACTTTTGAAGAGCGTATTAATGAGATGATACAATCAAAAAAGGCATTGGCTGAAATGACGGTAGCCACCGGAGAAAACTGGATAGGCAACTTGAGTAATGCCGAGCTGAAAGGATTGTTTGCGATGGGGTGAAAAAATATGTTATGTAAATTTAGTTGTACATTTTATTATTTTCCTTAATGTTGTTTTATGACTTAACAATATAGCTTTAAATTTAGCATAACTACAAATTTAAAGCGATAATATTTGAATAGTTGTAGATGTTGAATATATTTGTGAATTATAACGAATTAAAATGGTTAGATTTTGATTATTTTAATACAGATTTATTAAACTATAAAAACGATAAATTAAAATGGATTTTAAAGATCAAATTAAACAACTTGGTGATAGGGTAAATAAACTAAAAGATCAAATTCATACAGAAGAAGCTACAAAAAATGCTTTTATCATGCCTTTCATACAATATTTAGGATATGATGTTTTCAATTCATTGGAAGTGGTTCCAGAATATGTCACAGATATTGGAACAAAAAAAGGTGAAAAAATAGACTACGCTATTTTTAAAGATGGAAATCCTACCATTTTAATTGAATGTAAACATTGGGCTCAAAATTTAAACTTACATGATGGTCAATTACTTCGTTATTTTCACGTTTCTAAAGCGAAGTTCGGATTACTTACCAATGGAATTACGTATAGATTTTACTCCGATTTAGTCCAGGCAAATAAAATGGATGAGAAACCTTTTTTAGAATTCAACATCAATGAAATAAAGGATAACCAAATTGAAGAACATAAAAAATTTCACAAAACAATTTTTGATGCAGATAGTATTACAAATACAGCAAGTGAATTAAAATACACAAATGAACTTAAGCAACTTTTTCAACAAGAAATATCCAATCCAAGTACCGATTTCGTTAAACATTTTGCACGACAAGTGTATCCAAGTGTAGTAACAGCTAAAGTTTTAGAGCAATTTACAAACCTTACAAAAAAATCGATTCAACAACATATTAGTGACTTAATAACTGAACGGCTTAAAATAGCTTTAACTAAAGAAGATGAAAAAACAAAGGAACAGGAAGCGATTCAAGCTGAGCAATCTGCTTCAGATGAAATAAAAATAATAACTACCGAAGAAGAATTGGAAGGATTTATGATTGTGAAAACTATACTTCGTCAAAAAATCAATGCATCAAGAGTAACTTACCGGGATGCTCAATCATATTTTGCAGTTTTACTTGACGATAATAATAGAAAAACTATTTGTCGGCTTTATTTAAATGGAGTAAAAAGATATTTGGCAATTATAGATGATCAGAAAAAAGAAATCAAAAACGAAATTACATCACTTGATGACATTTTTTTATATTCTGATGAACTCTTAAAAAAATTGGACTTTTATGATAAGTAATATATACAATTTGAGAAAAAATCAAAATATTACTTATAAATTCAGTGTCTCAAAAAAGCCGGTTTGTGTGTTTTTACGTACATTATCCCAGTTATAATAACGTCCGTTCATAGCGATATATACGCCATGTGGCAACGTCTGTGCAAATGCTAATGCTGCACCTAAATTAAAAAAACCGTCAGATGAAGTCCCAAAAGCATAGGGCACCATCGCTCCAGTTATGATTATGGTTTTATCTATGTTTTCCTGTGCCAGTGCTTTGGCAGTCAGAACCATCGTATCCGTTCCATGAGTAATAACGATTCTGTCCAACTCTGATTTGATACAATTATACACGATGATTTCCCTGTCTGCATCTGTCATATCCAGACTATCGACCATCATCAGCGTTTTGATATCGATATCCAGTTTACTGCGTCCGCGTTCGAACATCTGCGGCAGGTGTGTATCTTTGAAGTAGAGTTGACCATTGATAAAATTATATTCCTTATCAAAGGTACCACCTGTTACAAATATCTGAATCTGAATGGAGCTATCCGGCATATCCTGATAATTAGGTAAATGACAAAATTAATAAAATTCCCGATAATCAAAAAATTAAACCGGTCAAAAATTTTCAACCGTAAATATCAGGCCATATTCGTGTAAACTGCCTGTACATCCTCATCATCTTCGAGCTTGTCCAGGAACTTCTCAATATCCACCATCTGTTCGTCAGAAAATTCAACGGGAGAGGTAGGAATCCGCTGAAGATTGGCCTTTGTGATAGGAATACCTTTTTCTTCAAAAGCCTTAGTTAGTGTACCAAAATCAGTATAATCACCGTATGCATAGATGGTATTATCGTCCACTTCATAACTCTCCAGACCGAAATCAATCATTTCCAGTTCAAATGAATCACCATCAAAATTATCTGGTTTTTCAAATTCTACCACCGATTTTCTGTCAAACATAAAGTCCAGTGATCCACTTGTAACAAGCGCACCGCCTGATTTATTGAAATAAGATTTTACATTGGCGACAGTTCGTGTAGTATTATCAGTAGCACATTCAACGAAGACCTGGATTCCATGCGGACCTTTTCCTTCATAATTCACTTCTGTATATTCTTCTGCATCTTTACCTGCTGCTCTTTTGATTGCATTTTCGATATTGTCCTTGGGTACATTGGCTGCCTTAGCTGCCTGTATAGCCAGACGAAGTTTGGAATTCATGTGCGGATCAGTACCGCCTTCCTTAGCAGCTATAGTTATGGCCTTAGCCATTTTGGGAAATACTCTGGACATAGATGCCCATCTTTTCTCTTTGGCTGCTCTTCGGTATTCAAATGCTCTTCCCATGAGATATCAATATTTAAAAAAAAATAAAATTATTAATTTATTCCTGTACTATGGAGTTCAATAAACTAAAAAAGAGCACCGATAAGGACTCTTACAGATGCTCTTTTAACTTTTATGCGGAAGAGGAGGGATTCGAACCCCCGGTGGTATCACCCACGCCGGTTTTCAAGACCGGTGCATTAAACCAGCTCTGCCACTCTTCCTTCTCTGCCCTTATTTAAAAAGCGATGCAAAGGTAATTTTTAATTTTAAATAATAAAACATTATGCTAAAAAAAATATGATTTTAATTCATCAAAACCTAAATCCAACATATCCGTATGCATATAAAATCTTAATATTCAACCTAAAAAACAGTTTTAAATATTAATTCCATTCAAATATATAAGGCAAACGCATCTGTGGCTCTTTTAGCTTAAGTAAGGCTTTGGTCTGTTTTGCCATTTCCAGTAAACGCTTTTCATCTTTAGTTGAAAACAACAGTGCATCACTATCATCACCACCCTTACCTTTTTGGATTTCTTTTACTATTTTAGAGAACATATCTTCTTCAATATACGGATATTCGGCAATTTTATAATCTTTCAGACCTGCCTTTTCTGCAGCTATCCGGATTGCGTCATCAAGATTACCCAACTCATCCACCAACCCTATCTGCTTTCCGGCACGTCCTGTCCATACCCTACCCTGAGCAATGGCTTTGGTACTGTCCAAAGACAACTTTCTTCCTTTGGATACTCTCTCCAAAAACAAATCATAGATCTCAATGGTAGATTCCTGAAGCAACTCCTTTTCTTTTCCGGACAGTTTGAGTACGGGTGAGAATCCAGTAGCCAACTCGTGCGTCTTAATAGTATCAAAACGTACACCCAGTTTATCATTCAATAGTTTGGTAGCATCCGGCAACATCATAAATACGCCTATAGAACCGGTCAATGTATTGGGTTGTGCCACTATATAATCAGCACCCGATGAAATGTAATATCCACCTGATGCAGCATAATCACCAAATGAAGCTATGACGGGTTTTCCAGACTGCTTGATTCTCTCCAGTTCTCTCCAGATCATCTCACTGGTAAACGCACTTCCACCGGGCGAATTCACTCTGAGTACTACTGCCTTGATATTCTCATCATTTCTGATTTTCTGCAAAGATTTAATATATGACTTATCAGATATACTTCCTGGTTCATCAGTTCCGTATTGTATTTCACCTTCAGCGTATATAACAGCAATTTTATCCTTGGATACAGATGCCGGTTTAAGGTTTGCAAGAGTTTTATATTTGGACAAACTGATTGTTTTGATTCGTTTTCCCTCCTTAATACCTAATTTTGCTCTCAGGAAATCATCCAATTCATCCCTGTAAAATATAGCGTCTACCAATTTGTTTTCAAGTGCTCTTTTTGCTGTCCTACCCTCAAGACCTGTCATTATAGCTTCAATTTTGTCAGTCGGTATATTTCTGTTCTGACTAATCTCATCCACCATCACTGATTCCATATCTTTCAGAAATGCCCTTGTCTGAATCTTGTTGTAATCACTCATTTCATTCAATCTGAATGGTTCCGTTGCACTTTTAAAGTTACCGGCATAGAAAATATTCATCTCTACCCCAACCTTGTCCAGCATTCCTTTAAAAAATGGAATAGTAGCACCGAATCCTCTCAGATCAACAGCACCCTGCGGATTTAAAAATATAGAGTCAGCTACTGTACAAAGCATATAGGATGACTGGGAATGATTGTCTGCATAGGAATAAATAAACTTTCCACTCTTTTTAAATTCCTTAAGACTCTCCATCAAGGACAGCAAACTTGCCTGACCTATGCTGACATTATTGTTTTCTATGAGGATACCCTTGATTTTGGAATCACTTGCAGCGGCTTCCAACAATAGTTTAATGTCTCTGAGCCCGATTGCATCCGGAACATTTTCAAATGAATAGGATTTGGGTATATTATCAGATTTTTCGGGTATAAAATTTTCAAGACTGAGTTTAAGCACTGAATTATCCGCATAGCCTGTACTACTATCAGACAACCCTGTTATAGCTGATGCTGCAATGGCTGATATAATTAAAAATCCAACAAATACTGCCAGTATCACACCCAGGCACGATGCCAAAAGCGTAGAGAAAAATGATTTCATATTATACGAATCTGTAATTTAATGTGTTAATGTCCAACAAAAATATACATTTCAGGCAAATTACATTCAATAATATCGCTCAAAATTTCCAAATCTTCTACCAAACACTATAATGGAGGGATGTAAAACATTTTTTCATAGAAATATATATAAAAACAACTTTAAAACTCACGGAATTCATATTTGTAAAAACTTCATACTTCCAGAATACACTAGAATTATCTTAACAATGTCAAATCACCTTTGTAGGTCCAGGTTTTGCCATTGGATAATTCTAAATCTGTAATAATCATATATACACCCTGTTCACATAGTTTCCCCTTGAATGTGCCATCCCATCCTGTATCTTTTATTCCAGGTGGTATATCATATACCGAGTAAACATTTTCAGCCCATTTATCAAAAATCATCATTCGTTTGATCCGGGCGATTCCCCTGGTTTGTGGTATAAAAAACAAATCATTACCATTTCCTGATCCAGCTCTGAATACATTGGGAATAGCTGAATTCAGATTGCGATTGACGCGTACCAGCACAGAAACTGTTTCCTTGCAGAGTCCATCAATGGAATGCTCGATAATATAAACCGTGTTAATAAATGGTCTTACGGTCAGTTCAAGGCAATCATCACAAATCAATGTGTCTCTAACAAACCATTTCAATGTATGATTTCCAAAGATATTGTCATTTATTACAGGACTAATTATGAGTGAATCACCGAAATAAATCAGATATTCTGATTCTACATCCAGATGAAGACTTTGATTTTGCGGTACAATGACGGAAGTGTCCTGTATACATCCATTGGCGTCCTTGATATACAATGCATAATTTCCGGATTTCAATCCATCAAAATACAGATTGTCATCTACATCCTTGCCATTAAAAAACACATGAAAAGGAGGTGTTCCATTCAGCCCATTGATAAATACAGTACCATTCTGTATCTCACTGCAATAAGGTGGAGTAATCACCAGGTCAGCAATAGTAAAATCCGACGGTAATCTATCTACCCAAACAGTGTCTCTCTGTATACAACCATTTCTTGAGTCAGTTACTGTTATCAGGTAATGGCCTGCCTTGTTGACGTGAACGGCATATTCCGATATGAACCGGTCAATGTTTCCATCCTGTGTTGTCCAAATAGCTGTAAATGGATTGCCATCATTGGATGAGGCGGCATCTAAAGTCACATCTGCCTTTTCACATTTAATTTCCCCCTGTACATCTACTTTTATATCCGGACGTACTGTATCTGCCGGAACATTAATCCAGACTGAATCCTTACATCCGCTAGCATTGGCTACTAAAAGGAGATAACTACCTGCTATGCTGGTACTGAAATCCTTTCCAGTAATGACATCTCCAAAAGAATTAACCCATTCGAAACCAGTATAAGGGTAATTACTCCCGGCCTGTACCGCAGCTATCGGGTTCCGGCAGGTTATGGTATCGATATTCAAATGCACATCGGGTTTAGTTGCATCCAGCACCACATCAAAATAAACAATATTACTCCGACATCCATACTTGTCACTGGACTGAACACTATATTTTCCCGGAATATTTGTAATTAACGTATCCATAGTCACCACATTTCCATCAGGAAATACCCAGAAATGGCGATATAAATCTGAAACTGAACCAACACTTAGTTGAATCGTATGCATATCACAAGGCAAATATATTGTATCCGGCAAATAAATAACAGGGATATTCATTATCTCCGGTATAAATATAGAATCCCTGACAACACATCCGTTTTTACCTGATAATGTGACATGATAGTAACCCGTTGCAAAAACTTTTGGATGTTGCTGATTGCTGACAAATCCATACGGCCCACTCCAACTGTATTCCAAATCCCTGTCGAGGGTATTAACACCTATTGTAACCTTTCCTTTTTCGCAGGTCAATGTATCTCCGTACAGACTATAAACAGGCAGATTGTCGTCTTTAAACACTTCCATAGATACGTGGGTGACACAATTATTACTGCCTGTTACTTTCAGATAATAGACTCCACTGTCAGCAACGGTTATAAAACCGCTATTCGTAATAACGTCATAAATATCCGGTCCATTCCACAGATATTGTATTACATCGCCTTCTACCTTAACACCAATATCAACAGTTGGATTATTGCAATCCAGCGTGTCAGTCACAATCATATTAATTACTGGTTTAACTGTATCTGCCATGATTTCAAATAAACCATCTTCAGAACAACCTTCTTCATTCGTCATTGTAAACCGGTAAATCCCAGGAAACGAGGTGTTGAAAAATAAATTATTATCATTTATGGGTGCAGGATTATTGGCATTATCCCAGATAACAGTTTTAAATTCAGACAAAGGAGTCACTTCTACCCTTGCAATTAAAAATCTACAATCAATTTTGGTAAAATCCACCTCGAAAACTGGAAAATGCTTACGTTCTTCAACAATTACAGAATCCATGTTGATACAATTATTATGTCCGGTTGCTACCACAATGTATGTACCTGGTTGTCTGATATTCCAACTATCCTGTGCTATTCCATTTTTAAACCATGCGATACTACCCTGATCGGAGTTAAAATCTGTATTCAAGGATATAACGGGATTCTTACAGGTCAGCGTATCGGCTGGTAGTATATTAAAGTCAGGATGAATTGTATCATAGTTGATTTGGAATATATATTCGTTTTTGCAACCGTTAGGAGCTGTTCCGGTTACGGTATACCAGCCTCCTTTGTACACCCGGATTTGCTGTCCTGACTTACTGACACCGTCCTGACCTGTCCAGCTGTACTTCGTACCGGATATTGTTGAAGTCCCCATAATGAGCATAGAATCCTGGCCACATTTAAAAGTGTCAAATGTAGCCAATATTTCAGGGATGTTCATATCTGATTTAACCACGAAGCTATCTATAGAAATACAATTTTGGGTATTGGTCAGCCTGATATAATACTTACCTTCTTTACTGATATAGGGTGAAATATCTTTTGAATAAAAATTGTTACCCCAAAATTCAACGGCCTGAACATCCTTATTGGACAAGACAATCCTGATACTGTCATGTGCACAATCCAGGACAGGAATCATAAGCTCAGGTGTTGAATAAACCCTGCCGTCTATGATATTAACGAATGTTTCAAAGGTACATCCTGTGATATCATTGGTAACAGTGACCATATATCGTCCCGGCTGATTAACCAGAGGATTGGATACGCCGTTGGTAACAATACCAGGTCCTGTCCAGTAGTAACTCCTTTGAGATATATCAGGCGTAACATTTAAATGGATGGATTCATTTCCACATAAAATCGTATCGCTTTGAATACTGATTTCAGGCTTATGCTTCGAATTGACTACTTCAATCTGCCTGGTAGATACACATCCGTTTCTACCTGCTGCACTCAAGGTATATAAACCTTCCCGATGTACGAAAGGCGATTGAATACCGGTAGAATTGAATCCAGGTCCCGACCATCTTATATTGAAGAGTTCCTGATTACTGGTTGTTATCAATTGTACAGAATCAACAAAACACGTAATTGAATCAGTTATTATCGAAATTTCGGGAACAGTTACATTTTCAGCAACAATAAAAGTAGCTGATTGAGTACAATAATTTTGTGCAGAAGTAATTACAACCTGATACGTACCAGCTTGTTTTATCTCAGGTGATTTTAGCGTAGAATTCAATCCGTTTCCTGTCCAGTGAAAATCGATAATACCGGCATCCGGGAGTAATTTGGGTTGAACAGATTTATTGCTGCAAGTCAATGTGTCCACTACTATATTCTCTATGATCGGTGGCGATTTATCCTCATCTATTGTAACACTCTGATATATTGTACAGCCATTAATCAGGTTGGTCATAGTGAGTCCATAAATGCCACCCTTTGTAACATCCGGATTCTGTACGTTTTGATATTCCTGTGCTACCTTATCCCAAAAATAACTATACGCACCCTCAACTTCGGGAACAGTGGTAATCACAATAACTGAATCCTTGCAATTAATACTTTTATGGTTAAAATGTACTTCGGGGTATAACCTGTCTTCCGTTATAAGTACTGAATCTTTTCCTATACAACCACCAGTTGTTTCAACCGATACATAATACACACCTGGTGTCCATACTTTTACAGATGATCCGAAAGTCTCAAATGTATTGCCTTCTTTGGAAGACCAGTTAACCTGATTTACCGGAACTAAGATATCCGGAATAATCAGAACTGTATCATGATAGCAATTAATGACCCTATCACCCGTAAAAGACAATTTAGGAAAGCTATTATCCTCCGTCAGATAAAAGGATGTCGTATCTTTACAGCTATAATCCTGAGATGTGATTGTTGCCACAAGAAAATATGTACCTTTGGTAGTGGCTTCAACCGTATTTTCGTTTAGATTACCGTTCAGGGTTCCATCATTGGTAAACCATTGAAAGCCTATCGTACCTTCTGATACTGAATGTGCCTGTCCTGAAAGTATAACAGATTGGGTTACACAATCCAGCGAGTCTTTACTTGCAGTTATATCTGCTTCCAATGATACGGTTCTTAGATCAAGTGTGATCAGAGAATCACAAATATCTCTGTCTATTGTTATATTATAGATACCTGGCTGTGTATATGTTGTTCCTTCCATCACTACAGATCCTCCCGGACAGATATAGCGAATCACTTCGGTTGGCGGAGCCAATTCACTAATGATGATTTCCAAACAGTCATCTGATTTTGCGGCACATATCCCACGTTTGAAAAAATAATCATTCAAAGTATCACGACTGGTAATTGTCCCTATTGGCAACATCAAACCTGTCTGAAACCTGGAAATCTGAAACCCACAGATTGTATAATTACCAGGTTTATAGTTAGTTAAGTCTGCTTGCTGTATGTAATCGATAATCGTATCACCGCTGAAAACAATATTATTGTAAACATACCGGACAGTATCAAAACTATTGGGAGGAAATACTTTGCTGATATCAAAAACCAATTGCGAACTGCCTTCACACTGGATCATATTTTTATTTTGGATAACTCCCGGGTTAAGTTTGCATTCACCACAAAAAACACCCTCATCCTGACAAAATATTATGGAAGCGTCCTGTAAAGTACCTTGTCCACCATCTTCAAAATCTATGCATCTTATTGTCCATACACCATTAACTGTCCCCGTGTTAAAATCTTCCAGACATCCTTTATGCGGATAATACTGTCCGACGTACGTTGTAAGATTGAGCCATGCCTGGTTATTTTCCCATACAGCCGTAAATCCATAGTCGGGAGCAGCTGCAGCACTACAGGGTACAAATGTTACATTCCAGCTTATCAGTTGGGTATTGGTAGGGACAATGTCTCCGCCGGTAAGTATAACTTTCTGTCCGGAAGGAGCAATAAGTTCTATAAACATTTCCTTCATAAAAGGATGTCTGAACTTCAGTTTTACGCCGCAAACACCTTGTTGAGGTGAGGCGAGATTATTATGTACAGCTCCGTTAACCAAAACTTTAACATCCGTTGTATCTGCTTTGTCATTGTCCGGATCAGATACAATATACGACTGATTGAGGCCACACTGAGCATGCAACATCATCCCTGAAAATAACAAAAAAACGATCAAAAAGTACTTCATGAATGAAAGGTTATATCAACAAAACCCCTTGGAACTGACCAGCTGGGTACAAAGATACAATATTTTAAAAGAGGATATAAAAAATCCATTTCAAAAAGCATTTACCAGAAGTTTTTATTTAACAAATAACATAAAATAATGTAGGATATTGTGAGATAGTATCTTAAATTTATATCAAAATCTATTGATTTAAAACTTTTAGCACTACCTTTATCCCTTCTTTGACAATAATATCATAAAACAAATTCATAGCATTCATGAGAAGAGTATTGGTAGCTAACCGGGGGGAAATAGCTTGCAGGGTAATCAAAACCTTAAAAAAGATGGGAATAACCAGCATTGCCGTGTATTCAGATGCTGACAGGAACGCACTGCACGTTAAAATGGCCGATGAAGCTTTTCATCTTGGAGCATCTCCAAGTACCGAATCTTATCTGAGACAGGATAAAATACTTGATATATGTTTGAAATATAATATTGATGGCGTACATCCGGGATATGGTTTTCTTAGCGAAAATGCTACATTTGCCAAACTATTGAGCCAGCACAATATCAAATTAATCGGACCTTCAGCACATTCCATGGAGATCATGGGTGATAAATTATCAGCTAAAAACGCTGTAAAGTCCTTTGATATACCAATGGTTCCGGGTACTGACTATGCGATATCCGATGTAGAAGAAGCCAAGGCTATTGCTGTCAAAATCGGATTTCCCATACTCATCAAAGCATCTGCCGGCGGTGGTGGTAAAGGCATGAAACTCGTCCACAACAAAGAAGAATTTGAAGACCAGATGCAACTGGCTATCAATGAAGCCAAAGCTGCTTTTGGTGACGGTGCCGTTTTTATTGAAAAGTTTGTAACCGGACCCAGGCATATTGAAATACAGATTTTGGCTGACAGCTTTGGTAATACAGTATATCTGTTTGAAAGAGAATGCTCAGTCCAGAGAAGGCATCAAAAAGTAATCGAAGAAGCCCCAAGTTCCATCCTCACACCAGAAATGCGTTCTGCTATGGGAAAGGCAGCTGTAAATGTAGCTAAAGCTGCCAATTATGAAGGTGCCGGTACTGTTGAGTTTTTGGTGGATGATCAGCGTAAATTCTATTTCCTGGAGATGAATACCCGGCTACAGGTAGAGCATCCTGTGACAGAATTGATTACCGGACTCGACCTTGTAGAAGAACAGATACGAATAGCTAAAGGTGAAAAACTTCGTTATTCACAGGAAGACCTGACGATACAAGGACATGCGCTCGAACTCAGAGTATACGCTGAAGATCCATTTGATAACTTTGTACCCAGCATCAATACGCTGCAAACATATCAGATGCCTGCAGGTGATGATGTTAGGGTGGATAATGGCTATACTGAAGGTGATGTGATACCTGTGTACTATGATCCTATGCTTGCCAAATTAATCACCTACGGTGCAACCCGGGAAGCTGCGATTCAAAAAATGATAGCTGCCATCCAAGATTACAGGATTGAAGGTATCTCGACAACATTGGATTTCGGAGCATATGTATTCAGGCATCCTGATTTTATATCAGGTGATTTTGACACCAATTTTGTTAATAAAAACTGGAATCCTACTGCTATTGAGTCACTTTTGGGTAAACAAAAAACTGTAGCTGTCTGGATGTTGGACAAAATTATGCAGCATGAAGATACAAAAATTCATACCATTGATTAACCAATTATTTTAACTTTTCTTTGTACTGTAAAATGGCTACAGATATTTTACAAAATCTTTTTAAAATTTAACAATGTTTACCTATTTTCTGCATTTAGGCTCCAATGTCGGAGACAGAAAAAAAATGTTATTTCAGGCAATTCAACACATTCAGGTACAGATTGGCAAAGTTGTAATCCAGTCTTCTGTGTACGAAACTGAACCCTGGGGTCTTACAGATCAGGCTAACTTTTACAATATGGCAGTTAAAGTACATAGTACCAAAAATCCTGAACAGGTTTGTCTGGAAGCAAAAGCCATTGAAAAAGAAATGCAAAGAATTAAAGAACTCAAATGGGGCCCGAGAAATATTGATATTGACCTGCTGTATTGCGATGATATCATCTTAAAGACAGAAGCACTGACAATACCACACCCACAGATATATAATCGCAATTTTGTACTTATACCAATGATGGAAATAGCAGGAGAATGGATGGATCCTGTTAAAAATATGACTATCACAGAGCTTTATGATCAGTGTCAGGACACAAATGAAGTTTTTATTTTGAATGAATAATTCATATTTTAAAAAATTATTATATTTTTGACTTTTATTAAATCCACACATTATAGCACTCGAATTTCCATATAATTATATCTGTATAGAAGGGAATATAGGCGCCGGAAAGACTACTTTCTGCCATATGTTAAAGGATGAATATAACTGCCGGCTCTTACTGGAAGAGTTTGGAGACAATCCTTTCCTGCCATTATTTTATGAAGATCCCAAAAGATTTGCCTTTACCGTAGAATTGTTTTTTATGACTGAAAGACATGAACAAATGGAAAGGAATCTGATGAATCAGGATTTGTTTCATGAATTTACTGTGGCTGATTACACCTTTATAAAGACACTGCTCTTTGCAAGTAAGAACCTGACGAATGAAAAATTCAGGTTGTTTCAGAAAATGTTTCAGGTACTCAATCAATCTCTTCCCAAGCCGGATTTACTTGTGTATTTTCACAGAAGTGTTGATCTGCTTATGGAGCATATCAAAAAACGTGGCAGGGATTATGAAAAATTTATAACGGAAGCATATCTCTCTGAAATTCAGAATTCATATTTCGAATATTTCAGAAATATTCTATCCTATCCGATACTTATTATTGACCTCGATACCGTTGATTTTGTCAACAACAAAGCACATTATGAACAGGTGAAGTATATTATTTCGAAAAAATACAACCCTGGTGTACACAGAATCAGTCTTGTGCTGTAAGTTGAAATTATTTTTTTTATAAAAAGGGAATATTCTTCAGAAATTATTACCCATTTTTTTCATCAGCTGAAGGGCCGAAAATACCGGGAACCGGTATATTCAATGCTCTAAGGTAGGTAGTCAACTGACCACGGTGGTGTATCAGGTGATTGCTCAGCATCTGACGGTAAGCAACCCATCTTGGAACGGTCATTACTACATGATCACCTACTTTAAAGGTGAATTCCTGATTCCAGAAATCATCATCTGTAGATTTGATAAAGTCCAGATTATGCTGCACGCTCTCATTAACCAGGCTTCCCAATTCTTTAAATGAACTATATAATAATTCCTGATTGTCATTCTTAAAGTCGTAACTTGAATTTCTAAGCGCATTATTAAACCAGGTCTGAAGTTCTGCAACATGTTCAGCCAATTCCTTTAAGGTCATTGATTTATCATGAGGTCGATAATCTTTATGATTGTCAGGCAATACATTGAAAATCCGCTCTGTTCTTCCGGCTTCCAATGCCGTCTCTACAGCAATAATACTTTTAAAATCCATTGCTTCCATACTTGATGCTATATATTAAAGTATAAAACGGCTGGCTTATATTCTGATACGCACAGCCATTATTATGATATATACTTTGTTTAATTATTGAATAATCCGTCATATTTAGAGCCCAGCTCCCTACTTTCCTGAATAGGTTGTTTCAACTCCTCCAATTCGTCCAGTTTGGCCGTTCCACCCAAAAGAAGCAATGTCGAATTTTTTTCATATTCCTCAAGCATCTTTAACCCTTGTTCTTCAAAAACACCATTCTGAAGGTCGATAGAATTCATAAAACTGGATGACATTTCCATAAAGCGTTCCATTTCTCCTACTTTATTGGCTACATCATCGGCTATCACCTCCATAGCCTGATCAAACATAGCTCTTTTATCGGCATCACCTCTTATGATACTCATCGCAGAACGCATAGCCGAATGACTGGCTCTGATAGCTTTACGTTCCTGCTCCTTCACTTTTACCTGATCGGTAGTATCTTCAATCAGAATTTCAGAATTGGAATACATTTTAGTCAACACCCTGTACAATATTGACATCTTACCGTGTAATTCCGTATATTTCTGATTACTCTCCTGAAGCCTTGCTGCTTTACGGCTTGCAAGCAACATAGCACTGTCATTGCTCTGCTCTTTTGCTTTTTTGGCGATCAGCATATTATTGTTAATCTCCTTGTTGTTTTCTTCTACAATAGTAACCAGTTTTCGCATTTGTCCTTTCAGGTTACCTATCTGCACACCCATTTTATTGAGATTTTTCTGTAAATCATCAATGTAATTTTTGAGAATACCAATCGGATCGATAGTTACGAATATACCTGTTATCCAACGCATTACACTCTGATACATGTATGACAGCAAAGTCCTGAATTTAGGATCCAATGCAAGGTAAATAATGGAACCAAGTACAGCTAACAGTATAACTACGCCAATAGTATTTGTCAGCATTGCCAGAATAACAGCACTGAATTTAAATAACAGATAACCTATTCCACCTAATATAGCTAATAAAAATATCATTCCGGTTGTACCTTCAGGTTTTTGCCAGAATGTCTTGGGTTTAAAATTTGAATCCGGATAAGTTGCCATTTAATATAATTTTATAGATTTAAAAATTATTGATATTCATCCTATTGTAAAATCAGGGCACAATTTACAAAATATTATCAAAGCGTGTACTGTCATCTTCAATTTGTTTAAAAAGTACCTCAAATGTTGTATTGAACTGATTTTTAATTTCTTCTATTTTCTCTTTGGAAGAAGACAACGCATTTTCGATATTGTTTATCTCCTTTTCAATTAATTCCTGCTCATCCGTGAGTTGCTGAATTTTAATTTTATTTGCTTCGATTTTCTCTCTGTACTTCCTGATATCTTCAAGTTTACTGTCGACATTATTGGTTATCTGTTTTCTGAGCGCAACCACAAACTTCTCCCTTTCTTTAGTAAGAACATTTTGATAATGCTGGATTGTCATCATCAGTTTGTCTTTGGTGACACCCATGGTTTCAGCGGTTAACATAGCACTTTTAGCTGCAGTATTCTCATCCATTCCTAAATCCATCAGATTCCTGTAAGATAATTTGAACCGAAGATAATCGAAATCTTTCTGTTGATTATTATGTATGGCAGTCAGTAACTCCTGCATCACTTTATCATTAATATCAATTTGCTCTGTAAGTTTAAAAAGTTCTCTTAGATCAATTACCATTCTTATACAATATTAAAATAATTCCTGTAAAATTATATTCCAACCTGATATTTCACGTATTTATTATACCAACACATTAAAATCAACTATAAGCATCTATTTGGAACGAATAAATTCAAAATGTCTGTTTAAATAATAGTCAAACATTTGTTTGTGTTCCGAATTACCTGAGTCGTATATTACATTATACATACCTTTAGCAGTCCGCTGCCTTGCAGCTTCAAATAAGGAAACAGCACACGCTACACTTATGTTGAGACTTTGTACCATGCCATACTGGGGAATGATATAGTTACCATCCAAAACAGCAAGTGCTTCTTCAGATAATCCATCCTTTTCATTTCCAAACATCAGAGCTACCGGTTTTGTCAGATCCAACTCAAACAGGGATTTGCTATTTTCACTCAGATGGGTTCCCAATATAAGTTCATATCTTGACCGCACTTCATTGATACATGCTTTCAAATCTCCAAAATAATGTACCTGTACCCATTTTTGAGCTCCGGATGATGCATTTCTTCCTACTTTCTGATGGAGCAGATTGAAACAACTATCTGTATAAACTATAAAAATTTCACTTATTCCCACTGCATCACAACTTCTCAATACTGCCCCAATATTATGTGGATCATGTACATTTTCAAGAATTACAGTCAGGTTTTGCCTTCTTGCTACCAGATGCTGCAATTTATCAATGCGCTCATCTGAAATCATTTCTTCTGTTATCACAACTTCATCCATTTGTTACCTCTGTATTCGATGATATCCAGGTGTTTATTTTCAAAATAGTCAAAGTATCCCCCAATCTGATTTTCATCTGTATCGTCTGAAAAAGACCTTTGTAAATCATATATACTTTGGAGATAAAATACAGGATTATAATCAGCCAAATACTGAAAATGCTTTCCATACTTCCACAGATTTTTACCCAGATATATCATCAGGTCATATCCTTTCACTGCTTCAACTGTCGGGATTTCCCCATAAGTATCCAAAAACCTTCTTCTGAATTCCCTGATTTTTCCATAATCTTCATCTACAAAATCAGCCATTACCACTTTCATCTGTAATGCGCGGAAATAATCAAATTCTATTTTATCGGATTCAAACAATATGGGCATCCCTATGACAGACACTGAATGGGTACTGATCTCTGCTGCTAATCTTCTGAGACACGAATAGATATAATTTTCATCAGAATAGGAATAATTGGGAATTATTACTGCTTTAAGATTGGGTGTTTTAAATAAATTAAAGAAAGCTGTAGGTCCGTTCTTCAGACTATCTGTATTTACATAATAGACATTAAAAAAATCTTTCTTACTTCCTGATAACTTCTTCGCTGTATTTTCAAAATAATCAACCCAGGCCTTGTCTTTGTTTCCTCTTGTAACGATAGTTATCTCCTTAGGCTGATACCTGTTGACTGAGAATTGAACTATCTTATTAAAATGTTCTTTTAAGTTCGGATTCATCTGAACATAGTAAGGATTCTGTACTGTTAGTTTTGAACTGGTATACCAGGGAGAAACCAATACAGTATTGTTTTTTTTGCAGGCTTCTGACAGTACTTTAATTTTATCCTTATCAAATGGGCCTATAACTAAATCTGTCTCTGGAGTAACAATACTGTTCAATTGCTTGTCTAAATCAAAATTATTTTCATCCGTATCTATTATATCAACATTCAATTTTATTCTATCTATACCCAATTCTTCCAGGGCCAGCAATACACCTGAATAAAAAAATGTAAACCTTGAAGTCCCGGGATCACCAATATCATCCGAATTTAGTGGCAATAACATTTTAATATTGTACACAGGTTTAAAATCAGAAGTGTATCCAGTAACATCCGTTTTCTGAGGTTCTCTAACTGGAGGTTTGTCTTTGGAAATATCACTCCAAACGATGGTATCCACTTTTATAACATCCTTTGCAACACCATCTGGTTTTTTAGCTGTATCTCTGACAGGAACATCAACTGTATCTTTTTTACCTGAAACCGGGGTCGTCCCAGCCTTTATAATCTGTGTTGGTTTATGAGACACAACGGGTTTGACGGCCGTACATGACAGGAAAAATGTACACAGAACTATCCATAATTTATTCCCATTCAATAGTTGCAGGAGGTTTTGTGCTAATATCATAAACGACTCTATTTATACCTTTTACCTTGTTAATTATATCCGATGAAATCTGTCCCAGAAGTTCATGCGGCAAATGGCTCCATTCAGCTGTCATTCCATCAACGGAATTGACACATCTTAAAGCTATTGTGTACTCATATGTTCTCTCATCACCCATCACACCTACAGACTGTACGGGCAACAGGATAGCTCCTGCCTGCCATACTTTGTCATACCATCCCGAATTTCTGAGATGGTCAATATATATTTTATCTGCTTCCTGACAAAGTGCTACCTTGGATGGTGTTAACTCTCCCAAAACCCGAACTCCCAGTCCAGGACCCGGGAATGGATGCCGTCCTATCAAAAAATCAGGAATTCCCATAGCTCTGCCTACCCGCCGTACTTCGTCCTTGAACAACATTCTTAAAGGTTCAACGAGACCAAGTTTGAGTTTCTCGGGTAATCCGCCTACGTTATGATGAGATTTGATAGTTACTGAAGGGCCGTGTACAGAAAAGGATTCGATAACATCCGGATATATTGTACCTTGTCCCAACCATTTGGCATTGGGAATTTGTCTGGATTCTTCCTCAAAAACATCAATAAATACCTTGCCTATTATCTTTCTTTTCTGTTCGGGATCTGTCACACCTTCAAGCTCAGACAAAAATCTACCGCCTGCCTTGACACCCTTAATATTAAAATGCATTCCCTGATAAGAAGCGAGTACTTCTTCAAATTCATTTTTCCTCAACAAACCATTGTCGATAAAAATACAATGCAGCCGATTACCGATGGCTTTATGTATCAGGGTAGCTGCGACTGTTGAATCAACACCACCTGAAAGACCCATTATCACATGATCGTCGCCTACCTGCTCCTGAATAGCTTTAATAGTATCATTAACTATAGAATCGGGTGTCCAGCTATTGTTACATCCTGCAATATTAAAAACAAAATTTCTCAATATTTCTTTACCCGGTAAGCTGTGTACAACCTCGGGGTGAAACTGTAAACCATAAACCGGATAATTGAACTGACCAGGTTTCGAAACGTATGCAGCATTAACTCCAGTTGTAGATGCGATTATATCAAAACTTTCAGGTACTGATTCTATCGAATCACTATGGGACATCCAAACCTGTGAAGCATTGTCAACATTGTCAAATAGTATATCGTCTTTTTCGATGGTCATTAAAGCTTTTCCATATTCTCTTTTGCCTGAGCGGACGACTTTTCCTCCATACTGATGTGCTATCAGCTGCGCTCCGTAACAAATACCCAATACCGGATACTTGCCTACAACACGTCCAGGATCAAAATCCAGCCTGTTCTCGTCCAAAACCGAACAAGGACTTCCGGACAAAATAACTGCCTTTATATCTTTCCTATCCGGAAACTTATTGTATGGATATATTTCACAATAAATATTCAATTCTCTGAGTCTACGTGCTATTAACTGCGTAAACTGAGAGCCAAAATCCAGTACTAAAACAAAATCACTCATAAGTGCAAAGATAATATCTTCAAGCACTTAAACGTTGATGTATAACAAAATATTTACAATTCTACAACAATATTATTTGTCAAGAAACTGTATCTGAATCTCACTTGCAGCTATTTTGGAAAAATAAGATTTAAAGGTAATCCGATTTTCCTGAATGCCTTTCAATTTGAGGTATGCTTTTACTGAACTTTGTCTGTTCTTATTTACGAGATCATTATCGTATTCTGACAAAGTCATAGCAACAATGTCAATTGCGGGATTCGACTTTAAAAATAATATAATCTCGTCCAATTCAGATCTTACACGAGTGGACAATACAGCCATATCTCTGTCGAAATGTAAAACTGATGTTCCTTTTAAAGTAACTACCGGTTCTACATCTTTCTTTTGAACAAGCTGTGTTTCCTGAACTGTCTCTATGGATGTTGTTACCCGGTTAGGCTTGTCGTATTCGGGTACTTCCAATTCTTTTTCGGTAAGATAATTGGGTTCAGCGGAAATGATTCTGACAATATTACCTTTATCATCAATCAATGCACGCACGGGCTGTGAATTATACAAAATCACAGATTCTTTAAGTGTTTGGGCTGTGAGTGTCACCCCTATGAATAATAAGGATAACAACACCACAAATCGGGGGAAATTTGTGTAAATCATGTTTTTGGGTTTAAAAAATTACAATATATTAGTCATCTATCAATCCTCTGCCTTCTTTAATCAGTAGATTTTTAGATTTCAAATCCTGCATCATCCTGTCTAAAATACCATTAATAAACTCTTTACTTTTGGAAGTACTGTACGTTTTCGACAATTCTACATATTCATTCAATGTCACCTTAGCCGGTATCGTAGGACAATATAAAAATTCAGTCAATGCCATTTTGATCATAATCATATCGAGAACTGCTACCCGCTCAGCATCCCAGTTTTGAAGAACAGGTTCTACAAGACTCAGCAATGCCTTATCTTCTGACAACGATTTGGAGAGCAACAGTTCCCCGTAATCTTTGGTCGTTTCACTGTCAGGATAATGCTCCATTATTACTTTCTTGTCATCAGATGGTAATGATTTCAACACTTTCTTGATAGCTCCGATTATCAGTGATTTGTCATCCTCCCAGTTAGAATACTGGTCTTCAATCAATTCTGTAAAAATCTCATTCTTTCTGCAAAACCTAAATAATTCAAGTAACATTTCCAACGTATCATCATCGGTAGTCGGTTTACTGATAAACTCAATATAGGGTTCCTGTCTGGCAAATTCGTTATAAATGGTTTTAAAGAGATCTTTATCTACTTTCTGTGCAAAACCACACTTTTCAAATTTCTGATTTATAAATCCGTTTCTTGCCAGTCCCTGTATCATCGAATTATCCCATAACTTGGGTGTAAATATCTTGTCCAGTTCTGTAGGAAGATGTTTGGATTTTCTTTTTTCGTAATCGTCTGATGCACTTCTTACAATTTGCATGATACAGTACAGACTGAATAACAACAACTCAAAACTGTCTTCAATCTTCTTCCAGTACTCTTTCATCACTTCATCGTTAGACATCGACTCATCTCTGTTACCGGCATATAATACCTGCATTACCTTTACT
Organism: Saprospiraceae bacterium; assembly: GCA_020850225.1. Lineage (GTDB taxonomy): Bacteria > Bacteroidota > Bacteroidia > Chitinophagales > Saprospiraceae > OLB9. The sequence continues at coordinate 20,184 of JADZFD010000016.1, read as the reverse complement.
CTAACATTTCTTCTGCTTAGCATCTCTTAATAATTACTTTTAATTCTTTTGTATTGCTCTAAATTCCTCTTCTGAAATGCAAAGATAAGGATTCATATTAAAATAATCATTACCGGATGTCTTATGATTAACAATTCAGTACTTTTACTATCTTATTAATGTGACATTCCCTCGCTTTTGATATTCTTCAACATTGACACAAATAACTTTCAGATAATATGCATATGCATCCGGCGGCATAGGTTTTCCTTTAAACGTACCATCCCAACCTGTATTTTTGTCTGTTGACCTGAACATCTCCTGTCCCCAGCGATTGTATATTACCAATTCCATTTCATCAATAAAATGACTGCGTGGAATGAAAATATCGTTATTATTATCTCCATTTGGTGTAAAAGCATTGGGAATATAAACATCCGTTTCATCACATTTGGCTTTTCTAACCGTAACGGTTACAGTATCTACACCTGAACATCCATCTTTATCGGTACCTGTCACATAATAGGTTGTTGTTTCGGTAGGAGAAACTATAATGAAAGTACCATTCTCTCCTGTACTCCAAACATAACTTATTCCAGCTATTACATCAACAATCTTTAACTCTGCAGTCTCACCTTCATTAATAGTGACACTGGGTACTGCCTGAACATCTATAATAATGGGGTTACTGACATCGAGCGGAATTTGCAGCGATTTTTTACACCCATTGGTTTTACTAACTACTTCAACACTTACCAATAATGAATCCTTTATTCTGATTTCAGGGCTCGTTGTTCCTAAACCATTAATAAATACATTCTTTGGCTCCCAATAATAATCATAATTGCCAGGGTTATCAATATCCAGATACAAAGTTGATATTTCATCGTAGCACACGAGTTCGGGTACAGCAACATCAAAATCGAAAGGTTTAGCAATATTTACGTTTACAGCTGAGCTGTCTACACATCCTGTAAGTTTATGCGTTAGCTTAACTCCAATAGTACCATTATGAGATAACGACACTTCCGGCCGTACCGTATTTTGACCTGAAACTATAACATTGGATGGATACCATTCGATTATATAATCATTCGGATCAGCAACATTAAGATTAATAAATCCGGGTTGATTTTCACATAAACTGTCGCCGGATTCTGTACGGATATCGAATACAAATCTGAACAAATTCACAGAAACAGTATCTGTATCTTCACATCCATTATCATCTATAGCTTTAATGATATACTTCGTATCATCTTTAACAACAACCTTAATTGAATTACCGTTTGCAAATAGATTATTGTCTTTATCGTACCATTGATATTGCACATCATTCAGGTTAGAAGTAGCCGTCAACAGAATTGAATCCCCAAGACATGCTGTATGATCCCCCAAGCTATTAAGTGTAAGTAATGGATTGATCTTTATTTCCTTTACGACATCTTTGAATGGACAAACATTAACCTTGTTATTCAATATCACCTGATATATTCCTGCATCCGGATATGTATAACAAGGAGACTTATCCAATGACTTATCATCTGAAGTAGTTGGATCTCCAAATTCCCAGAATAAAAACCCGTCGTACGTTCCACTGGCATCAAAACATACCTGATAAGAACCACATTCTGTCAGATCAAAACTAAAATCAACAACCGGATTTTCTCCAATATTAATTATGACTGAATCTCTTAACTGACATCCGAATTGATTGGATACATTATAATACAATGTTATTGATCCTGTTTCTCCGGCACCAATACCAATTATGGGTTCAGATGTATTGGTTCCTCCTACGATATGCGAATCAGTATCCCATATATAATTATTTTGATGCGTATTAATCAGATTCAGTATCAAAATTTTGGAAGTATCCTCTTTACAAAACTTAAAAGGAGACAAATTATCAATAGCAGGTTTTTCGTTATGAACAGTAATTGCTGCAGGCTCAGTAGAACAAGCATCACCTACAAAAGACACATAATAGATTTTACTTCTTCCATCGACAGGTAGAACTACTGTTTCTCCGGTTGCAATAACAGGATTGATGTTCGGATTGGTACTCCAGGAATATTTTCCTGTACCAACACCTCCATTGGCAGTAAGTTGTATTTCTTTATCACAGGTTATCGTATCGCCAGTTATAAACAAGTCAATACCACCTGCCAATATAAGTACCTCAATTGAATCAGTCACCGTACAAAGCCCATCCGTAACAGTTACATAATATGTTCTGTTTTCATCAGCTATCACTTTAGGATCATTTGGATCACTTAAATCCAATCCTGTTGTGGGAGACCATACATATGTCCAATCCGGATTTGCATTGGTTAAAATAGATTTGGTTTCTCCCGGACAAAGTACAATCGGGAATTCATTGAAAGCCAAAGTGGCAAATGGCCCCGGTATAGTATCTGCATTTACAGTATCTGTACATCCATTGGCAAAGGCAACATTCAGTGTATAATATAAAACACTGTCTTTAGGAATAACCAATGTGATACTATTACCTGAAAATGCTTGTATATTGGATGCTATACCTGCTTTCCAATCCAGATCAAGTGCGTTAATCCCTTTAGACAGGGTATCAATATAAGTCAGTTTAATAGTAACGTTTCCATCATCCGGACAACCTTCATATGACATAGCAACATCAGCAAAAGGCAACAAATCACTAAACCGGAATATTTTCGTAAGGCTCACGTCACATGCATCCCTGAATGTGGATAATAACTTGATCTCAATATCATCATTATTGACAGGCACTCTAATTATCAGCGGGTTGCCTGTATAGGTTTGTCCAAGTACAGTCCATTCTGACTTTTCAAGTATTGCGAGCGGGTTGAGAGACTGTGAGATATTCTCCAGAACCAATTCTATTTCTTCTTCATCAATACAGCTATTCAATTTCACATTGAAATCCAGTTTAGGAACCAGATCATGAATATTTACATGTTTCTGCAGTGTTGATAAACATCCATTTTCCGCTGAAACAACCAATTCTATGGTAAAATCTGCATTGGATGACACTTTGAATTTTGTAGTGCTGCCGGAAAGAAGCTTTTCTACACCATTTTGAGTTATTTTCCAGTTCCAGCTTTCCAGATTATATCCCGGTTCATTAAATACAGATTGATCTGTCAGCAGGATTTCCAATGAATCCATATCAGAATCACATCCGTTGAGCAAATAATTAAAATCCGGGGTTATAGTATTTTCAAAAACAGAAACAGTTTGTATCAAAGTATCCATGCACAGATCTGATCCCCTTATAGCTTTAAGTTGAACTTTGTATACACCGGATTTAGGAAAAGTAAATATTGGGTTTTCTTCAGTTGATCTGAATAATGTATCCTGATCCGGATAGTTGAAATCCCAGATAAAAGAATTGGAAGCCAGACTATTATTAAAAAACTTGACGGTCAGACCATCACAATTACTTTCAGAAGTTGTAAACAAAGCCAATGGCGGTTGAGAACATACACGTACATTAAACTGGAAATCCCTCCTGACAATTCCAATCAATTCACCATTTCTGTATTCCTCTACACAAACGCCGACCAAAAACTGTCCGACCAGATTGGGAGTAGCTGTCATCAAGCCTGTTTTTGGATCAATAGTCAGCGGAATTCCACCCATTATATCATTCAATGAGTATGGAGGTGCAAAATCTACCAATGGAAATGGCGGATAATTGGGTGGTTGAGGCTTGGGAAAGTTTCGGGAGGCACCACTGTTAGGCACACATAACCTGTATACCAGGGAGTCACCATCAGTATCATTGGCAGAATGATCAAACACCAGCGGCTTATCTGCACATATATACACATCCGGCCAATTATGAAATTCCGGAGACGAATTTTTAAAATCGTATGCCTTGTCACTTATGGCAACCCAATAAGTCGATCCAGTCTCCAGCGGATCAATAATGTTATTAATGGATCCATTTCTGCAACATCGCTGATACGCCAGTATATAGCCACCCAGTCTTTTGGGGAGGTTGACTACACCCTGATACGTGGTCTCATGTACGCATACCTGTGTACCTTCAAAGCCACAATCTGATTTAATATATTCATTGAGTGTATCAGAAGCCATAAAAGGCAGGAACAACTGACCTTCTTTCAAACCGGGTAGCCACTTAGCCAAATCTCCTGCTGCTGTAAATACACCGATGGAAGCCGGATTATCAAATTCTGCTTCAGGAGATCCCAGATAGCAATCACGACGCAAAGTCAATTTCACCTGATAACTATTCCCTCCAAGATGTTTATAAGTTAATTGTCCACCTACAATATGTGTCGCCTCAGTTTCAGTCCATATTGCAGACATCGTGATCAGACCAAATGTTATAAAGATGGATTTAACAAGATTTATATTGATTATACTTTTCATCGGTATATATCTATTTAGAATTTTTGTTTTCGTCTCTGCTTGCTCTCAATATTTCAATCCTACGCTCCTTAACGGCTCTTAGGTCATATATGGATCCTCTTTCATCTGATAATGATGATGGGATATTTACCGGAGCCTGTTCCTTACCAAAAGAGATGTCATTTATCACCAATTTACCTTTTTTATAATAATCCATCAGGACAGGATTGGACAATAGAATTTCATTTTTTACGGAATATACACGCCTTGAACTCAGTTTAAGGTTGTACTTACTTTCAGCTCGTGGTGACGCATATCCCTTAATATATAGAGATACTGCATTTCCTGCTTCCAATTCTTCCTGCAAACTCGTCAATAACAACTTGAATTTATCATATCCACCTCTTACATCACCCTCAAAGAAATTTTCATAATTTACCTGAGCTATCTCTTTCTGTACCGAATTCAGATTGTTTGAATAAATTTTTTTATATTCATCTTTCCTGTTCATATAATCCAATACCAGATCACCATACTGTGCATTTGTTATGCTCTTGGTACTTCTCTTGTCCGGTAAATCATTATCAAAATACAATGTAAGCGGTAAAAGATCCGGTAAGGAGAATTTATCCAGATATATATTTTTCTTTATCCAGCCAGAGTTGTTCATTCCTCTTGTGTCGATATATTCTTCCCCTTCCGTATAACCATGTTTTGTGCCTACTATTTTATATTGCTTATCCTTGTCCAGCATAAAATAAAAGTCATTGGACAATGGATTAAATTTAACTTCCTGTTTGGATTCAGGATTAGTAATGTCTATCAATGTAACAGTCACGCTGTCCAAAGGTGATTTTCCTACTTTTGTAAATGCAAAAACATCCAGTAAAATCTTATCCGTTTCCAGGAAATGTTTTTTTAAAATGGTATCCGACTTGTTCAGACCTATGGTAGAAAATTCAATAGTATCCGGATGATAAAATTCCCTTTCGGCAATAATCCTGTAATTCCTGTCAACAGCCAAAGGAAATTTATGGTCATGATTGATTTCATTGGTAACTCTAGCAAGTTCAATACCGGTATCTTTATCATACAATGTTACGGTTGCGTTATTCAGAGGCCTGCCAGTAATTTTATCGAAAGTCATGGCATTCAGATTCAGATCAATTTTATCAATTGTCAACTCATAAATGTCATAACAACAAGCTTCAAAATAGCTGTCTAAAAAAAACGATCCTTCTCTGTTGGAAGACAAATAAGCTTTTGTCCCATCGCCATTTTCGAAATAATAGATGTCATTATAACTACTGTTGACCGGTATCCCAGCAGGTAACGGAGTACCGTACGAATCGTTGATTTTTATAGCCTTATATACGTCGTAACCGCCCAGACTCTCCCTTCCTTCAGAACTGTAGAATAAAAAGTCTGTTTCTGCATTGTAGAAAGGTGTAATGTCGTTACCCGGCGTATTTATCTGTTCAATATTCACAGGTTCTGAATATCCGAATTTCGGATCCAGCAAGCTATACCAAATATCCAGTTCACCTTTTCCTCCCTGTCTGTCTGATACAAAATATAACAATTCCTTACCTGTTGCTTTATCGACTGTAATGTGTGGATGTGTCGCAGTATAACCTGATATATTAATTGGTGCCGGCAATATTTGTTCGTTGGAAAAAGTACCATCCTTATTGATATCACTCCTATATATTTCGCACCTGATATCACTGTGATTCACATACTTACATATAGTATAATATATGAAAGTTCCTTTACTGTCAATACATGAATTGGAAACCAAATCCTCTCTTTCATTGATATGACCGGGCAACACTTCAACAGCACCTGAAGATGGCTTACGAAGTATTTTAGAAATATCTCTGGCTGGCTCTCTTCCCTTCTGAGTCTCTTTAAATCTCATGGAAGAAAAATAAAAATCATCATTAAACATACTACCTGCTACTTCTGAAGATGGCGTATTTACACCTTCCATCTTATTAACAGTTATATAATCCTTAGCTTCCTTTACCTGTTTTTCTGCAAAATCAAGCGATGCAAGTTCTTTATTTGTCTTCAGCGTAAGCAGCGAATCCATACCTCCGTATTCGGACAAATATAAATTGTAATTGTTTCGGGCAAGATCATATTTTCCTAACCGCTGTTGCATATTGGCGAGCCAGAATAAAGCTTGCGGATGTGTATTATCCTGTAAGGTATCCAGTAAATACTGATATTTATAGGCTGCTCTTGAATATGCATTGAACTGTCTGGCTGCCTCAGCTGACTTAAATAATATAGCTGCATCCTTATCATCATACTCCAATGCCTCATCAAAATGAATCAAAGCTCCGTAATAATTCTTGGCTGCATATTCTTCTTCGGCCTTCAACACAACCTGCCTCTTTGAAGGCGATTGTGCAGACAATTGTACTATACTTACAAGAAAAAGGACAATCAGTATGGGTATTTTTCTAAATATATTCATGCTTCCGTGTAATCAAATTAATAAATAGGACAGATTTTGACTTGTTTCAATGATTTTACATTGGCTATCGTATATCTGAAATGTAATTCAGGACCACCGCGTTTGATGCTGTTTATCTTATTAAAGTCCGTATTATCCACATCATAGCTGAATGCACCATATATATTATTGTATTGTATGGCAACAGTCGGGAAATAAGAACCCGCAGTACGATATCCCAAACCAGCATGCAACTGGATCTCATTTCCTTTTTTCTGACTGATATATATTTTACCAAGTGCTCCAAATATGGTTTCATAGTATTCTCCCTGTGTCTGGTGCAAAGCATTTAGCTGTACATCCAGCATATCCATCAACTGTATCTGGCCTACAGCTGAATACGTAATTCGCTGTGGCAAATCTGCAATACTGCTACCTGCAAAACTCGTAGATGGCTTAAACAGATGTATCGCCCCGACACCTGCATCAATAAAAGTCCTGCTATGCAACTGAAACCTGTAATTAAATCCCAATCCAGTTTCTAAAAAATTGACTCGTTCAAAATCATCGAAATCCTCACCCGAGTTTAGGGTTGGATCAAATGCATCACCATTCCATTGCTTGTCCCAGGTCAATGTCTGACTGTTAAAACCTCTGGATGCAAAGCCCAAAGTCAGACCTCCACTTACTATATGTTTGGATGTCAGCATTCTGTGATAGGCTCCATTGATGTTGACAGATGTTAGGTTCAGTGGAGAATCTCCCTGTCTGTCATGATTGATACTCACTCCTCCACCTAAAAAATGATTGTCGCCTTTCAACACATACAACTTAGCATCGAGTGCTCCACTGAAGGTCGTCCACGGAACAGGAACAAAACTCCACTGATCGCGCCACGAGCCTGTAAACCGATAATCACCCTTAAAAACACCTGTTAATGCAGGATTGATATTCTGAGGAGAATTATAAAACTGGCTATAATGTAAATCCTGTGCATTAATTTTTGAAAAAAATAACACAATTACAGAAAGCAACAGGATGTTTAGCTTTTTGATATTTGTCATACTCTACACATATATTCTTTAATAATATATAATCTATTAATTATCATAATTTAAATTTAAATCATTTGAATTAAATATATTACGACATATCTAATACAAAAACCGTACTAATTATTTTAATTCAGCTATTGCAAATTCATTTCCTTATATCAATCGAACTGATTTGATAAAAACTCATATATACTTTTATTCCAAAACATTATCAAATAATTCGAATGCAACACTACTTACTGACCTGGATGAATAATTACCATATTTTTCTGTATGAACCATCTCTTTGGCTAACGGGGTGTTAAAAACTTCACTGAGATTGTGTATAAAACAATAGGGCAACTGATTTGCATCCAGTTTTTTGACAAGGGATGATTTTTCTATTGCATGGATTGCATTTTGTAAAATATCACTTAATTGACTGCGATTTTTTACTCTGTCTGAATTTAATTCAAAATTAGGATACTTTTCGATATCATTTATCAGGGTAAACCATAGTTTATTGAATTGAGCGTCGCTGCCTATTGCCAGCATTATCTTTTGATTACATGCAGTAAAAAATATATCCCCATATGGTGCAATATTAGGATGTAAAGTACCCAAAGGAACCGGAACATGTCCTGCCATCAGGTAATTGGAAGCCTGATTTGCCAATGCAGAAAGCGCACTTTTGTATAACGATACATGAATTACGCTTCCCTTACCAGTTTTTGCCTTATTTAACATTGCCAGTAAAGTAGCTGTACGCATCTGGTGCGATGCAATAACATCCATAACGGCTACCGGCAACTTAGCCAAATGTTCATCGTCTGTACCATTCATGGATATCCAACCCGTTTCGCCCTGCATTACCAGATCGTATCCAGGTCGCGGATCATCCCACGTATAAGCGCTTAGTTGAGTAAAAATGAGATTCGGATATCTCCTGACAATCTCATTGGGATCCAAATCCAGTTTTTGAGCGGTTTTCTTCTGGAAATTGGAAATCACAACATCTGCTTCCGAAATATAAGTCTCTAACTGATTGCGGTCTTTGGAGTCCATCAGATCCAACATTATGATTTTTTTACCGTAATTGGCACTCGAATAATAGGCGGAGTGCATATCGTTAGGATTTTCACTGGGTAGTTTCCACTGTCGTGTGACATCGCCACCCGTCCGCTTATTTTCGATTTTCAGGACTACTGCTCCCATTTCTGCAAAGAAACTCCCTGTCAACGGTCCTGCAAGTACCGATGAGATATCCAACACTTTCAATGCATTCAAAGGAAACTTACTCATAATCTGTATCTATCAACTGAACTTAGGTGCGACTTTAAAGTCTTTTGAACCTGCTTCATATATGTAGAAACCTTCGCCTGTCTTCCTTCCCAATTTTCCGGCAGTTACCATATTAACAAGTAACGGACAAGGAGCATATTTTGCTTCTCCTAATCCATTGTGCATAATCTGAAGGATAGACATACAAACATCCAGTCCTATGAAATCTGCCAGCGCCAATGGCCCCATTGGATGCGCCATGCCCAACTTCATTACTGTATCTATTTCATAAACGCCTGCTACACCTGTATACAGTGTATATATAGCTTCATTGATCATAGGCATCAGTATGCGATTGGCAACAAATCCAGGATAGTCATTGACTTCTACCGGTGTTTTACCCAGCGTTTCAGACATTTTCATTACCTGAGTACAAACTTCATCTGATGTAGAATACCCCCTAATGACCTCAACCAGTTTCATAACTGGTACGGGATTCATAAAATGCATACCAATCACTTTATCCGGTCTCTTCGTAACAGATGCTATCTGTGTGATAGAAATGGAGGAGGTATTGGATGCTAATATGCAACCTTCGGGAGCCAATTCGTCCAACTGCCTGAATATATCCAGCTTGATACTGACATTTTCAGTAGCTGCTTCAACAATCAGGTCTGCATTCTTCACGGCATCAGCCATAACTGAAATAGTGACAATATTGCCCAATGCTTCTTTTGCCGTAACCTCGGTAATAACCTCTTTTTTCACCATTCTGTCGAGATTGGTCTGAATAGTATGCATGGCTTTTTCTAATGCAGGTGCTGAAATATCACACATCACTACCTTAAATCCATACATAGCAAATACCTGAACGATACCATTACCCATTGTACCTGCACCTATAACTGTCACATTGTGTATACTCATGAATGTTTATTTGATGATTATTTGGAATGCAAATATAGCTTAAATGCTTTAAATTACATATTAAAAAATAGAATAATAGTGTGTGTATAAATTAATTTTTTAATATCTGTTCAATTAAAATAAAGATATGCCTAATAAAGTATAGAAATATCCGTTAACAGTCTTCCTAAAACCTGATGCTAAAAAATGATTTTCTAAGCAGAAATAATTATCCGTTTGCAGGCAATCCCGATGCCGCCACCAATATCAGTTACTACTATACTATTATTAAAACATGCAAGACACAAGATGTTGATAAGCATGCCTGTAAGGTATGGATTCTGTCAAAAGTAGCCGGTACCAAAATAACCAGAATGGGTGTCCTAACATCAATAGCATTTCTGAAACTATAATAAACATTACGTTGATTGTCGAATGCTTACTTTTTAGGCGTAAAAGCAAAGCTACCAGCAAGACCAATAAACTTACAAATCGGATGACTTGCAAATCATAGTGCTAAAAACATAACATAGACTTTACCGTTAGGCAAAATCGACATTTCAAATGTTGTATCAGAAATAATTACTACAACACCAAATAAATGATTTAGTACTTCATTTATCCATATCTCTCAGATCGATACTGCTTAATATTTAAAAATATTAAGCCTTGAAGTCAATATATTTCAACTATTGACTATCTTGCATTGTAATTTTTACCATATATGAAACTGATTCAGGGAAAAGATTTTAAAAATTGGGATGAATATACCATTCAAAATGAACCTATAAAGTCCATCGACCTGATGGAACGGGCATCTGAAATCTTTACAGGATGTCTTAATGCAAGGCTGATTTATAAAGCACAAAAATTTGACATTATTTGTGGACAAGGCAATAATGGTGGTGATGGCCTGGCTATTGCAAGAATGCTAAGAGATGCGTTTTTCGATGTTAATGTTCATATTCTGAAATTCGGTCAAACGCCATCTGCCGATTATAAAACGAATCTTAAACGACTTGAAAAATTAGGTGATATACCAGTTCAGCATTATTCAGAAAAGATGCCCGAGATATCTAAAAAAAGCAGAATAATTGATGCTATTCTGGGTACTGGCCTTAATCAACCGGTTGGAGGTATTCTGGAAAAATGGATTAATTACATAAACCTGCTGCCGAATAATATCATATCGGTGGATATTCCGTCCGGTATGCCTGCAGATGGAGTCTGTATGGGAACGGCTGTGAAAAGCAATTGGGTAATTACATTTCAAAGACCCAAATTAAGTTTCTTTTACAGGGAAAACTATAAATTTTGTAAAAGATTTGATATCATCGATATCGGATTGAGTACAGCTTTTATTAAAAATATGGAGACAGCAAAGCATCTGATCACTTCATCAATGATACGTAAAATCCATAAAACCCGGTTGAAACATTCACATAAAGGCGATTACGGACATGCACTGATAGTAGCAGGAAGCGAAGGTAAAATCGGAGCTGCCATTCTAAGTACACAGGCTTGCCTGCGAGCAGGTGCAGGATTGGTGACAACTTGTGTACCTGAATGCGGACGTGAGATTATCCATGAAACAATACCTGAAGCAATGGTTATCAGCAAGGGATACTCATGTTTCAATGGCAGCATATCAGATGTAAGCAACTTTACTATCGGTGTTGGTCCTGGTCTGGGTACTCACGAAAAAACGGTTCATTCGCTCGCTGAATTATTCCATCAAGCTGCTACACCTATGGTCATTGATGCTGATGGTCTTAATGTCCTTTCTGAACACAGGGACTATCTTAACAACATACCTGAAGGAAGCATTCTGACACCGCATTACAAAGAATTTCAACGCCTGTTTGGAGAAGTTCATACCGAAGTTGAGATGTTTGAGAAAGCTGAACAAGCTGCTGAAAAATTCAAATGTATACTCATTTTAAAAGGTGCATATACCCGAATTATTACACCTGAACGCAATCATTTTATCAATACTACCGGCAACCCCGGAATGGCTACTGCTGGTTCCGGAGATGTATTAACCGGCATTTTAACAGGTTTGCTAGCACAAGGGTATCTGCCGGAAGAAGCAGCCATTATCGGAGTTTACATACATGGTTTAGCCGGAAATCTGGCAATAAGAAATGAAAGTTATGAAACCCTGATCGCCGGAGATATTATAAAGCATATGGGAAAGGCATTTCACAAATCTATATACAGGAAGTCCCGATAATAATTTTAGAATTTTTTAAATTACATCATCTTGCATTTTTCTAAAAACTAATCTTAATCTTGAAACACTAAGTAAATATCTTGAAACGCTATCTGTATATATTGATTATAATAACCGTAAGTGCCAACTCACTAAGAGGACAAGGTGATGTTCCGGCAAATAGTATTATAACCAATATTATTGAGGAATACGCAGAAGCAGCAGATGCAGAGAGTTTCGATTTTAATACAATTTTTGATATATTGAGTTACTACTATGAAAATCCACTTAATATCAATACCGCAACAGAAAATGAGCTTAAAGAACTATTTATAATTAATGAGCTTCAAATCAACGATTTTTTACGACACAGAGAACAGTTTGGCAAGTTTCTTTCGATTTACGAATTGCAGGCTTTACCTACGTGGGATTTATATACAATTCAGAATATCGTCCCGTTTTTGAAGTGTGATATTGATGCTGCTGACTTCAATCTCAATTTCAGAGACGCACTCACCAAAGGTAATGCACAGTTATTTATTAAAGCCAAACGGGTAATAGAAAAAAGAAAGGGATTTGTTAAAAATGCAGAAGGAATAAGTCCTTACGCCGGCGACCCGAATCATCTCTATATCCGGTACAGGTATGAATACGGTCAGTCTTTAAAAGCGGGTTTTACTGCAGAAAAGGACCCCGGAGAAAAGCTGTTTGGTGATGGCTCCAGATATGGTTTTGACTTCTACTCTTTTTTTGTATATGCCAAGGATATCAATAAACGTATCAGCACGATTTCCATTGGCGATTTTGCAGTTAGCATGGGACAGGGACTGATATTATACAATGATTTTGCAGCCGGAAAATCCTCCTATGTCATGAATGTTAAGAAGGGAGGAAGATCACTACGTCCATACAGCTCTGTCAACGAAGTCAATTTTTTCAGAGGTGGTGGTGCTGTTGTCAATCTGTCAAAATCACTGCAGGTAACGGCCTTTGCATCTTATAAGCCTGCCGATGCCATTGTTGACAGGGATACCGTTATTAATTCTGATTTTGATAATTTTGGAAATATCCGTGTTGATGGATATCACAGGACATCCAGTGAAATAGCCAATAAAAATGCTATTCATCAAACCAATTTCGGAGGTAAGATGCAGTATAAAGTACGTAATTTTAATATGAGTCTCAACGGATTGTATACTGAGTTTGACATTGCATTACACAAGGACGATGTTCTCTATAAAAAATTCTTGTTTGAAGGAAAGAATCTGTTCAATTCAAGTTTGGATTATAGCTGGCGATTGAAAAATATGACCCTATTCGGAGAAGCCGCAATGAGTGACAATGGTGGGATTGCACAACTTCACGGTATACTTCTTGGCCTGGATCCTAAAATGGATGTTTCGGCAGTTTACAGGAATTTTGCACCAGATTATCATGTTATTAATGGGAACGCTTTCGGAGAATCCGGATCTCCTGTCAATGAAAAAGGCATTTATCTGGGTATGGAACTGCGTCCCGGAAGAAAATTAATCCTAAGCGGATATGCTGATTTCTGGCAATTTCCATGGGCGACCTTCAGACGAGACGGACCTTCTGAAGGCAGGGAGTTTTTATTGAAATGTTCCTATACCATCCGACGTAAACTTGAGGTATATGCTCAGTATAAATATGAACAGAAACTACTGAATTTACGTACTGAAAACCCGGTAAACATACCTGTAGCACAAGCGTTGCAACGATTGAGAATGCATTTCGGCTATAAAATCAATAAAGAGTGGGAAATCAAAAACAGAGTTGAATTTTCCTGGTACGAGCACAATGATGAAAGCCGTGGCACTTTGATTTATCAGGATTTGATCTTCAAACCTATATCAGGACCTTTTTCATTTACTGCAAGATATGCTATGTTTGATATCAATAGTTTTGATGCCCGCATTTATGCCTACGAAAATGATTTGTTATACGAATACTATATACCTTTCTATCAAAACAGAGGTACGCGATTTTATTTTAATGCCCGGTATAGATTGGGTAGAAATTATACTTTTGAGATGCGATTCGGACGTACTTACTACGATAATATCGACGTTATCAGTTCCGGAAATAATCAGATTAACGGCAATACAATGACAGAGATAAAAACGCAGGTAAAAATCAGATTCTAAAAATATGATTAGATGGATATAAAAGAATTATGGATTGGAGATAAAGTCAAAATCCTGTCATCCGGTAAGTTAGGAAAATACGAAGGAATCAATAATGAAGGTAAATTGCGTATAAGTGTGCTGGACAAAATTATTTTGACCCGTGCCAACAACATCGAAAAGATAGTAGAGGACGAAGTTTTGTTCGATATCGATGCATTTCTAAAAGAGGAACAGGAAAAAGATAAGTCTTTAAAACCAGCATTAAAAATTAAATTTGAACATACACTGGACCTGCATTTAGAAAAACTCGCTCCCGATATGATTAATGATATACCCTCAAGAATCCTCGATTATCAACTTGAACGAAGTAAAAAATTTATTCAGGATGCCATTGACAGCCATTATCCACACATTACTATCATTCACGGCAAGGGTCAGGGCGTATTGAGAGATGCAATTTCCCATCAATTAAAATCCTTTAGCCAGGTTCGGTTTACATTTTCAAAAAGTCAGGGTGGCGCAGTAGAAATATGGTTGATATAAATTACAACTCTATACATTTATCAATATATCATTCAGTATCTTAAATTTCACTGAGATGAGCAAATATCTGATTGACAATCCATTGATACTACTATTTCTGGTCATAGCTGTTGGCTATCTGGTCGGAAACATCAAAATCAAAAATTCCGGATTAGGGACTTCTGCGGTACTCTTCGTTGGCCTTGTATTCGGAGCATGGAATCCGGGTTTTGACCTTCCGGAAATTATTTTTCAGATCGGTATCGTATTTTATGTTTACACCATTGCCATCAAATCCGGTCCTGTTTTTTTTGATTCATTTTCCAAAAATGGCTGGCGGGATATTTCCTTTGTCCTTTTCATTCTGACGATATCAGCTGTAATGACGGTTGTTTTGTACTATTTACTGGATTTTGACAAGGCAACCATTACAGGTATCTATACCGGTTCTTCCACTAATACCACTGCTTTAGCTTCCGTTATAGATATGGTGCGGAGAGATAACCAGGCTTTACCAGATATAACTTCAAATCTGGTTATGGGATATACATTTTCGTACCCTATGGGTGTACTTGGAATTATGATTGTCATCAAATTAATGGAAAGCATCTTCAAAATTGATTATCAGAAAGAAAAAGAAATACTACGCAAGAATTATCCCATTGACGATGATATAGCAAGTAAAACGATAGAGATAACCAATCCGGATATTCACGACAAAAACCTAAGTCAACTAATAACAGAAAACAACTGGAATATTGTATTTGGACGTATGGACAGCCTTAAACGCGGAATGATTCTGTCAAGCGATGATATCAAACTGGAGGTTGGCGACAAAATTATTGTTGTAGGAACTGTCCATGAACTTAAAACCGTAGAGAAATTGCTGGGCAAGGAAATCCCTGTAAGTATTTCACACAACAGAAAGGATTATGATATTGTAAGAATATTTGTTTCCAATATGGATGTCGTCGGGCGTAAACTGTCTTCTCTGAACATAAAAAAGAAATTCAGAGCCATCATTACCCGAATCCGGCGCGGGGATACAGATATGGTAGCAAACGCCAATACCATACTTGAAATGGGTGACCGTATACGATTCGTAGCTAAAAGAGACGATGTACCCAAGTTGCAAAAATTCTTTGGAGACAGTTATCATTCTTCAAGTAAGATCGATTTGTTCTCATTCGGGATTGGCATTACCATGGGTATTTTACTGGGTATGATAGAATTTGAATTATATGGCGGACTGATATTCAAGCTGGGTTATGCCGGCGGTCCGTTGGTAGCAGGTCTTGTACTTGGAGCACTTAGGCGTACAGGATCGCTCGTATGGTCTATCCCCTACTCTTCCAATGTTACGCTCAATCAATTGGGCCTTTCATTATTACTGGCAGTGATAGGCGTTAAATCAGGAACAACCCTCATTGAAAATATTGGTGATGGAATATGGATAAAAATATTTGCTGCTGGAACCTTCCTGACGATGTCCACAGCTGCATTATCGCTATGGATCGGATACCGATTGGTGAAAATTCCCTATTCATTACTTTTAGGCTTTATTTCACATCAACCTGCCATACTGGATTTCGCAACTGATATAACAAAGAACAGAGTACCATCCATTGGATATTCATTTATGTATCCCATATCCCTGATATTGAAAATCCTTTTTGCTCAACTATTATTTATGCTATTGTAATATTTTTTTTAAAAAATATATAAATTATTTGCAGGTTATTAAAATTAACATATCTTTGCGTCGCTTTTAAAGGAAAGTATTTAAAATATTTAAATATTGGCCCGTTCGTTTATCGGTTAGGACGCCAGGTTTTCATCCTGGTAGGAGGGGTTCGATTCCCCTACGGGCTACAAAAACAATAAAAAAACCCTTGTATATCAATGATTTACAAGGGTTTTTTTATTTTAAAAACATAATTAGACCAATCGTCTTAATCTAATACATTACTTCTAAAAAGTTTATTTTCCCACCATCTGTATTGTTAATTATTACTGCTTCATCATTATATTTGATAAATGGGAATACTATACATCCGGGCATCGCCAATCAGTTATTATATCTAAAATTACTGTCAAAACAGCATGGTACATATCAAACATTGAACCATCCTATAATAATATATTAAAACACTATCTGGCAATCATCAGTTTTAATTGATTTATATTATCGATCCGGACAAAATATATGCCTGGATAGATATCTGAAACATCAACAGACTCATTACTATATATTTGTTTGTGTTTCAGTTTTTGTCCCATCATATTATAAATTTCTACTGAATACTGATGGTTGTTATTAAGTCCATGAATGTCAAAAAACTGATATGCAGGGTTTGGAACAATGGAAACATTATTATCTACATAGATTGATTCAGTACCGGACGGATGACTTATCAAACCCTTTCTTAATGTTTGAATTACGCTTCTCATTATTGCTACCTGTCCTTTAGTAAATGTATTCTGGCAAGTCTCTGCTGAGTAGTCCATATAATTTTCAATCATATCAGGCAAATCTCCTATCACACCTGCACCACATGTATTCTGGGATGTATCACAATTAAACTGACTTTGAGCTCCCTGAGTTGGCGTGTCGTCTACACCATCGGTACCTTCACAATTAACCCCGAAAAGCCCGGCATCTCCGGAGATATGGCGGAGCCCAAAATAATGTCCCACTTCATGAACAGCAGTTCGTGCAAGCATGGGAATACTACCCAGGTTAGGTATAGGGTACGTACTTTGAGAGACTGTTCGGTAATCAATTACAACACCCTCCAGATGCTTAGCCGGAGCAGCAGAACCGGCAGGCCAGTGATCCAATGGTTCCGGGGGATATGCATAGCCGAGTACAGGGCTGCTTAAACCAAATAATTCCAATGGCAATATCTTACATATCCAGATATTAAGATACTTATCCGGATCTTTGGCATCACTTCCTCCTTTGGATGTAATCTTGACATCATCAGGCAATCCTGAGATAGATGGTCTGAATGTTGCTGTTGTTTTCACCCTTCGTACTTCTTCCAGTTCGAATTCTATACCTGCATCGGCTGCTACCGGATGAAAAATTGATCTCAAATTGACAGTATCTGCATTCTTCCTTCTATAACATGCATTCAAAACCTGAATCTGCTTCAGAAGTGCATCGTCACCCACATTTTCAATATCATCCTTATATACGACATGTAATACTACTTTCACCTTCAGAACTTCATCATTTCTATTGACATTGTGAGCAGCATTGCTTTCAATCGTTCTGTACAAACGCTCTTTATATCCAGGATTGGATTCTTCTCTCAATTGGATAGCGTGATCGTACAGACATGGAGAGACATGCTGTCCATTAACCCATCCTGACCAAAACAATAATATTGCAATACTAAATACATGTATATAATTCATAAAATTCTTATTTTGGGTAAAGATAATCATTTGGGTTAAACCTTGCTACATAATGATATATTATTCATTACCTCATTACTTTATAATCATAAAAACTTGTATCTTTGCGTCCGTTTTTAAAAAATTCAAATACATTTATAAATGAAATCGTTACCATCACTCTTATTTATATTTATACTTATTCTGACTTTTCAGGCATGTAAAAATGAAAAATCAACTGATACATCAATAACCCCAACTGAAACAGGTACAAAAACGCTGAACGACTCCAAAGCACTGGAAGGTACAGGCGTAAAAGATGTTTCTCATATATTTCAATTGGATCAGGCTCAGGTAGTCCAACCCGGAAATGTCGGATTCAACTTTAAGACACATAATGCATTCAGAGTATATCTCAATACTTTTGGTAACGATACCATCGATTTTGCTGCCAATCAGACCTATGCAATCTTTGCAGATGAAACAGTCAAGGAAACCTCCTTTATAGTTGAAAATTTCGACAAATCAGGAGAACAACCAGTACTCAGTGTCAAAACAGTTATTTCTACCAAAGATGTTCCTAAATACAGACCTTCATTTGTAGTAACCGTACCAAGATCAGTAGAAGGATTTCCTATAATCAAAGTTGACGGAGCTCAAATTCCTGTTTTTATTATTGAATAAAAATGACTTCTTTATAATTAAATCTGATTTATAAAAGAATATTCAAAGCCAGTATAATTCGCTGGCTTTTTTGTTTATAGGACACATGAAAAATTACTGATTGTTCGTATAATCTACTGCAACAGTACTATTTTATATTTTTTTACAGTTCAGGAAATCAGGAAAGAATTGCAAAATCCATATCAAAAATATTACAAAATACATCCTTAATTACAGCAAAATACAGTGTATATAGCCGTTCAACAGAGCAATTTAATGGTTGTGAGTTCAGACTCATAGCAACAAATGAGTCACTTGTCGTCATGTACAATCACAATACCTAAAATAACAGATTGACACTCTTAATTCTACTATACGGTGTAGGATTTTCTACAATGACAGCTAACGTCAGCATACACGAAGTAGGAGCGAATAGCGACTATGTGCGTGTATGCATTTGTTAGCATCTTGGTTGTTACTATTTTACTTTATGTTTTATAAATCTATATCCTATACTAAATGCTGTGTAAATTCCAGTTCCTTTTGCTTCAAATACTGCCGTTTCTTGTGGAACACCTTTATATGTGTATTTAAAGTACATGTTTTGAAATGATTTAAAGCCAAGCACTCCTTGTATTGTCAGTCCTAAATCTATATGTTTCCATAATGTGATACCTGTTTTCAAACCTAAAGAAGGAACAACTTGGGTTGTGTTAAATTGCTTGGCACTAATTGGTTCAAGTTCAAAATATTCTGGACCATTTTGCCTTTCAAAAGCCCCATATTCAGTATTGTCTGGAGTTGAAAGTTGTAATCCAATTGTTATTAGAGGTTTTAAATAAAAAGCCTTTTTTGAAAATATTGAGTAATATGTACCTAATTCAAACCTAGAAATCTTTACTCCTGAATAACCAACTCCTATAGTAGGAAATCCATCTGGTGCAATCACACTTCCTTCTCTAAATTTAATCCATGTATGACCATTAAATGAAGAATAGCAGCCTAAAACAGAGAATTTTGTATTCTTAATAAAATGCTCATAATTTATTAACAACTGATCATCAGTATTCTGAAAATCTTCTTCACTGTTTACCATTTTTACTTTTTGATTTGTGTGAGTAAAAATAGGGCCATATCCTATTGAAATAGATTGTGTGTTAGCAATATTACATAAAATGGTAATAAAAAAAATGGATT
>JADZFD010000015.1 GCA_020850225.1 Saprospiraceae bacterium | reverse complement strand
GAAATGCGTACTTTTGTCCATGGTAATATTGTATTTTGTCAACTCAAATTTACCACAAAATAGTGAGGGGAGGGCTTCCGCACGGAAAAACTTACCTCACTTATTTTTTATCGGACAATAGTGATTAAATTTAACAAAGTAGAATTAATTATTCAAAAATGGACACATAATGTACAAGCATCGATACAAGGAAAAGTAATTTATTTTATAATCAAAAAGTATTTAAAATAAATACCCTCATTTTTGCATTTGTTTTATACATTTGCCCTGATTATCTCAAATGAACGACCCTGCTGTATGGGCATTAAAAAAAAGAAGGAGCATAAAAATCCTCTGGAATATGTACAGGAAATCAGTGATGTCATTGATTTTAAAAACAGACTCAGAATCATCATTTTTGACTCGAGTACGCCATTAGGAAAACTCTTTGACATCGTTCTGATGCTGTTGATTTTGGCCAGTATCATAACCATTATACTACAGAGTATTGTATCTGTCAACAAAAACCATGGTTTTCTGCTTGCTTCACTGGATTGGTTTTTTACAGTCGCATTTCTGGTCGAATATATACTCAGAATCTACTGTGCTCCGGACCGGAAAAAATATGCATTCGGTTTTTTGGGAATAATTGATTTTCTGGCAGTCTTCCCATCCATATTTTCATTGCTCAATACAGGTTATCAAACTATTCAGGTTATCCGGATCGTTAGGTTGTTAAGAGTATTCAAGGTATTACGCCTGTTCAGGTTTATTTCAGAAGCCTATTCTTTGGCAGCCATTATGAAGGCAAGTTTATACAAGATAGCTGTTTTTATGTCTCTGATTACAGTTATTGTTATTTTGCTGGGATCAGGCATGTATGTGATTGAAGCAGGAACACCCGGATTTGAAAGTATTCCTGCCAGTATATATTGGGGTATCGTCACCATCACTACAGTAGGATTCGGTGATATCACACCGTTGACTCCTTTAGGTAAATTTATAGCTTCCATAATCATGCTGGCAGGTTATGCTATCATTGCAGTTCCAACTGCCATCTGGTCATATGAAATCGCTAAAGCACATACCAAAAAGAATACCGGTAAATTCTGTACCAATTGCCATAAAGAAAACGATCATGAAAATAAGTATTGTGTAGAATGTGGACACCATTTCAGAAAAAACACAATTTAGAAACCTCTATTTATCCTGTAAATTCAGATAATCTCTTACCAGCTTTTTTCTGTTTGACCAATCCCCTTCTATAATCCGGTATGGCTTACCAGCATCATTCAGTTTGGATTTGTGTATATCAAATAGTCTGTCTCTGTCATAAGGATTTTCCCGGAGTGGGTCCGGTTCCCATGGAATATCCGGCCTGCATAACATATACATATCAGCAATTGAATTTCGCCATCTTTCTTCAATAAATGCTTCACATCTGCCAAATTTTTCTTCCATCCAGATGATAATTGTCAACAAATCGGTATCACAGACAACATCTGAAAAATGCTGTTGAGCATACATTTCTTCCCAATACTGCAACAATCCAATCTCCCACACGTCATGATATTGTGGAATTATATTTCTACTTTCCAGATAAGGTCTGGCTATTTCAGGAACAAGATAAAACCCTGAGGTTGTACTCAGCCAGCTGGAAATAATGGATTTGCCTGTTGACTCAGGACCTGTAAAAACAATCTTCAAAAGCCTCCGTTTGGTATTTTAATAATTTACAAAAAACAACATTACAAAATGAAGAATAGTTTTTTAGAATTTTACCCTAAAATTAACTTATCTTTGTATCCAACTAAATATGTAGGATTATGAATATCGCACTCATTGGATACGGTAAAATGGGCAAAGCTATTGAAGATATTGCATTAAAACGTGGACATACAATAACATGTAAGATATCTTCATCCAATCTGCAGGAATTCAATCCCAGAGTTTTACAATGGGCAGACGTTGCTATTGAATTTTCAACACCTGAATCGGCCTTCAATAACATATCCCAATGCATTATTGCTGGTCTGCCGGTCATATCCGGAACTACAGGATGGTTGAACAGGAAAGAGGAAATAGATCAATTATGCCAAAATCATAATGGTGCCTTTCTGTATGCATCTAATTTCAGCATAGGTGTGAATATTTTTTTTGAAATCAATAAAATACTTGCACACATTATGGATAAATACGAGGTATATGACGTATCTATACTGGAATCCCATCACGCAGCCAAACTGGACAAACCCAGTGGTACAGCAATAACACTTGCAAAAGATATCATTGAATCCATTGACCGCAAAAAGGTTTGGACCATTACTGAACCTGCATCATCCAATAGCAGAGATATTTTCATCGAATCCTTACGTACAGGAGAAGTTCCGGGAACACATATCGTAAAATACAGATCAGATATAGATGATATTGAAATCAAACACGAGGCACATTCGCGTATGGGATTTGCCAAAGGTGCCATCATAGCCGCTGAATGGTTAAAGGATAAAAAGGGTGTGTTTAGTATGAAAGATGTTCTTGAACTATAAGCATAAAACAAGATTCTTTCACTATTGAAAATCATTCATTACAAAAACAATATATCAGTTAAATAACATTGATAATTCAAAGTTCAATACAGGCAGTCATGGATGCGGCACGTGTCGAAGATGTAGTTGGCGATTACGTCAATCTGACCCGTCGTGGTGTCAATCTTACTGGCCTGTGTCCGTTTCATGATGAAAAAACACCGTCTTTCGTCGTATCTCCTTCCAAAAACTATTACAAATGCTTTGGATGTGGAAGAGGCGGTGATCCGATCCGGTTTATTATGGAACACGAACATATCAGCTATCCGGAAGCTATACGGTTTTTAGCCCAAAAGTATAATATTGAACTCAAAGAAACAGAAAACACTGAAGAAGAGAAAGAAAAGAAGCTGATAACAGATTCATTGTATATCGTCAATGAATTTGCCAAAGAATATTTTAAGGATAAATTGTTCAATGATGAAGAAGGCAGGAGCATTGGCTTGTCCTATTTCAAGGAGCGTGGGCTTAGGAATGCTACTATAGAAAAGTTCCAACTTGGGTACGCACTGAATGACAGGGATTCATTTACAAAAACTGCACTTCTGAAAAAATACAATATTGACCACCTGCATAAGCTCGGATTAACTAACCAGTCCGATTATGACTTTTTCAGACAACGAGTTATGTTTTCCATTCATAACCTGAGTGGAAAAATAGTAGGATTTGCCGGGAGAATTCTCAACAACCAGTTAAAAACTGCCAAGTACATCAATTCACCGGAATCAGATATTTATAATAAAAGTGAGATATTATACGGCTTGTACTTTGCAAAAGAAGCTATTCGCAAACAAAATGAATGCATTCTGGTAGAAGGATATCTTGACGTCATCTCACTTCATCAGAGTGGTATTGAAAATGTAGTCGCCACATCCGGCACGTCACTTACTCAAAAACAGTTACAATTAATAAAACGATTTACTCCCAATATAAAAATCCTCTACGATGGAGACGCAGCAGGCATTAAGGCTGCTCTTCGTGGTTTGGACATGGTATTGGAAGCTGACATGAATGTCAAACTGGTATTGCTACCGGATGGTCATGACCCGGATTCTTTTTTAGCCAATCAGGGTAGTGATAAGTTTACAGAATTCATTACTAACAATGAAGAGGACTTTATATTTTTTAAAACAAGAATCCTCATAGATGAAACTGCCAATGACCCAATTAAGAAATCAATAGCTATCCGGGACATTGTAGATTCCATTTCAAAAATTCCGGACACATTTAAAAGAAGTCTCTATATCCGGCAGTGTAGTACAATACTGGAACTGGATGAGCAGATATTAATCACAGAGACCAATAAAACGATCAGGTCAAAAAGCAAAAACAAGCGACTGGAAAAACAAGAAGAAGTTCCGGAACTGCCTGTCAATGAAGATGAATGGCTGAAACCAAAACTCATCCAGCGTTCTGACGAACCAAACATAGTTCAAAATGACGCGTGGATAGAACGTGCCGTATGTTCCATTCTAATTAATTTTGCAGATAAAATATATGACGAAAGCAATAGGACTACAATAGCAGGATTTGTAGTTGCCGAGACTACAGAATTGCTGGATTTTTTTGATATTGATTTATACAGAGAAATTATTCTCCTGACCAAGGAAGCCATTGATTCGGGGATAATTCCTGACAGCAAATGGTACATTTCACATACTGACGAAAAAATAGCCGGGTTTGCTGTTAATGCTGTTAGTTCACCTTACATATACGCTTCCTGGGAGAAAAAGCAAATGTATCTCCAAACACAAAAGATGCCCAATGAAAATTACATAAGAGACGTTGATAATGCAATCCAACGTCTTATACTGAAAAAGAGTACAAAATATATCGGTCAGCTCGAAGAATATTTTACATCGGTTACAGAAGATGATAAACAAAGTGAAGAATACACCCTGAACATCAAGGTATATCAGGAGCTCATAAAAAGGAGAAACGAGCTGGCTGTCAACCTTGGCACTGTAACATTATTATAATTATTTCATTACACCTATGTATATTTTGGGGGTGTATATGCAATAATAACGCTATTTTTTATTTTAAACCCCTTTTTTTTAATACATTTTATAAAAATAAATTAATTTTATAATATTTATTTAACAAGGATATTTAACTTTGCGGCATAAACAAATACATCAATACAAATGGGAACCATCCGCTTTCAGGCACTTCAAACCGCATTATCCCACAAACCCAAAAAAGTAAAAGAACCGGCAAAAAAAAGATCCGAAATCTTTGGTGAAAACATCTTCAATGCCGAAAGCATCAAAGCTTATACGACAAAAGAGACCTTTCTTATATTGCTCGATGCCATACATAATGGAAAAAAAATAGATCGCAAAACAGCAGATCAGGTAGCTCTGGCAATGAAATCATGGGCTATTCAACGCGGAGCAACACATTTTACTCATTGGTTTCAGCCATTAACCGGTGCAACTGCTGAAAAACATGATGCCTTTTTTGACCTGGACAGTTCCGGAGTAGCTTTGGAAACCTTTGATGGAGGCAAACTCGTACAGCAGGAACCTGATGCATCCAGTTTTCCCAATGGTGGCATTAGAAATACCTTTGAAGCCAGAGGCTATACAGCCTGGGATCCGGGCTCACCTGCTTTTATCATAGGTACTACATTATGTATTCCGACGATATTTGTTTCCTACACAGGAGAATCACTGGATTA
This sequence comes from Saprospiraceae bacterium, assembly GCA_020850225.1. Taxonomy (GTDB): domain Bacteria; phylum Bacteroidota; class Bacteroidia; order Chitinophagales; family Saprospiraceae; genus OLB9. The sequence continues at coordinate 121,697 of JADZFD010000015.1, read as the reverse complement.
TAAAGTTCCATTATTGAAATCATTGATGTTTATTGACCAAACAGCTACCGATGTAGCCAGATATTTCGATAAAAACATCAACAAGGTTATTTCAACCATTGGTATAGAACAGGAATATTTTTTAATAGACAAGGCTCTGGCAGATTCCCGACCTGACATACAACTGGCAGGCAGGATGCTGATAGGCCATCAACCCGCCAAAGGACAACAACTCGATGACCACTACTTTGGTTCTATTCCCGAACGCGCTCTGTCTTATATGCGGGATTTGGAAATAGAATGTATACGACTGGGAATTCCTATCAAGACCAGACATAATGAAGTGGCACCCAACCAGTTTGAACTGGCACCTATACATGAAGAGGCCAGTCTTGCAGTTGACCACAACTCACTCTTAATGGACCTGATGCAGAAGATTGCAAAAAAACACAATTTCACTGTCCTTTTTCATGAAAAACCCTTTTCCGGTGTTAATGGCTCAGGAAAACACAACAACTGGTCTCTTTCCACAGATACCGGTGTTAATTTACTTAGTCCGGGAAAGACGCCGAAAAGCAACCTCCAGTTCCTTACTTTTTTCATTAATACGATCAAAGCCGTTCATGACAACGCCGACCTGCTGAGAGCATCCATATCAAGTGCCGGTAATGATCACAGGCTGGGAGCAAACGAAGCTCCACCGAGCATTATATCCGTATTTATAGGTAAACATCTTACTGAAGTTCTTGACGAACTGGAAAACGTATCTGACGGCCGGTTGACTCCGGAAGAGAAAACAGAACTCAAACTTAATGTGGTCGGAAAAATTCCTGAGATATTACTGGACAATACTGATCGGAATCGTACCTCTCCTATGGCGTTTACCGGTAATAAATTTGAATTCAGGGCTGTAGGTTCTTCAGCCAACTGCGCCAAATCCATGACTGTTTTGAATATGATTGTAGCTAATCAGCTTAAAAAATTCAAATCCGAAGTTGATCATCTTATTGACGAAAAGGAAATGAAAAAAGATGATGCCATTTTCAATGTTCTGAGAGAATTGATCAAAGAATCCAAAAAAATAAGGTTTGAAGGGGACGGCTACAGTAATGAATGGGTAGAAATTGCTAACTCAAGAGGTCTGAAAAACATAAACAATACACCGGAAGCACTTAAAGTTCAGATATCAAAGGAAAGTATCGGGATGTTTGAATCAACTCAAATAATGTCACCGCTGGAAGTACATGCTAGATATGAAATTGAATTGGAAAATTATATCAAGAAAATTCAGATCGAAAGCAGGATATTAGGTGATATATCCCAAAACCACATTATTCCTACTGCTATTACCTATCAAAACAAACTCATAGAGAACGTCAGGGGACATAAAGAGATTTTTGGTAGTCTACATAAGGAGTTTTCTGGCGAACAGGTCAAGCTCATCCAGCAAATTTCGAAGTACATAGGCTCTATCATCAATGACGTAGAACTAATGACTGAGGAAAGAAAAATTGCCAACAAACTGGAAGATCTCGAAAAGAAAGCAGATGCCTATTGTAATAAAGTTATTCCTTATTTTTCAAAAATCAGGTATGCCTGTGACAAACTTGAACTTCTTATCGATGATGAAATTTGGCCACTTACAAAATACAGAGAGATTTTATTTACACGATAATGATAATGTCTTCGAACATTATTTAAAATCATTATCTCTTCAAACAAAAAGCGATTTCCGTTGAATTGACGAAAATCGCTGGTTGATTAAACTGAGTAACCGAATTGGTTCTATTTATTCCATTCTCAGATCTTCTATATGAACACCTTTTAATTCCTTAGTGTTCAATATAAATGTGTCATGTGTATATTTTTTATTGGGTACGAGGCTGTCCATTTTCAAAAGATACCTGTTACCATCACGTAAAAATACACGCAATGACACCATATTATTAGTTGTTTTAATAATCGTGAGTCTTAACTTTGTTATCTCATTGTTTTTCTTCAAAGGTTTAAATTCTATATCCGTAAAAGTAGATTTTCCTACCTTACGTTCTTCTGCTATCGCATATTCATAATCACCCTTGCTATATAATGCCAGCATTTGCTTTGGAGAAAGAAAAGCATCATTATCTCCATCTTCAAAGTCTGAAATCTGAACCTCTTTACGACTTTTGAGGTATAACCATGTTTGAGAACCATCAGCATAAATTTCCTGATCCTTCATCACTATAGCATACTTCTTACCATCCTGAATCAGCTTTCCTTTTTGTATTTCAATCGGTTTTCCAGGCAACTCAAGCTGAAATTCAAAATTCATTTCCATAGATTTATAACTATCAAACTTAGATTTCAATTTATCCAGCAGCACTTTTGCAGATGGGTCAGAATTGCCTGAACTGGTATTATTGGTGCGCTGGCATATACCTGATAGAGCCAAACCTGTGAACATCATTGTTAAAAAAACGAATCGCATAATCCTATTATTGTTTAAAATATGACAAAATACTGACAGGTTTAGTTACAGTATAACTGTCAAATTTGTGTTAAACCTGAATTCAATATTATTTACAACTTGTATATATCAATTCATATCTGTAAAAAAATGTCTTAATTCTTTAGCATTCTCAGGTTTGAGTTTTCCTGCTAGTATCAGGCGCAATTCGCGTCTTCTCACGGCAGCTTCGTACTGCTTTTTCTCTTCGGTAGTTATGGGTATAACCGAAGGAACCTGCGTGGGTTTTCCTGTTTCCATATCCAAAGCTACAAAGGTAAAATAAGCATGATTGGATTGTCGGGGATTGTCTCCAGTCAAGTCAGCTGCTGAAACCTCTACATACACTTCAACAGAAGTATTGAATGCCCTGGTTACCTGTGCCGTCAGTGTTATTACATCTCCCAACTTGATTGGCTCATAAAACGAAATATGGTCTACTGAAGCAGTCACAACCTGAAAGCCACAATGTCTTGCCGCACAAATTGCGCATGCTATGTCCATCCAGCGCATCAGATAACCACCCATCAGATTACCGATTGGATTAGTATCATTCGGCATTATCATTTCATTCATTGTAAGTCTGGAAACACTCACTAATTTACCATCATTTATCACATTACTCATTCAGTTACTCCTTTATTGATAATTAATTTAATAATCTCGTTGAATACATCATATATTCAGTGAGATTCTCATAAAAACCACAAAAGTAATCCAAATATTGTATTTTCACAATGTACACTATATCAATATCATCAATACTATCATCTATAACATACCGTGCATTCAGACAACAAAAATTGTTTAAAATGATTTTTTAATCATAAATTATTTGGTCAATTACAAAAGTTATTACTACCTTAGTGTTTTAAAATATCACATACCATGTCTAAATATAAAGCGAAAGTACCTAAAAAAAGTAACGACAAACTGACTGCTCAGGATTTGAAGGATGAAAAACAATTTTTCAAGGTTGCTATAATAGCGACTTTGATTATAATCCTGGTTATCTGGTTAATTTTCAGAATTTTATAGTCAATTCTAAAATAACAGTCTTTACACCTACTTCTGACAGTACAGATAGTATTGAATGAAAGTGTATTATTAAATTCGATTTACATTGTAATTTAATAAGTATCTCTTTTGTATTTACCTGGGTTGAGCCACTAAGAATGAATACAACGCATCTTACTATGTTGTAATACTATTCAAACATACTCCTTCCGGCTTCTAAATGATTTTGTCTCTATTTCTTGTTTTTTTAAACTGAATATGCCGATACTACAATTTAAGTCAATGTTACCACTGCGGACAGAAATTGTCTTCATTACTGTGTTCGCCGATATAGATAAGAGATAGTTCAAATGAAGACAATGAACGTCTGTCCTTGACAAGACTACCCAGATTCTGATCATAACTCATACCAATGATGAAGTTATTGAGCTCAATACCAGCCATCGCTATAAATGATTCCATTGAATAGGAATTATAATTCCTGACACCACGGATATATGGTCCTATAAGGAAGTATCTTGCAGCCTGAGGATCCAGTTTGTACCGAAAAGTGGTTCCTAAATTTAATTCTGAATATGCTCCCTGTACAAGAAAATTTACTCTGGGCTCTATGTTCAATCTGTCTGCTGTTTTAAAGGAAGCACCCGTATGCAAACTCCATTTGGAATCGAGTATATCCGTTTTTACAAGGTTAGAATTGATAATATCCTCAGAATTATAGTAAGATATATTGGGTTTATTGGCATGGAAGTATCCCAATCCCAAATGAAAACTTGTGTTTCTGGAAGGAGAGACCGTGTAATACACACCCAGATTGACATCAGCATAGGCTCTGTTATTTACTGGCAGATTTTCAGCAGTACCCAAGGTATATCCGTCGACCGAATTGTATGCATCCTGAAAAGTAAGATCTTCATAATTTATTGATTTTTGGAATACTCCTCCTTGAATGGCAATGCCCAAATATTGCTTATTCCTGGGATTGAGTACCTTGTGGTAGGCTCCGGTAAGTACAACTTCATTCGTATTCAAATCGAAAAGGGATACTCTGTCACCAAAGAATGTAATACCCAGTGCAACTTTATCCGGAGCGGAATTTTTATGGTATCGGATATCAAAATTCACATCACCACTAACGGCAAATGACTTCAGCGGATTGTCCAGTGCAGATCTCCATTGATCCCTGTATACGGTAGAAATACGGAATGTTCCCTTGTATGTACCTGCTGTAGCCGGGTTCATTGTCAGGGGTGATGCATAAAACTGTGAAAAATGTGCATCCTGAGCATCTGCAAAAGTCTGCATAAAATACAGGGAAGCAAGTAAAAATATAATCTTTAGTTTCAATGTGTTCAATATTATATATTATTCGATGCAGATTCAACTCAGTACTGTCGTACATAAAATCTGAATAGTACAGCTCGTATTAAAAAAATTATCAAAAAACGGTCAAAGTTAGTTAAATTATGATGTAAAATTAAAAAATGGATTAGTTTTTGAATATGCATATAAACGTAATAATAGATTTATTTAGTATTTAAATCATAGATGCTGATCAAACCCGTCAATGACACCACCGAATATCTGCATGGTATATGCACACTCAATGCTGTACCCGTTTATAGTAAACCTATGGAGAGTACTCAGGTTATCAGTCAGTTATTATACGGAGAATCTTTCAACATCATCTACCGGAAAAACAAATTATGGTTTTACATCCAACCCAATAATTGTAGTGTTCTCGGATGGATAAAGTCTAATCAGATTCAACTAATTGATGAGAAAATGTTCATCAGACTCAATGCATATGCGTCCAAATCATTGGAAATATCACATACTGTCCTGAAAGAAGATTCGTCCAGAAACATTGTTATGGGTTCTACTCTACCCCTATTTGACGGTATATCACTGACTATGCCTGACGGGAAGAGCATCTTTAACGGACAGGCCACCAATCGGGAAGGATTGGAAAAAACATCAGAACTTATCGTTAAGATAGCCCGTCGCTACCTGAATACGCCAGAGCTATCCGGTGGACGTACACCATTTGGCATTGACAGTGGTGCACTTGTACAGCTTATTTTTGGATTTTTCAACATCCATCTCCCACGCTTTCCTTCTGAACAGTGTCAGTACGGAGAGGATGTATATTTTATGGATTTTGTCCAGGAAGGAGACGTAATATTTTGTGAAAACAAAGATGGACGCATTGCACATGCCGGCATTATAGTTGGCGAAAAAAGAGTATTGCATGTGTATGGTAATGTCCGTATTGATGATATAGACCATTTTGGCATTTTTAATCAAAATATCCGCAGGTATACACATCAGCTACGCATCGTTAAAAGACTGATACCTTCCAACGAAGTCAACAATATCTGATCCGGATAGGTTTACTTCAACTCAGTTTGGATATTATATCATCATTTTTTATATTTTTGCAGCCAAATTTAAAAATCAGATGATTTCAGTAGAAGGATTAACCGTAGAATTCAGTGGCAAAACGCTGTTTGGCGATGTATCATTTGTCATAAATGACGATGACAAAATCGCCCTCATGGGCAAAAATGGCGCCGGCAAGTCAACAATGATGAAGATTATCGCCGGTATCACCAAGCCTACACGTGGTCATGTACGCAAAGACCAGTCTAGTGTTATTGCCTATTTACCACAGCATTTACTGACGGAAGATTCGTGTACCGTTTTTGAAGAAACTATGAAAGCATTCGATGATGTACTCAGAATCAGGGAGCGTATGCAATTTCTGAACAAAGAACTGGAGACACGAACGGATTATGAATCAGACGAGTATATGAAGATAATCGAGGAATCTTCCGAACTCGGTGAGAAATTCTATTCTTTGGAAGATGTGAATTATGATGCTGAAATCGAAAAGACGCTTCTTGGCCTTGGTTTCGTACGTGAAGACTTTACAAGATCTACTTCAGAATTCAGTGGAGGCTGGAGAATGCGTATTGAATTAGCCAAAATATTACTTAAAAAACCGGATCTCATACTTTTGGACGAGCCTACCAACCATATCGATATTGAATCCGTGGTGTGGCTTGAAAACTTTCTGGTTGAAAAAGCAAAAGCCGTTATCGTTATTTCTCATGACAAAACATTTATCGACAACATCACCAATCGCACTATAGAGGTGACAATGGGCAGAATATACGATTACAAAGCCAACTACAGCCACTACCTGCAACTTAGGGAAGAACGCCGTGCTTCTCAGATAAAAGCATTTAAGGATCAGCAAAAAACCATCGCTGAGAGCAAAGAGTTCATAGAACGCTTCAAGGGAACATATTCCAAAGCCAATCAGGTCAATTCAGTCGAAAGGATGCTTGAGAAAATGACCATCATAGAAATTGACGAAATAGACACTTCATCCCTGAAACTCAAATTTCCTCCGGCACCACGTTCAGGCGATTACCCGCTGATAGTTGAACACCTATCCAAAAACTATGGTGACCATATTGTATTCAAAGATGCGAATATGGCAATAGAAAGAGGTCAGAAAGTAGCTTTTCTGGGACGTAATGGCGAAGGTAAATCAACAATGGTCAAAGCCATCATGGGAGAAATAGAAGTGCATGGCAAATGTAATTTGGGACACAATGTGAAAATAGGATATTTTGCACAGAACCAGGCATCGCTGCTGAAAACAGATTTGACTGTTTTTGAAACCATTGATGAAGTCGCTGAAGGTGAAATACGTACTCAAATTAAAAACATACTGGGTGCTTTCATGTTTTCCGGTGATGATATTGACAAAAAGGTTAGTACACTTTCCGGTGGTGAGCGAACGCGTCTCGCCATGATAAAACTGCTGCTCGAACCTGTCAACCTGCTTATTCTTGACGAACCTACCAACCACCTCGACCTGAGATCCAAAGACGTATTAAAAGAAGCATTATTAACCTTTGACGGTACATTGATTTTGGTTTCCCACGACAGGGATTTTCTTCAGGGACTTGCCGAAAAGGTATTTGAATTTAAAGACAAACGGGTAATAGAACACTTTGAGACGGTCGATGACTTCATTGTACGAAACCGTATGGAAAGTCTAAGGGATATCGAATTGATGAAATAATCTGATTATGATTCCAGAGACAGGTATTAGTATGTTTAATCCTATACAGGTACTCAGTTATCAGTTAAATGTATCCCAGGGAAAATATTCGGGTGCATCAGCTGTGATGACCACATTACTACCTGTAACCGGATGTACAAATGACATCTCACGACAATGCAATGCTATGGACTTATTGGGCAATGCATATTCAGCTCCATATTTAAGGTCTCCGATTATCGGACAATTAATCTTACTTAACTGAGCACGTATCTGATGGGGTCTCCCCGTCAACGGATGTACATCAAGCAATATTTTACCATTTAATTCGCCCCTGACTTCATAATCCAGTATCGATTCTTTGGTTCCGGACTTGGCAGAAGCAAATGCTTTGACTATATTTTTAGTACTGTCTTTAATAATATGATGCACTAATCTGTCAGAGAGCGGATCCGGTCTTTTAGAAACGAGCGCAAGATAGTTTTTAGTAATTGTCTTGTTTTTCATGAGTTCATTCATTCTTGTTAGTGCCTTAGAGGTTCTTGCAAAAACAACGACGCCACTCACCGGTCGATCCAATCTGTGGATAACACCCAAAAAAACATCACCCGGTTTATTGTACCTGATTTTGATGTAGGATTTAACCTGGTCTGCAAGTGTCCGGTCACCAGTTTCATCACCGTGAACCAGCACACCGGCAGGTTTATTTACAGCAATCAAATGATTGTCCTCATATATTACTACCAAATCCAATAAATCATTGCTTAATCTACTCATACTGCAAAGGTAAAAATATTATCACTCTAAATCATAATACCGAAAGCGTAATTTGATTTTGTCAATGATATTGATAGATTTATCTATTAATTGATGTAATATTTGTCTTGTCTGTGTAATTTTGTACCAATCATATATCTTAATGTACTATATGAATATGGTATTTATAAAGGCAGGTTCATCAAATAACATAGCTGGCTTCTCCAGAAGTACGCTTAAATATCATCTTTTATTTTGGGTGCTCTTGTATTTTGTTATTTTCTTTGCCAACATTACACAAACTTCATTTTTCGAATCCCTTGCCATTGCATTTACAGCAGTCTTTTTCTATGCTCTGGTTGCGTATACTGATATGTTATTTCTTTTCCCCCAATACATTAAAGACAAAAAAATCTTCAGGCACCTGATCAGCCTGGTATTGGTTTCATTAGTGATGACACCAATACGAACTTTTTTTCTATTTATACTGGCAAATGGTAATCCAGAGGCGCAGGCTATGTATGTTAGCAATCAGATATATGTTTTTTTTACGTTGTTTATTGCCGGACTTTATACTACTATTTATCTGATAATAATCGACTGGCTGAGACAGCAAAGAGAAAACAGAGAGCTGGAAAATCAGACTCTTCAATCTGAGCTGAAATTTCTAAAGTCCCAGATCAACCCGCATTTCCTGTTCAACACATTAAACAGTCTATATGCCTTAACACTTAAAAAATCAGATTTAGCTCCGGAAATAGTACTCAAACTATCAGAAATGATGCGATACATGCTCTATGAATGCAATGAAAAAGATGTAGCTCTGGATAAAGAAATCAAATATATGCAAAACTATATTGAACTTGAAAAATTGAGACACGGAGATAAACTGGAAATTGAATTTGATATTACGGGTAAGACAGAACATAACAGGATTGCTCCCTTACTTTTGATTCCATTCCTTGAGAATGCATTTAAACATGGTGTAAAAAACACAAATAATCCGGGATATGTACAATTGTATATTGATGTGAATGATAATAATCTTTCGATGAAAATTCAAAACTCAAGATCTGTTTCCATCCCAAAAATCGCAGAAAAACGTTCAGGTGGTATCGGACTCATCAATGTAAAAAGGCGTATGGATATTTTGTATCCTGAAAATCACAAACTTGAAATCGTAGAAACCCCCAATACCTATGTGGTAAATCTTGACCTTAACCTCAATAATAATTTAATTTTTTAAAAACCAAATAAAATCAACACACCCTATGATACGTGTAATAATTGTAGATGACGAACCACTGGCACAGGAAATTCTGGAGACTTATGTCAGCAAAATGCCTGAATTGGAACTGGTTTCGATTTGTAATGACGCACTTGAAGCCAATGATATCCTGAAGTCACAACAGATAGACCTTATGTTTCTGGATATCCAGATGCCGTTGCTATCCGGTATAGACTTCCTGAAAACCCTAACCCATCCACCATGTGTCGTATTTACAACAGCACATGCTGATTATGCAGTTCAGGGCTTCGAACTGGATGCTACGGATTATCTGTTGAAACCCATTTCTCTTGAACGATTTATGAAGGCTGTCAATAAGGTAACTGATAAAATATCCAAACGAAAAACGACATCCGAATCAGATAATAATACGATTGAAGGTGGTGAAGATTTCATTTTTGTCAAAGCCGATAAAAAATTAATCAAGGTTGATTTTGAGAACGTTTTATATATCGAAGGTTTGAAAGATTATGTTATCATCCGTTTGGAAAATGGGCGGGTAATTACACTACAAACAATGAAAAGTCTCGAAGACAAGTTACCTGTTAACAAATTTAAGAGGATTCACAGGTCTTACATCGTAAATATAAAAAAGATATCTGCCATCCTTGGCAACATGGTCGAACTCATGGAATCAGGCAAAATCAAACAACTTCCCATAGGTAAAAACTACAGGGATGAATTGATGGACATTGTTTCTGACAACAAGTTATAACTATTCTCATATATTAATAATTATAAATTATTAATTATTAATTATTAATTATTTCAATACAACCAACTCCAAAAATAATACATCATACTATATATTCAAAATAAAATACGTTTCCATTATAACCATCATTTAATTACAATGGAAACGTATCATTAATTTATAAGACTTACAGATTTATTTTCAAACCTTATTATAATCGTTTAATATAATATTACTTCACAAGGATATCATCAATTCTGTAGGATGTTGTATTCGCAGCCTGACTACCAACATGTTTGAAACCAATTCTTAGATTTTTCCCATAGGATTTGAGACTGACTGTACCTGAAGGAACCCATTCCTGATTGACATCTCCTTTGGTAGCGATTCTCAGCCCTTTTACTTCCTGCCAGATTGTAGTGGAAGGATCTCCAGTATAATTGGTAGTAACCCATATAGAAAGTCCATCATGTACCCAGCTCTGGAAAGAAGTTTTCAAACTAAGATCGGAAGTATTATCCGTGTTGATTACAGGTGTTATCAACCATGCTTCCATCTCTGCAGGGCCTGTATTTCCAAAAGCGGTTGCCTGAGCATAGAAATTTTTATCACCGGCAAAATACTTCGTGAGCCACTTTCTGTTGCCTTTAACATTGACATTATCCCAACCATTGATTTTGATATCCTGACCATCTGTCTGAGAGGAGAAGTTTTCATTAATACCACCGCTTCCACCAGGTGTCCCCTTACAAACACACTGACTATCATACTGATCATTAATGGTTGATGGATCTCCGTCATCGCAAGCTGCTCCCGGATAAACAGACGGATTGGCAGGAGCACAATCCTGTCCATTAACCACTCCATCACCGTCACAATCAGCATTAGGGTCGTTCGGGTCACATGGCTTACCGCCGGATATATCACCCAGATTACGGATATACAGCTGCTTACCATCAAAATTAGAAACTATAGCCGTTACGCCAATGGTTCCGTTTGCCAGTGGCTGACCTGCAAATGTTGCACTCTCATTTGTAAAAAAAGCAACTTCTCCTGAAGCATCACTCAATTTTACGGTTCTGTCTGAATATTTGCTGCCACCTGTCAGCGTTGCATTCTGTATTTGTACTAAGGTAGATTCATGCACCTTGAGATCTATCTGCGAAATGGTAAGTACCTTGGGAGTCACACTTTTATTGCTGCCTACAACTTCCACACCCTGATTGTCCAGATTCTGAACCTGCATCAATCCTTTGTATGGAGCTAAAAGTCCACCTTTTAGGCTTACCTTAACTTCGCTGCCTAAAGGGACATTGATAGCAGCCTTATATCTGAGTAAAATACCGTAATCTCCATCCTGAACGACCATATTCTGACCATTGATATTCTTATTGGAAATATCTGAAATAACTACACCCTGAATAAAACCATCCGTAAGCGTAACATCTTTACCTGTATACTTTTCACGCAAATCTTTAATCGAAATACGGCTACCGGTTGTTCCGCCACCACCGCCACACCGCTCTCCGGTGAAATTTAGATCCGTCACATCACGAATAAGCAATTGTGCAGCATTCCTGTAATAACTGTATACACAAATTATAGATCCATTCCCCTGTGGCACTACCTGTGATGCGAAAGAGGCAAAACCACTATTCCTTAAAACCAATTTATTGTTGTCACAATCAATAAGATTGTGATTGACTGACTGTGGGCTGGCAGGATTTGCATCTGCATAGGTAGTTGAAGGTGTTGCAGTTTCAAACTGCATATTATCCAATTGAATCAATCTGTTCAGATGACTGCTGTTAAGTTCTGATACTTTCACCTTAATCGGTTCGACAGACGCCGTGCGACCGGATTTAACCATTACAGACCGTATAAGACTTGCAGGAATCCTACCAACAGTACTTCCTGAATTAACCCCTAAAGTAGGAAGACCTTCATAATAACCAATCGCCAGATCTTTCAATGATACGTAAACTACCTGACCAGTTGGATATAAGGCGTGTAATTCATTTTCATCAATGCTCATGCTTATCCCTTTTTCGCCTCTCATATCCTTAAGTATCAAACTTTTAAATATATTTCCTGACTGGTCATCCGCTACGACCAATGCTTCTATATATTTATCATCATTGATACTGGTGATCTTACCTGTTACTAATTTTTCAAACATCTGATCAAATGTGATAATCTGTTCATTTTTAATCTCAGGAATATTCGAGGGTGGTGTGTCAAAATCACCTTTCAGACAACCTGTAACATGGAACATTGAAAAAAGAACTGCCAGGGCTAACCCAAAATTTTGAATTACTGATTTCATTTGTATTTGTATTTAACTATTTATTTTAATACTATTATTTATTGAAACGATCAAGGGAATAAATATGCAACACCTAAGTTGTAGTTTAAGCCGTATGCATAAAAATATCTTGGAGGAAATTTGTTGATATTTTTGCTTGCAAAGTCAAACCTGTATTGTTCAAAACCACCCGTAACAAAACTTTGATTATTGAGCAGGTTGCCAATATTCAGATTGATTCTTAGGTAAGAATTGTTTTTAAATCTTATCGATTTACCAATTCCTGCATCTACAGTAAAATTATCCTTCAGTTTCACTTCATCAACTATCTGATGGTACCATTCACTGTCACCATATATATATATATCTTTCACACCTTCTTCAGTTCTTCTGTCCGGATTGAATGAAAGATAATTCTGTGCAAATCCATTTACATTGACGTTAAAAGTCCAGTATTTGGTGTTTCTGTATGTTAAGCCAATAGTACCGGCAGTCTGAGGCGTTCCTGGTACATAATAATTTTCAATATAAACGACCCTGTCAGTTACAATATTTTCTGAACTGTTATCTCTGGAAATAGTCGCCTTTGGACGGTTTGTGTAGTAATACTGACCTACGGAAAATGCACCTTTAATGTCCATTCTGGAATTCAAACTATAGTCAAATCCTAACTCCACACCCATATGTCTGCTATCAATATCCGTCATGACATAATTGACAAAAGTCCTGAAATCTTCATGATAAAACACATCATTTGTTATTTTATCATCGTATTGTGTAAAAAACGCCGATACACGAGCTTTAAAATTGGTATATCTCGCCAGATATGATAGATCAACCGCAGTAATCTTTTCGTTTTTGAGATTATCTACGACTTCATCACGTACACGAGGCGACAGATAGCTTTCATTGGCAAAAGGAGCCCTTGTCCTGTAGGAGCCATTGAGAACAAAATAATTACGTCCATTCATCTTATACGTTATACCTGCTTTCCCTGCATAATTGAAGAAAGACTGTACTTCGGATTTTCCATATGAATCATCCGGAAATAAACCGACTTTAGTCAGTCCATCCCTGTAGAAAGTCTGTTGTGCTAAAGACAATCCGGCAACATAATCCCATTTTGCCGTTTTGAAAGTAAATTGTCCCCAGACAGTACCTCTTCCATTAATAATATTATAATTGTGTCCGTAAATATCTCCTTCATATACTACCCTGTTCGGATGATTCAGGTCGTTCTGACCGGCATCCGGGTTTGAAGGATAATCCCTTTCTGCAAATTTATTAAAGTCAATATAGAAATCGGCACCCAACAAATCTTCTACCCTACGATAATAATGTACCTTATCATACATATATTGCAATCCACCAGCAAAGCTTATACTGTTGGATAAAGAAGTATTAATCACGCTATTAAATTGTAGTTTCTGATTATCATAATTCTCAGATTCCTGGATATATGCCGCCAGTTTTCCACTAATATCATTACCTGCTATGCCATTCACATTATGGATTGTATAGTTTCGAGTTGCATTGGCAGCATATAATTCTGCCCAATTGAGTTGTCTGTTTGCTTCACTACCCGTGTAAAAAGCGGTAATTTGTTCTTTCAGTACATTGTCCGTCGCATAGCTTGGCAACCTTCTGTAATAATCAGGTCGTGGGTCAGGAGCTTCATACCAATCCAGTCTGGTAGATCCGCTGTTTCCGATTTGTGCACCCAAAGTAGTTGTCAAATCAGATTTGGACGATATTTTCCAGTTATGTCTGAGTGTACTGATAGGCTGATGAATTTTATATTCGCGGCTGTTACGGATTTTTCCATCCTGATATCCCCAGTTCGGATTATAGTAATTGGTACCTGCCAGATCATACATTTCCTGAATAGCACCAGTTGAACGCCCTCTAAATTGAGGAGCACCTAAAATGACAAGGTTTAACAGGTGATTTTGTCCTAATTTTCTGTCGACTGAAAGAAAATAAGAATTATTCTGCAGATAAGTTCCTTTGACGTAGCCCTGATCAGCATATGAATGTGAAACTGAAGCGGCTAAACCCCAACCATTTTTCATCATACCTGTAGCATATGTACCCATCAGTCTATGCTGAAAAGTACGGTTCGAATTGGAATATGTTATTTTCTTAGTCGGGCGAATGGAAGATGCTCTGAGGTCAATATAGGAAGCACCTCCGATGCCGCCAAAAGAATAATCTCCAGCATTCAGATTAATAATATTGGATCTGCTCTTCATGACATCGTTGAGACTGCTCCAGGCTGACCAGAGTACCCGACCGTCATCCTGATCGTTCATAACCATACCATTCAGAAGCATTTCAGATTCTTCATTAAAATATCCGCGTGGTCTGAATCTACCGGCACCGAGATTAAAGTTGGCTGCATTCAGAAACGGATCCCATCCTGCTGACAATACACTTGAAAAGTTATCATTTTCATTTTCGATTCCTGCCAGATCCATTACGTCAATCACCGTAATATCATTATAAGCTTCTACATTTATTTTAATAAACAAATCTCCAAGCTGCACATCTTCATCAATTATATTGAAAGTCCTCAGTATATTCTGACTATTACCGGACGTACGTATCAAGGAATAATTACCAGGCTTCACATCAAAGAATGTAAAATTTCCCAAGCCATTACTATAGGCTTCATAATCCGTATGCTGTAATATAACTTTAACTCCCGGTTGAGGTTGTTGACTAAGAGAATCCAGCAATCTGCCCGTAACTTTCTGACCATATGTTAAATTTGTATTAAACAGACAGTAAATGATGAATAAATATCCTGATAATCGTTTAAGCATTTGAAATCATTGTTTTATAAATACGTTGTAAAGATAGATATTTAACGATTACTTTAAAGTGAATTTATATTTTTATTTTTAAGTTTCAGTATATAATCACTGTCTAATTAACCTTACCTTTGCCAGATATATAATAAAATATCGCTTATGCATCTTCTAAATAATGGAATGTTATTCATGTTGTTTATATCAATGTTTGTATTCACTTCTGAAGAAATACAGGCACAGGACAAACAACAATACAATATTATAAGTGTCGGTTTTTATAATCTTGAAAACCTCTTTGATACTGTTGATGATACCTTGATAAAAGATGAAGAATTTTTACCGGAAGGTGCAAGAGCCTGGACGATAGAAAAATACAATGAAAAATCTGCAAATATGGCATATGTCATTTCTCAAATTGGTATAGAAAATGTTAAATCGGGACTTTCTGTATTGGGTGTATCTGAAGTCGAAAACAGAAAAGTACTGGAAGACCTCGTCGCCCAGCCTTCATTAAAAGACAGAAATTATCAGATTATTCACTATAATTCACCCGATCAAAGAGGAGTAGATGTAGCTTTTCTGTATAATCCTTCCCATTTTACTCCAATAACAAGTAAACCCATTACAACAATTGTATTTGATGAGAATGGTAACAGAAGAAAAACACGTGACATACTATATGTTAAGGGATTAATAGAAACAGATACCTTTCATTTTTTGGTAAATCACTGGCCATCCAGAGGTGGAGGTCCGGTAACCGTAACACAAAGGAACAATGCAGCCAAACAATGTAGGATGGTATTTGATTCTATCCGTCAGTTAACGCCCCTCGCTAAGGTAGTCATAATGGGTGACCTGAATGACGATCCTACCAGCGAAAGTATCAAGTCATATCTCAGAACAGTCAGTAAAATAAAAGATGTCAAAAAAACAGGACTTTTCGGCCCTTTTGAAGATTTCTACAGACGAGGTCAAGGATCCAATGCTTTCAGAGATGCCTGGAGTTTGTTTGATCAGATTATTATTTCCGAAGGTCTGACAGACAATTCAATGCCCGGATATTATTATTTTAAAGCCAATATTTTCAATAAACAGTTTTTAAGGCAGCCTACAGGACAATACAAAGGTTATCCGTTCAGGACATTCTCAGGGGATGAATATCAGGGTGGATACAGCGACCACTTTCCTACTTACCTTTACCTGGTAAAACCACTATAAAAATTAATTTTCAATAAGCCATTAAATGTACAAAACTCATGATTAAATTAAAAATATTACTAATATTAGGAACAATATTCATGTATTTCATGCCAGCATGGAGTCAGGTGGATTCATCAAAAGTAACCATTTCCCGATTTGACAAAGTGAGTACCGATGCACGTGTCAACGATATTTATATTGATAATAAAAACGTAATATGGTTGGCTACCAACAAAGGACTAATTGAAACAGTAGGTGATGGAAGTAAGGTCAATAACTATTTCCATAATACAGAAATGGTCTCTATAACGTCTGAAAGAAAAGATAATATCTGGGTAGCTTCTGCCAAAGCAATTTACAATTTTCAAACAAAAGTAAGTTATGGACTGCCTCACGATGGAGTAACTATCACGGGCATCACCTATCTGGATGGTTCAGTATGGATAGGTACCAATAATGGATTATACCAATTTGTAGTGGCAACCTCCAAATTTAAGGTTTTTGATACTGAAAATTCCAAGCTGGCTAGTAATAAAATCAATTTTATTCAAGCAGACAAAAATCGTATATTATGGATAGGAACTGATGCCGGTTATGTACGAATAGATGGCAGTAAATGGGAAGTTCAGGATAAAAAAATGACTATGCTGGCCACCAGTGAAAATTATGAAGGGCAATGGATAATCAGTAATAAGGATATGTTTTTGTTGAATCACTACAACAGGTTGTTTTCCGTTAAACTGGATGAAAGTCAATATAAAGGGAAAATCAACAAATTTGTCTTAGACTCCAAAGGCAGAATATATATAGCATCAGACATACTGGCTCGTTATAATCCTTACAATGAACAGATTATTAATTATTCAGAGGATGCCGCTACCTTAAGTAAGGCAGCGATAAGTATTGCCTGTGACAAAAACGACAATATCTGGATTGGAACAAATGGAGCAGGGTTCTACAAATTACTTTTTGGCGATGTTGTTGCTGAGCAAGTAAATGCCAACATAATCGTCGAGAACAATATCGGATGTCAGGGTAGTAAAAATGGAAGTATTAAAGTCACTGTTTCTGGCGGTACCAGACCTTACAGCTACAAATGGAGTATCTCGGGGACATCCGGCACTACAGCGAGTGGTTTGGGTGCAGGATTATATGAAGTGACTGTTACAGATAAAAGTCAGAATACTTCTGTAGCTTCCATAACACTGACTGATCCGGAACCTGTACAGATAGATTTGGTATCAAACAACCGTGTAACCAATCCTGAAAACCCGGATGGATCCGTTTATGTAAATATTACCGGTGGTGCCGGAGGATACACTTACAACTGGTCGAATGGCACTAAAAATCAAAACCTAATGAACGCACGATCAGGCCCTTACACCCTGACTGTTACAGATAAGAATGGTTGTCTGGCATCATCTACCTTCCACATCATGCGCGAAAAATTCATTCCGGATCTGGATGCCAAAAAAGTTATCGTAGGACAGAAATTGCGAATCAATGAGTTGAATTTTGTTTCGGACAGTTCTTCTATCACACAGGACAATTATGATATACTGAACGAGGTATATGACTTCCTTGTAGCTAATCCTGGTATTATAATAGAGATCGGAGGACACACCAATACGATACCACCACACGAATACTGTGATCAACTATCTACTGCACGTGCCAAAAATGTTGCAGAATACCTGTATTCAAGAGGTATACCAAAGAGCAGGATTACTTATAAAGGATACGGAAAACGTGAACCGTTGACTGACAGTACTTCAGCACAGGGACGTCAGAAAAATCAACGTGTGGAAATAAAAATTTTACAGATATAACACTAGTGATTGTCTGAAAGCATAATTTGAAAATAAAAAAGACCTTAGTTAAATTAAAAAATACTAAGGTCTTTTTTTATATAAATTTTATTCAATAGAATTCATCAGGAAACTGAATCTAATGTTAGAACCAAAGATTCCCATTCTGACATTTTGTTTTCCAGACTGGCTTGCAATTCCTTATATTTATTATTTGTTTTTATAAATTCCGGATTGTTATAGAAATCAGGGTCACTCATCCGTGTTTCAATTTCAGCAATTTCTTCTTCAAATCTGGAAATTTGCTTCTCTACCGTTCCTATTTGCTTTCTCAGTTTTCTGATTTCATCTGCATCACCTTTTATACTATTTTGATTATCAGCTACAGGGGTGACATCTGATTTCTGTAGTTCGACTTCACGCATATTTAGCATCTTTTTCTTACTTAGATAGTAATCTATATCGCCTAAATACTCGTTTGTACCACCGTCTTTAAACTCAATCACCTTGTCAGTCAAACCAGACAAAAATTCTCTGTCGTGTGATATGACAAGTAGCGTACCCTGGTATTCTTTAAGTGCCTCTTTGAGGACTTCCTTGGAATAAATATCCAGATGGTTGGTAGGTTCGTCCAAAACCAGGAAATTACACGGTTTCATTATAAGTGACGCCATTGCCAGTCTGGCTCTTTCTCCTCCCGAAAGTACAGATACCTTTTTATCAGCATCATCACCTGAAAAAAGGAATGCACCCAATATACTTCTGACCCTCGTACGCATCTCTTCCGGTGCCTTATCTTCCATCACTTCCAAAACAGTAGACTTCAGGTTAAGCAATTCTGACTGATTCTGAGCATAAAACGAAAGATGCATATTACTACCCGTTTCGATGGTACCATCTGTTGAAGGAAGTAATCCTGTCATAATTTTGGCCATAGTTGTTTTGCCTTGTCCATTCTGACCTACAAAGGCGATACGGTCTCCCCGCTCAATGGTGATATTCAAGCCTGAAAACACCATCTTTTTGTCAAATGCTTTGGATACATCTATGGCTTTTACTACTTCTCTACCCGATCTTGGAACCTCTGCAAACCGGATTTGCATTGATTTGGCATGCTCTGAAGGCAATTCAATCCGCTCCACCTTGTCCAGTTGCTTTTGCATACTTTGTGCCATTTTCGTTTTTGAAGCCTTGGCCATAAAGCGGTTGATAGTTTTCTCCTTCTGGGCAATCTCCTTCTGCTGATTTTCAAAGGCAGCATGACGGATTAACTTCTGTTTATCCTTTTCTTCGAGGTACTTTTTGTAATTCAGTTTGTAATCCATAATGTCTCCCATATCCAGTTCGATGATACGATTGCATATATTATCCAAAAACTGTATATCGTGTGAAATAAGTATCACAGTACCGGGATAGGTGATCAGATATTGTTCGAGCCAGATGATGGATTCTATATCCAGGTGGTTCGTGGGTTCGTCAAGCATCAATATATCGGGTTGCTGAAGGAGTAGTTTAGCCAATTCTATACGCATTTTCCATCCTCCGCTCAGTTCTGATACCTGTCTCTGAAAGTCTGCATCCGTAAATCCCAAACCTTTCAGTACTTTAATCGTCTCTATCTCCAGTGTAGCCAGATTAAAATGCTCCAACTGCCCGGTTAAGTGAGCCAGCTCTTCCAGTAATTTACCATAACTGTCGCTTTCATAATCAGTTCGCTCGCTTATTATCAGGTTGATTTCTTCCAGTTTTTGATGCAAGGCAAGTGCATTTTCGTGACTAGACATGGCTTCATCAATGACTTTAAGAGATTCGTTGAGTTCAAACTCCTGCCGTAAATATCCGATGGTTGTTCTGGTTGGAAACTCCAGAAGTCCACTGTCGGGATTTTTCTCTCTTGCTATTATCTTCAGGAGTGTTGATTTACCCGCTCCATTTCTCCCAATCAGACCAATTCTGTCTTTAGGCGTAATCATAAAGCTTATCTTATCCAGAAGTGTCCTCTCACCAAAATTAACCGTTATATCTCTAACGTAGTACATTGTATTATTCTGATAGTTTATGAATGAATTTATAAGAAATCCAGTCTCATACATTCTATAAAAATCGCAAAAATAATGTAAATATCCGAGATTTGTTCATTATCACTTATTGCGGATGTACTATAATCATTAAGTCTGTACAATCAGATAGGAAAGTATTTATACATCTGGTAAAATCCACTGAGGTCTTTAATAAGATAAAAACTACTCTATATTATTGAAGAATCATTGCATAGTTTCAATTACATTTACATTTTAAATCGGATTATTCAAATTAAAACGTATCTGAAGAATGCAAATTAAAAATTTTGAATTCAAAGCCAAAGTTAATGACCCGGAGATCTATGAACATAAATTACTGACTTTGAATCCTGTATTTCATGGTGAAGATTGTCAGACTGATACATACTTCAATGTACTTCATGGCAGATTAAAACTTCGGGAAGGTCAGATTGAAAATGCATTGATTAACTATGACAGAGAGGACTTAGCCGGAGCAAAAGCATCGCATGTCATTCTGTACAAACATATGCCGGACAACGCTTTGAAAAGTATCCTGGAGCGACAATTAGGCATCAAAGCAGTCGTCGTTAAAAAAAGAAAAATTTATTATAAGGATAATGTCAAGTTTCATTTTGATACGGTTGATAACTTAGGGACATTTATTGAAGTTGAAGCCATTGACGACAAGGATCAATTTGATATCGAAGAACTTAAACAGCAGTGTACATATTACTACCATTTCTTTCAATTATCTGATAATGATATTGTTGACAGATCTTATAGTGACCTCCTCCTTGAGTTAAGTGAAAAATCATGAATATTCTGAGTTTTTCAAATTTTATACGTTCTCTTTCAGTATTCGGGCACCCGGTATACTGCTTAGTATTGCTCATTCTTCTCCCCATAATGCTAATGGCAAACAATGTTTATATTGCCACTACGGATATCCATGTACGCATCAGGCCGGAAAAGGAATCTGCTATATTGTTCATTTTACATAGAGATGAACAAGTTGACGTAATTTCCACTCAAAACTACTGGTCAAAAATCAGGTACTATGGCAGAACAGGTTATGTGCATTCAAGATTTTTAATCAAGTCTGAAAACACAGAATCTCAAAATTCCAAGGACAATAACTGGCTTTTGTTAATTATTCCATTGCTATTTATTCCTATTTATTTCCTCATAAAACAATGGCTCTTTAACAAACAGCGTATAAAAAGGAGGAACTACTATAGAAATGTATATCTTAAATCTGAAGAATGGCAAAGAAAACGGCATGTAGTACTGGAAAGAGACAACCGGACATGTGTATACTGTGGCAATCCTGCTACCCAGATACATCACCTGAGGTATGCAAAATACAACATAGGAAAAGAACCTATAGATTGGCTTGTTTCGATCTGCAAGTCTTGTCACGAAGATCAGCACAAATAAAATATAATTTCTGATACAGACTATAACTAAAAGACAACTTCTTGTACAAATGTTCCTCCTTTCAGTTCCAAAGCCCTGTGTGCAATCCGTTGCAGCAATCTCATATCATGACTGATAAATATACCCGCGAATCCAGTTTCTTCCTGCATACGGATGATTAAATCAATAATGATATGCTGGTGGTAGTAGTCCAAAGCTGACATTGACTCATCAAAAATCATTACATCCGGACGGACTAACAGAGGTTTTATCAAAGCTACCCTTTGTTGTTGACCACCTGAAAGTTGATGCGGATACTTATTCAAAACACCTTCATCCAATCCGGTAAATCCGAGCCAGTATTGTATAATTTGTTCGGTTTCTTCCTTTGAATGGTAGATCCGGATGATTTCTTCCCATTGATTCCGGATGCGCATGAGCGGTTGAAGACTAGACGATGCGTCCTGAAAGACTATTTGAATTTTACGGCGTATTTCTCTGTTATTATCAAGAGTAGAACTCGTATATTGATTATTATGAAGAAATAGTTCACCCGAATCAGCATCTGTAAGTCCCGTAATAATTTTTGCTATAGTTGTTTTCCCACTTCCTGAAGACCCATAAATCCCCAGCATTTCTCCCTGTCGCACTACGAAAGAGATTCCTTTTAGAGTATCTGATGGTGTATTATCACCCTGAGATTTATGACCACTTTTATACCTTTTACTCACGCTTTCCAACCTTAAAATTTCAGGTAATATTTCAGGCAATTTCTTTCTTACTGTTAATTCTGACATATAAGATTTATACGCTTTCAACCCTGTGCTAACATTTCCTGTCCGAAAGTCCTGTGTTGAAACTTCTCCGGCTTTTTTCCCTTTATCTATAAATAATATCCTGTCACTTACCGACTCCAGCAATGGTAAATCATGTGAAATAAACAATAATCCACAATCATTCTGTCTGCATAGTTCTACCAGTAAACCGGTTATTGAACGTGCATTATCGACATCCAGAGAAGATGTAGGTTCGTCAGCAATAATCAACTGTGGCTTGTTACTGATGGCCATTGCTATATTCAATCGTTGTAACTGTCCTCCGGACAATTCGTGCGGGTATGCATGACTTATATTTTGGAGACTATCCAAATGCGTCAAAATCAACAAATCCTGTAAATGTCTGTCGATATCATTTTGATGTAGTTGTGGCTGATGTATCGCAATACATTCTCTAAGTTGTTGAATACATGAAATCAGCGGATTAAATGAAGCGGCCGGATGCTGGAAGACGATTGAAATTTTATTTCCTCTAAGATGTTGCCATTGGTTGAATTTGAAATCCGAAATCAATGCACCATTGAAAACGACCTTACCTGTCTGAGTAATATTGCTCAGCTGAGATGTCATGCCCATCAGTGACAAAGCTGTTAATGACTTACCACTACCCGAAAATCCGGTACACCCCAGTATTTCACCTCTTCCGATAGAAAAACTAAGATTATCTACCAAAACAGAATCACTACCATTGGTATGTTTAATGGTCAGAGATTGTACATCAAGGAGTGAATTCATTGATAATTTGTTTCTATTATCCTAATCGGGCACCAAGATAAACAAAAAAGGAGAAACACTGTAATAGAACAGGTTTCTCCTAATGTTATTATAAAATAAAATGTGCTAAATTATTAACAGGACTACTTTTTAGACCACATCTCTATTGAATCGTTATTCATCTTGATATAATCATTACTACCTGCTTCTTTTGATTTTTGCAATGATAGTTTAGCTGTAGCTATGGCATCTTTATAATTCCCCATATCTGCTTCAATTAAGGATTTCTGACGTAAGATATAGAACATATCATTACCCATTTCAATAGACTTATTCATCCATGCCAATGCCTGCTTAAGGTCTTTTTTGGATTCTCTGTAGTATCTTGCAGCATTATAATAATCTCCGGCTGAAGGGCCAGACATTACTTTATTAATACTGTTCAGTACTTTTTTGTCTGTAAGTGCATCAATATTTACACTAACACCTGTATTATCCCATAATATATCCAGCGTACATCCGTCATTGGTAACATTATTGATACCTAAGGTAAATGTTTCAGTAACCGGAATAGTATATGGAGTAGCAGTAACTTTTGCTACTACTTTGGCATCATCCCATTTAGCAGGAACTCCCCAGTTTTCAGTGTCAGCATAAAAATAAACTTCCCATGATGTTTTACCTGGTTTTGTAAATATCGAATAAGAACCACCTTTGATGTCTGAGTTACCAATTTTCACATCATCACTGAATGTAATGATACTGTTCTTATTGGCTCCTGTACGCCATACAGTGTTAAAAGGTACTAAATCACCATACACTGTTCTACCTTTCTTTCCGGGTCTTGAATAATCCAATGCAACCTTAGTAAGACCAACCGTCGTCTCGAATTTAGCTGTTTGGCTGGCAGCAGGTGTCTGAATCTGTGCCTGAGCATCAAATACCAGTAAAAGAGCAACAAAAATAGAAAAATAATTAAAAAATGTTTTCATTGAACCTGATTTTGAAAAAATTAAAAATTGTATTTTAAATAATAATGAAATAATTCATAATAAAGACAATACTATTGTGGAATTGTTCATTAATTGCAGCACTAATTTGGTTTGTATCAGTCCTTCTTCGGAGTGATACTGATTATAGTTTCCCTTTTTTTCTTTTCCTCTTCATTTTTCTTCTGCCTGTCAGCAATGATTTTTTTCAACAGATTATCAGAATCCAATGGTTTATTCATGATATTGCGATGAAAAGTGATTAACATAAATGTAACCATATCATCCGTATCGTATAAACCTTTATTTCTAAGATAATGTGAAAACCGGGATCCTTCATCAAAATTCCAATTATAGGACATCCATCTGCCAAGCCCGAAGAATAGTTTTCTGGCTACTGTCTCCTCATCGATTTTCTTCAGTGACTCTCTTGCTTTTTCTTCAGTAAGTTCCATCAATTTCTGAACTGCATCCGGTATATCCCTGGGTATATAAACACCGTAAAGTCTTGACTTCTTTATATTTTCATTATATAACGAATCTTTCGAAACGAATGGTTTAGGTTTGTTCTGTGCTGACACAGAAAAGGTATACAATAACACAATTATGCCAAATAAGTATCTGCCCATACTACAAGTTTTATGTTTACGACAAGTTCAATCTTCTTAAACGGTATTATACTGTAATTTGTTATTATAAATTATTGAAAAAAATAATTTGAAAAAGTAATTCCTGTAAATAAAAAATATATTTTTACTTTTCCTAAGCCTATATCTTCAAAATTGGCTAACTTTACCATTTCATTTAATATCGTGCTAATAAGTTCAAGCACCATATATAACATTAATATATTAACAACCAATATCTTATGGCAGAAGTATTAGATAAAAAGAAAAGTGGAACAAAAAAAGTAGTTGCTACATCTGTGATTGACAAAGCTACTTATATGAAGTGGCTTGAAGTCATGTATCGTGTGAGAAGATTTGAGGAAAAAGGACTTTTCGCTTACTCACAACAAAAAATCAGAGGTTTTTTTCATGTTTATATTGGTCAGGAAGCCATCGCGGGTGGGTTGGCTACAGCCATCAGAGCAGAAGACAAGGTTATCACAGCTTACAGACAACACGGAATCGCACTTGCACGCGGTATGTCATCGGATGCATGTATGGCCGAATTATACGGTAAATCCACCGGATGTGTTAAAGGAAAAGGTGGCAGTATGCACTTCTTTTCCAAAGAACATAATTTTTTTGGTGGCAATGGTATTGTCGGTGCTCAGATACCAATTGGTACGGGAATCGCTTTTGCTGAAAAGTACAGAGGTACTGATAATCTGTGCGTAACCATGTTCGGTGACGGGGCTGCCAGACAAGGCGCACTGCACGAATCCTTCAATATGGCTATGACCTGGAATCTTCCAGTAATATATATCGTTGAAAATAATCTGTATGCCATGGGTACTTCTGTCAAGAGAACATCCAACGTTGAAGACATGTACAAAATGGTATCCGGATATGATATGCCCAGCGAACCCGTTGATGGCATGGACCCTGAAGCCGTTCACAATGCTCTGTTAAAAGCAGCAGAACATATCCGTTCAGGGAAAGGGCCCTATTTTCTTGAAATCAAGACATACAGGTACCGGGGACATTCTGTATCCGACCCTGCCAAGTACAGAACCAAAGAGGAGTTGGAAGAATACAAGGAAAAAGATCCTGTAGAATTAATCCAAACAAAAATCGTAAAAAACAATATAGCTTCTCAAGCTGAAGTAGATGCTGTCATCAAAGCCATAGATGAAGAAATAGATAAAGCAATGGAATTTGCTGAAAATTCACCGCTACCTTTACCATCAGAGTTGTATGATGACAATTACGAGCAAAAAGATTATCCTTATATAATGGATTGATCTTAATAGAAATACAAGGCCGCATATAACAGGCTACAGATAAAATAAAACTCCCGTATTACTAAATTCAGGAGTTTTTTTTATATCTGCTTCAAACAAAAAAGTGGTATTTTTTTAAAAAAAATACCACTTTGCTTTATGATTTAAAAAATGTATACTACCCTATTCTACTTTAAATACATCTTCGGATGTCTTATTGACTTCTATAGAGGTAACTTCCAATACTAATGGAACTGGAAATGCGCCTGACACCTCAGTAGTGAAAGGAAACATGATACCATCTACAGCCTTATAATTTTTATAGTCTGTAGTAACTGTTGCAGGTCCTTTAACCTCAACTGAACGCATCAGTAATCCCGACTTAATATCATAAAATTCTGTACTTTCTGCTCCTTTAGGATCCTTAATAACAACTTTGTAACAGCTAACTCCATTGATATTTTCAGCACCTTTCAGTTCGAGTTTATATGCATTATTTTTTAAGTATTCTGCTTGTGAAAACAATTTAGCACCTTCTTTCATCTCTTCCAGCTCATCACTGTTTTCAATCATTTGCTTATTACCCATTTGAGCGACCATGC
This sequence comes from Saprospiraceae bacterium, assembly GCA_020850225.1. Classification (GTDB taxonomy): domain Bacteria; phylum Bacteroidota; class Bacteroidia; order Chitinophagales; family Saprospiraceae; genus OLB9. The sequence goes on along the minus strand of JADZFD010000015.1, from coordinate 94,784 downwards.
CCTTTTTGCCATCAAATTTTTGTTCTTGTACGGTCATGCCCATCATACCTATTGACATGGCAAATTTACCGCTCCTGGACTGATGTGTCGTCATTGTAGCATCCTGTCCCATAAGGCTGGTTTTGGCAGATTGACTTACTGTGTTGACACCATCCAATTTTTTACTACCTCCTAATGCTTCAAGATAATCATTTATTATCTGTGCAGGTGTAACATTCTCATTGATTGCAACTTTTTCGTCTTTGATTTTATTACCGTAAGCATCGTAAAAATCAATCTTGCCGTCTGCATCAAATTTCAGTAAATTTTCTGCTACCTGATCTTTGTTGCCCACTACAATTATATTGCAATTTTCGGGTTTGATATATTTTTTTGCCATCGCCTGAATGTCGGCAACTGTTACAGCATCCACCTTTTTAAGATATTGATTGTAATAATCTTTAGGTAGATTATATCTGAATATATTTAATGCAAAATTGGCAATGGTTTGAGGAGATTCCAACGAACGGCCAAAATTACCGGCAGTTGTCGTTTTCACTGATGCCAAATCTGCTGCTGAAACCGGTTCATTGACCATTCTGTTCATTTCGTATAAAAACTGAGTTACAGAACTGTCGGTCACTTCATTTCTAACACTCGCATAAGCATTGAAATATCCTTTGATTTTATCACTGGATAAGGATGACCTGGCTCCATATGTATAAGCATGCTTCTCACGTAAATTTTGCATTAACCGACCACTGAATATACCACCACCAAGCACTGAATTCATAAGGTTAGCTTTAATGACATCATCACTGCCAGGTGTTAAGTCTACTGCATATGATATATTAATTACGGATTGTACAGCACCATCTTTATTACCAAATCTTACCTGAGTGCCACTAGGATTCATTACTTTAGGTACTCCAAATGATGGAATTGCACCTTTCTGCCAACTACTAAAATACTTATCTGCCTGCATTCTGGCTTCATCCGGAGTGATATCCCCTACTATGACCAGATAAGCGTTATTGGGTTTGAAATATGTATTATAATAATCTACACAATCCTTGAGTTCAATATTTTTTAATGATGCGTCCGTCTCCACCTCGCCATAAGGATGAAATTGACCAAAATTCACTCTTGATCTTATATTGGAGGCTATAGCTTCAGGATTAGTTTTGGCAGAGACCAGCCCTGATTCTGCTTTTTTCTTCAATTTGTTGAATTCCTCCAAATTGAATGCAGGGTTTAACAAAACATCCGTCATTACACCCAGCAATCTGTCTGAATGCTTCTTTAGAGAAGATGCATATATGCCTGTGGCAGAAGTATTCAAACTACCTCCTATAAAATCAATGGCTTCATCTATTTCCGCTTTGGTCTTAGATTTTGTACCTTTACTGATCAGGTCACCAGCTATGGAAGTATAGCCAGCCTTATCTGCTTCTACCAATGCATCATGATTGAAGGCAAGCTGATAGGATACTCTTGGTAGTTTATGGTTTTCAACGACTATCACTTTGAGTCCGTTATTCAGGTCAAAGGATGAATATGTACCTAATTCGATATCTCTTGCCGGAGCAGGAGCAGGTACGGCTTTTCTCCATGCATTGGCACTGTCAGCCAACTTGTCCGATGTGATTTTTTTAGAACATTGGGTAAATATAAAAATGGCGCATAACGCGAATATTAATTTTTTCATGATATTTTAATATTTCTTTAGTCTTAACGATGAATAATACGTTTTAAATTATGGGTTAGCTGTTTTAGGTAAATAATGCAGTACTACTCTGTTATTTGTGGTATAATACTTCTTAGCTGCATTCATAATGTCCTCCTTGGTAACAGCCAGATATCTGTCCAATTCTGTATTGATAAGATTAGCGTCGCCATAATACATCTTATAATTGGCCAAAGACTCAGCTACACCTGCAACTCTTGAATTAGCAGTAATAAAATCATTTTCTACCTGATTTCTCAGTTTTTGAAATTCAGCATCAGATATTATTGTTGTTTTAATCTTATCAATTTCTTTAGTAATGGATTCTTCTACATCCTTCACATCTGAACCAAGTGAACAAATACCAAACGCAATAGAAACACCCGGATCTTCAGTATTGAGTGGAAAATTGCCGACAAACATCGCCTTTTGCTGTTCATCGACAATAGCCTTATGTAGCCTTGAAGATTCGCCCTGTGACAATAAAGTACCAAGCATGGAAACAGCATAGTAATCCGGTGTACCTGCAGCAGGTATACGATATGCCATAATCACAGCAGGTAGTTGAATATTGTCATAAACAGTATCCCTGATCTCACCTTTAAGTGGTGGTTCCTGAATATGAGGTCTGTACACAGGTTTACTGCTTTTGGGAATACTTCCAAAATACTTAATCACCAGAGACTTAGCCTGCTCATAGTCAATATCTCCAGCTATGGATACTATAGCATTATTAGGTACATAAAAATCTTTGTAAAAGTTTACATAATCACTTTCCTGAGCAGCATCCAGATGCGCCATAGAGCCAATAACCGGCCATCTGTACGGATGAACCGTATAAGCGCGCTTCATAATTTCTTCCAGCAATGATCCATAAGGCTGGTTATCTATTCGCATTCGCCTTTCCTCTTTAACCACCTGACGTTGCGTTTCGATACCTACATTTTCTACCTTGGCCTGCAACATACGTTCTGATTCAAGCCAGAGTCCAAGTTCCAACTGGTTGGAAGGTAAAATTTCGAAATAATAGGTTCTGTCCATGGTAGTATTGGCATTAAGCGTACCACCTGCATTTTCTACATATTTACTATATTCGCCTCTGCCAATATTGGCAGAACCTTCAAAAAGTAAATGCTCAAAAAAATGGGCAAAACCAGTTTTTTCAGGATTTTCATTCTTTGATCCGACATGATACATCACAGAAACAGCCACAATTGGTGTTGATTTATCCTGATGCAAAATAACACCCAGACCGTTGTCCAACGTAAATTCCTGATATTCTATTTTATTTAACTGGGCTTGTGCCAAATGCAAACATCCCATAAATAAAAGACATAAAAATAATCTGTTCATTCGATAATGGTTTGATTTAAAAAATTAATTTTCAAAAATAAATATAGTTTTACTTTTCCGCATTTCCTTTCGACCAAATGCAGAAAAAATTAGAGTAACTAATATAAAACTGTTTTTTAATCCTTTTATAACTTTATAATTTTTTTGGTAATAATTTTATCTCCTATTCGTATTTGAATAAAATAAACACCTGAAGATATATTGTTAAAATCAACTGAATTTGTATTCAGAAATGTACGGACTATTGATCCGGACAAATCTACAATTTCGATTTTTCGAGGTACAACAGCTGACTCTATTTTTACAAGATGAGTTACCGGATTAGGTGAAACTTTAATATTATCCAAAGCCTTCACATCCTCTGTTGCTGACAATGCCTTAAAATCGGTAATATAGCTGGGTTGCAACTGATAACCATCGGTAAATGGTGCTGAACTACCGGCAAATTGTGATAAAACACCGGTAACATTGAAAGTTTGACCGGAAGGAATCGGAGCATTGAAAGCATCGCTGGTATTCACTATTCTGACATTATAATCAACCGTTCCATTGGTCATTACAACATTAAATCCTGACCCTCCGGATTTCCATTCAGACGGATCTTTAAAGGATACATTTTGAATCTGGATATATCCGGATTCGTCTGCCTCTTCAAAAACATTTACCGGTTTTACAACTACCAGCTGATTTCCGGTTGATACGACCTTTAAAGAATCAACAATAAGTTGTGATAAACCTCTGAACTGTTCTATTTTTCCTTTCACATCTACAGCATCACCGGGACTGACTGTATATCCGAAATTATTGCTGGAATTGAAAATAGCAAACCCTTTATTCTGGTCGTCAACAATAACAAATTGAAGTCCGGAAGTTCTGAAATTGATTGTATGCACAACCCCTTTCAACAGACACCTGATACCTAATGAATCTGCAACACCATCAGCATTGACACCTTTTACTTCTGCCATCGTCCTGTAAGGATATGGATCTATAACGGTCTTTTTATTGACGGTTACACTACCCTTTTGCCCTGACGGATCACTTTGATATTCGTAGTATCCGGGTGTATCAAATGTAAAAACATATGACCAGTTATTCGTTGAAGGATTACCGTTACCGAAACTGACAGGATTGTTGGGATAGGTATTTTTACTTCCGTTAATGTTATTGTTTCCTTTAAGATTGTTCCATCCTACGGATTCTCCTTCATTGATCACAATGTCTTTCGGGCTGAATACACCATCAGATACTTCTACCAGGTAATCGGGAGTAACACCACAACTGACAGAGTTGGCAGCACCCGGTGTTCCATAGACCTGTTTGCCATTTATCTGAAATCCCAGGTCATTTTCGGAGGCTTTCCAGTTAGCACCGTCATTGGGATCCGCATCAGGATTACATAATTCTATAGATCTTCCGTTACCATCCGTTCCATCAGCCAAACCCGGCCAGGGAGGTGTATCTTTATAATCAACGGCTATTACTTCTGTTCCACCTGCATCAGCAATTGCTATAACTTCTGCATTATTATTCAATGCGCCTCCAGTCCACTGAACAGCAGATTTTTTAAAGTTTCTTTCAAACGCTGCGGCATTAACAGCAACAACCAGATAGGACTTGGGTTGCATCAATATTTCATCAAATGTAAGGTCAACACCCTTGGTAAATTTATAATCCCTGAGATTCAGTACTGCTGCTCCGCTATTGTACAATTCTATGTACTCAAGTGAATCGTTTCCGGATTCAGGTGGATTGTATGAAATTTCAGTGATTCTTAATTGTGCTGATCCATTCATCCAATAAAAAACTGATAAAAACAGGAAGATTAAATTTTTAGTTTTCATAATTGACATATTTAAATATGCATAAAGATACAAAAATTTTTAAAAATCATAATTTTTTCAATAAATTGAATAAAAATATATATAAATATTAACAATAAGTTAAAATATAATTCTTACATTTGCCTATGTTTATTTTTTTAACCAACCAAAATATACTTTTAATTAACCGTCACATTTAAAACCATATCTATATATGATCAATAATGTGACATTTAAAAAATCATTGTAGTATGAAAACAAGAATTTTACAAGTCTTTCTTTTAATGCTCATGGGTCTCACTTCCTATGCGCAGGTTACTACTTCCTCATTGGTAGGAAAAATTACAGATGACAAGGGTGAATCTGTAATTGGAGCATCCGTCATAGCTACCCATACACCATCCGGGACAACTTACGGAACTATTACAAACACAGATGGTAGATTTTCAATCAATGGAATGCGGACAGGTGGTCCGTATAAGGTTGTTATCTCCTATGTGGGCTTTGACGATTTGGAACTTAATGATATAATGTTAAGTCTCGGCGATGCTTATCCAATCAATACTCAGATGTCGGCTGGATCACAACAGCTTAATGAAGTCCTTATTTCTGCCCAAAAGACAAAGTTCTCTACTGAAAAAACGGGAGTTAGCACTAATATTAACAGTGAGCAAATTGAATTGATGCCAAAAATTAACAGAAGTATTCAAGATATTACAAAACTATCTCCATATGCATCGGGAGGAATGAGTTTTTCTGGTAGAGATGGTCGTTCCAGTAACTTTACTGTGGATGGTGCTAGACTGAACAACAACTTTGGCTTATCAGACAATTTACCAGGCGGAGGAAACCCTATTTCACTGGATGCTATTGATGAAATCCAGGTTGTTATAGCACCATATGATGTACGTCAATCCAATTTTATAGGAGGTGGAGTGAATGCTATTACAAAATCAGGTACTAACTTATTTAAAGGTAGTGCATATACTTATTTTACAAATCAGAATTTCAGAGGAAATAAAATAGGTGATTTTGAGCCAACAGGAGACAGACCAAAAGAAGGGAAAACAATTTATGGTGCAACTTTAGGAGGTCCGATTATTAAAGATAAATTATTCTTCTTTGTAAACTTTGAAAAAGAAGACAACCCGGAACAGATTTCAAAATTCAGAGGTTCTACTGATGGTATTGCCAATGGAAGTGAGTTTATATCACATGCTCGTCAGTCTGATCTGGATCAATTTTCTGCTTTGTTAAAAGAAAGATATGGTTATAATACCGGTTCATCAACCGATTTTCCTGGTGGTGTTGGTAATATTAAGTATCTGGGAAGATTAGATTGGAACATCAGTAACATACATAAACTAAGTGTAAGATACAACTATACAAAAAACGACAACTGGTTCCCTGCTAACGGAAACTCCGGTGATACAGGATACAGACTAAATGGAACAAACAGAATCGGTGTTGAATCAATGACATACATGAACTCTATGTATTCTCAGGGTAATATAGTTAAGTCATTGGCTGGAGAGTTAAACTCTTTATTTTCTGCCAAATTCAGTAATCAATTCCTTGTTACTTATACTGATATCAATGACCAAAGAGGTACCAACTCCTCTCCTTTTCCATTCATCGACATTATGAACGGTGATGATGTAAAGGCAGCTGGTGGTGACCCTACCAATTACAATAGCTTTTCTCCTTATATGAGTGCGGGACTTGAGTTATTTACTTGGAATAATGGTGTTAAAAACAACGTATTAAACATAATTAACAATGCTACTTTCTACCAAGGCGCACACAAAATCACAGCCGGAGCAAGCTACGAATATCAGGCTGCTCAAAACTCTTATATGAGAAACGGTACAGGATATTACAGATTTAGAAGCTTTTCAGACTTTGTAAATGGTGCTGCTCCTGAAGCATTTGCATTGACTTATGGTTATGACGGTGAGTTGGCTCCAGCAGGAAAAGTACAATTTGGTCAGTTAGGACTTTATGCTCAGGATGAATGGAGTGTTCTCAGTAACTTCAAATTAACCTATGGTTTAAGACTAGACAATACTTTCTTTTTGAATGATAACTTGAGAAACAATGCTATTTACAACCTTGATTTTGGTGGAAAAAAAGTAGATACCGGTGCATGGCCATCTAGCAAATTCCAGTTTTCACCAAGAATAGGCTTCAATTGGGATGTAAACAGCGACAGAAGCTTAACTCTTAGAGGTGGATCAGGATTGTTTACCGGTCGTATCCCTCTTGTATTCTTCACCAACATGCCACAAAACTCAGGTATGATACAAGGGGCATCGAACCAGATTTTCACAAAATACGATAAAACCGGAACTATTACCTCTGCAGATCCAAGACTTAACAATCTTTATGGTAGCGATGGCAAATTATTGACAGATGTAAATGAGATGATTAGAGTTTTAGGTCTAAACAATTCCATCAGTCCGGAAGACGGTACTCTCCAAAGCAACATGGCTGGGGTTGATCCTGATTTCAAAATGCCACAGGTATGGAAATCTACTTTAGCTTTAGACTATAGAATTCCAACGAATTTCCCTTTCACTGCGACTATTGAAGGTATTTATTCTAAATATATCAATGATATCAAATTGGATAACTACAACATCAAAAATCAAACGACACCTAATGGTTATACTCAATTCAATGGACCTGATGACAGATTCATCTACCCAAGTAACTTTAACTACTATAACAATGTAGGTGTTTTGGGTGTACTGACCAATACAAGTGAAGGATATGGTTATTCAGCCAATATCACATTGAATGCTGAACCTGCAAAAGATTTTAACATGTTGTTAGGTTATACACGTTCAGCTTCTTATGAGGTAAGTGGTATGCCCGGATCAAATGCTACATCAGCATGGCAAGGTCTTCCTACAGTGAATGGCCCTAACTTTAACGGTGCACAGTGGTCTCAGTATGTTTCTCCTGATCGTATTTTCGGTGGAGTTAACTATAGAGCAAAATATTTTGATGGCAAGTCTTCTACTGACTTTGGATTGTTCTATCAGGCTTTCTCACCTTACAGTTACAGCTATTCTTATTCTAACGATATGAATGGCGATAAAATCAACCAGGACTTGATTTATATCCCTGCTTCTAAAGATGAAATTTTATGGAAAACGCCTGGAGATGGTGATCGTTTCTGGGACTGGGTTGCAAAAGACAAATATCTAAGTAGCCACAAAGGACAATATGCTGATGCATATAAAGCCTACTCACCTCTTGTACATAGATTTGATCTTCACGTAGCTCAAAACTTCACTGTCAAAGCTGGAGGTAGCAAAAACACACTTCAGGTGAGTGCTGATATTCTTAACGTAGGTAATCTATTGAACAGTACATGGGGAGTTTACAAAGAAATGTTGCCATCTGCTAAAAGAGGGCAGATATTAAAATACGAAGGAGTAGACGGAAATAATACGCCTATCTATTCTTTCTTCTCTAATTCACCAGTTGAAAAAATCTACGATTACTACAACAATGTGACTTCTCAAACTTGGCAGTTACAGTTGGGTATCAAATATATCTTCAACTAAAATTTTAAAAAAAATCTAAGATAGAAAATGCTTTCTCTTTAAGAAGAGAAGGCATTTTTTATTATTTTTACATAGAATTTAAAAAAAAGTTATATTTTTAAGGAGCGAAAAACATGTTTGCGTCATCTGTATAAGTATAAACCAATCAACTTCAAAAAAATGAAAGCAATTGTATTTACCATTTTAAGTTTTATAGCAGTGACTGTATCTTTATCCGGTCAATGCCATATTTCAGACGTTCAGGTTACTTACACTGAATGTAACAAGCACAATCAGTTTGATGCAGTCCTGAATTTTGAACACCAAAATACATCTGCATCTTTTAAGGTTATCGGCAATGGCAGGAGTTATGGTACATTTCATTACAGTGACTTGCCTGTCAAAATTGGTCCTCTGACAGCCGATTGCCGTACAATATACGAATTTGTTGTGGTAGACTCATCCAATGACAATTGCCGTGCTTTCACTGCAGGTGGTAAAAAGTGCTGTGATAATAATTGCGAGATTAAAATCATTGATTTTGAAAAAGGAGCATGTAATAACAACTTCTATACTGCTGCTTTCGGTTTGGTATCCTACAAAAATATTGATTCCATTGATATATATCACAATTCAAAATTTATTAAAAAAATCAATCATCCGACAAATAGTATCGTTTTAAAAGAACTTAAGTCTTCGACGACGGAAGCATACAATCAGCTTGTGGTTTGTGCTAATGGAAATACAACGTGTTGTGATACTTTCCTCATTCCGAATCCGTGTTTTTGCAATATATATGATTTGCGAAGTCAGATTATTGAATGTAACCCGGAAGATAGCACATTCGCAGTGAGATTGAATTTTAATCATCATCTGACATCAGACAGTTTTAATTTAGGTGGTAACAATACCAATTATGGAACATTTGCCTATAAAGATTTACCGGTCAATATTACCGGATTAAAATTTGACAGTACTGTGAATTATGAATTTGTTGTAGTTGACAGCAAAAGTTCGCTATGTTTTAATTTTATAGAGATTGGCAAGGTGTTAGATTGTCATCATCCATGCTCTATAGGACCGGTCAAAGCATATCTTACAGAATGTCTGGACGATAATCTGATGTATGCATATCTATCATTCGAAGAAAAAAACACCAGTCTGGATGGATTTACAATCAGAGGTAACGGAAAGGAATATGGCAATTGGCAATATGGAGAACATACCTATAAAGTAGGACCACTGAAGGCAGATTGTCATACATTGTATGAGTTCGCTATAAAAGACAAAACCATTGAAGGATGTTCCAATTTTATAGAATTCAAAACACCTCTTTGCTGTGATACATTATGTGCTCTAGGAGCATTGGAAATACATGAAATCTGTGAAGGAGACAAACTTAAATTTGTCACCCTTGATTTTGATCATAATGGTACTAAGTCAGAAAAATTCAGACTGAACATCAATGGCAAATATATAGGAGAATACAGATATAGTGATCTGCCCATTCAATTGGGTTTGGATGTGATTAAAAATAAAATTCTGGAAATAAAAGTCTTTGATTCAAAAGATGAAATTTGCAATTCTGTAAAAAGATATGAAATCAAGTGCCTGCTTGAATCCTGCAGGATATCAGATTTTATTGCAATACCACTGGAGTGCAATGAAGAAAATACCTTTTATGTACGGCTTGGATTCCGGATACAATCAGCTGGGAAGCATGGGATTGCAGTAAAAGTGAATGGTGTGGTTTATGATACAATTCCTTATCAGGTTACTGAACATACCGTAGGACCTTTTAAGGGTGATTGTAAAACGATATACAAATTTATCATTTACGATATTGACAATCCTGAATGTATTGAAGACTATAGTCTGAAAGAAGCGATATGTTGCGACGATGCCCCATGCAGTTTGAGTAATCCAAAAATAAAAATAGGCGAATGCATCCATGATAAATACAGTCTCCAGATCAATTTCAATCATTCGGGTACTTCCAATTTTTTCACTATAAAAATCAATGGTGGAACACCCAAACAATATGCATACAGTGATTTGCCTGTAACCATTGACCAGTTGAATGCGGATGCACCTGTCCATTTTGTGATAAGAGACAAAGAATTTGAAAAATGTGTTATTGAAATGACCTTACCGTCAATTGATTGTACATCATCAGCTCTGGATTCATATCAGCAAGACTTAAAAATCATGAATGACAATAATATTTTAAAATTATCCACCTATGATAATGCATCTGCAAAAATACTGGATATTATAGATATTCAGGGGAAGGTTATTCCGGCTATATTTATAGACGAATTAAAGAGCAGTGCAGATATCCACAACCTGTATCCGGGTGTATATATCGTAAGAATACAACTCAAAGATCAGATAATAAATAAGCGTTTTATAAAATTTTAAATACAATACCGTTTTTATATTAATAAAATACATATAAAAACAATTCAAATATAATAAATGTAAAATATAAATTATACTTTTGCATAAAATAATGCATGATAGAGCATGGTGTTGTCAGTCATGATTCAGGATTAATGAAAATAAAATAATTTTTTTAATCCGAATATAATTAACGGATACCATACTAAAATGCACAGATAAATGTATGAGTAAAAAGAATGTATCGCTATCATGGGATGATTTTCAGCTATTGGGTAATCCTGAAAATGCACCTGATGAGCCGGAAGAAGACAAACAGCTCTTTCAACCTTCGACGCAGATATTACGCGTCCATATAGAGAGAAAGCAACGTGGAGGAAAGGAAGCCACTGTAATCAAAGGTTTTACATGTTCTGATGATATTCAAAAATCATTGGGTAAGATGCTAAAGGATAAATTAGGAATCGGTGGTAGTGTTAAGAACAACGAAATAATACTGCAGGGTGACCATCGTGAGAAAGTAATGGCCATACTATCCGATCTGGGTTATAAAAATGCTAAAAAAGCCGGCGGATAATCCTATGGAGATAATCATAATAATCGGATTGATATTGCTGAATGGTATATTTGCTATGGCAGAAATGTCATTGGTTTCTTCAAAAAAATACAAATTAGAAACCAAAAACAAACAGGGAAATGCCGGTGCAGCTAAAGCGATTGAGCTTTCCGAAGACCCGACCAAATTTCTGTCAACTGTACAAATTGGCATCACGCTTATTGGTATACTTTTGGGTATTTTCAGTGGAAAGGCGTTGACATATGATGTCGAACAATTCTTTTCAGGAATTGAATTGTTCAGTCCTTATGCACACAATCTTGCTGTGGGAACAGTAGTTATACTGATAACCTACCTGTCAATCGTTCTTGGGGAATTACTACCAAAAAGAATAGGCATTACCTTTCCTGAATCGATTGCAGTAGTTCTGTCAAGGCCCATGCACTGGCTCTCAATTCTTACTTCACCATTTGTTTGGCTACTTACCAAGACCAACAATTTTATTTTAAATGTTTTAGGTATTCATAACAACATGGATAATGCTGCAACAGAACAGGAAATCATTTCACTTATTAAAGAAAGTACTGCATCAGGAGAAATACAGGACATAGAACAGGAAATAGTTGACAGGGTTTTTGAATTGGGTGACAGAAAAGTTGAGTCCCTGATGACACACAGACGCGATATATTATTTATTGATGTTAGTGACAGCCTTGAAGAAATCAGGGGAAAAATCAACAAAGAGCCACATGCAGCATATCCTGTTACGTCCGATAACAATCTGGACAAGGTTATAGGAATCATCCATATGAAAGATCTCTTCGAAGGTGCTTTTACAAGACCATTTGAATTGACCAAATATGTTAAAAAACCCATTTTCATGTTTGAAAGTACACCAGCTTATAAATTGCTGGAAGAATTCAAACTACAGAAAATGCATTATGCACTGATTACGGATGAATATGGCTCTATCGTTGGCTTCATAACCATGGATGATGTAGTAGATGCGTTGGTCGGTGATATCACACAGGAACACCAGTATGAATATACCATTCATCAAAGGGATGAAAACAGTTGGCTCGTTGATGGTCAGTTTTCATTTATAGAATTCCTGCGTAAAATGGAATTGGATGACGATCATGTTTCAGATCACTTTCACACAATCGGAGGTTATATCATTCATCAGCATCAGGCAATACCCGCAACCGGAACTATAGTAGAATTGGAAAATCTAACTTTGGAAGTAGTAGATATGGATGGGCCTAGAATTGATAAGGTACTGGTAATAAGAAAGCTGGAAGATTAAAATCTTTTATAAACTATTCTACTGTAAGATATGGTATAATGCGTTCACCAACTTCTTCTGATAGTGCCCGTATACGTCTTAAATGGTGTACATCCTTAAAATCACCGTGCTGCTTTCTGTACTTCAATATTTTTGATATGGTTTCTTTATCGAAATAAGGATGCTGGATAAAAGTCCTGTAGTCGGCTGTATTCAGGTTGATTTTCCTGAATAACATCGGGTCGACAGTAAGATATGGTTCCACTAAAGCATAAACACTGTCAGATAATATACCAAATTCTACTAACTGGTCTTTCCTCATAAATCCACCGGCTTTATTTCTGAATTTCATGATTTTGTTAGCGTTATACTTACCCAATATTTTCAGGCTATACAAACTGGTAGTGTCAGCCGAGTTTATTTCAATGGGTTCATCAGGCATATTGTTGACGGAATATGTCTGTTTGGTATACTCCGTCTTAACGGATCGGGAAGGATACCTGATATACCCTGAAAGATTGTTTATCAGATTGCTGTCAATGCCGTAAATGGATTTGAGTTTGTTTACATCATGTATTTTACCACCTTTACTTACATAATTGGTCAGACTCTTAGCCGCATACTTACTGAATCCCAGCAGTAGTAATGAATCATACGATATTGCATTCGGATCAAAAGGAAATTTCAGGTAAGACTTGATGGCCTTTTCATTATTGTCAAACAGAATTGCCTGAATGGATGTATTACCATCCGGATAAAAAGTATCATCAGCCATTGAATCTGAAGGGAACATATATTTTGATGCATCAAAATGAGATTTAGTTAACTGATATGGCCAAAATTCGCCTATCCCATAAATAATAAGCATCGATACCAAAAAAGCAGCAATACCCATTCTTTCTCTAAGAGTAAATCCAAACCATTGATCTAAATCCGTCATTTATATCTTTTCTTCTACCTTCAGATTTAATTGTTTAGCTTTTTCGAGTAAAAAATTATAAGCTGCTTCGTAGTCATTTGCCAACTCGCCTTCAAGAATGGCCTCCCGAACCATAGTTTTCAAAATACCCACCTCTCTGGAAGGAGGCAAATTGAATATTTTCATGATGTCTTCACCACTGATCGGAGGTTGCCAGTTACGCAACTCATCTTTTTCTTCTACTTCCCTGATTTTCAATAACAGCGTTTTATAATTTTCTTTGTATCGCTGTACCTTACCTTCATTTTTGGAAGTAATATCTGCCTTGCACAATATCATCAGGTCATCAATATCTTCGCCGGCATCATACAACAATCTGCGAACAGCCGAATCTGAAACATGATCATTTGTCAATGCTATTGGTCTCAAATGCAACAACACCAACTTTTGAACATATTTCATTTTATAGTCCAGGGGAAGTTTTAATTTCTTGAAGATTCTGGGTACCATCGATGCACCCAATACTTCATGACCGTGAAATGTCCAACCATTTTCGGGGCTAAATCGTTTGGTAGGAGGCTTGGCTATATCATGCAGGATAGCTGCCCAGCGCAACCATACATTGTCCGTTTCCCTGCATACATTATCGAGAACTTCAAGCGTATGGTAAAAATTATCCTTATGTCCTGTATCATTGATTACTTCGATACCCTGCAATGCAGCCATTTCAGGAAAAATCAGCTGTAACAATCCTGTATCAAACAAAAGCCGAAATCCTTTGGATGGTTTGTCCGAACGTATGATCTTATCCAGTTCCGTAGTAATTCTTTCTTTACTGATGATATGTATACGTTGCTTATTTCTGATTATGGACTCATATGTCATATCTTCAATCGTAAAATCAAGCTGCGTTGCAAACCTTACAGCCCGCATCATGCGCAACGGATCATCAGAAAAGGTTTTATCCGGATCCAATGGAGTTCGTATGATTTTATACTCCAAATCCTTAAACCCATTAAAGCTATCCATAATTTGTCCATAGTCCTCTTCATTCAGGCTTACCGCAAGTGCATTGATGGTAAAATCACGTCTGTTCTGATCATCTTCCAGCGTACCCCTGAACACCTCAGGATTTCTCGAAAACTCAGTATAGGACTCTTTTCTGGCACCTACAAATTCAATTTCAATATCATTATACCTTATCATTGCAGTACCGAATCGCTGATAAACTGTCACATATGGCGATGGACGCAGGTCTTTCGCCAATTGTTGTGCAAGAGCTATGCCATCGCCTACACAAACTATATCCATATCCTTGGAAGGTCTTGCCAACAACCTGTCCCGCACATATCCACCTACAATATAAACGGGTACATTGATTTTTTTTGCTGCCTTTTGTATGAGATCAAAAACTTCCTTCTCTCCGGGGTTTATGTCGAAAAACATATTTTAAACAATTTCATTAAACCAAAACATCCTGATAAAAATTCCTGATTTCATCCAGGATTTCAAAGAGGATATCTTTATCCATTTCAGATACCAACTTCATCCGGAAATCCTTAATATCCGGAAGTCCCCTGAAATAATTGGTATAATGCCGTCTCATCTCAACAACTCCTACCCTTTCACCTTTCCACTCAATACTTTTGGTAAGATGCTTTTTTGCTACTTCCACTCGTTCACTGATGTCCGGTTGTTCCGGAATAAATCCATGATTCAGATAAGATTTGATATCCCTGAATATCCATGGATAACCTATACTTGCACGACCGATCATTATACCATCTACACCATACCGCTCCTTATACAGTTTTGTTTTCTCAGGTGTATCAATGTCGCCATTTCCGAAGATAGGAATATGTATTCTTGGATTATTCTTTACTTTTCCGATGAGTGTCCAGTCTGCCTCTCCTTTATACATCTGTTTACGGGTTCTGCCATGAATAGCCAGCGCCTGAATACCTACATCCTGTAGTCTTTCTGCTACTTCTTCTATATTCATAGATTCTTCATCCCATCCCAACCGGGTTTTTACAGTTACTGGTAGTGAAGTAGATTTTACAATTTTTTCCGTTAGTCTGACCATTTTGGGTATATCCTGCAAGATTCCTGCACCGGCCATTTTACATACAACTTTTTTTACAGGACAACCAAAATTAATATCCAGCAATTCTGGTTTGGCTGCCTCAACTATCTCAGCAGCCCTACTCATAGAGTCTATGTCGGCACCAAAAATCTGAATACCTATAGGTCTTTCTTCATCGTAAATATCCAATTTCTGAATACTTTTATCAGCATCCCTGATTAAACCTTCTACGGATATAAATTCAGTATACATCAAATCGGCTCCCTGATCCTTGCAAACACTTCTAAAAGGAGGATCACTGACATCCTCCATTGGCGCCAACAATAATGGGAATTCTCCAATTTCAGTAGTACCGATTTTAACCATTAATCAGATTTATTAAAAATTATAGTTTGCTCCAAACCAATATTCAATAACTGAACTTTGAATATCCTGTGCCGTTTCATTAGCGATATACATCAACTCCACACCAAATTTCCATTTACCTGCTCCACTCATATAACCCAGACCCACTAACGGATAGTTAACAGACACATTCTCATACAGATTCCGTATGCTATATCCATCCGGGTCTTTTTCGTATCGCATAAAAGCATATTCTGCTTTGAAATAAATATCCTGATAAATCCTTGCCCGTCCCATAAAAAAGCCACCAATATCAAAAACAGACGGATCAGGTCCTACTACCGAATATTGGTCATAAAATAATTTGGTACCACCACCCAAAGCTATTCCACTTGTGATTTTATATCCTAATGACAGTTTGGTAGAAACTGAAAGTCCATTGAAAAAACCTAAGTTTCCAAAAAGTAATTCACCACCTAAATGCTCATATATTGGTTTTCTATCTGCCTGATTTGCCTTTTCTTTTTTGGATTTGGATGACACATCCGGTTTCTTTCTCAACTGAGCATGTAAATCACTTCCTGCAAAAATCATCAGGAATATGATTATCCAGTATATATTTTTATGTTTAAACATAATATAAATATAAATTTAAGTTATAGCTGTAAAGATAAGCAATACAATGCGGTGTTCATGAATAATATCACTTCTTTAACGAAAATTTTAAATTATGAAGTATAAAACGTTTGATAAAGGATAATAGTATCATTTTATTGGATAGCTTTGCACATTGAAAGTATTGAACAAGTAAGATAAAGTATATTAAATAAAATAAAATAAAATAACAGATACCTGAACATGAGTATTCAACCCAAAAAAATGATTTCTGAAAAGGTACAGAGTATGGAAGTCTCTGCCACCCTTAAAATGGCACAAAAAGCAAGAGATCTGGCTGCCCAAGGAATTCATGTAATCAGTCTGAGTCTGGGAGAACCGGATTTTGACACACCTGAATTTATTAAGGAAGCTGCATATACAGCATTAAAGAAAGGTAACACCAAATACACCCCTGTGCCTGGAACTATGGAAATCAGAAAGGCCATCAGTGAAAAATTCAAATCTGAGAATGGACTTGATTATGCGCCTTCACAGATTGTAGTATCCAACGGTGCCAAACAATCCATAGCCAATATCTTCATGGCCATCCTCAATCCGGGTGATGAGGTACTGGTACCAGCACCTTACTGGGTTTCCTATGTTGAAATCATTAAGTTTTCGGGTGGAATTCCGGTTATTCTCCATTCTGATATAGATAGTAACTTCAAGGTGACTGCTGCACAGGTCGAAAAAGCCATCACTCCTGCTACGAAAGCTATAATTTTTTCATCACCATGTAATCCTACGGGAACTGTATTTACCCATGATGAATTAAAGGAAATCGGAGATGTAATCGCTCAGCATGAAAACATACTGGTGATAGCTGATGAAATATACGAATACATCAACTTTACAGACTATCATGTCAGCATTGGTACTTTCGAAAACCTAAAAGACAGAACGGCGACAGTTAACGGCTTTTCGAAGGGATTTTCTATGACGGGTTGGAGATTGGGTTATATGGGTGCACCTCAGTGGCTGGCAGATGCCTGCAACAAGGTACAGGGACAAATCACTTCAGGTGCTGCATCCTTCAGTCAGGAAGCAGGTGCCGTAGCTCTGAATGCCAAAAGAATCGAAACAGTAGAAATGAGAAATGCCTTTATGCGAAGACGGGATCTCATTATCTCACTATTGAAAGAAGTTCCGGGTCTCAAGGTAAATCAACCTCAGGGTGCCTTCTATGTTTTTCCGGATGTCAGTGCATATTTTGGAACTTCCAATGGTCATGAAACTATCAATAATGCAGATGACTTCTCGGAAGCCATGCTGACAGAAGCACATGTAGGCACTGTTTCAGGTTCTGCATTTGGAAATGACAACTGCATAAGGCTATCCTATGCAGCATCTGATGATGAAATCATAGAAGCAGTCAGAAGAATTAAGGCTTGTTTGGTAGGATTTTTACCAAATCCACAAAATAAATAGCATAGAAGAATAATTTCAAACTGAATTTATATAAAATAAGGCTCTCAGAATCAAATCCTGAGAGCCTTATTTATTAAGTATCTAAATGTAAATTAGTCAAATACAACTTTCTTGCTTATTACACCCTTCTCAAATTGTAAGCGGATGATATAAATACCATTCTGAATCTGATTTCTTTTCAAAGTGTAATGTGTACTATTAATATCATTAATATTCATAAGCATTCTACCTGAGATATCATGCAAAGCAATCGCTTTGATAGGTGCATCCTGAGCTACAGACAAATTCAATACATCTGTCGCAGGGTTTGGTGACAACACCAATCCAACCTGAGCATCTGTAAGATCTTTTGTGCTGCTTGTAAAACAGTTCAAACCCAAAGCAAGACAAGCACGTGGTGCAAAATATCCAACTATAGTATCAATGTAAATTTTAGCAGATCCTGCATTTGTATTACATTTGGATGGTGGATTGTCACCTGCAGCCCATTCCCATGGAGCAGAAGAATCGTCCGGAGTACCTCTGAATTCGTAGTATCCCAAATGTCCGCTTTTATTGTATTGACCATATGGGTCAAAACCAGCAGGTATTGTATTGAAGATATCATCATTACCAAATCTGTCAACTCTTCTTGCAAGGTCTCTTGAACCGGACACCTCAACAACCGGCTGAGGGCCTGTAGCTGTTGGTACATTGAGTACATCTGTATCAACAGGTGCCAAAGGATCCGTATCAACATGGAAAGAAATCAATGGAATTTCACCTTGATTCAACCAGGATGAATCTCCCAATGCACCTCCTGTGTTTACACATAAAGCAAATTTGGCTGTGTACCCTACATGGTTAGGTACACATAATGTATCACCCACGTGGAACTGGCTCAGAGCTGCATATGTAGCATCAACAGTTGTAACTGGGCCATCAGCATTAATATTTCCATTATACTGCTCCAGTACCATCGGAATATTAGCAGGAGCTACGGGTGGAGTCAATAGAAATTTAGTAGGATTATCGGTAGCAAAGATTTCCGGATAAGTCTTCAGATAGGAAGTAGCCAATGAGAGGTATCCACCTGTTCCCTGACCCCATAATACAATTTTATCGGGATCTATTCCGTGTGGATTGCCTAATTCGGCGACTGATCTTTTGAAGTATCTTCCATAAGTATTCATATCCTGAACACCTCTGTATGCAGCATTGATAAGGAAATATCTTCTTATCTGTTCAACCTGGTGAAGTGGGTTCCAGCCTAATCTGTAATCAACCACTGCTACAACATAACCCATTTTTGCTAAACGCTTGGCAATCTCAACATTACTAGAGTCTCTCAGCGTACCACTGCATGAACCATTCGCCGGATATGGAAAAAAGTTGCCGGTATGAATAAACATTATCAAAGGTCTGTTGGTAGCTGTATCACCTTTTGGATAATACATATTAGCGATTAAGGGTTGAGGTAGTGTATGAGCCTGACCCTGCGTAGCTAAGAAACCAAGTATCGTGTAGTTTACACCTTTGGCATTTGCCAATGTACCCGGTACTTCTTCAACATCAGAAAATACCTGATCCAAGTATCTTCTGTTTTGTGCATCCATAGTAAACGTAAATGCTACCATGGCAATTAATAATAAAATTTTTGTAAAAATGCGCATATTTAAAAAATTTTTAAAATGAATAATATAAATCAAATTTTCTGTTTAAAATCATATGTTATTGAAAAATAAGCCATTCTGCCAATTCTCGGTCCGCCATAAGTCTGAAACTGCTTGTTATTCAAAGCATTGGATGCTCCCAGTTTAAATACAAGGTTCTGATTAACCAAGGTATAATTTATCTGTGCGTCCATTAAATCATAAGTTGGAATATACCCTGTAAACTGTGGTGACCCCTCAAATTCAAATCCTTCTATCCACTTATAATTTACATTAAATCCTAATGTATTACGGCTTCCCCACAATGGAATGTCTCTTCCGGAGATCCCTAAGTTATATTTATGTTTAGGTGTATTAAAAGCGGGTACAATATCATCAGATACCTTTGTAATCAACTCATTATAGCTATAATTTCCGTTGAAGGAATAAAACTTCCAAAAATAATAATTGGCACCAATGGCAAATCCTCTGGATGTAACTATTTCCTTAGAATTGGCTGAAACCCTGTAAACTTTAGATTTTACAAAATTCCTGCTGATAATAGGAGTTGGAACACCAGGGATAAAAATTGTGTCCAATGGAATATCAAGTCCTATCTGATAACCAATAAAATCCCTGTATCTGTTGAAATAAGCACTCGCATCAATATACAATCTGTCAAACAAGGTAGTCCTGTAACCCAGTTCAAAAGTCTGAACCTTTTCAGGTTGTATCGGTGGAATATCTATACTAATTAATGGAGATGTAATATTTTTGGTATATTCTTTAAATGAATCATATGTCACCAAATCTTTAAACCCGTTGATATTACCCAAAAGTCGCGCAGGTCCTACCCGCAGATCCAGATACTGATCTGTCAGTGTAGGATTTCTGATAGCAGATGAAAAGGAAGCTCTAAGATAATTATTGTCTGTAGGTTTCCAAACGATAGATCCTGCAGGAGAGAACAAATAATCAAAATTTTGATTCTTGTCCAAACGAGCAGCAACAGATAAGATAAAATCACCCAATTGTTTGCCTGCTCCACCGTATATTCCAAATTCATTATTGGATATTCTATTAAGACTATCTATAAAAATAGTACCATCAGAATTGGGTCTGTACATTCTTGCATTGGCTCCTACTGTCAACTCCTTAAAAAATCGGGTATCAAATTTATACTCACCATGAACATGAAATAAAGCTGACTTGTCAAAAAAGAGTGTTCCATTTTCATCATTATTGTTCTTCCTGCTTATTATACTGTTGAACAAGGAATCATATCTGGCAGTACCAGGTACAAAAAAATCTAATGATTGTCTGGACCTGTTTGCCTTGTTGGCATACTCTTCAGCCTGTCTGTGCCATTCAATCAATTGTTCTTTATGATCACGTTGCCATTGAATCTGAGCCTCCTGAGAATCAGCAGGATATCCGGCTGCTTGCATCTGTTTAAATACATGACCCAAAGCATTTTTGTTCCACCACTCTTCATAGCCATTTCTCCAATTATCATTTGAACTGGCTGCTTCCAGCATCTTTTGAGCTGTAAAATAAGGATCGAAGGATTTGCCGGCATCTTCATGTGTCAAATATGCCCTGATAAAATACTTGTCTCTTTTCCTGAATTCAACCTTATGCTGATAGAACTGAATACCTCTAAGGCTAAATCTGTTATCACCCTGATAGACTGTCGTTCCGTATCCAAAGTTGGATGTAAGTACTAATTCAGGTGATTCAAAATCTCTGGATGGTTGAGTACGAATGTGAACAGCTGCACCTGCTTTTATATTCTTAGTATTATAATCTACCAGATCAATTTCTTTGTATCCATTTCGGTGAAAAGTATTCAGACCTGCTCTCTGATCGTATAATGTAGAATATTTAGCAAAGAATTCATCACCATATACATTCACAGCATTAAATCCCCCGGGATTTTCATCAGGTGATAAAAAAACATCATTTCCTTCAGCATCAGTAATAGGATCGTAGTTATCTGCTACCCAGTCATTGGCTTTAAGGAATGAAAAATTCAGCTTATAGGCGACAACAGGCATATTGTTCTTATTATTGAATGCATCAGCAAAGCGGAATCCAGTTTCCAGTAGGTTTCGCTCTCCTACTTTCACACTCGCAGCCAATCCCCGCTGAAAAAAAGGATTCTTGGTTTCCATAGCGATTACTCCATTGAAGGCATTCGGCCCGTAGAATGCGGAGCTGGCACCAACTACCAGATCTACCTTCTGAATATCCAGTTCAGAAGCACCTAAAAAGTTTCCAAGCGAAAAATTTAATCCGGGTGACTGATTATCTACGCCATCAATCGTCTGCAATGATCGTACAGGACTGGTACTGTTGAATCCCCGGGTATTGATAACCGTAAAACCAAGACTTGCAGTAGTGAGATCAACTCCTTTAAGTGACCCCAAACCATTGTAAAAATCTGTCGAAGCTGTTTGCTTTATGGCAATGGCATCGATGGACTCAACAGTCAGTGGTGCTGCCTTCTGCTTTTCAGTGACGCGTTGACCCTTGATTTCAACACCCAAATCAATGACTACCGCTGATTCTCCAAGTTTAATAATATTTTTCTGATCTATGGTATTTACAGTATATGTCAAATCTTCATATCCTACATAGGAAACAATCAATTCAACAGGTAATTTCTGTACTTTAAGTCCAAATTCTCCGTCAAAATCAGTCACAGTTCCGTTTTTATCAACCTCTGAAGTATTGACTATAACATTGGCACCTATCAGCGCCTCTCCTGTTATGGCATCAATTACTTTACCCTTTATATTAATCTGGCTGTAAACAGATGTGCTACAAAGTATTGTCATTAACGAAATTACAAAAACAAAGTGCTTAAATATTTTCATCCAAAAATTAGATTTTGATTATTACCTGTGTTAACAATATGTAAAACAGATGCAATGTATGACTATTTTTTGAATCATAAAATATTCTGTTCAAATTTACATATTATATTAATAAATTCTTATCGTGTATCAGTTTTATTTATATGAATATACGTAAAATTAAATATTGATTACATTGAATTCTATACGTATACATAAATACTTACTGATTACTTACATCAATTTTACACAATATTATTCTGATTATAAATCTTAAACAAGTTTATTTTTTTATATTGAATTTGATAAAATTTTTATACTCGGGGTTTACTTTCAGCACGAAAGCTACTACTAAATTGACAAATCATCTACTTTTGAAGCATATGTAGCAGTGTAATAAAAATAAATCGACTGAAAATTATTGATACGAAATCACACCATTTCATAAATAAGCAGTTATTTTGTAATTTAATGATTAGTGTTCATTTATGATAGCATATATTATATTCAGGATTTTTGTTTTATTATTTTCAGTATTACCATTCAGCGTAATTTATTGTATAGCTGATTTTATCAGTTGGTTACTCTACAGGGTAATCAGGTATAGAAGAAAAGTCGTTGAAACACAGTTGAAAACCAGTTTTCCGAATCTGAGTGACCGTGAAATACAAGATATTACTAAAAAATCTTATGTCAATTTAGGTGATATAATAGTAGAAAGTATTAAAGGATTTTCGATGTCCGAAGACGTTTATAAAAAAAGATATAGGTTTCTCAATGCTGAATCAGCCAATCAGCATACTGCCAACGGACAAGGTGTGATTCTTGCTGCTTCACACTATAACAACTGGGAATGGGGTGCGATATCAATACCTTTATGGTTTTCATATCCTGCTTTGGGATTTTACAAGCCATTGTCCAATACTTATCTCGAAGCTTACGCAAAAAAGTCACGGGGCCGTTTCAACTTTATATTGGTGCCTATCGGTCAAACTTCAGAATATATTGAAAAATTCAAGGATAAAGCACCTACATTGATCTTTGTATCCGACCAAAGTACGTGGTCGAAACATGCTCATTGGGTCAATTTTTTAGGCCAGGAAACAGCCTGTCCTCACGGAATTGAAAAATATTCAAAAATGTTACTTATTCCGGTTTATTACCTGCATTTTGAAAGAGTCCGGCGCGGGTATTATGAAATCCGGCTGGAGTTACTGACGGATGGCAAGGAACACCTTGCCGAAGGAGAAATCACAAAACGATTCATGCATACGCTTGAAAAGGATTTACAAGCCAAACCTGAAAACTGGTTGTGGTCTCATAAAAGATGGAAAAGGACAAGAAAACCTGAAGAAAAACTGCTGTAAACTGCCATCTGAAAAATCCAATTCTTCATTTATATATTTCTGGCATTATATTTGGGTATATGATACTAAAATATATTAAATTTTATTGATATATGTTAAAGTTGGCGTAAATTTAAGTATAAATGAATCACACCACTTGACATCCAATAAAAAAAACCATAATTTTATTGCAAATTTTTAACCCATGATCATATTCACCATTGCCTTGATGATACTAATCATGTTTGGAGACAGGATGCTCCAGGAGGCGTAAAGAAGAAAAAGGCAGATTTCTCCCCCATATGAAATCTGCCTTTTTTAAAAACTTTTCTTCCAATCAGATGCAAAATACTATTCATATTTTTTAAAGTATTGATTGATAGAGTTGTGTGTATAAAATTCGGCATAATTTTAGCATTCTATTTACATGATTTTCATATTACAGTTTAATTAATTCAATTTTTTTCAAAATATTGGATTTAATAAGCAGTCGATTGTGTTATGAAAACAATGATAAATAATTTCTATACATGATTTTATATTAATTGATTGTTATGCTTGCACGAATTTTTACACTTTTATTTATCTTTTTATCTTCATATATTGGTGCTCAGGATTTAAAATGGGTTTACAATACAGGTGGCAAACAAGCTGATTATGGTACAGCTTTGGCTATAGATTCCAGGCAAAACATCTGTGACGTAATCGTTTTTCAGGATACGATATCAATAAAAATCAATGAAAACATTGTATCCGCAGGCGCTGAAAATGTTATCATCCGCAAAAGTACCTTATTCGGAATCCGTCAATGGTACTATCAGTTGGCTTCTAAAAACAGAGTCATAGCCAATGATATTTTTACGGATGACGATGACAATATCTATGTTACAGGCGTATTTGTAGACTCCCTGTATTACAATTCCAATTTTATATTGAAAGGTAGTGATTCCATTCCACACGCATTTTTTTTAAAACTCAATTCCAATGGAATGTTTTTACTGGCTAAAGAATATGCATCCGATATTTCAGTAACGCCCAAATCTATAAGCAAAACAATCTATGATGCCATTGTCATGACCGGGCATTATGAGGGAACAGTCGACTTTGGTAACGGACATAAATTAACGAGTGTAGGCAACAATGACATATTTGTATTAACACTTGACAATCAGGGGAATACACTCATTTCACAAAGTATTGGTGGTACAGACCAGGACTATCTAAGCCAGCACATAACTGATGAATATGGAAATATATATTTGACAGGAGATTTTAGAAGCGATATTTCCTTAAGGTATCCAAGCGGTGATTCCATTACTTTAAAACCAGCCGGGCTGACTGACATATTCATGATTAAATTATCTTCACAGGGAGATATAGTATGGGCAAACTCATATGGAGGTACAGGTATTGACTCAGGTTCCGGTATCGCTTTAGACAGTAAAAGCAATATCATCCTGACAGGCCGGTTTTCACAGACTGTATCTTTTGGATCTTCTTCATTCACGCTGACATCCAAAGGTGGTACAGATATTTTTATAATAAAGATTGGATTTACTGGCAATACAGTTTGGGCAAACAGATATGGAGATATCCAAAACGATGCAGGTGTGCGGGTGCTGGTTAATCATGATGATGTTATTTTTACAGGAGGTATATTCAGAGGGAAGGTTGATTTCAATCCTTCGTCCACCATCAATAACAGCAGTGAATCACATGGAAATGCAGACGTGTTTTATGCAATATATAATCAGGACGGTGCTTACAACCAGCATTTTACTTTAGGTGGTATAGCAGACGATCAATTGGGCGATATAGCATTATTGATTACAGGTGATTTTATTTCTACTGGTGGTTTTGGTGCTGTTGTGGACTTCGATCCTTCTTCCAATGTGATAAATATTTTCAGTAATGGTGGTATTGACAATTTTCTGATGAATACTTTCATCTGCGTCAACCCATATATTAAGTCCATTGTAGTCGAAAAAAACATTATTTGTCCCGGAGAATCTGTTCTGATTCAGATTAAAGAAGGTTATCTCAATGATGCTACACAATGGTCATGGCAACGTAAAGATTGTAACAGCAATACTTTTGCAAGTGGAGATTTTTTAAATATCCCTATCGATACGAGTACTACCTTCTTTGTTAAGGGGTATGGAGGATGCGTAACACATGATCAATGTCAAAAAATTGATATTAAAATTTTTAGCGACAGTATCGTTACACAAAACATCGACTTGTGTGAAGGGGAAACAATCCAGGTTGGAAACAAAATATACGGTGATCCGGGTACATACCGCGACACACTGAAATCAGTAGCAGGATGTGACAGTATTATGACAACCAACATAAACGTGTATCCTAAATATTTTGCTACCCAAAATGTAGAATTATGTAACGGCGATTCAATCATTGTAGGCTCAAGTGTTTACACTTTACCTGGAAACTACACCAATATTTTACATACGATTCATGGATGTGACAGTATAATTATCACTAATGTATCCATTTTACCGGCAAATATCGAACGGGCAGAAGCTATCATATGCAAAGGGGATTCAGTCATCATCAAAGGCATTAAATATGATAAGTCAGGTATATTTATTCAATCAACACCTAACCCAAGTGGTTGTACCGATATGTTTATTGTTACAATCATTGTATTGGAAACGAATTTTAATGTTCAGGCAGACATATGCACAGGGGAAAGTTACCTTGTAGCTGGTAATACCTACACTAAAACCGGAATTTATACTGACAGTTTGAAATCCAACTTTGGGTGCGATAGTATTATCATTACGACACTTACAGTACATGAAATCAACAATACAAATATCAATTATACCATTTGTCCAGGAGACAGTATCACT
Organism: Saprospiraceae bacterium; assembly: GCA_020850225.1. Classification (GTDB taxonomy): domain Bacteria; phylum Bacteroidota; class Bacteroidia; order Chitinophagales; family Saprospiraceae; genus OLB9. The sequence goes on along the minus strand of JADZFD010000015.1, from coordinate 67,965 downwards.
ATAAATGGACTGACATACAATGACAGACATTATCAGATAGACTCATTACAGAATACATTTGGTTGCGACAGTATTGTGTATACCAGCATAGATGTATATCCGGTTATTCCTACACAATATCAGGATATCAGGCGCTGTCAGGGTGACACCTTGTACATCGGCTCTAACTTCTATGTTGAATCAGGTACATATATTGACACCTTAATCAGTGTAAACGGGTGTGATAGTATTGTTCAAACTGTACTGTCATTTATACCTACGTACACCAATCTGAGTGTGCAAATCTGTGAAGGTGATATATATACCAACAGTAATCAATCATATGACAAAACAGGACAATATTTCGTCTTCATAAGCAATTCCTTAGGCTGCGACAGTATATTGCGTATCAATCTGAATGTCTTGCCGACTATTAAAAAGACATTTACCCATAATATTTGTCCGGGTGAATCAGTCATAGTCGGCGGTAACACATATCGGATACCAGGCATTTATAAGGATACACTGGTTTCGTTTCAGGGATGTGATAGTATAGTTACATCCAATCTGGTTTATGCACACAATACCAAATCATTTTCTTACAATATATGTTCCGGTGAAATCATCACTATCAATAATAAAAAATATACACTTACCGGGACTTATACCGACACTCTTCAAACCGTAAGAGGATGTGACAGTATCCTGGTAATACGGATAGTTTCCAATCCTAAAAATACAATTGACACCCTGTTTGAAATATGTAAGGGTTCCGGAATCAGGGTTGGTAACAGCACATATTTCAATGCCGGCAAATATCAGGAAATAGTTCCCAATCAATATGGATGTGACAGCACCATCAATTTTGAAATCGTCGTCATAAATTTTGCTCCTTCCATAACTGTATCTAAGGATACCCTGAGAACCATAGAAATTCAGGGAGCCAAATACCAGTGGTATATCTGCAAGGACAATGAACAGGTGCCGATCCTCGGTGCGACAAGTCCTGTATATGCATTTGCAGCATCCGGGAATTATGCTATAGCAGTCACCTATAAAGGATGTACTTATCTAAGCACATGCCTGTACGTTACAACGACTTCCACCATAGAAGATCTGTCAAAAAGACCTGGACTACCTATTTATCCAAATCCTGCTACACAACACATCACTGTAGAAGTACCTGCTGATGGTACACTTTTTATACGTTCTGTTACAGGTACACAGATTCTTAATCAGCCTGTCAGGCAAAATAAAATCGATCTGGACATCAGTACCTTCTCAGCAGGAAGCTACATCATAGAATGGAAGTCATTGAGATCTGAAAAGATATATTATACTAAGTTGACGAAGATATAGGATAAGTTTATGATAATTATGTTGTAATTCCGAATCACGCATACAGCTATCAGTTTACCATTTCACTAAACAGGAATCTCTTGAACCAACCATTCAGATTCAAACAATTTGAGATTCATCAGGACAAATGTTCTATGAAGGTTAATACGGACGGCGTTCTGTTAGGCGCATGGTCCAGTGTTGCGCATAAGTACAGGGCTTTGGATATTGGTACCGGAACAGGAATAATAGCGTTGATATTGTCACAACGCAATCATGAGCTGAAAACAGATGCCGTTGAGATTGATAAAGATACATTTGAACAAGCTGCCGTGAATGCTTCATCCAGTAGATTTGCAGACAGAATCCAGGTGTTTCATCAATCCATCCAGGCTTTTGCCAAATCTTCTGTTCAGCTGTATGATTTAATAATCAGTAACCCACCCTACTTCAATTCCGGAACACCATCTGCAAACCTACAGAAAGCCAAAGTACGGCATACTATGCATTTATCACATTCTGAATTGTTGGAGTCTGTTACAACGCTACTATCACCTCAGGGTCATTTTGAAGTAATTCTTCCTCACTATGAGGGAATACAATTCATACAATCAGCATCCAAATACCGGCTGTACCCCATACACATAACAGAAGTTTATCCTAAATCTGAAAAAAGAATAGAGCGGCTATTAATTCGAATGGGTAAAACCCCGGTATCTGTAGAAAAATCACAACTTGTCATCCATCTCAGCGATAACCCCAAAGACTATTCAAAAGAATTTATTGAATTGACCAAGGAACTGTATCTTTTTATGAAGTAATGAAAAATACCTGTTAGAAAAATAATTTTGAAAGCAAGACATAAATAAACTGAAATATTATTAATCTGAAGTACCTGATATGATAAATGTCTCATTCCTTCAAAATAAATAAAAATTGTTTAATGAATTACAATCTTTACCCGTATTTTGCAGAAAATTGAATTTCAATGGATTGGATTATACTCATAATTGCAGGACTTTTTGAAGTAACTTTTGCTTTTTGTTTAGGAAAGGTAAAAGAATCAACAGGTACTGAAATGTATCTTTGGTTTTTGGGGTTTCTGGTCGCTTTGGCTATCAGTATGACTTTACTCGTCAAAGCAACACAGACCTTACCTATCGGAACCGCTTACGCAGTCTGGACTGGGATAGGCGCTTCAGGTACTGTAGTTATAGGTATATTTGTATTTAATGAGCCAGCCAATGTACTCAGGCTTCTATTTCTGACTACACTGATTGCTTCTATTATCGGACTTAAATTAGTGACACCATAAATCATTCAATTTTCTGATACAGAACTTTAACATATAAATACACAGATTTGGATACGTTTTTACATCGGATAAAGCCATATATCATCAGTATTGCAGCAGTTTTGATGGTATCTATGTTGTGTTATGCGTTTTCTGATCAGATTACCTACAGGGTCGTTGCACTTATCCTCTTACTGACTATATCTGTCATAGGGATGTTCTATTATATTTACCCTGTTATCCTGGCTGTTATTCTGAGCGCACTTATATGGAATTATTTCTTTATCCCACCATTATTCGAACTGGGAATTCATGATGCAGAAGATATTTTACTGGTACTATCCTATTTTTTTATAGCCCTGCTGAATGTAGTTCTAACTTTTAAAATCAGGCAGACAGAAAGAAAAACCCGTGAAAAATTTGAAAATGATAAAAGTGTAAAATTGTATAATACCATTTTCAATTCCTTATCACATGAACTTAAAACACCACTGGCTACTATAATTGGCTCTACCGATACCCTGAAGGAAAATATAGACAGGCTATCCAGAGAAAAGCAGCTTGAATTGATAGATGAAATAGACATAGCCACTTTACGACTTAACAGACAGCTAAATAACATACTGAATATGAGTAGATTAAGCAGCAATTTATTGAAACCTCAGTTGGACTGGTGCGATATGAATGAACTGGTCAACAATACTACTGAAAAAATTTTTTTACCCTACAAACAAACTCTAGTATATGAAGAAAATGAAAATCTACCTTATTTCAAACTGGATGCTGGATTTATGGAACTGATACTGACCAACCTGCTCATTAATTCAATTCAATATACATCAGACAATTCTACAATTGTCATAGAAATAGAACATGAAGAAGAGAGCTGTGTAGTACGTGTCAAAGACAATGGAGAAGGGATTCCTAAGGACGAATTAGCTTTTATTTTTGATAAATTTTATCGGGGACCATCCGTAAAATCCGGTGGCAGCGGACTTGGTCTCTCCATAGTTAAAGGTTATACAGAAGCACAGAATGGGTCAGTAAAAGTTGAAAACAATATACCTGCAGGATTGGTTTTTACAATACAGATTCCATGTGAAACCACATATATAAATCAATTGAAAAATGAATAAGCCTACTATATTAGTTATAGATGATGAACCTCAGATCAGAAAATTACTTGAGATTACACTCGAAAGTAATGATTATAACGTCATATTAGCAGAAAATGGAACTTCAGGAATCAAAGCAACTGCATTGAATAATCCCGATCTGATACTACTCGACCTGGATCTGCCAGATAAAAACGGACATGAGGTTTTATCTGAATTGCGGCAATGGCACAATAAATCCATAATCATACTTTCTGTAATAAACAATGAAAATGACATTGTACACGCTCTTGATAATGGTGCAACAGACTACATCAACAAACCATTCAGATCTGCTGAGTTACTGGCCAGGATACGCCTTGCTATAAAAAGCAACAATACCTCATCCAACAATCAAATTATCACTATTGGCGACCTGGAAATAGATTTGGCAGCTATGACACTTAAAAAGAACAACGAATTACTTAAGTTAACTTCCACAGAATATAATCTACTAACTCTTTTTGTAAAATATGAGGGACGTACACTGACACATCAATTTATACTTAAAGAAATATGGGGAATACCGTATCAAACTGAGACTCAATATCTTAGGGTGTTTGTAGGAAATCTTAGAAAAAAAATTGAAGACAATCCCAATCAACCCAAGCATCTCATCACAGTAAGTGGTATCGGATACAGATTGCAGTAATTTTTTATATTTTCTTTATATTTTACCTGATAGGTTTTATATTTTCATAATACTACAATGTATACCTTTGTGTCAAATTGCAAGGTAAATATGGCATTACAAACAGGACTTAAAACACACGGGCATACAGATAAGGTTACACTATCAACATTAATCATAGCACTCGGTATTATCTATGGTGATATTGGTACAAGTCCACTCTATACTTTCAAAGCAATCATAGGAAGTAGTCATGTCAACGAAATGCTGGTATATGGTGGTGTTTCGTGTGTGTTCTGGACCTTGGTTATGGTCACCAGTGTCAAGTATGTCTGGATAGCTTTACAAGCCGACAACCAGGGTGAAGGTGGGATTTTTTCCTTATATTCTCTCATCAGAAGGTACGGATTGAAAATAGCAGTACCTACCATGATTGGTGCTTCGGCACTACTGGCCGATGGCATGATTACACCAGCTATTACCATAACGTCTGCCATAGAAGGCTTAGATAAAATAAACGGATTTCAGAACATCAGGGTTGTACCTATAGTCATCACCGTAATTTCGGCTATCTTTTTTATGCAACGGTTTGGCACACAACGGGTTGGTAAAGCATTTGGTCCGATAATGGTCATCTGGTTTTCTGTATTGATGGTTTTGGGAATCAATCAGATTATTCAGTATCCGGAAGTAATCAAAGCACTGAACCCTTACTATGCTTTAAATTTATTGATCAATACACCACACGGATTCTGGGTTTTGGGAGCTGTCTTCCTCTGTACAACAGGAGCTGAAGCATTGTACTCAGATTTGGGGCATTGCGGCAAATCCAATATACGCATAACCTGGATGTTTGTCAAAATCAGTCTAGTTATCAATTATCTGGGACAAGCTGCATGGTTAATGAGTCAAAATGGACGAACTCTGGATAATAAAAATCCGATCTTTGAAATTATGCCTTCATGGTTTTTACTGCCTGGTATTATTTTAGCGACATTCGCTGCCATTGTTGCTTCCCAGGCTCTTATCAGCGGTTCATTTACTTTAATCAACGAAGCTATAAACCTGAATTTCTGGGTGAGATCAGCCGTAAAACAACCTACAGAAACCAAAGGTCAGATATATATTCCCAGCGTCAATACTTTACTATGGATAGGTTGTATTCTGATGATACTTTATTTTCAGGATTCATCCAGTATGGAGGCTGCCTACGGTCTTGCAATAACGATTACCATGCTCATGACCACATACCTGTTGTTTTTCTTCCTGATCTTCAAATTAAGATGGCCCAAATGGCAGGTGCATAGTTTTATTCTCGTACTCCTGATAATTGAAGTGTCGTTTTTAATAGCCAACGGTATTAAAATTCATGATGGTGGTTATATAACAATTGGTGCCGGTGGTATCTTTTTCTGCTTTATGTATATCAATTATTACGGCAGGAAATATAATAACCGATATACACATTTTGTGGATTTGGGAAAATATGCACAAAAAATCACGGAACTTAGTAAAGATACGGATATTCCAAAATTCGCTACGCATATTATTTATCTCACCAAAGCTGACAGATATGATCAGGTAGAAGCCAAAATCATCAAATCCATCTTTGACAGAAAACCCAAACGTGCTGATGTATACTGGTTTTTTCATATCAACCGCACCAATAATCCGTACACGCTCGATTATGAGGTAAGGGAACTGGTAGATGACACAATTATAAAAATCGTTCTCAATATTGGTTTCAGGATAAAGCCTAAAACTGAACTGTACTTTGAAAAAATCATAGACGATATGATTGCCAATAAAGAGTTGAAGGTACATCTTAAAAACCGGGGAACAACCAAATACAATCCGGATATAGATTACAAATTTATCATCCTGGATAAATTTTTATCCGTAGAAAATGAATTTTCACTCAAAGAAGGATTGATTCTAAAAACATACTTTTTTATAAAGAACTTCGGACAAAAGGATATAGACGCTTTCGGTCTTGACAAGAATGATGTAGTTGTCGAATACGCTCCATTAATATACCAACCGGTTAAATCCATTCCGTTGGTACGCCATCAGAAATGATATATTGTATAATTTTATTACACAATATACTATTCTACATTCTGCAATACGTTTTTTGCTACTGAAATCCCGACATTCAGTCCGGCTTCACAGTCAGACAGATAGTGGACACCCACAAGAAACCTGGAATATGCACATTCCTTGTACATGGATCTGAAATTCTTATACGTTCTTTTCTCACTGTAAAACTCAATCCTTTGTTTGTGGCTGTCATCTGTAAGTCTGTTTTTGTTTTTAAAATAGTGCTCCAGGATTGTTCCCGATGCTCCGGAAAAAACAGAATGGGCTGAAGGATAAGACGGATAATCCGGATGATGTTTGGCATGCCACGTTGAATCAATGAAGGTTCTGATATACTGTTCTGGCCGTATCAGATTGTAATGATATTTAATATTCCAACTTATTACAGAAGCATCATAGAGTGCTATCCCCAGATCTCTGTACATCCTAATAACCGTAAGTGCAGGTAAAAACTCCACAGCCAACGTCTGATTGGTAATGGATACCCATCTGCCTATTGGTGAAAATGTTAATCCGCGTATTTCGTCACTCCAGAAATCTCCTATCCATTTATCCTCATAAGTCAACTGTTTGGACTGCATATATACTGACAGTGCATCATCATAGAGTGCTTTTTCAAAATCAAGAGAACGTTTGTATGGCGAATCCAGATGAATATCTGATTTCCTGACCAAAATCGTTTTGTTATTGCCCCAATCGGGCAACATTCCAATATGGTTTGAGTATATAAATCTTGGATCAGGGGTATAAGCCGGTAAATATGATATGCTATCCGTATCCAGTGTATCCTCTCTGAACCGCCTTTCATTTTCTTCCAGTATATGTCTGATGTACAAGTCACTATAGAATGCTTTTGTGTGTAAGTTTCTGTTGGTGGACTGATACAGTGCATTCAGCCATGAAGCAGCAGATCCTATCGTCTTCTTATCATAGATAGCACTCATGGATAGATAAAATGCGTGATTCAACAACCTGAGTGCCTGAGGGTCTTTAGTTTCAAAAAGATGTTTATGCTCTTCAACTACTGTATAAACACCCAGACTTATCTGCACCAGATTGCGTGCTGCAAAAGGAGGAACAGCATTTTTGTCTACCCGTTCGGTCTGCAGATACAGATTGTACCAGTCCAGGATTATCTTATTGGCAATGTCATCAAAACCCTGCTCCTGCTTTTTATTATCAGAGATACATGTTGTCAAAAACAAAGACATCAATATGACCAACACAGGTATTATGCTACATTGTATGATTGATCTGACATGCTTTACTCCTTCAGTCATATTCACAAATTTATTGGTTGGTCTGAAGAAAAAGTTAATGTGAATATGTTGCCCGAACCACCATGACCCAAAATATTGAGCCTGTAGTTATGTACTTTCATTATCAGGGCTACCAATGAAAGACCTATACCTGACCCTTTGATATTCTTATCCGTACTCCTTCTGTAGAAAGGTTTAAATATCAGTGACTTTTCTTCATCAGATATCAGAGTTGCATTGTCAGCTATATCTATAACCGGCTTCCTGTTTTCATCGGTATAAATTCGAACGGATGCAGTATGGTTCTTTGAATACTTACAGGCATTTTCAATAAGATTGGACATGGCTGTTTTAATGAGTATCTCGTTTGCATTTATCACCAGAACATCAGGATCATCCGGAAAATTTTCTGCATCTATCTGAACTGTATATTTTGGATTGATTTGCTTTATTTTGCCGTAAATATCCCAGACGATCTGATCCAACCTTACAGGTGCAAATACAATGGGTTCAGCTCCGGCAGTAATCCGGGTTAGTTGCATTAATTGCATTGCTGTCTGTTCTATTTCTCTGGCATCGCTCAAAATGGGTTCCAGGCAACTTTTATATTCTTCCAGTGTCCTTTCCTTCATAGTATGTACTTCAATTCTTGAAATGATTGAAGCAACAGGATTTCTAACTTCATGAGATATGTATGATAAAAATCCTTTTTGCAAATTGAATGCATCTTCTATCCTGAATAACAATGCATTGAAGGCTTCAGCCAAATGTGTAATTTCGTCCTGATTCGAACCTACTTTCAGCCGGGCTGACAAATCATCCGGTCGAATTGTACTGATATCTTTCATGATTGCATGGATGGGCATCAATGCACTTCGGGCATTAAAATATCCGGCAACAGCTGAAATAAACAACACAATAAAAAAAATCCAGATAAGAATCCTTTGCAAACTTATTAATTCTTCAGAAATAAATTTGCCTTTGGCTATAAGGACGAATTCTTTATTAACAGGTGTTTTATACCGGATACCAATTGCCTTGAAATCACCAATAGGAAACTTGTATTCACCATCTTTTCTAATCATGTCGATGATTGCGTTATCGACTGTGGGCTCGGGCATGAATGCAAAAATAAGCTGCCTTTGATCATTGTAAATCAGGATATTATCCTTTATATTGAGCAATGGTTTCTCATCAGCTTCGTAAAGGCTGACATTGTCAAAACCATAATCACTTTTCTCAAGCATACTGAAAGTCATCAGCGCATTGGTGCGTAGTGACAGATAAAACTGCTTTTCCATCTGGTCTTTGAAGCTGACATAAATCAAAACAAGAACCAGTAACAATAAGCCTGCTGTCACCAGAAAATAGGTAAGCGTCAGTTTAGTCTTTATCTGCATACTGCTTCGGATTAAAAATGTAACCGACTCCAAATTTGGTGTGAATCAGTTTTTTATCAAATCCCTTGTCAATTTTGTTCCGCAAATAATTGACATATACCTCAACAATATTCGTGCCTGTATCAAAATCAATATCCCACACTTTCTCAGCTATTTCCGACTTGGTGACCACTCTGTTTTCGTTTTGTAAAAAAAACTCCAGTAACTTAAATTCTTTCTTAGTCAGATCCAGATTTTTATTGGCACGTGAAGCAGACATCATATTGAAATTGACCACCAAATCATTTACTTCCCTTACAGAGGCATTGTACATGGCAAGATTGCGTCTTTCAAGGGCGACCAAACGCGCTTTCAATTCACTGAAATTAAAAGGTTTAGGCAAATAATCATCTGCTCCTACTTCCAGACCTGCTATTCTGTCTTCCACTGAATCCAGTGCACTAACAATAATAATTGGCACAAGAGAACCTGAAGCACGTACCTTCCTGCAAATATCCAACCCATTCATACCTGGCAGCAACAAATCTACTATGGCAACACTGTATTCATTGGCTAGTAACATATCCAAACCGTCTATCCCATTATCAGCCGTACTTACCTGATATCCGTGTTCTTCCAAACCCATTTTGACCATTTCCTGCAAACCGGCCTGATCCTCAATAATAAGTATATGCATAGTCGAGGTTTAAATCTTAACAAAGATAGTTAAAAAATCTCGTATAATCAATAATAAAACCGATAATGTTTTATTATTGAAAACGATAAGGTCTGATTATCTTCAGATACAGTAGTACATAATGTTTTCATTCAATTTTCTCTTACTCAGTTGGCTCCTTCTTTTGTTTTATAATAGTTTTTTTCGTAGATAGCCCGCAATGTATCTAATGCTGCACTCTGTAAAACATATAATGAATCCGGCATTTGCTTCAGTTTATCCAGATCAGACTTAATGGTCATCACCGATTTTCCGGTTATTCTGCTTACCTGTTCCATATACACATTGGCCATGCTGTCTCTTACAGCAGGATCGTTTAGTTGGTTGGCAGCATTAACGGAATAAATCTGTACGAAAACGTTAACAATTTCCTCGTTGGTCATTTCCAATTTGGAGTATTTCCCATTGGAATTGCTGCAACTCATTGCGAAAGCAATCAGACAATATGAAAACATCCATATAATCTTTTTCATTTGTTCTGTTTGGGTGTAAATATATGTTTCAAAATTAAATCTCCCCATTGGATATCGGACCATTTTACACCATCTTTTACAGAACAAACAAGAATGCCACAGGTAGGTATATTATCAATAAAATCATTTGAAACGATGTTGGCTATATGTGTTATTCCCGGGTTATGACCGAAGAAAGCCGGATTGTGTATCGAATCATCCTGCAGTGATAACATCTCCAGATAATCTTCCGGATCACCGTGGTACAGAGACCTCTCCAATGTAACTTCCTGTCCATTTACTTCTGCGAAAAAACCAGCTGTCGTCCTGGCTCTGTTGGCTGAGGATGAAACGATCTTGTCTATGGTATATCCTGTTCGCTTCAGTAAATCTGCCATTTTGGGAGCATCGTGCAAGCCTCTGTCATCCAATGGTCTATCGTGATCGGTAGTCAAAGGGTCTGACCAGGAAGATTTTGCATGCCTGATTATAAATACGTGTTTATCCACCAACTTACGTTCATTTTTAGAATATAACTTAAAAAATAAAAGATTGTTTACAAAAGATTACTGATAAAACTCCGCAATCCTTGTCAAAACTTCTTACTGAGCAGGGCTTTGTTAATCTTTTTCATCAGGCCTGGCCCTTCATATATCATACCTGTATAAATCTGGATAAGTTGAGCACCTGCATTCAGTTTTTCGATAGCATCCTTACCGGATGCAATTCCACCAACACCGATTATAACAAGGGATTGATTGGATTTTTTATATAAATACCGTATAACTTCAGTCGATCTGTCCTTCAACGGCTCACCACTTAAACCACCTGCGCCGATTGACTCCGCAGGTGTGGTCAATCGGGTTCTGTCGAGCGTCGTGTTGGTTGCGATAACACCATGTATCCCTGTCGTTTGTACAATTTCGACAATATCGTCCAATTGTTCATTTGTAAGATCCGGGGCGATTTTCAAAAACAAAGGTTTAACATTTGGTTTTTGTCTGTTCAGTTGCATCAGCTTTGACAATAGCTGTTGCAAAGGTTCCTTTTCCTGCAATTCTCTCAATCCGGGCGTATTAGGTGAACTGACATTGACAACAAAATAATCCACATACGGATACAATGTTTCAAAACAACGGACATAGTCATCAACTGCTACTTCATTGGGTGTCACCTTGTTTTTGCTAATATTGCCACCTATAATAAGATTTCCCTTGTTTTTCTTTTTTAACCGGTTAGCCATTGCTTGTACGCCGTCATTATTAAAACCCATTCTATTGATCAGTGCATAGTCAGCCGGCAACCTGAATAATCTGGGTTTATCATTTCCCGTTTGAGGCAAAGGTGTTACTGTTCCTATTTCTACATATCCAAATCCAAGATATTCCAATTCTTTATAGTATTTTCCATCCTTATCAAAACCGGCAGCCAGCCCTACCCTGTTGGGAAATGTTAACCCCGCGATTTGGACTTCCAGCCCCTTGTCTTCGACGACAAACCATTTGCGAAAAGCCCATTTCATTCCAGGAATAAACAATATGATTTTCAGCAGGGTCATCGTCAGATGATGAGCTGATTCTGGTTGTAACAGAAAAAAGAATGGTTTAATTAATCGTTTGTACATAGAGTTCAGGCTGACTTATGCCCCAAAGTTATCTCTATTTTGGGATATACAATAGCATAAATCTAAAATATTAGTATTTTAATATATCGATACAAAAGCCATTTTTGCTTCTTATATTTTGTAGAATCTGATTGAATAAAATTGATATAAATCTGTTTAACCCATTCAGAAAAGAAGCACCCGGATCGCTGCTGAAAAACTATACGGGTGCTTCATTATACAATATATCTCTTATTTATTCCATATTCTCGGAGCAGGAACGGGTTTGAGTGGTTTTCTGTCTTTCAGTTCCTTCATTACTTCTTCTATTGCTTTGTTCAATTGCTGATCTTCTCCACCCCATTCCTTAATTGGGTCATTATCGATTACTATATCCGGATCAACACCATGGTTTTCGATAATCCACTCCCCTGTTTTGGCATCGTAACTGGTAAAAAATGGCACTCTGATATCTGTACCATCAATAAATGGAAGTGAACCTGAAATCCCTATAATGCCTCCCCAGGTACGTGTTCCGATAAGCTTTCCCAGACCAAGAGCCTTAAAGCCCCAGGGAAAAAGGTCTCCATCAGAAGCAGAATATTTATTGATAAGACATACTTTCGGCCCCACCTGTGTAGCATTGGGTATTGTACCAATCCTGCTCGTGCCACGTCCCATAGTTAATCTGTATGGTTCTCTGGACAATCTCTCCAAAATCATAGGAGATACATTGCCTCCTCCATTGGCCCTGTCATCTATTATCAGACCTTCCTTGTCCAATTGCGGATAATAATAACGGGCAAATTCATTCAATCCTTCAACACCCATATCCGGTATATATATGTATCCAATCTTCCCATTGGATGCCTGATCTACTTTTTTGATATTGTTCTGAACCCATTCATATTGATACAGTGCACTTTCATCATCAATCGGCGTAATTACAATTTTAGTTGCACCTTCTGATTTAGGCAGACTGTTTATCATTAATTCCGTCGAAACATTGGCTTTACCAACCAGTAAGGCGTATAAATCCTTCACTGTATTCGTTGCCACTCCATCAACACCTACGATGAAATCTCCTTTTTTAACCTGAATACCGGGTTCATTAAAGGGCGAACGCAATGCCGGATCCCAGGTTGCACCCTCCAGAATTTTTTCTATGCGGAAGTAACCGCTTTTATCTCTGGATATCTCCGCACCGAGTAAACCAAGCTTAATCCTATCGGCGCGCTTGGCCTCTCCAGGATTAACATAGGCATGACCGCTTTTTAGTTCGCCAATCATCTCCCCGATAAGGTAATTCAAATCCAACCTGTTTTTTACAAAAGGAAGCATTACTTCATACTTCTTCTTCATAGCTTTCCAATCTACACCATGCATATTGCTGACATAAAATCCATCTCTGTACACTCTCCAGGCTTCATCATATATTTGTGCCCATTCCTGCGTATAATCTGTCGTTATCTTCATATTGGACAGATTAACTGCATCTTTTAGTTCCGTTTTGGATTTAGGAATATTTACGGCAAAATACTGTCCTCTTTTCGAAAATAAAGCTTTTTTGCTTCCGTAGCCAACCTGCATGGAGGCCCCTTCCGTAATCGTTTCTTCCTTGCCCGATTTCAGATCAAAGGCCATCGTATTACCTTTACTTGAGTAATATACCTTATCACCGTCCATATAGAAATTCCAGTATGATCCTGCATCCAGCGGAAGCTTAACGATTCGCTCCTGCAGTCCATCAAAATCAATAGTAACCTGTATAGTAGAATCTTTCTTTTCAGGCATTTTCTTTTCATTCACTACAGGATCCTTGCCTATGAATGGTGACACCATATCTTTACGTAATAAACTCAGATAAATTCCGCTTGAATTATTGAATGAGTAGACATGATTCCATTCCTTCGAACCATATACCGGATTAAAATCGCGTGCAGAAGAAAATACGATATACTTACCATCTGCACTGAATACAGGGCTATACGATTCGTACCATTTGTCAGTAATGGGTGATTCCATTTTGTTAGCCAGGTTCATTACGAATACAACATTAAAGTTGTTGGATGCACGCCGGGTATAGGTAATCCATTTGCTGTCCGGTGAAAAAGAAACACTCCTGGGTTCGTCTTCAGGTACTTTCAGCAAGGTTGTTTTATTTTTTGAATCAATATTTACAAGTACTATTCTGTTTTCCCTGTCTGTATAGACAATGGATCTGGAATCCGGACTCCAGTCAAATCCACGGATATATGTGTCATTATTTTTGGTAAGCTGCGTATGATTTCCGGTCTTTACATCGTAGAGGTACAGTTCCGTTTCTCCGGTTTTATCTGAAATGAAAGCTATATTTTTACCATCCGGTGACCATTGAGCTCCGCGCTCGTGAGCTCCCGGTGTTCTCGTAATATTTCTGGTAACGCCTTTATCTGAAGGCAGGTCAAATACTTCACCTCTTGATGTTATGGCTAAACGCTCACCATCCGGCGAAAGACTGGCATAGGTTATATAATCCTTGCCATCCTTGATTTCACTTCTGGCATAGATATTATCTGATGTCAGCGTGATATTCACTTTTTCAGGCTTTCCATTTGTCACATCCAATTTGTAGATATAGCCACCATTTTCGAAAACGATGACATTACCGTGATGACTTGGAAACTTAACATCGTATTCTTTAAAATCGGTTACTTTGGCTGTCTGTTTGGTTTTATTGTCATAGACAAACAGATTCATTGTCCTATCCCTGTCAGAGGCATAATAAATCTTATCCCCTATCCACATAGGAAATATATCCTGGGCCTTGTGATTAGAGATATTTTGAATAGATTTAGCTGACGGATCATAAATCCAGATATCATCCGCCATACCACCTTCATAATACTTCCACGTTCTGAATTCCCGCATTACCCGGTTGTAAGCCAGTTTTTTGCCGTCAGGGGAATAGGAACAAAAACCACCTTCAGGCAATGGCAATCCTTCGGAAAGTCCTCCTTCTCTATCCACTTTATAAAGTCTGCCCGTGAAGCTACTCGTTATCCTGTTGCGGTAGACAATGTTCTTACCATCTGGTGTCCATGCCATTACAATATTATTGGGACCCATTCTGTCACCGATATCATCTCTGTTATTGGTGGAGGTATACGTAAGTCTCAATGGTTCTCCACCCTGGTCTGGTACAGTATATACCTCAGAGTTGCCGTCATACTGTCCTGTAAAGGCAACAGTCTTACCGTCCGGAGCGTATTTGGGAAATATTTCATACCCGATATGAGAAGTAATGCGTTGTGCTGCTCCACCATTTATAGATACCCTGTACAAATCTCCGGCATACGAAAAAACAATATCTTTACCGTTCGTAGTCGGAAACCTCAACAACCGGGCTTCCTGAGCCTGTACATCACTAAGCATCACTCCTAAAATCAACAAAATAATACATCTGATCATAAACATTCTGAATTAAAAAATGAACTAAAAACAATACAACCTTCCCTGTTGAGTTGGAAGTATGTCAAAGGTAACACAAAAATTCTACTTTATTGCAAATAATATGTGTTTAGTACGACGAAAACAATAATGAATTGCATACTACATAATTAATAAAAATAGATTTTATCAGACAGATAACACAAAATAAATAAATTTTAAAAAAATATTCTCTTGATTATCTTTTAGATGTGCATGGTACCATTATTACATTTTACTTGAAAAAATCGATATCTTTGCAGGCTCAAACCACTTAAATACAGCCCATGACATTCAAAGATTTTAATCTGAACAATCCACTTTGGAATGCACTCGATGATGTATCTATAAAAATTCCAACAAGTATTCAGAAAAAAACATTTCCGGTAATCATGTCCGGCAGGGATGTTACGGGCATAGCACAGACCGGCACAGGCAAAACACTTGCCTATCTCCTTCCATTGCTCAAAATGTGGGCTTTCAATAAGTCCCGGCATACATCCGTACTGATTATAGTTCCTACGCGTGAACTGGTCGTTCAGGTGGTAGATAGCGCTACTATGCTGTCTAAATATATGAATGTCGTAATACGTGGTGTATATGGAGGAACCAATTTAAAAACGCAGGCTTATGAACTTGCAGAAGGTTGTGACATCCTGATAGGCACACCAGGCAGGCTGTTGGACCTGGGTTATCACGGATCCCTGAATCTTAAAAATATTCGTAAATTAGTGATAGATGAAGTAGACGAGATGTTGTCACTTGGCTTTAGAAGTCAACTGCAACATATCTTTGATTTGCTGCCTGAGAAACGACAGAACCTGATGTTTTCAGCAACTATGACAGATGATGTCATCCGGCTTATCGAGGAAGAATTCAATAATCCCGAAAATATTGAAGCAGCACCATCGGGTACGCCATTGGACAATATCAAACAAATAGCATACAGAGTCCCCAATTTCAACACTAAGATCAACCTGCTGCATATCATACTCGATCAAAATCCCGATATGAATAAAGTCCTGCTTTTTGTATCGACCAAGGCACTTGCCGACACCTTACATACCGACTTGTCAGCAAGATATGAAGGCAAGATAGGCGTGATTCACTCCAATAAAGACCAGAACTTCCGTTTCAATGCTGTCAATTCATTTAAAGACGGAACATATACCGTATTGATAGCTACTGATATTATCGCCAGAGGTCTGGATATAGAAGATGTGTCACATGTTATCAACTTTGACCTTCCTGAGCAGCCTGAGAGCTACATACACCGCATCGGAAGAACAGGTAGAGCTGACAGAAAAGGTGAAGCAATATCCCTGATCAGTGACTTTGAAACAGATATGCTATCGTCCATCGAAGCATTGATGGAATACACGGTCCCGTTACAGGATAAACCTGAAAATCTCGAAATATCAGATGTCCTCACAGAAGCAGAAATGCCTGAAATCCGGATGAAAAATGTATTGGCTCCACTCCCGAAGATGAGCGATACAGGTGCATTTCACGAGAAAAAGGCTAAAAACCAAAAAGTAAATATCAAAGTACGCTACAAAGACAAAATGCATGCAAAATACGGAAAACCTAAAACAAGAGGTCAGAAACGAAAAAAATAAAATATATTTTAAAAAATCTATGCAAACATTTGATATTATTACAAAGTTAGGTACAAAAAACTGAATTTCATTATTTATGGAATGAAATAAAAAATTACCTGAAACGATTACATTTTTATCATAGTTTTCAGTCCTGGAACTGACATAATCATTGTTTTGACACGATTAATATTTAACCAAACTTTACATAAATACCGGAAACTAACTCATTTTCATTTTGTTTTTATTTAAAATTTTTGATTAAACAATATGAACGTTTTAAAAGGTTTTTACCTTCCGGAACTCCCTAATCCGAAGATACCTATGGCTTTTCCATCAGGAAGGAACAAAATACCTCAAAAGGGAACAATCCTGGCTGCCGATATTGGCGGAACTAAAACAGAATTGGCTTTATGCAGCATTGAGGATGGTAGAATCTGTATCATAAAAAACGATCATTATCCTACCACAGATCACGATTCTTTCATTGGTGCCATCAGCGACTTTGTATCTACGGAAAGTGTCGATATTGATTGTGCCTGTTTGGGTGTAGCCGGTCCTGTAGATGGTGACAAGGTTCATGGAATCAATTTTGCCTGGGAAATAGATGCAAAAATCATTGCAAAAGAAATATCCATCTCAAAAGTTCTGCTGATCAACGATTTGCAGGCTAATGCATATGGGCTTCCTGCTTTAGACGCTGCGGATTTCGAAACGGTTAGTGAAGGAAAGGCAGAGCATGGTAATGCTGCTATCCTTTCTCCCGGTACAGGCTTGGGTGAAGCAGGACTATACTGGGATGGCCTAACATACCATCCTTTTGCAACTGAAGGAGGACATTGCAATTTTGGTCCGACAGATGATACGGATATATCTATTTTGAGTTATTATCTGGGCAAATTCGGACATCTCAGCTGGGAAAGATTGGTTTCCGGTCAAGGTATCCATAATATCTACCAGTTTCTCAGGCAAACCAGCCATACCGAAGAACCTGAATGGCTGACTGATCAATTTAAAACGACTGTACCACAAATCATAATTTCAAAAGCTGCTTTGGAAGGGAAGGATCCGGTCTGTGCTGAAACATTGCGGTTGTTTCTGAAGTACCTGAGCATGGAAGCTGCACAACTCGCCTTAAAAACTAAAGCAGTTAGCGGAATTTATATCGGTGGTGGTATCATACCACAAATTATTCCATTGATCGACAAAGAAGTATTCCATAATAATTTTATCAGCAACGGACGTATGCAGGATATGTTGAAGGATATACCTATCAACATAGTAATGAATGGAAAAACAGCCATGATGGGCGCTGCTTATTACGCAGCCATGGAAATGCCTGTTTAGATATCATTTAGGAGCGCAATCATTCACAATCACCTCCATTTTTTATACAAATTGATTAGCCCGTTGGTAGATGCATCGTGTGATATAATAGTTGCTTCGTTTTTTAATTCGGGTAGTACATTATTGGCTAATTGCTTACCGAGTTCTACGCCCCATTGGTCAAAACTAAAGATATTCCAGATTACCCCCTGAGTGAAGATTTTATGTTCATAAAATGCAATTAGCACACCCAGAGAAAAAGGAGTAACTTCTTTCAATAGAAATGAATTCGTAGGTTTATTGCCGGTAAACACCTTGAAAGGAGTTAGTTTATGGATTTGTTCATCATCCATACCGGTAGATTTTAATTCTTCTACAACCTGTCCTGCTGTTTTACCATTCATGAGTGCTTCTGTTTGCGCCAGAAAATTGGACACCAGAATCATGTGATGCTCTCCAACGGGATTGTGGCTGATGGCGGGAACGATAAAGTCACATGGTATCAGATGTGTTCCCTGGTGAATTAACTGATAGAATGCATGTTGCCCATTTGTTCCAGGTTCGCCCCAGACGATGGGTCCGGTACTATACGAAACCACATTACCGTCTCTGTCAGTATGTTTGCCGTTACTTTCCATATTGCCTTGCTGGAAGTAAGCTGGAAACCGGTGCATATATTGATCATAAGGGAGGATGGCTTCCGTTTTAGCATTCCAAAAATTTGTATACCACAGACCGATTAGTCCCATAATAACAGGAATATTCTCACTGAAATCCGTATCTCTGAAATGCTTGTCCGTTGCTTCAGCACCTTTCAGCAATTTTTCAAAATTGTCATAGCCGATAGTCAGCGCAATAGACAGGCCTATACTGCTCCACAAGCTGTACCTGCCTCCTACCCAATCCCAGAAGGGAAACATATTTTCTACAGCAATACCAAATTTGCGGACACCTGTTTCATTGGTAGAAAGAGCTACAAAATGTTGTGCTACATACTTCTCATCTACAGCAGATTTCAAAAACCAGGCTCTTGCAGTATGTGCATTGGTCATTGTCTCCTGAGTAGTGAAAGTTTTGGATGCTATGGTGAAAAGCGTTTCTTCAGGATTGAGTTTTTTAAGGGTTTCTACCATTTGTGTACCATCCACATTGGAAACAAAATATGCCTGCATACCTTCAATCCAGTAAGGTTTCAGCGCTTCTGTCACCATCACAGGCCCCAAATCACTACCTCCGATTCCTACATTTACTATATTTTTGATTTTCTTTCCAGTATAACCTTTCCATTCACCACTGTGAATTTTCTGACAAAATGCCTGCATTTTTTGACGTGTTGACCTAACTTCAGGCATTACATCTTCACCATCGATTAAAAAGGACTGATCACTATAATTCCTTAATGCAACATGTAAAACTGCCCTGTTTTCTGTTCTGTTTATCTTTTCACCGTCAAACATAGCAGCTATCGCATCTTTGAGCCGGCATTCATCCGCCAGTTTTAAAAGCATGTCCAGCGTTGCATCTGTTATGATATTTTTGGAATAATCAAACAGAATATCTTCGAAAAGTAAGGACATTTTATTAAAACGTGCCGGATCATTTACAAAAAGATCTTTCATCTGAATGTCCTGCATTACCTCCTGGTGTGCAATCAAATCTTGCCATGCAGCAGTAGTTATCGGATTCGTTTTTGGAAACATATATGTTTGGATTTACAATTTTTAAATTAATGATTAGAATATGGATTGTATTTGAGCAACTGCCTGTGTATCCAGATACCATTGTACTCGTTTTGTATGCTGTACAATCAGCCGTGCCGGATATTCCTGTGTACTGCCTTCATTCCGGATTACCTGCCGTACAGCATCAGATTTTTCTGCTCCGTAAACAAGAAAAGCAATATTTCGTGCCTGATTGATCAAAGGAGCTGTCATGGTTATCCGGTAACTATCCAATTCAGATACATAAACGGACTGAATATCTTCTGTTTCAACATCCAGTACTGAAGAATGCGGAAATAATGATGCTGTATGTGCATTGTCACCCAATCCTAATAGAATCAGGTCAAATTTAGGTTTTTTATTGCTGAAATGGGTAATAATGGTGTCATAATATTTTATTGCTGCATCTTCAGGAGATACCGTTGTATTTATTTTAAATATATGTGATTCGGGGATTTGCAGCGGTTCGAACAGTGCTTTCTGTGCCATCAGTGAATTTCGTTGGCTATCATGCTCGGGTACATACCGTTCGTCACCAAAGAAAAAATAAGTTTTCCCCCAATCAACCCTATCCCTGTAATCTTGTGTTGCCAGCATTTCATATAACCTTTTGGGTGAATTACCACCTGAAAGTACCAAATTGAATTCACCGCGTTTTTGTATGGCTTTCTCAGCGATTTTACATATGTTATCAGCAAGACAACGTATTAATTCATCTACTTTCGTATATACATTCAACTGCATTTCAATCCATTTATTTTTTGTCCGGTAGATTAAACCAATGAAAACCATCCCTGGCAATCAAGGCTTCGGCATTTTCGGGTCCTGAAGAATCTGCTGAATAATTGGGAAATTCCTGTGCCTTATTTTTCTGCCAGTAATTGAGAATGGGCATTACCACTTTCCAGGCTTCCTCCACCTGATCCGCACGCATAAACAACGTCTGATCGCCATCGATGGCATCGACCAGCAAAGTTTCATATGCTTCAGGTGTGTCTTTTTCATGGTCGGAATAATCAAAAACTATATCTACCGTATTCAGATTCATCTCCAATCCGGGAATTTTGCTCTGCAGTTCAAAGCGGATAGACATATCCGGTTGAATACTGATAACAAGTCTGTTCTTTTTTGGCGCTCCCATTTCTTCATTATTAAAGATATTGTGCGGCACTTCCCTGAATTGTATCGTAATGACTGAAGCAGTTCTGAATAGCCGTTTGCCAGTTCTTAGATAGAAAGGAATCCCCTGCCAGCGCCAGTTGTCTACATACAGTTTCAATGCGGCATAGGTTTCAGTATTGGATTTAGGATCTACATCCTGTTCTTCTCTGTATCCGGCTACTTCTTTGCCTTCTACCCAACCCGAACTGTACTGACCTCTTGCTGACATCATTTCTATCTTACCCGGTTCTATTTTACGCATTGCTTTCAGCACATCCACCTTTCTGTTGCGCACTTCGTCAGCTATAAAGTCAACAGGTGGCTCCATCGCCATGATGCAGAATAATTGAAGGAGATGGTTTTGAATCATATCCCTGAGTACACCAGCATTATCGAAATATTTGCCTCTCGTCCCGATTCCTATCTGCTCGGTAACGGATATTTGCACGTGCTCGATGAAGTTTCTGTTCCAAAGTGGTTCAATGATAGAATTGGAAAACCTGAACGCCATAATGTTCTGGACCACTTCTTTTCCCAGATAATGGTCAATTCTGTATATCTGTGATTCCTGAAAGATACACAGGAGTTTCCTGTTGAGTTCTACAGCAGATTCCAAATCGGTTCCGAATGGCTTCTCTACAATAATTCTCGTAGTTTCAGGATCATTTTCCAATCCGGCTTTGGAAATATTTCCTGCTATAACGCTAAAGAAATGCGGTGCTACAGCACAATAATAGATAATGGATGGTGTCTGATTCCAACTATTTTTATAATCATCCATCAATTTTCCCAAAGGCCTGAAAGTCTCTGCATCCGCAATATCGGCATACTGATATTGTATATGTGCTGCAAATGCATCCCATTGCTCATGTACGACTTTACCCTTTCTGGAGAATTGACTGACTGCCGAAAGCAGACCATTCCTGTATGCTTCTTCGCTCAATTTGGTATAGGAAGAACCTATAATTGCAAATTTTTCCGGTAGCCAGTTGTCGAGAAAAAGATTGTATAATGCAGGCATAATTTTTCGGTTGGTTAAATCTCCTGTTCCTCCGAAAATTATAAATATCACTGGATTTGCTTTATTTTTTCCTGAAATTGCCATTATGTTGTAATTAATGAAATGATTTTGATTTTTATCCTTCCCAATCCGTGTGAAATACACCATCCTTACCTATCAATTCATAGGTATGGGCACCAAAAAAATCCCGCTGTGCCTGTATCAGATTGGATGGCATCATAGCATTTCTGAAATTGTCAAAATATCCCAGTGACGTTGCTAATGCAGGAACAGCAATACCATGAATGGCAGCATCCGAAACAACTGTACGAATACCCGGAAGAGTATCTGCAAGCAAATCGCATATCTGAATGTCCAGAAACAAATGTTCCAAATCCGGATTATTACGGTATGCAGTGTACATAACCTCTAAAAATGCAGATCGGATGATGCAACCTCCTCTCCATATTTTGGCTGTCAAGCTGAGATTCAACCCGTATTGGTACTCTTTATCTGACATATACAAAAGATGCATGCCCTGCGCGTATGCCGAAATTGTGGAAAAAAACAATGCCTGTTCCAATGAATACAAATAATCGTTAGTTTCTGTATAATTCATTGTTCTTTCATTCGGATATAACTTTGATGCCTGAACCCTCAGATCCTTGAATGAAGACAAATTCCGCATTGCTACAGCCACATCTATGACAGGAATCGCCACGCCCAGATCCATTGCGACCTGCGATGTCCATTTCCCTGTTCCCTTAGCTTTTGCCTGATCTTTGATATCATTTAATAATAAATGGTCGGAACCCTTCTCCTTATAAGCAAATATATCACGCGTAATCTCCAATAGGTAGGATTGCAGCCTACCTTCATTCCATTGTCTGAAAACATCATGAATTGCTTCATCCTTCATCTGCAATCCGTTTTTCATAATGGCATAGGTTTCAGATATCAGCTGCATGATAGCATATTCGATACCGTTATGTACCATCTTCACAAAATGTCCGGCTGATCGTTTTCCCATATAAGCTACGGTTGGTTCGCCATTTACATGCGCCGCTATTTTCTCCAGTACCGGCTGTACTGTTTTGTAAGCTTCCCTGTCACCACCGGGCATCATGCTCGGGCCTCTTCTTGCGCCCTCTTCTCCACCTGACACACCCATACCGAAGAAATGAAATCCTTTTTTCTCCAAATCCACAGACCTTCTTTCCGTATCTGTAAAATGCGAATTGCCGCCATCAATGATTATATCTCCGGGTTGCAGGTATTGTAAGAGTTGTTCTATGACCTTATCGACGATATTCCCGGCCGGTACAAGCATCATTACTGTTTTCGGACTTACAAGGCTGTCAACAAATGCTTTCATGTCCGAAAAACCGCGAATATTATCCCGTCCAAGACTGTTTAGCCTGCTTACCTGCTCCGTACTTATATCGTACCCGGCACAATGGTATCCCTGATCGGCAATATTTTGTAAAAGATTGGAGCCCATGGTTCCCAAACCTATCATGCCAAAAACATTTTGGCTGTTATTTTCCTGTGACATTGTATTATTGTATGAATTTATGGAGAATATCCCTCGTTGTTTCAAAATTTTTATGTTGAATAGCTTGTATGCCAAATTTAAGAGCTGCATTTACCAGCATCAATCTATCGTCAAAATACAGACATTCCTGTGGTTTGGCATGACAAATTTCGATGGCACGTTTGTATATCAACGGATCCGGTTTTCGGACGCCCAGATAGCAGGAAGAGAAAAAACCGTCAAAAACCTGATGCAAGCCAAAAGTAGATATACGATATTCATTGAGTTCGGCATTTTCATTACTCAGTGCAAAAACAGGTAATTTGACTTGCTGCTTCCACTCTTTCAGCCACGGCAATAACGCTGGCAATGCTGACGACTCCGCATACATAAAATCCTTGAATGCAGTTCGTGAAAAACTTCGTGGTTCATTAAAGATAACTGTATCCAGATAATCATCCATAGTCATATGCCCCAACTCAAATATATTGTAAACAAAGGTGTGCTGCCGGTTCATTTCTTCATAATCCAAACCAAATACTTCTGCTGCTTTTTGTCTGGATTCGTGGTCCCAGCCATTGGTAAGTATTACGCCACCTATATCCAAAAAAATTGCTTTAATATTATTTATATCCATTTCCTCAACTTTTACAACTACTCAATGACTTTATTTTTCTTATCATCTATACTTTTCAACAATGCAGCAAAAGCATGATTGAATTTTTCTATTCCTTCATCTTCCAGCTTCTGAGTTATAATATCAATATCTATACCCGAATCTTTAAGACCTTTCAGATAGTTTCCGGATTCATTCAAATTTATTGTCAGGGTTTCTTTCACTTTTCCATGATCCCTGAATGCATCAATGGTTTCCATAGGCAAGGTATTGATGGTATCCTTCCCTATCAAAGATTCGACATACAATACATCACTGAAAGCAGGATCTTTGGTACTTGTACTTGCCCAAAGAACACGCTGCTTCTGCGCTCCCTGACTTTGTAGTTTTCTGAATCTATCACTGTTTATCATATGGAGATAAATCTGATATGCTTCTCTGGCTGATGCGATGGCGATTTTACCAACAAGATTATCTGCATTTTTCTCTTTCAGTAATGGATCTGTCATTACATCAATCCTGCTCAGGAAAAAACTGGCTACGGATGATACATGGTCAATGGGATGACCGGCTTTCAACCTGTCTTCAAGACCACCCATAAATGCCTCCGTAATTTCGCGGTACCGTGGCAATCCAAAAAGCAAGGTTACATTGATATTAATACCCTCACTCAGACATTGCCTTATTGCCGGTATTCCTTCGCGTGTACCCGGAATTTTAATCATCACATTTTTTCTGTTGACACGTTTCCAGAGTGCTCTTGCCTGATGGATTGTTCCCTGTGTATCTTTGGCGAGTCCCGGAGCTACTTCGAGACTGACAAAGCCATCGCTTCCGTGTGTCTTATCAAATACAGGCCTGAATATATCAGCTGCACGCTGAATGTCCGAGACAGCAAGATCAAAGAAAATCTCTGTATTATCGGTTGTTGCATCTGAATGCATTACTATATCATCGTCATAATCCGTACTGCCAGTAATTGCTTTTTCAAATATGGATGGATTGGAAGTCATGCCTCTAAGATCATCCATATCTATCAATTGTTTTAATTTTCCGGAATCCATGATATCACGGTTGAGCAGATCCAGCCAAATGCTTTGACCAAAACTACTTAATTTATTTAACGGATTCATTTAATATGGTTTTATTGTTAACTTTTAAAATTTGATGAAAGTGATTTTATATTTAAACCTTACCTGATAATGCGCTGATTTTATTCAATCTTCTTACATGTCTTTCTGCTCCAATAAATTTTGCTCCTAAAAAAGCAGCAACCAGTTCTTTTGCTACCAGATTTCCAGTTACCCGACCTCCGAGACAGATTACATTCATATCATCGTCTTCAACACCCTGATGTGCTGAAAAATAATCCACAATCAAAGCAGCTCTTACTCCTTCCACTTTATTGGCAGCGATACAGGCACCTACACCACTGCCACATATAGCAATACCACGTAAAACTTTGCCATCAGCCACAGCCCTGGCAAGCGGAATGACAAAATCCGGATAATCATCATCCGTATTCAATTCATCTGCCCCGAAATCTACTACTTCCCTGCCCTGCTCCTTCAGATAGGCTTTCAATCCTTCCTTGAGTTCAAATCCGCCATGATCGGCACAAATCCCTATCTTATATAAGTGTGCTTCAGACATGTTTCAATAATTTGATATTTTAAAAAGATATTTGTCAATTCAATTAACATATGTAAACTTGCAATACTTACGTTATAATCTGACTTGGATTACAGCCAAATAATATAGCGGATTGCACAAAAGTGGATAATTTACTTCTTATAATAAAAATGAATATACATATAAATTAAAACAAGTATAAACTATAATTGTTAATTTTGGAACTATATAAAATTTTGTTAAAAAATGGATACACTGATTCAGGTTTCTTTTGTTACAAAAAACAAACACCTGAAAATGAACCCAGTAATTGGATTTCAATTTTGAAATAAGTAAAATGGATTGACTTCACAAAATAAGTTTAGAATAAAAAAATCAACCCACCTGATATGTCAGACAGCAAGAGCATACAGAATATTATTAATACATCAGCTTTGAGTTTTATAGCATTTCCTTTTTTGGGTATCATTATTCCGTTGATAATCTGGAAAAGCAGAAATAGTACAAGTCCTGAAACAGACGATACGGCTAAAGAGCTTTTAAATTTTCAGATTACTTGGGTGTTGGCATGGATAGCTGGACCTGTTCTGATTTCCATACCATATATGATCAACTTTTTAGATACGATCAGCATAAGCAGGATTGATTCCTGGATTACATATATTCTTACATATACAGTTGGCTTGTATGTTATCAATTTTATCTTCATATTAACAAATACGTACAACATCCAAAAAGGGAAATCTGTAAAATACCGTCCAAGCTTCAGGTTTTTGGTTTAGTCGTTGTCATGTTGAACAGGATAGAACGATGCTAATTCTATTTATGGATAGTAAACATGAACTCCAGTCCACCTTCCTGTCTATTTTTGGCTATTATGTTTCCTCCATGAATACTTATGGCATTTTTTACAATAGAAAGCCCCAAACCAGACCCTCCACCAACCCTGGTTCTACCTTCCTCTACCCTGTAAAATCTTTCAAAGAGCTTAGGTAAATGTATTTCGTCTAAAATAACCTTACCTGTGTCATAAAAAGAAAAGTAATAAAACGCAGAATCTTCTTTATACATCTTAATGGCTATTGTACAATGCTGCCCACCATAACGTATAGCATTATCTATTAGATTTTTAAAGATAGATTGAATCAGATTTCGATTTCCGTTCATAACAGTTTTTTGAGGAACATCCAATAAGAAAGATATCGAATTATCTAAAAAAATGTGGAAATAATCCTCTTTTAATGTATTGAGCAACACATAAATATCTAATGGTTCTTTAACAAAAGTATTGCCAGCTTCATCAATTTTATTAATCAAACTCATGTCCTTGATGAGTTCAGTCAGTACACGGGTTTGATTGTATGCACGAGTTAAAAAATGATGTTGCATATCTGTATCTAGATCTTTATCTAGTATAGTTTCGAGGTACCCACTAATCCCTGCCACTGGAGTTCGAAGTTCATGGGCAATATTACTTACCATCTGCTGTTTTAACTGTTTTATTTCTTCTTGTTTTGTGATATCATTGATTATAACTTCAAAACTCTTGTCTTCAAATCTAACTACCCTGATTAAAAACAACTTACCTTGTTTTTGTATTACAAATTCTTTGAAATTTAAAGTATAATCCTCAATGAATTGAATAAGTTTATCAAACAGATTGTCACTAAAGATTTTTTCTGGTAGAATATCCTGTTTATCAGTAATATTATAAAGATATTGTAGAAATAGGGCATTATAGAATTTAGCTTTTTTTTCGATTGAAAAAAAACAAATACCCTCTTTGGAATTGTGAATATGCTGAAGAAGCTTTTCTTTTTCCAATTTTATCTTGCTATTACTTGCTCTAAGTTGTTTATAATTTTCTGCTATTTCACTTGCAATTTCTCCAATTTCATTTCCAGGGAAACGAACGCCTGACATAATACCCGGATTGTAGGCAAAATCACGTAATTCTATTATCGATCTCCCGAAGATATTAACAATACGGTTTAGCATCGTCAAAACAATAACAAAAAGAAATAGAGTTATATAAAGAAATACATTGTCTGATTTGAAAAAGCGTTGAATTTGAATATCATAGGGTAAGGCCACTCGAATAAAAACATTACTCTGGTATTTTGCAAAATACAGATATTTCGTATTATTGGACTCTGAAATCCTAATGTCACTACCGGTCTTATTCATCTTGGCCCTCTGAATTTCTGGTCTCTGTAAATGATTTTCCAGACTCAACCAATTGTTTATAGAATTGTCAAACGTAACCTTTCCATGTTGATCAATTAGAGATATTCTTAGATTATTAGGAAAAAGCAATTCAATTTGTTGTAAAACAATAGGATACTGATCTATAGGTATGTTTAAAATACTTTTTTGAATTATTTCGGTGTATGTATCCAACTTTTGTTCGATAGCTTCCGTTTTTAACCTACGCTCCCTGGTATGTTCAACTAAAAAAATAATGAGCGTAAAGATTGAAAAAACAATTGCTAGGTAAAAATATAGACGTTTTTTTAAATTGAATTTCATAACTTATGAATATCAAACTTATATCCAAATCCTAATCGATTTGAAATCAATGAACCATATACATTCATTTTTTTTCTTAATCTAGCGATATGTACATCTACAGTGCGTTCTGATACGTAAACCTCATCATCCCAAACACTTTCAATTATTTGCTGCCTTGAAAATGTTTTGTTAGGATAATCGGACAGTTTTATCAAAATTTCATACTCAGTTCTAGTAAGACTTATCAATTTATCTTCAATGTACACTTCCTTATTCGTCCTATCAATTTTCAATTTGTCATAAACAACAATTCTGTTAACTCCTACATCATGGCGTCTTCTTTTTAGCATTGCCTTAATACGCGCTACAACTTCCTTGATTGAAAAAGGTTTCGTTATAAAGTCATCTGCTCCTACTGAAAAACCCGTTAACATATCGTTTTCTGTATCTTTTGCAGTAAGGAAGATAACTGGAATCATACATCCATCTGCACGTAATTTTTCCAATAATTTAAACCCCGACATTCCTCCCATCATAACATCCAAAAGAATTAATTGTGTTTTTTCTGATAAAATCTTTAGAGCCTCATCTGCAGAATTTGCCACTAACACTTCATAACCTTCGCTTTTGAGATTATATTCTAAAATCTCACAAATACTTGGATCATCATCCACTATTAATATACTATCAGCCATTAATCTCTTATTATACTTTAATCACAAAAATACATAATTATTTTTTGCTATCTGTTGATTTTTCCAATAATTAAGTTCTTTTATATCATCGAAAATACAATTACTTAGATAAGATTGTTCAAAATAGGAGTAAATACAGGTATACCAACCATTTTATTAATATATCTATAACCTAACATGGTATCGTAGAAATAATTTCTACGATACGTGAACAATTCTTATTTGGCAAGTAATTATCATCTAATTTAAATTTGCTAAGGTGATCTTAGTATATTAAATTATTGATACTAAAAGATTAAGTACCCTTTACGTTTTATATTAGTTTGACTTAAGTCGGAATATACACTTACTTTTTTAAACCTGTACTTGAGTTGATTAAGTTAAATATTTAAGAAACATAGCTTGAAATAGATAAACTATAAATATAATTATAAAAAGAAGGGAATCAGCAAAATGCTAATTCCCATGTCTAATTAATACAAAAAAAATGATAAGTATATTTATCTTTGTATTTCTATTAGAAAATCACCATTAAGTATACCACTAATTAATAATCTGTATTTTGTGGATCCCAATTGGCCCAACCTTCTGTCCAGTCATTAGTACTAAAAGCACCAATGTTAGTATTTGGTTCAAATCCGGAAGGTAAGTCTATACCACTATTTAGTAAGACTGAACCAGAAAGTGGCAATAAACCAGGTTTCCCGTTTGATTTATTGTAATTTGCAGGTAATCCCAACGCAGATAAGTCTATTCCAAACTTGTTCTTTCTGGAAGTAACAGTTAACTTTCCTTCATCTCCAAGCACTAAAGGTTTAGACATTCCTGCCAAAACAAGACCACGAAAATCAGACTTGTCACTTATAAAATTAGCTTGTGTAGATGCGTCACCCAATTCAAGACCACCTTTGGGAAATGCACCCACTGCAACAGAATTAAAAATAGATAATGCAGAATTACGTCTTAATCTAAAAGCAGATCTAAACTTAGCATCAGGAGTTCCTTCTGCCATAAATATTGATACATTGGCAAATTTACAATTGGTTTGTGGCGTAGCTTCTGATCCTGCAGCATCATTATCAGATTCGAAACCATTGGAATCTGAACATGTACACTGATCAGCAACTAGAGGGTCTCTATAAATATAGCCATACTGCACCAAACCCGAATAACCCCAATCTGTATCAAAATCATCATCGAGATTTTTGTACGATATGAGATGTTTGGCATTTACATTGCCGCCAAACCACTCAAAACCATCATCACCACTATATGATATTTGAACATAATCGATGGTAGTACCTTTCCCCACCCCTCCCAGAGTAAGTCCGTTTATCTCTTTGTCTGTTTCAAATGCAACACCTGCAAATTCAATACGCACATATTTTAAAATACCTGAGTTATCATTGTCATCACTACCACCAAAGGTAGATATATTTTCTCCTTCTATGGTGGCAGGTGACTTATTTACCTTAGCTTTACCTAATAGTATAATGCCTCCCCAGTCACCGTAGTTCCTTGAACCTTTTGGTTGGTTGGAGGTAAATATAATAGGCTTTTGATTCGTGCCTTCAGCAATAATCCTTGCTCCAGGTTTTACAATCAGTGAAGCCTTTGTAGCTTTGTCTCCTTTGATAATTGTGCCTGGTTCGATGGTAAGTGTAGTACCAGATTCAACATAAACAAAACCCTCAATAAGATATTTATTTTTTGCATCCCAAGTTGTATTTGATGTTATTGTACCTTTGACAGTAATATTTTCACCTGGTATAACTACATCGTCTTCATCTTCATCACGAGTACATGAACCTAATGACAGGCCTACTGCGAGTAACAAAAATGTAATTAATTTTAAACTAATTTTCATAATGGATTTTTTTTAAAAGGTTTATAAATAAATAAAATAAAATACTCATCTTTGTAATACGAACGCTATAACAACAGAAACTAAAACATGTAATTGGCTCCGAGGTAGATTGCTGAACCTCTCCTGTACTCCTGAAACACACCATCATTATCACTGATTTTATTGTCACGATTAGTGTCCTGTACGAGTTTAAAAGGTTGATTAAGTATATCTTGTAACCTTGCATTTACTTTTATATTTCCAAAAGATTTAGAAATATTTAAATCCAGGACATTTCTTGGCATTTGGTACACATTTGAACTCAATACATTGTCACCAATAACATAAAGACTTTCCCCTACTACATTATATAATATATTAGCCTGTATACCCTTTTCAGGTAGAGAATAAAATAGTCCTGAATTGACAATATAAGGAGATTGTCCCTGTAAATATCTACTATAATCACTCAATCCACTCACTACTACATCACTATTAATGAGAGATGCATTAAAAAGCAACATAAAGTTTTTTGTCAGACTCTTACGAATCTCAAGCTCGACCCCGGCTGATACGGCTGACTCTGAATTTGACACTGTAAATGCAAGCGCACTTCCATTATAAAAAATAGCAGCTTCTATCGGATTGTAGAATTTTTTATAAAATGCTCCGAATGTAATGACCTCTCCTTTTGACGGATAAAAATCATATCGTAAATCAAAATTATGTATAGTAGCTACTTTAATGTCTTTATTTCCTCTTTTAGATCCATCAAATATGAAATCATAGTATGTAAACGGCGCCAACTCCCTGAACTCAGGTCTATTGACGGTAGTCCCATAAGCAAATCTTAAAAGTGATATTTCATTCAGTTTGTAAATGGCATTTAATGATGGCATCGGACTTAAAACAGCATTATTCACATCTACCTTTTGACCTCCTCCTCTTTCAAAGCTTTGAAGGAGCTGCCGATTAAATTCGCCCCTTAATCCGAAAGTTGCATTTAATTTTTCTGAGAATGGTAAGTAGTAGCTCACATAGGCCGCGTTCAATATATTTTGAGCTGTATATTTGTCATCAAAATTGGTACCTTCCGAATAGTATACTCTGGATGCACTTAGATTATCTGTATTGAAAAAGTCTATTGGATCCTTTGTGGTGAAGTCAGATGATAATCTATTTGGATTTACTATACCAAACCATCTTGCTTTGAAGTACCTGTCCTTATATTCCGAATATATACCGAATTTTAAAATTTTGTTCTTGTCTGAGTCACTTTTTTTTGTTCCTAGTGCTTTCTCAATTGATGCAGTTCCTGTGATAACAAATTCATCCATATTGGACCAAAATCTTGCTGCTTGTTGTAGCGTAGGAGATTCAAACTGCTGTAAGTCTATTTTATATGGCTGGTCTGATCCTATCTCTCTTGAAGATGTAAATCGTCTATAGTCAGGCTCTGATCGTGATGTATAACCAAAGCTGCCTATCCACTTTATTTTGGACTTATCAGATAAATCATGCGTACCACTTAATTGGCTCGATAGGATACTCTTTTGTTCATATCTGAATGATTGATTTGAGATTTCAAGATCGTTATCGAACAAATGGCCGGACCTTAAAACTGTTTCTTTTGTAGCCAGTTGATTAAAGATGTTTCTGAATTCTATTTTATTACGTTGGTTGATAATCAGCGTCCAATTACTCATAGCACCTAAACGTACATTATTGGTATAATTATCATCCTGGAAGGTACTCTGCAAAGATGCATCATAAAGGTACCTATTTTGTACCATTTCTTGAAAAACATGGGTATTGGAGTAGTTGATGTATGAGATAGTATTTATTTCTTTACTACCAACAAATATTCTTTTACTGTAACTCATATTTGCTCCTATTTCCGGGACAACTGATTTCTGATTTACATCATAATAAAGATTTAGATTGCGAAAATTTTTAATCATTGCTTCGGTTCCAGCACTATTGATAACATTTTTGGTAGATGGAAATGATGAAGGTAAATTCCTAAATCTACTACCAAATCCGAACAAATCTGCATTACTGCCGGAATAATCTGACACTCGAGTTCCTGTTGTACCAGATCTGTACCCTAAGTTAAAAGCTAAGGAAAGGTTATCAGAGTCAGGAATCGTTTTG
Source organism: Saprospiraceae bacterium (assembly GCA_020850225.1). Lineage (GTDB taxonomy): Bacteria > Bacteroidota > Bacteroidia > Chitinophagales > Saprospiraceae > OLB9. Next base: position 34,778 of record JADZFD010000015.1, on the reverse strand, counting down.
GTGTAAATTTTTATAGCTCCACCGGCAATGTCTCCAGGCAAATCTGCAGAGGGTGATTTATATACCATCATCCTGTCGATTGCTGAACTTGGTATCAGATCAAACGAAAATGATTTTATATCAACTTCAGTTGACGGAGTAATGATATCATTGAGTAAAACTGTATTGTAACGCTCATTTAGCCCTCTAATAATTATAAATCGGTCATCAAATACTGAAACACCCGGTACTCTCCGTACTACTTGAGATGCGTCCCGATCCTGCATTTTTGCAATTTGTTGAGATGATACACCAACAGCGATATTTGCTAGCTTACTAATTTCTGATACTACTGCAATCTCAGAATCTGTCTTTCTCTGTGCTTTGACTTCCACTGCACTTAGTTGAAGTGACAATTCTTCCATCGAAGTGTTTAATTCAGTAGTTTTACCTGATTCTACACTAATATTTTCTACGGATAATTCTGAATAACCTACAAGAGAAATTATTATCTTATATTCTCCAGAAATTACAGATTGGATTTCAAAATTTCCATCAAAGTCGGTAATAGATCCATATGAAGAACCTAAAACAACAATTGAGGCACCAATTATAGGTTCGTTTGTTTTGGCGTCTTTGATATGGCCATTTATGACCCCGGTCTGAGCCATATTTAATAAAGGAATAAAACAAAGAAGTATAAAAGATAGCAGGGACCTGACGTTCATTTTTTTATAAAATTAGGATTAGTATAATAATTATGTTGCAAAGGTAGATTGGTAATATTAAGGAGATGTTAAGACAGAGTTACGTGAGGGTTAAGCCTTAAAAAGTAGTATATAAATTTGATGTCTTGAAATCAGAATGTGTATCCAGGGCAATTTTTTTTGCCCTTTAATAATGTTAAGAACTACTAATAAATTCAGAAATTTAAAAAACTTCTATATCACAAAAAATGTTCATCATTTAGTTTTGCATGAATCATCTCATGTATCATTTATTTTCATTAATATTTCGACAAGACAACTTTAAACAAGTCATCCTATGCCAGTAAGTTATATATCCGGTAAGAAAATTCATATTGGTGAAACAGTATCAGGGAAGGAGATAAGATCCGGAATTTTTGATCTCATCAAGTCCGAATTTTCCGAATTCAGTCATGAAAGTACGATTTCCATTGATGAATTGAACAAATTCAGGCGTTTATACCTTGTCCGGCTTATCGAACAGGAAAAGGGAGAATTGGCATCTATCGATCGGGATGTGATAAAGGCTATCAGAGAAAATTCCATACTTTCCGAGAATATTCAGGATGAGTTGGAATCTAAAATTACCATGGGACAAAAAATTGCGGATAAAGTTGCTGCATTCGGAGGAAGCTGGACTTTCATTATCACTTTTTTCTTGTTTATTCTTATATGGATGGCTGTTAATGTGTGGTTATTAGCCTCCAAACCATTCGACCCGTACCCTTTTATTTTGCTCAATCTGATTCTTTCCTGTCTTGCTGCGATACAGGCTCCGATTATAATGATGAGTCAGAACAGACAGGAACAAAAAGACAGACAAAGAAGTGAACATGATTATAAAATAAATCTCAAAGCTGAACTTGAAATCAAATTACTGAACGAAAAAATCGATCACTTGCTTGTACATCAGAATAACAAATTACTGGAAATTCAGGAAGTACAGATAGATTATCTGGAAGATCTGATGAAAGAAATAAAAATGAAATAAGTATTGTATATCAGCATTGTTTGGCAAATGCAACAAGCCATTGAGAAAATAAAATATCGGTAATATGAACCACTATTTAAACTTAATGTACAATATTAAAGGATTTCTCAACAAAACAAAAAGTATCTTACCTACTCTATAACTTCAATCAGATCATCATCCATAAAATAACTGTCCTTAAAGTCATCAATATCCCGTCTGTCACGTTTGGTAGGTCTTCCATCACCTTTATCCCGTACCTCGACGCCTACTTTACCCACGTACCAATCCTTGTACTTATTCAATTCTTCTGATGGTGTAAGATCATCATAACAGGGTACTGCCAATACAGCAGATACGCGTTTATCAATCAGGGATTTGGCTTTAAAAGTAAAGTTAAAGCCATTTTTTTTAACTTCAATCTGATCATCAATGGAAAGTTGAAAGGATGGTTTGGCAGCAATGCCGTTGACCTTAACTTTATTGCCTTTGCATGCATCCGTCGACATGGTTCTGGACTTGAAGATGCGCACAGCCCAAAGCCATTTATCCAATCTAACCTTAGTCAGATTACTCATCATGCTCCTTTAAAACAGGCATTTCAGGATGCATATCTTCAAGTGCCTTGAGTACGATTTTTGAAATATGATAATTCCTGTACCATCTCTTGTCGCACGGTACGATATGCCAGGGTATATCACTCTGGTTGATAGCATATTCATAGGCTTCCATATATTCGCTCCACAATTTACGTTCCTCCCAATCCTCAGCCTTGTGCTTCCAGTTTTTTTCAGGATCATCGATTCTTTCCTGCAATTTTTCCAACTGTCTTTCGGGAGAGATGTGCATATAGAACTTCAATACTTTTGTATCATTGTCAAATTCGAGGAGCTTTTCGAAAGCATTGATTGCCTTCATACGTTTTTCAACTCTGTCAAAATCTATCCATTTATGAACTCTCTGAATTAGAATATCTTCATAATGAGATCGGTTAAAAACCATGATATTGCCATGCTCCGGTGTCCTTTTATGAATTCTCCACAGGAAATCATGTGCCATTTCTTCTGAAGTAGGTTTTTTAAATCCAAAAGTATCAATACCCGTTGGATTGCAATCTGCAAAAGTGGTTTTTATGGTTCCGTCTTTCCCACTGGCATCCATACCTTGTAGTACTACCAACAGACTTTGCTTGCGTTCAGCATAAAGCTTGTGCTGGAGCTGGCCAATTTTGATAGCCATTTCGATAGTTTTCAGTTCAGCCTTCTTCTTTTTCAGATTGTCAGGTACTCCGGTACTTATTTCAGATAGTTTGATTTTAGACATAGGTTTTTTGATTTATAAATAATTAATTCTATTTCAATTTTATTCTTTTGACCAGATAATTCTGCAGGATGATATCAAAACCCTGATTGATATCAGCTTCTACAAAATCAATTTTATATTGCAGGCATTTCAACTTCAATTGATCTTGAAAAGTCTGTATTTTATTCGTATACAATTCTTTAACCTGGTTATGCTGTAATTTGATTTCTTCTCCTGTTTCCATATCTACAAAAAGATAGGGTCTATTTTCAAATTCAAAATCAAGTTCATGTTTTTTATCTGTAACATGGAACAATATGACCTCATGTTTGGCGTACTTCAGATGCTGTAATGCAGCAAACATATCATCATTGTTGTCTGTATTATCAAACATATCACTGAAAATAATGACCAGAGACCGTCTATTGATATTATCTGCCAACTGATGCAAGGCTTTGGATGTGGAGGTTGTCTTCTGATGTTTGTTATCCCTGATCAGTTCATCCAGGTACGTCAGCAATAATCTGTAATGAGAGGTTGCTGACCTGCATTTGGTATGAATGCGTACATCACTATCAAAAATACTCAGGCCAAATGCATCACGTTGCTTCTTCAACAAGTTCATCACACATGCTGCAGCTAATGCTGAGAATTGTAATTTATTGAGTTGATTGGATTTTCTTTGTTCCGGAAAATACATGGAAGAAGAAGTATCAATAATAATCTGACACCTCAGATTCGTCTCTTCTTCAAATTTTTTTGTAAACATTTTTTCACTTCGAGCATATACTTTCCAGTCAATGTCCTTTGTGGATTCGCCTGGGTTATATAGTCTGTGTTCAGCAAATTCAACTGAGAACCCATGAAACGGACTTTTATGCATACCAATAATAAAACCTTCGACTACCTGTTTAGCCAAAAGTTCAAGGTTTTCCATCTGCCGTACATCAAAATGATCGAAGAAACTCATTTACATTTACAATTTATAAAAAAGACTACTGTTTATAAGGATTCAACAGTAGTCTTTTAATTTTTATTTACAAATCGCCTGATTTCTGATATTAAGACAGGTGCGTAGATATTTTTGCATCCAATGCTGCTTTTGAAGTAACTCCAACCTGCTTATCCACGACTTCACCGTCTTTAATAATCAATATGGTAGGTATACTTCTGATGCTATATTTTAATGAAACTTCCGGGTTTTCATCTACGTTCAGTTTCCCAATCTGAACCTTTCCGTCATAGGTAGCTGCCAGATCATCAATAATCGGACCAAGCAGTCTGCACGGGCCACACCATTCAGCCCAAAAGTCAACAACAGCAACTCCGCCAGCGAGGGCAGTTTCTTCAAAATTACTGTCAGTAAATTCTAATGCCATTTCTTACAATTGATTTTTAATTAAGTTATAATATTCATTCTAAAGCAGTAATAACATAAATAAGCTTTAAAAGTTGATGCAAAGATAGTTAAAAATTCTTATCCAATCTATAATGAAATATTAATGCCATCTATAAACACCCGCATTCCGGATTATGAATCCACTCAACCTGCATACACTGCACTGAATTTATCCTCCAAAATTCTTTAAAAAAATCTTTAATACTGATAAAATTAATTTACATATAATTCTGTTAATTGTTCAAATAAAAAAAATTAAAACCTCCACTAACTCCATGATAACACAAATTTTCCTGATGTTCAGGTATTTCTTTACAGCATTGGGCAATACAAAAGGACAGGCAATGAAATATATATTGTATACCGGTCTTATCGCCCTGATACTGGTATCTCTGATGATATGGGGCACATGGAATTTTGCACCATGGTTTGGCGGTCAACTAACGAACCTTATTCCCTGGGAATGGGCAAAACACACTATTTTCTTTACTATTCTGACTGCTACGGGTATAGCCTGGTTTTTTTGGATAGGAATGAAATACGTACTGCTTATACTGGCTGGGCCAATGTTGAGTCTTGTATCAGAAAAGCTGGAAAAGCAGATGGGCACATATAATGGTATGAGCGGATTCAGTTTTACTGCTTCCGCAGCAAGGACAGTACGGATCAATATGCGCAACATGCTTAAAGAACTGAGTCTTACCGGAGTTTTATTTATTGGAGGCCTGATTCCGGGGCTCAATATTATAGTATTGATTCTACTCTTTCTGGTTCAGTCCTACTTTGCCGGATTTGGAATCATGGACTTCTACCTGGAACGGCATTATACTTACCGGGAATCTGTTGCTCTGGTATATAAGCAGAAATGGGCTGCTATCGCTCTGGGAGCAATATTTACATTACTGTTTCTGATACCCATTGTGGGCGTTCTTGTAGCACCATACCTGTGTACTGTAGCTGCTACACACTATTTCATAGACAGAGATAAGAAGGCTTCTCCGGGACCGGATATTCAGTCATTGTGATACTTTTCATTGCGCATTATTGTAAATGCCCGGTACAACTGCTCTGTAAAAAAAAGCCGGACCATCTGATGTGAAAAGGTCATTTTGGACAGTGAAATGCTACCCTGAGCTCTTGCCCTGATCGATTCATGATGACCAAAAGCACCTCCTATCAAAAAAATCGTGTGTCTGATACCCTGCAACTGTAGTTTTTCGATATAGGCAGAAAACTGTACAGACCTGAACATCTGGCCGAACTCATCCAGAAGAATGAGATTATCTTCAGTCTTGATTTTTGATAAAATCATCTCTGCCTCTCTTTTGAGCGTTTCTTCAGTTGTTGGAGCTGGTTTTACATCTTTAAAGGTGACTAAATCTACTTTTGTATAATGAACCAGTCTGTTAAGGTATTTTTGTATACCTTCATCGAGATATTTTTCGTCTGTCTTACCTATTGCCCAGATGGATATTCTCATAGAAAAGTCTGTTGTTAAAAAATAATAAAATACTCCAAAATTCTGAATTGCATCTTATAATAAATTGAAAAAAAGCCAAACATAGTTCAATATAGTTTTCGACCTTTAATTAATTCAGTAACGGTACATCTTTTATACAGTCATATATTCAATTTTTAATAATACTTACCACAATTATACTGAATAAAATCATATAATCGGGTATTAAGTTCATTCAAAAACAGACTTTTTGTTTATCTTCACCCTCTGAAAAATATATTAAATGCAAATAAAACAGGTAAGCAACCATAATATCAACAGATGGATTACTGAAATTCACAATGATTTCAAGACTGCCGTCTCTGTTGATTGTGTGATATTTGGATACGATGAGAATACACTGAAAGTATTGGTATCTGCCTGTGATATGCCTCCATTCGAACAGAAAAATTCGTTGTTGGGAGACCTGGTTCATCCTGACGAAACACTTGAGGAAGCAGCTTTTAGGGTATTGGAATCCAAAACTGGGTTTTCAGATGTATTTTTGGAGCAGGTACAGGTATTCGGTGCTATAGACAGGCATCCTTTAGGCAGGGTTATTACCATAGCCTACTACGCCCTTATAAAAATCGATGATGCGCACCTGGCACATGTTGTTAAAGACACCAAATTACAATGGATGGCTGTCAGCGAATTAAAGTCAATGGCATTTGATCACTATGAGATTATGCATATGTGCCTCAGAAAAATGCGTCGTCAGATCAGGGTTCAACCTATCGGATTTAATCTGTTACCCGAAAAATTCACCTTGTTGCAGTTGCAAAACCTGTATGAAGTGGTACTTGGCATACCGCTGGATAAGCGAAATTTCAGACGTAAACTCACACACCTGGGCATTCTCACACAACTGGACGAAATGGAATCGTCCGTTTCACATCGTCCTGCCCGGTTGTATTCCTTTGATAAAGATGCATATGACGAAAAAATAGTACACGGATTTAATTTTGATCTGTGACACGATTACTATGATTAATCGGAATTTAGCGTTAATTTTGCATCCTGTTATTTAACTGAAGAAAAGAAATGAATCAACTGACGAAACATATATTAATGGTACGTCCGGCCAATTTTGGGTATAATGCCGAAACAGCAGTCAATAATGCTTTCCAGTCGGATGAAGTCATCAGGGATACTGAAGCACTCAGACAGGCTGCTATCCATGAATTTGACAACATGGTAACTCTGCTGAGATCCAAAGGTATCGACGTGATGGTTGTTCAGGATACTGAAAGTCCTGTTAAACCCGACGCTGTTTTTCCAAATAACTGGATCAGCTTTCATGAAAATGGAGCGTTGATTACCTACCCTATGTTTGCACAAAACAGACGTATTGAACGAAGGGAAGATATCATCAGGCAGGTCAGCCAGCAGTTTGAAGTCAAAAACAGATATACCTTTGATTTCTATGAAGATGAGCAGGAACCCCTTTTTCTGGAAGGTACCGGAAGTATGATTCTGGACAGACCCAACAAAATCGTTTATGCATGCCTGAGTCAACGGACATCTCCTGTCCTATTGGACAAATTTAACGTACTCATGGGTATGGAAAGATGTATCTTCAAAGCCACAGACAGAAATGGTCATGAAATCTACCATACCAATGTGATGATGGCTCTGGGTGAAGATTTTGTTGTCATTTGTATGGATAGTGTTGCTGAAGAGCAGAGAAAGGATTTGAAACAGAGTTTCGAACGTACAGGAAAAGAAATAATTGAAATCAATTACGATCAAATGGAAGCATTTGCAGGAAATATGCTTGAGGTTTATGGTACCAATAATACAAGATATCTGTGTATGTCACAAAGTGCCTATAACAGCCTGAATGATGATCAGAAATACAGATTGGGAAGTAAGACACAATTATTGCCGATTCCGATTCCACAGATCGAAAAATTTGGTGGTGGCAGTGTACGTTGTATGATGGCTGAAATATTTCTGCCAGTAAAAAAATAAAAAAAAATTAAATCAGATTATGGATAATCCTTTGTTATTAATAGAACAGGAAAACGGTATATATATATTGACAATCAACAGACCCGAGGCTCTGAATGCTCTGAACAAGGGTGTGTTTGATGCTTTGGAAGCCTTTTTCAGAGAACATTCAGGTAACTACGATGTAAAAGGTGTCATCATAACGGGAGCCGGAACAAAATCTTTCGTAGCAGGTGCCGACATTAAGGAATTCTCTGCGCTGGATACCGCCGGCGGATCGGCTCTATCCAAACGCGGCCAGGATGTATTTTTCATGATTGAAAGATTTCACGCACCGGTTATTGCCGCTGTCAATGGATTCGCATTAGGCGGTGGATGTGAACTGGCGATGTCCTGTCATATCCGCGTAGCGGGTACACACGCCAGATTCGGGCAACCCGAAGTCAATCTCGGATTGGTCCCCGGATATGGAGGATCTCAAAGGTTAATCCAGCTGATAGGCAAGGGGAAAGCAACGGAGATGTTACTTACAGCTGATATGATTCTAGCAGATGAAGCGCTGCGACTGGGACTGGTCACACATGTGGTTGAATCAGGTCAGGAAGTAGCCAAGGCAACAGAAATATTACAAAAAATCGCTACCAAAGGTCCTTTGGCAGTTCAACAGACCATTCAACTGATCAATGCATATTTTGACAAGACAGTAGATGGATTCAAAAAGGAATATGAAGATTTTGGTCTGACAATAGGCAGTGAAGACTCCAAAGAAGGTGCAGCAGCCTTTATTGAAAAAAGAAAAGCGGAATTCAAAGCCAGGTAATACCGATTAATTCAGATAGGAGTTATTTAGTAATAAAACATGGTTACCGGTCTCTTTCTCATGTTGACACCGGCAACCATTTGGATTAAAAACCTTATTTAATTACTTTTACTAATAGCACTTACTGTAGTTTTTTAAATTTTGCCTGAAAAAAGCGCAGATAGGTCGGCTCATATACCATCTCCAGACCTTTGATTTTATTCCTTTTACTATATACGCGTTCTACAGATTCGGAAATAACATCCATATGTGCCTGCGTATATACCCGGCGTGGTATGGTCAACCTGACCAGTTCGAGTGCAGGATAGTAGTGATCACCTGTTTTACTGTTTCTTCCTGCAGATACTATACCGCGTTCCATCGTACGTACACCGCTGTCTTCATATATTTCGGCTGCCAATGCCTGTGCCGGAAACTGGATTTGCTTCAGGTGCGGCAAAAACTGTCGGGCATCGATAAATATCCCGTGTCCGCCTATCGGCGTAACTATCGGAACATGCATATCCAGCAATTTTTCACCCAGATACTCTACCTGTCCTATTCTCGCTCTGATATGGTCCTCATTGACAGATTCTTCGATACCTATTGCCATCGCTTCCATGTCTCTGCCTGCCAATCCTCCATAGGTATGCAGACCTTCATATACTACTACCAGATTACTTGCTTCTTCAAATTTGCTTTCGTCATTCAGTGCCAGAAATCCACCGATATTGACAAGGGCATCTTTTTTGCCGCTAAAGGTAGCACCATCCGTATGGTCGCAAATCTCTTTAACAATAGATGCGATACTTCGCCTTCTGAATCCTTCTTCCCTTTGTTGTATGAAATAAGCATTTTCTGCTATTCTCGTCATATCCAGCATGATTTTAATGCCATGGTGTCGGGTATAAGCACGTAGCTCCCTCAGGTTTTGCATGGAAATAGGCTGACCTCCTGCCATATTTACAGTAGTGGCAACACATACATACGGTATCTTGTCTGCACCGTACTTTTTTACCAGAGCCTCCAGTTTGTTGATATCCACGTTACCTTTAAACTGATGCTGATGGGTGGAGTCATGGGCTTCATCAATGATGATATCGTAAAATGTACCTCCTGCCATCTCCTGATGCAGCCGCGTTGTGGTAAAATACATATTGCCCGGTACAATATCACCTTTTTTAATCATCACCTGTGACAACAGGTTTTCTGCTCCTCTACCCTGATGTGTTGGAATGACGTACTTAAATCCATAATACTTATGTACGGCTTTTTCTAAGTTATAAAAATTTTTACTGCCGGCGTATGCTTCGTCACCCAGCATCATACCAGCCCATTGCCGGTCACTCATGGCTGAAGTACCGCTATCTGTCAACAGGTCAATGTATACATCTTCGGACTTTAGTAAAAATGTATTGTAACCGGCATTCTTAATGGCTGTTTTACGTTGTTTAGGTGTCGTCATCTTCAGCAACTCGACCATTTTGATTTTAAAGGGCTCTGCCCAGGATCTTTTAGGCATATTATTGATTATTTTAGTTAATTTAAAAAATTTGAAATACGTGTAAATCTATTTAAGACATTTTTATCTCATTAACACACAAAGCATATTTAGGTTTTTACAAACTTACAATTTGATATATGATTTAAATCATTATAAAATCGGATTCATGAAAATGTAACTACTGAAAATTACTATGGTAAATTTCATATGATGATTTCAAACGGGTAATCACCTTACCTGCCATCTCTTTTTCAGGAAGATTTTTAATCATTTCTATCAATTTTTGATGTGGCTCCAACCATTTATGGAGTTCATCATGGCTTTTACCAGTCATCGTACAGCTTTTGATCAGATTATCGTTCTGTATTTTCAATGCTTCAGCCAGCTTTATATAATCATCATCACCGGATTGGATATAATTATCTACCAATTTTTCACCTTCGGCTATAAATGGTTTCATTTCATCATTAACTGTCCATTTTTTACCATTATCCAACTCAATCTGACCAATGAGACCATTCTGATTCTGTACCTCTCTAACGGTTTGAGATACAGGTTCACTACTTCCTGTCATCTTTTCATTTTTGCAATTCCAGCTAATCATTCCGGAAATAAAAAGTAGAATAATCAACAATATACGATGCATAATTTTATTTATTTTATATAAAGGTTTAATGATAATTATTGTTCAGTTAAATAAAAAAATGGATGTTAACAATGAACATTTCTTGTTTTATTTTCAGTTAAAAATCCCGCAAAATTAAGAAATAATATGGTTCGTTTTAAAAAATACCATGAATATAATTGATTTTTATAACAAAAATTACATTATTTATACAATTGAGATATATCTAGCCAACAATCATCCTACTAAGTAACCGCATAATAATAGAATTTTTTTCCTGAGCAATATTTAGAAAAATGTGGGTATAGACATGAGAACCTCGTTCACAATATGTCAGTCTGTATGTGAAGAAAAACGCCTGATATTGACCGAAAAAGTTAATTTTTAACCGCTGTCTCCCTCAAAAAACAAAAAGTAGTTCGAAAACTGCTCAGTATCCTCTGTCTCTTCATTACGACATCCCCATAATATTCCGGTTCCGTTCAACTAAGGTTTCATCGCTTACCCTGCGGACACGTCGAAACCTTAGTTGTTAGCAGAAGTCCTAATTTATTAATATGCTTGAATTAAAACTTCTGGCGGAATATGTAATTTTTCACTAAGTTTTCGAATCATTTCAAGTGATAATTTTCTTTTTCGATTTAAAATTTCACTTGCTCTGCTTTTTAATCCAATTACTTCAGCCAAATCATTTTGTGAATAATTAAGTTGTTCCATTCTAAACTTAATTGCTTCAATTGGATCTGGAAGTTCAATTATAAAATTTTCGGTTTCATATTTTTGTAATAAAATCCCTAAAATTTCCAATTCATCACCTTCTTTAGTTCCAGGAATTGAATTGAAAATAATTTCAAGTCTTTCCAAAGCTTCATTGTAATCTTTTGTTGTTTTTATTGGTTTTAATTTCATCTTTTTAAATTTTATTTGCATCTATTTTATCATATTCAGCGTGTGTTCCAATGAATCGAATCCACATGATTTGATAATGTAAATTTATTTTTACTATGAGTCGATAATTATTTCCTTTTATGTTAAAACAAACTCTATTATCTTCCAAAATACTTGCACTCGGATATTCTCTTTTCAATTCATTTAAGTTTTTCCAAGTTCCTTTATTAACTTCTTGAAACCACGATTTCAATTGCTGTTCGCATTCTGAATGTTTAATCCAAAACTCACGTAATAATTTCCTTGATATAACTCTCAATTATTTTTCTTTTGACAAAGATATCGATTAATTCCCGTTATGGGAAATTTCTAATAAAATATTTTTAAAGGATTTCTGCTAACTGCAGTCCGTAAAATAAAATACGTCTACAAACTTATTCAAAAATAAGAGACTATTTGAAATTTTAAAATATTGAATAGGTGGGACAGCATTCGCCCGAATAACTTCCGCTTTGTGCAATTAGTTATACAAACTAAATCAATAGCTTTTAACAATTTTAGTAAAAAATGACTTACTTCGCTTTTTGTTATATGTATTATTAGTAATATTATATCAAAATTTTGCACAATTTGTTTTATACACTAGAAAAACATTTTCTCCTCTTTCCAAACTGAATAGTGTATCTTTGTCTGCATTCCATAGTTTAAAATTATGGAAAATTCGTTATTTATGTTGATACATTAAGAAAATGATGGTTTTTAATACAGATGAAATCCAGTCCTTCGCAAAGGAATTTTACAATATTGATGTTCTTGTGACGCCATTGACAGGTTATGATGAAGACAATTTTTTATTAACATCACATTCAGGAAAAAAATATATTCTTAAAGTATCCTCCGGTATACGCCCTTCTTTTCTGGAAGCTCAGGTTAGTATATCCCAACATCTTTCGAAATCTGAAATAAGCTCATTTTTTCAGCACCACATCGCCAACAAACATGATCAGTATATCACTATTTATACTGACAAAAACAGCCAACATACGTACTGTATCCGTTTGCTTACCTACCTTGAAGGCACATTATGGAAAGACCTGAATGTCTGGCCTGACGAACTATACATAGATTTGGGCTCGTTTCTTGGCAAGCTGGATGCTATCTCCAAAGACATATATCTGGATGCCGCTAACAGAGCGTATGTATGGGATATCAGTCGGGCTGAGGAAGCAATCAAAAACCTGCATCACATCAAGGACCCCGCAAAAAGACGCCTTGCCGACTACTTCCTGTTGCAATTTGAAACCGAAGTAAAACCTAAAATCGCCTCACTCAGGCACGCCTGTATTCATAATGATGCCAATGATTCCAACATATTGGTTAAAGAAGGAAAAGTCACCGGTTTGATAGATTTTGGCGATATGGTATGGGCACCCCTTATACATAATCTGGCCATTGCCTGCACTTATGTAATAATGTATTCAGATGAGCCTGTGGAAGCATCAGCCATAATCGTAAACAGTTATCACAAAGAATACAGTCTGATGCAGGAAGAAACTGATATTCTGTATTATCTTATCGCTGCACGTCTCTGTATCAGCGTAACCCAGTCTGCAGCAAAAGCTGATAACGGTCTCTTCAATGTTCATCATTATCAATCTGAGCAATCAGCGTGGAAGTTACTGGAATACTGGCTAACTATCAATCCACTCAAAGCCGCACACACTTACAGGTTGGCATGTGATCCGGAACCTGCAATTCAGCCAATTGATAAACAAAGCCAATTAAAGTTGACAAGGAGGGATATTATAGGACGTAATCTGAGCCTGAGTTATCATAAACCACTTACCATCATCAAAGGAGCGCTACAATATCTGTATGATGATCTTGGAAACACCTATCTCGACTGTGTCAATAATGTAAGTCATGTCGGACACTGTCACCCAGTAGTAGTACGGGCAATGCAAAAACAGCTTGCAACATTGAATACCAACACCCGTTACCTCCATGAAGCATTGACATCCTATGCCACAGAACTCTTAGCTACGCTACCTTCCAACCTGAAAGTTTGTTATTTTGTCAATTCAGGCAGTGAAGCCAATGATCTGGCTGTGAGAATGTCAAGGCATTATACCGGTAGAAATGATATCATTGTACTTGAACACGCTTATCATGGCACTTCTTCCTTAGATATCGATATGAGCCCGTACAAGTTTGATAATACCGGCGGTTCAGGACAAAAACCATTCATTCATAAAGCACCTGTCCCTGACGATTACCGAGGTATTTATCAGGGAAAAGACGCTGGAAAACAATATGCACAGGAGGTTCTCAGAATCTTGGAAAATCTTCAGGAAGCCGGAAAAGCGCCGGCAGCTTTCATTTGTGAAACCCTCCTCGGTGTAGGTGGTCAGATGCCACTACCTGATGATTACCTGCAGTATGTCTACCGGTATGTACGCCAATATGGTGGTGTTTGCATTGCAGATGAAGTGCAGGTAGGATTCGGACGTACAGGTCACACTTTCTGGGGTTTCCAGTTGCAGGAAGCCGAACCTGATATCGTTGTATTAGGGAAACCTATCGGAAATGGGCATCCGTTAGCAGCCGTAGTCGTCACAGAAGCTATAGCGGATGCATTCAATAATGGACTGGAATACTTCAATACCTATGGAGGCAATCCCGTATCTATGGTGACGGGTCTGACTGTACTCAACGTCATTCGGGATGAAGCGCTACAGGAGAATGCTGTCACAACAGGAGCCATATTGCTGGAGGGTTTTAAAAAACTTCAGGACAGCTACGAATGTATAGGAGATGTGCGGGGAAAGGGTCTTTTTATTGGTGTGGAATTCGTGAAAGACAGAATTACGAAAGAACCGGATGCAATACTTGCAGACTACATCGTCGAATCCATGAAAAACCAAGGCATTTTGCTGAGTACAGACGGACCATATCACAATGTGTTGAAAATTAAACCGCCTATGGTGATTACAGAAGATAATTGTATGAAAATAGTTGAAACTATTGAATCAATATTGAAATAAAATAAATAAATTCAATTTTAATTATATTTATTACTTGAATGGAAGAACATTAAAAAAGTCTAATACATTAAAAGAAGCAAAATTCTATCATTTTTCGTTAGAAAGCTTTCCGGCTGGACTATATTACATATATTATGAACATAGTGATGGTTATACTCAGGTAGTCAAACAGCCTATTATCAAAATCTAAGATTTTCTTTGAAGATTATTCGTATTAATGTCCTGGAATAGAATTTCAAGAAAAAAATCAATAATTTTCTACTCATTATTTATATAATATATCTATCTTCGTGTATTGGTAGGCGGTTATGAATTACAGGTTCTTAACACAAACATGTATTATTAAACCAGGTTTCTCATCGTTACCAAACGTATCATATTGTTACCTATCGTCATTTAATACGTCTATAGAAAGTTCATCCAATTGAGACATCAAAAATGAAATATATAAATATCGAATACTATACGATTATTCATCAAAAATTGATTTATTGGATTTTGGGGATACTTTTACTCAATATTCAAACGGTATCCGGTCAGCAAATACCTGAAAAATTTATAAAACCAGTTTGTAACAACCAGCATATCAATACAGGTGCTCCGGGAAATTCTCAAATAAATACTATCCGGGTACCATGTGGTACATTTTCTCAGAATTTGTCTACCTTCCTTGATTTTTACTATATCAAAATCCTTCAGGGCACTACCTTTACTTTTGCAGTACAACCGGCCGGCAATGACGATTATGACTTTATGGCATATCTGAATCCCAATTGGAACAACATCAACAATACTCCTGACATTGACAAAAGAGGCTCTCAAAACAATCCCATTTCTACAGGACAATATGGTATCGGACTGTCTCTAACTGCTACGGATGTCTGTGAGCCTGGAGGTTCCACAGGCTATCCGGAACCTGGTTTTGTCAAATACTTTAGCGTAAAACCAGGAGACGAAATTCTCATCGTTATCGACAGATGGTCCCGTACCAACAAAGGATATACCATGAGCTTTGACGGCGGAGGTGATGCTGTACTGGATTGTACCATAGTTGGTAATACATACAGAAAATGTGCTTTGGAAAACGGTGGAGATGTGACTTATACTACTGAAGATTTTACACCTGATCTGAATAAGGAATATCCGGATGCTAATTTTAAATTTTATTACGAACAGATAGAAGCTGAAAAAAACTCCAGTAAATTGATTTCCTTTCCTTTATCTGTACGTAATCAGGGTGGGAAGCCAACTGAAATCTATGTTCGTATAGAAACTAAATCCGGAGGATTTATATCCGTTATAAGGTTATTTCTGGACATAAGACCTTTACCTGTCTTGAAAACAGATTATTATGAGCTTCCTTATGTATGTGACAATGATGGAGATGGCAAAGCTATATTCGATCTGACTCAATCAGAAAAGATTTTCTTATCCGGTCCTGAAAAATATAAGTTCCTGTATTATTATCAGGAAGAAGATGTATATGACAGTACCGCTACTGCCATTTCTGATCCAAATAAGTTGCTAAGTAAGGACACTACCATCTATGTACGAATAGAGACCATTCCTTCAGGTAATGAGGATATCACATGTTTTGTAACCGGAAAAATCAGGCTTGCCATAAGACAGTCATCTGTGTCTGAAGATACCGTTCAATCGTGTTCTTCCTATACATGGAATGGCAATGTCTACAAGAAAAGCGGAAGGTACACATCACTGTTTACCAATATCAATGGATGTGACAGCGTGGACATACTGAATCTGACCATTTTCAAACAGGATACTGTAGAAACAACCACATCATCATGTGATTCCTATATCTGGAAAAATGTATTATACACTGAGAGCGGAAAGTATCAGAAGGTATATCAGAATATTAATGGTTGTGACTCTGTAGAAATTCTGAATCTGATCTTACATCCACACTACCTGTCAACATCATTCATAACGGTCTGTGACAGTTTTACCTGGTCAGCCAATAATCAAACCTATACAGAAAATGGTACATATACACAGAATCTGCAGACTTCATTCGGATGTGATTCCATAAGTAGGCTAATCCTGAAAATCAACAAGTCAGCTACTCATACAGAAAAAGTTTCTACCTGTAGTCCTTATACCTGGAATGGAAAAGTTTATGACTCAAGTGGCACTTACGAAGAGGTATTTAAAACCATGAAAGGATGTGATTCCATTCGGATATTACAACTGTCCGTCCATAAGGATTATAAAGATACAAGTGACGTAGTATTTTGTGACAGTTACACCTGGCCGGTAAATAATCAAACTTTTTATAACAGTGGTATTTATAACTATCCGTACAGGACAGCATCAGGATGTGATTCACTTCTGACCTTATCTCTGCAGATCAATCCCTCATTCATACACAATGACACCATCAGAGCTATAGATGAATATACCTGGCCAATTAATCAGGAAACGTACACCAAATCGGGAATATATACAGCATCCTATCTGAATAAATATGATTGTGATTCCCTGTATACGCTCAATCTGACAGTAGAGGACAATACCCAGTTCTTCTTTCCCAATATCATAACAAAGGATGGTGTCAACAGCTATTTTACGGGATATTCCAACAAGGGAGCACTTACTATCAGACATTTATCTGTTTTCGACCGTTGGGGAAATCTCATCTTTAAAAATGAAAACTTTCCGAGCAATCAGCCGGAAGATGGATGGAATGGTTCCTACAATGGCAGGTATGCCACTCCGGGTGTCTACATATGGGTAGCTGAAGTAGAAAACAAAAATGGAACATTAAAACAGTACAAGGGTGATATTACGATTATCAAATAGTATATTACCAAAGTCATAAATGGGTATATAATTTCAGTAAGAAAATATAATTATTTCCTTTTTCCGGCAATATCAGAAGTAATCGTACCCGCATGATCGCGGTAATATATATAGGATGGATGGTCAGTTTTATATATATTAAGGTTGGAATCCACTACCCTTGCAAAGAGATCAGCATCATTACCTATAGGCATATCTTCAAAACCTTGTATATCAGCAAGAATCCGTTTATGTAGTACAAATGTTGCTCCGGCGACGCATTCAGAAATGTGAATCAACTTACCAGGATTATGGATGTCAGGTACAAAGGCATCACCTACCACCTGAATACCACCGTGTAAAAAATCTATTTGAGGGTTATTTTCCAAGATTGATTTTCGGATTTCCAGATGGTCAGGTTTGTATGCATCATCTGAGTCTAAAAAAGTAATATACTGGCCGTTGCTGAATGCGATTCCGGTATTTTTGGCAGCTGCCTCCCCTGATTTCTTAATTTTTTTATAGAAAATATGGGTATGTGCCTGCAGGTATTTCTCAATTATATCTTCGGTATCATCGGTACTTCCGTCATCAATTATCCATGCTTCCCAATCCGTTTCTGTTTGTCCCAACAAAGAATCCAGTGCCCTGCGCAGAAACGGTGACCTGTTATAAGTTGCAATTACGATTGAAAAAAATGGACTCATGTATATTGTAAAAATGAACTATATAAATAAATTTTTAATCAAAAAAACAAATGATTGTCCAATGATTAATCCATTCAGTTATGCAATTATCTTACTTCAATCGACCGAAAACTAACATTTCATCTACATTTCAGACTAATCTCTGTTTTAATCCTCGTGTCCGATTATCAGGCTCTGATCGGGTATTATAACTTCGATTAATGCATCATCGTCCAAAATGACACACTGACATCCCAACCTTGACTCTATACGTGGATTTATAGCTCTATCTATGAAATCTTCTTCCTTGTCAGAAATTTCTTCCAGGAAATCTTCTCCTTCCATCACATAAACATGACATGTCGAACAGGCGCATACTCCACCACAATTGTGACTCAGATGTACTCCATACAGTTCTGTTGCCTCCAAAATCGAAATATCTGACTCCACGTTCTCAGCTATTACATCGGGTAAAGATTTATCTTCAAATCTGAATTTTATAGTTGCCATATATATTATAATCAATAATTACTTCAGTAACATTAAACCATCTATTTAGTTCAAGTCTAAATAAATTATTTATTGAATATTTATGTAAACTACCTGATTTTGGGCTATTTTTGAAAATTTGCTGGCTGAATCTGTAACCTGATATCCATAATGTCAATTTGCAGTCTTAACCAGTGATCTGCTCCATCGCTTTTTACCACTTTGAATAGTGACTGTGTAACACCCATCCTTCAGGTCTGAAGTATCCAGAATATACCTGTTATTATGTATCCATTCCTTCCTGATAATTTCTCCACTCACACTCCTGAGAATTAAGTGAGCTGGTATTAATGATTCGCTGATTTGAACATGGCTGTAGTATAGACTTGGATTAGGAAAAATGGAAATTTCCACTGTACCCGGTCTGATTTCATCCTCTATAACCGGATTATCCAATCCTGCTATTTCCATATAACCAAAGTCAAAATGCTTGATACTCACACCTGCTTCAATTTTGAAAAGTCTTGAAGTTCCCTGACCAAACTCATTTGTGAATTCGCTGTCCATATCCATGTTACTACCGGTAAACAACACAAATCCCTTGTCCGCAAACTGAGGCAACATACAATAATAATATCCCGGATCAATATATTTCAGCGTGTACTGACCCAAAGCGTTGGTCTTGATAGACTTAACAAATTTTTTCTTTTCATTAAAGAGAAATACAACCACGTCTTCCAAAAAAGTATCATTGGCATCTCTGTACCCATTCTTATTCTTATCTAAAAAGACAACACCCGAAATCGTCCCTGTCGGTTCAATAAACATACCTGCATCCACGTATATTATTGAATATCCGGCACTCAGTACCAAAGCTTCTGAAACACCATTCTCATCCACATCAGAATCAATATCCCTATCATTTCCAACAGTTTGAGGTGAAAATAACAGTCCTTCTGCTCGTAATACCTGTATATAATATGTTCCTGATTTTTGGGATTTCAATACATACATACCTGCATGGTTGGTCTCAAATGAATCTATCTTAACTTGTTTATTATCCAACAAATATACTACTGTTTCACTTTTCTGACTTTCATTGGGTGTACGTATCCCGTCTTTGTTAATATCGTTCCAGACTCTACCCAAAATTATAAAATCAGCTGTTGTTATCATTCCGGCATCTACTTCGAAAAAGTCAATTCCATGTGCCAGAGAAATCAAAGGTGTTGTACCTGCCTTGTCTGCATCACTATCCGTTTTTCTGTTATTCCCTGCATACTGATTTGTAAATTCATATCCGTTCAAAAGGCCAAATTGGAGATAATACAGCCCTTGCTTCAATTCACTGAACAGGTATTTACCCGTACTATCTGTTGTTGTTGCTGCTATCAAACTTCCGTTTTGCGTATATAATTGTACATTAACACCTGCAATCCCGGGTTCTCCTGCATCCTGCAAACCATTTTTATTAACATCGTGCCATACATAATCGCCTATACTACTGGGCATAAAGATTCCAGCATCGATATTTTTGATGATGGCTCCATTATTGAAGTTGATGATGTCTGTCGTAAATTTACCATACAAATCTGTTATATCACTGTCCTTATCAGTACTACCTTTATGTGCAGGTGAAATCCGGTACTGGCTTCCGATATCAAATTTTATGTAATAATCGCCCGGAATCAAATTGGCAAATACGTAACTTCCTTTTACAGAAGAACTGCCCATTCCTGCAGTAAAAACCTCATCGACTTTAGTTCCAGCAACGGAATACAACTCAACTTTTACACCACTTTGTCCTGATTCACCCGACTGACGGATACCATCAGCATTCAGATCCAACCATACCATTCCTTCTATCTGTACGGATTGAATCATGCCTGCATCCACATTATCAAATATATCCCCGGATCTAAAATCCATAATTGGTGTCCTTCCATCTGTCGGGTTCACCTTACTGTTACGGTGGTCGTCAGTCAAATTGAGTTGGGTAAAAATATAGCCGGCTTTCTTTACAAATTCTATAGAATATCTTCCTTCCGGAATATCGTGCAAATGATACTTACCATTAGCATCCGTAATAGTGGATGATTCTCTGACATTACTATCACTGATAAGGTGAATTTCTACGCCTTCTATACCTTTTTCACCGGTATCCTGCAATCCGTTATTGTTGGCATCCAGCCAGACAAAATCACCTATACTGACCTTTCGGGCATAACCGATATCTATTTGAGACAAATTGTGACTGCCATCCAAAAACAATAATCCGGTCGTTCCCCATCCATATGTATGGTCAATATAATTACTGATACCACCAATGGTATCCGTGGAAACTACAAAAACTTTATCCGTATAAACAGGTGCTGAAATGAAATAAGTTCCTGTAGTTAAACCTTCAAATTTATATTGCCCCAGGCTGTCTGTTACAATACGCTGTACAAAAACACTATCCGTCGTAAAAAGGGATAATGGCACACCTGACAACATAGGTTCATGCGGTTCCTTATGCTTACTGTTATTGGTATCCTGCCACACAATCCCGGAAATAAAATTGTTATTAGCAATCAATCCTAAATCAATATGCCGTAAGGTATCACCTGAACTAACATTCAGTTGTGTAGTAATGTATCTCATATTGTCATCAAAAAAATCAGAATTGTGTTCCGGATTTCCCTGATTGGATATAGTAAGTATATAGTTGTCCAACCTATCTGAAGTAATGATATAACTTCCGGGATTAACTTCAAACTGATAGTTCCCGTCTACATCCGAAGTTGATGTTGCTAGTATATTATTGTTTATATCTGCAAGTCTGACTACAATGTCAGCAATACCCGGTTCAAAGGCATTTCGGATGCCATCCTTGTTCTCATCTTCCCATATACTTCCGCTTAAGAATGCTTTACGATACAATCCTACTCCTAAATCAGAGATATGTGTATCGTCATCCAAATGAATCCCTGCTATTATACCGGTGTTTGTGTCTGCATCAGAATCCGTATCTGAACTACCAAGGTGTTGTGGTGAAAAATAATAACTACTATCCCTGATCACTTTAATCTGATAATCACCTGCAGGTAAACCACTGAAGACAACAATACCCGCTGCATTTGATCTGCCGGTATTTCTAATAGCAACACCTGTCTGACTAATACCTTCTATTTCCATATTAACACCGTTCAGCATGGGTTCATCTGTATTTCTGACGCCATCTGCATTCAAATCTTCCCAGATATAACTGGTAACTGAGTTGCCATTTTTCAAAACATATCCGGCTCCCAGACCAATTGTGCTCTCATTACTTGATAAAGCTATACCGGATATTTTACCATCAGCATCTATATCACTATCATCCGTGCCGCCACTTGCATTCTTTTTAGTTGGTTTATACTGAGCAGGAGCATTAAATTCCAATGAGTAATAGCCTGGAAATAAATTATTGAATGCATAAATCCCCGAAGAATCCGTCTGCATCACGATAGATACCACACCAGCATTCACACTTCCCGTTAGTATTACGCTCGTACCAATTAAAGCAGGCTCTCCGGCATCCCTGATACCGTTTTCATTGATGTCCGACCAAACGAAACCACTGATTGAGCCATATCGGAAAACCGGAATTCCTTGTCCGGATATATACTGCCCGCTTTGCATCCCCCACGTGTCTTTCATTTGATTCAAAAGTACGTATCCCGTCGGATAAACGATTCGTATACTATAATTTCCTGGTTGAATATGATTCAGGTAGTAACGTCCTGTATGGTCTGTATAGGTTACCTGTTGTACAGAGTCACCTGCAAAAGTGACACCTTTCCACTCGATTCTGACTCCTTCCAGATAGGGTTCATCTGCTGAAAATATATTGTCTGTATTCAGGTCTTCCCAAATAAAATCTGTAAAAAATCCATTTCTGTATAAACCTGCATCTAAATATTCCTGATGTTGGTTGCTTTTACTAATTATATCCTTAATTAAGCCATCCGTTGCGTCATTGTCTGTTTCAGGATGTCCATGGTGAACGAGCGTATAGAACAAAGTATCTGCTTCCAAAAACTCAATTTCATACTTACCCGGTATTAGGTCACTGAAAATATAAGCTCCTGAGCTGTCCGTTTCTGTATTATTCAGTAATATACGGTTATTGTTTACCCAGGTGTACAAATCAACTCCGACACCTGCCATCAAAGTTTCATCAGCAGTACGGATACCATTGGTGTTACTGTCATGCCACACTCTTCCGCTAATACTCCCTGTCTTGTACATGCCTGCGTCGAGATGTAAGAGATTATCGCCTGAATAGAGTGTAATTCCATCTATTATCCCTGAAATGACATCACTATCAGTATCAGGATTGCCGACATGATTCTGTGTAAACAGATATCCGGAAATATTATCGATTCGGATCTTATATTTTCCCGGACGTAATCCATCAAAATGATACACACCGTTTGCATCTGTTACGGTTTGTGCCATAAAACTGATACCTTGTCCGTCCTCACCTGATATTTCTACCAAAATACCCTGCAAAATTCCATCATTACCCGCTTCGTTCGAACCATCACCATCCATATCTTCCCAAACTAATCCGGATATACTTCCTGATCTATATAATCCTGCATCCAAATCTGAATTTTTGCCATTTGTAATACTAAATGTTGCCGTCTTTCCACTTGCATCAGCCTTGGAATTTAAAGCATTGAATGCCGGATTAGAAAATGTAACCTGATAATCCTGAAGTGCTTGAAAAGATAAATAATAGCTGTTGGCAGGAATATCAATGAACATATATTTTCCCTGATTGTCCGTAATTTGGGAAGAATACAAACTTCCATTTTTCCTGTATAAACTAACCTTCACGTCAGCAATTCCAGGCTCCGAATTATCCTGGATACCATTAAAATTCATATCTTCCCATACAAAGTCTCCGATGGAAACCAGGGGTGTATAACCAATATTAACATTTTCAACTGTTGTTCCATAAGTTACTGGAATGAGATGTGTTGTACCTACTCCGTAGGCATTGGTTATCCTGCTATCCGGACTATTGGCTGTCTGGATTATTATTTTACTGTCAGGGATTGCAGGTGCCTGAATGTAGCAGCTTCCGGCAGGTAGTGATTCAAATCTGAATATGCCTCCCGGACCAGTTAATACAGTATCGAGTGGTTGTCCTTTTTCCGAATATGCGATTAACATTATATCCTTAAGGAGACCATCATTCTGTTCTTTCAATAAATTATCATTGTAATCCGCCCAAACTACACCACTGACAGCACCTGCAGTACAATTCAGATATAAAATATCCCTGCAACACGTACCTGCATAACTCCGGTCATAGTTATAAACATCAACACATATCTGATGTAGTCCGTAGGATGCAGTTGTTATCCTCAGATCAACAGTCTGATTAAATACCGAAGAAGATGCAAGTTCAAATCCTAGTGGAAAATCCCATGTATAATATCCATAATTTTCGTACTTATCTATATAAAATGTCAAATTTTCGTCATTGCAAAAACTATACGGAGGTATATAATCTATACTGATGCTGACATTATCAATTTCTGCCACTAAAGTTTCTTCAGTTATACTACGTATTTGCAGGCGGAAACCAAAATTTGAATTATTGATATCTTCAGCAGTCCAGGAAACACCCCAATTGTCATTTGCATTACCGTACATCCATGCAGTATCTTCTCCATTCACACTTTTGTTCCATGCCTTTTGACCTTTTGCAGTATTTTTTTTATTCTGTCCTTTGGATTTTCCATTAGAATCCATCAGGAACACTTCCATCTCATCGATGAGTTTATAATTATTGGAACGACCTTCTATCATAAGTGTAATTCCCTTAATGATAGCACCTGCGGGTATCCTGAATCCAAAATTATTACCTGTTATTATCCTTGACCTTGCAATGTCTTTCAGTGTAACACTCGCCCGCATATTATCTGAACTATTTACACTATCCAGATTGTACCAAGGCTGATTATAGACAAAAAACGCCTCGCTGACTTTTCCTGAATTGAGGGCTATCCGTTCAGGCTGCGGATCTGTTCCAACACCTATGGGACATACCGACTGGGCATAAATATCATGCGAACTCAAGTATGTACAAAAAGTCAATATGAAAAAAAAGAGTCTGAAATATCTTGGTGTGCGTTTCATAAAATACGATTTAATAAACAGATTATAATAAAATTATAAACATAATATGATATGATACTGCAAATATAAATATAATTTAATAATATATATATGTATTAATGTAATATTTATATATAACAATAGTTGTTATTTATATATTACCTAAATTTTAAACCTGATGGTGTTGCAAAAGGTACAAACGCTAATGTTATAAATAATCCATTTTATACATAGTAAAATATTTACAATGTATATGTTATTACAAAATACACAATTTATATATAACAATTAATTCATATATTTAAAATTTCAAAATATTGACAGAATCGTATACATCATAAGCTACGGAGAATAAATTAAATCAAAATATTGTTTTCAACAATTGCGGAAGCTCGGGCCATTACCTTTAAAATATTAAACATAACTGTAAAACCTTATTTTATTTATCAACATCAAATAGGCTGATTCATTGAAATAATTATATTTGTGCAAACATTTGATCAACTTAACCCGTTCTGTCTGCTTCATGAAGTATAAAATCCATGTAACCATACCGTTTATTGCCATTACGCTAACCGCCATTCTTGTTGGCATAGAATACCTGTTCGGTGGTATTGCCAAAGAAATCCTCTTTACTGCCCGATGGTTATCCATACTGAGTTTGGTGTTTTATTGCTGGAAACGCAGGTCATTGACCACATGGATTATCTTCAGTATTGTATTAGGGGCTGTAACAGGCTATGATTTCCCGGATTTTGCCAAGTCCCTGCATCCGTTAAGTCAGGGATTTATCAAGTTGGTTAAGACGATTGTCGGGCCTATTTTGTTTTCGACCTTAGTGTATGGTATTGCAGGACATTCCGATCTGAAACAGGTAGGAAGGATGGCCTGGAAATCCATGTTATACTTTTATGTAGCTACGACACTCGCATTATTTATCGGATTATTTGCCATTAATGTCACTCAGGCGGGCAAGGGAATTGATATGTCACATGTACCGAATATAGAGCTTCCTGACAAGGCATCAGCTATTTCTGCTTCGGATGCTATCGAATTGGAAGGGCTATCCACGGATGTGCACTGGTTGTTTAAAACGCTTGCATTTTTTCGGGATGCTTTCCCTGAAAATATCATCAAATCCATACATGAAAACAAGGTACTTCAAATAGTCGTTTTTGCTGTTCTCTTTGGAATTGGCCTGGCATTGATAGAAGAGAAAAAACGTAAACCATTGGTTGATTTAATGGAGAGTCTTGCTGAAACCATGTTTAAATATACCAAAATAGTGATGTATTTTGCGCCTTTTGGTGTTGGTGCAGCGATGGCATATACGATAGGACATATGGGACTGGATATTCTTTCCAATTTGATTATGTTATTACTAACTTTATACGGTGCATTAATCATTTTTTTGCTCGGCGTACTGCTACCTGTAGCCTTGTATATGAAAGTACCCATCCGGCAGTTTATATCGGCGATTAAAGAACCTGTTTCCATAGCTTTTGCAACTACCAGTTCGGATGCTGCACTGCCACTCGTTATGTCTCACATGGAAAAATTCGGAGTACCCAGAAAAGTTGTATCTTTTGTTGTACCTACAGGTTACAGTTTTAATCTTGACGGAACAACCCTGTATCTGTCCTTAGCATCCATATTTGTGGCACAGGCGGCCGGAATGGACTTGTCAATAGGACAGCAGCTCCTGATATGCCTGACGCTGATGATTACCAGCAAAGGCGTTGCCGCTGTTCCGAGAGCTTCACTTATCATCCTGATAGCAACTGCAGATCAGTTTGGATTGCCGCTTTTTGTCATAGCAGCCATCCTGGGTATAGACGAACTGATGGATATGGCACGAACTTCTGTTAATGTTATCGGCAATTGCCTTGCTTCAGTTGTGGTGGCCAAGTGGGAAGATGAATTTGATCAGGAAAAAGCATTGAATTACGTAGATAATGACTGATTCCGTTTTTCAGAAATAACAATACTGAAAGTCTATGGAAACCATACTAAATATCGAGCCCTGAATCAACTTTAAAATTACGAATAACCGTTGATTTCCAATGATACTGTTTTTCTGTAACTACATCGTAATCAGATTAAAACAAAAGTGTCAGATTGATGCGTTTACGACTGATATCCACACTTAGTACTTTTGCCATAAGTTCCTGTCCAAGTTTCAATACATCAGCAGGACTTTGGATAAATGTATCTGTTATCTGAGAAATGTGCAACAATGCATCCTGCTTGGCTCCAATATCAACAAATGCTCCGAAATTTGTAAGATTAGTTACGATGCCCGGGACAACCATTTCCGTATATACGTCATCGATACTACGGATACGCTCATCAAATCTGAATGGGCGTACTTCGCCCCTCGGATCCAGCCCGGGTTTATCCAGTTCCAGCATGATATCCTGTAACGTAGGCAGCCCTACACTATCGGTTACGAAGTCTTCCGGTCGGATTGTCGATCTTTTGTCCTTATTGCGTATAAATTCCGACAAGTCAAGCCGAATTGTCTTTGCCATTTTACTGACCAGGCTGTAGGATTCAGGGTGAACCCCTGTATTGTCCAAGGGATTTTCAGCATCCCGAATACGCAAAAATCCGGATGCTTGTTCAAAAGCCTTCTCACCTAAACGCGGAACAGATTTTAACTGGGAAATCTGTTTAAATTCACCGTTATCACGCCTGTATGCTACGATATTCTTTGCCAGAGTGGGTCCAATACCTGCTATATACGTCAGGATATGCTGTGATGCTGTATTGAGATTTACACCAACCTTGTTTACGCAACTCATTACAGTCATATCCAGACTTTCTTTCAGTTTGCCCTGGTGAACATCGTGCTGATACTGACCGACACCTATGGATTTGGCGTCTATTTTGACAAGTTCCGCCAACGGATCCATTAGTCTCCTCCCAATAGAAATAGCTCCTCTCACCGTCAAATCCAAATTGGGAAATTCATCCCTGGCTACCTCTGAAGCAGAATATATGGACGCTCCGCTTTCATTGACTATATAAATTTCTGGTTTTATGGGGAAATGTATTTTTTCGATAAAAGCCCTTGTTTCACGTGATGCGGTTCCGTTTCCGATAGCTATAGCTTCAATACTGTATTTGTGTACCATTTCTATAAGAATATGCTCAGCTTCCTGTATTAACCGTTGAGGCTCATTGGGAAAGATAGTTTTGTATTCAAGAAAATCACCATTGACAGATAAGCATACTACTTTGCATCCTGTCCTGAAGCCGGGGTCAACTGCCACAACTGCTTTTTGTCCCAAAGGAGGTGACAAAAGCAGCTGTCTGAGATTTTTAGAAAAAACATCAATAGCTGCATCATCGGCCTTCTCTCTGAAGTCATTGAATATCTGTGTTTCTACGGAAGGAAATATCAAACGGTCGTAACTGTCAGCGATGGCTTCAGCAATAAGCCGTGCTTCATGTCCATGCGACCTGATAAACTTCCTCTCCATCATTGTTCTGGCTTTTTCATCATCTATGACGAGAGTGATTTTCAGTATTCCCTCTTTTTTGCCACGCATCATAGCCAAATATCTGTGTGAAGGGCAACGGGACAATGATTCTTCAAATTCAAAATAATCCTGATAATTACCCGCATTTTCTTTCATTTTAGGTACAACACGGGATACTATTTTAGCATACTTTCTGAAGTTATTTCTGAGTATTTCACGGATATGCTGATCTTCACTTACCCATTCTGCGATGATATCACTGGCACCTTGTATGGCTTCTTCAATAGAAGTAATTTCCTTGTTAAGAAAACGTCTCGCCTGTTCATCTATATTGCTACCTTTCTGACTCATTATTATTTTGGCCAGTGGCTCCAACCCATACTCACGTGCAATATCTGCCCTTGTTTTTTTCCTACGTTTATATGGCAAATAAATATCTTCCAGCTCATTGGCATCCCATGTAAGCATTATTTTGCTTCTGAGCTCAGGCGTTAATTTTTGTTGTTCCTCTATAGCATTCAGTATGGTAAGTTTTCTATCTTCTATTTCCTCCAACTTCTTCATTTGCCTTTGTATAGCCGCTATCTGAACCTCGTCCAAACTTCCTGTCAGCTCTTTGCGGTAGCGTGCTATAAACGGAATGGTCGCTCCATCCTGAAATAGTTGAAATGTATTTTTTACACCTTTTTCGGGAAGATTGAGTTCTTTCGCTATGAGTGTAATATGCTGCTGATTATCCATTGAATCTTTATTTATACCTAAAAAACGCACAAAGGTACAATCAGATACATATTATGAAAAATTTAAGCAGATATAATTTTAAATCTTCTGTATCAATATTTTAGCAAACATAACATCTCTGCCGTGATTTTTAAAAAAAATGTTAACATGCTATTTTACGATACAATAAAACAACCCGGTTATATTTGAGTTAATAGTTGGATTATCGGTAAAATTCGTTATTTTTGTATTGTGATACAACTTTTAAGATATAGCTTGATAGCGATGTGGTGCTTTTTGATACCAGTAACCATCCATGCTACCCATAACCGTGCAGGTGAAATCACCTACAGGCAAATTGGACCGCAAACCATCGAAGTGACCATAACTACCTATACCAAGGCAAGCAGTACAGCAGCCGATAGAGATAGCCTGAATGTCAACTGGGGTGATGGTACCACGGAAATGATTCATCGTGATAATTCAAGAACCCGGTTTGAACCCAATGACATCAAAATCAATTTCTACGTTGCCCAACATACCTACCCGGGAGTAGCAACCTATATGATATCCTTTCTGGATCCTAACCGGATAAGTGGAATACTAAATGTAAATTATCCAAATTCCATTGATATTCCTTTTTTTCTGTCCACTACATTTACGCTGCTGGACCAGCAATTTCAGGGATACAACAATTCGGCTGTACTGCTGCAGCCACCTATCGATATCGGGTGTGTGCATAAGATATTCATCCACAATCCCAACGCATACGATCCGGATGGAGACAGTCTGGCGTATGAACTGACCACTCCGCTACAGGATCTGAATTCACCCGTTCCGGGCTACCGTTTTCCAAATGAAGTAGGTACAGTAAGTGGAAACGACCTGTCAATAGACCCTGTAACCGGAGAAATCCGCTGGGACAGCCCCAAACTACAGGGAGAATACAATATCGCCATCAAAATCAAGGAATACCGCAATGGCAGACTGATAAATGTTATATTGAGAGACATGCAGATTTTTATCAAAGCGTGTGATAATGATCCTCCTTCCATAGAAAGTATCGATGAAGTGTGTGTTGTAGCCGGTACAAGTATTGAAATCCCTGTCAGAGTAAACGACCCCAACCGCAATCAAAAGGTCAGATTGTCAGCTACAGGAGGTCCTTTCTCTGTTAATGATCCGGCTGTTTTGTCTGCTCCCGCATTTTTTACCAATGTTCCTTACGATGCAAAGCTTATCTGGAAAACGACCTGCAACCACATTTCCAATCAATACTATCAGATAGTCCTCCGTGCTGTTGATAATTTTTATGCCGACTCTACAGGTCTGGCAACACTCAAAACAATCCGAATAAAGGTAATTGGTCCTACTCCTGAACAATTAACTACGGCTGCAACACCTCAGGGTATCCGGCTAGAGTGGCAAATGCCCTACTCGTGTGAAATTACTGAAAACAATTTCTTTCAGGGTTTCTCTGTATGGCGTAAAGAGACATCATCAACGATACAACCCGATACCTGCAATCCCGGACTTTCCGGTGGTCCTTATCAAAAGATTGTATTCAAAACAAATGCAAGTGAAAACGGGCATTTTTTCTACCTGGATACAAATGTAGAAAAGGGAAAGACCTATTGTTACCGGGTGCTGGCTGAATTTGCAAAACTATCGGCTACCGGGAATCCATTCAATAAGATTGAAAGCCTTCCTTCCAATGAATCCTGTATGATACTCAGAAGAGATGCACCACTAATAATCCGTGTTTCAGTGGAACACACAGATGAACGTGACGGACAAATGCTGGTCAAATGGACCAGACCGCTTCCTGACCAACTGGATACCATATTGCATCACGGCACCTATAACTATTCAATACTGAGATCCGAAGACAATGCCACTTTTTCACAAATTACGGAACAGAGTCTACCCTATTTCGGGTCACTGCCTGACACAGTATTTACTGACAACACACTAAATACTGAAGGCTTACAGTATTTCTATAAAGTCAGGCTGACAACCGGTGACAAAAGTATATTTGAGTCTCAGCCTGCTTCATCTGTTTATTTACAAGTACAGCCTTCAGACAGGCAAAACAATCTGAAGTGGAATGCGCATGTTCCCTGGTCCAACTATAGTTACGACATCTTCAGAAAAGCAGCAGGTGAAATTGACTTTAGATACCTGACCACTGTCAGAAATAACCAATATAGTGACAAAAACTTGTCCAATGCTTCGGAATATTGCTACAAGGTACAAAGTTCAGGGTCGTATTCAATAAACGGCATAGAGGATCCGTTATTGAATTTTTCACAGGAAGTTTGTAAAAGACCCGTCGACGATGTACCACCCTGTCCTGTATCTATTCACGTAGTAAATATATGTGACAGACCGGAAAGCGATATCAATCCGGATAATTTATACAATACCATATCCTGGAATCATCCTTCAGATGAATGTCCTGAAGCAGCAGATGATGTAGCAGGCTACATACTGTATTATACAGCCAGCAATGGTAACGCTCCTAAAAAAATACAAGTAATTGAGAATGAACATACACTAACATATACACACTATCCGGAACTGGGTATATCGGGTTGTTATGCCGTTTCTTCCTTCGATAAGTCAGGCAATGAAAGTGCTCTCAGTCCTATTATATGCGTAGACAGCTGTCCGCTGTATGAATTTCCCAATACATTCACACCCAATGGTGATGGGCACAATGACCTGTTCAGACCTGTAAAGAATCTTTTTATAGCGGGTGTCGAATTTAAAGTGTATAATCAGTGGGGAAATCTCGTGTTTGAAACAACCGATCCGGAGATAAACTGGGATGGTAAAACATCCGGCAATAAAATACTTGCCGATGGTACCTATTATTATTCGTGTATTATATACGAAAACAGAGTGCAGGGCGTTATAGCAACAGAAAAACCACTCAGTGGTTTTATTCATATATTAAGAAATTAAAACAAATCATGTTTAGTGGAATCATAGAAACATTGGGCACTATTATTGCGATAAAAGACGAAGGAAGTAACCGACATTTTACAATACAATCATCCTTAAGCCGGGATACCTATATAGATCAGAGTATCGCACACAATGGTGTATGCCTGACTGTAGTGGCCAAAAATGAAGACACAC
Source organism: Saprospiraceae bacterium (assembly GCA_020850225.1). GTDB lineage: Bacteria > Bacteroidota > Bacteroidia > Chitinophagales > Saprospiraceae > OLB9. The sequence goes on along the minus strand of JADZFD010000015.1, from coordinate 2,592 downwards.
ATACTGTTACTGCTATTAATGAGACACTGAACAAATCTGATTTAGGTCGATTGAAGCCAGGAGACATCGTCAATCTGGAAAGAGCCATGACCGCCGGTCAACGACTGGACGGGCATTTTGTACAGGGTCATGTCGACACTACAGCTGTATGTACTGAAATCATTACTTTGGATGGCAGCTGGATCTTCCGCTTTAAAACTGACCAGTCATACGACAGTCTGATGGTAGAAAAAGGTTCCATCTGTATCAACGGCACCAGTCTGACGCTGATTGACGCCAATTGGGATGGTTTCTCGGTAGGATTAATCCCCTACACATTCGAACACACCAGTTTTTCAAGGCTCAGACCCGGTGATACCGTAAATATAGAATTTGATGTACTCGGGAAATACATCCTGAAATACATGCGTAATCTGGCAACTAAACCCTAGAGTATACAACCCTAAGAGACAACGCTCAAAAAACCAAAAGAGCCATTTTTTTGCCAACGCTCTGACTGCGTTTCGACTAAAAAAACTTAACTTAACCGATTGAAATAAAAGCATTGAAAATAGCAAATGGAAATTAAAGAATTGAAACCAAGAAAGGCACTGAACAAAGCCTTTTTAAAAGTAAAACCGAACAGAACTGAAATTGAAGGTTTCAAGACCAACCTCATAACTTTACTCGACCGAACTAACGACACAGAAAGCGAAGAGTTTCATAAAAATTTGGTTTCCGACTTTCTCAAAGACACTTATTACAAGCAAAATCATTTTATAAACACCAAAGGTAGAAACGACCTTGTTATTCACAACGGACAAAATGCAAACTCGACAGTTGGAGTAATCATTGAAGCTAAAAAGCCGACCAACAAAGCCGAAATGATTTCCACTAAAAAACTGAACGCAAAAGCGTTTCAGGAATTGGTGCTTTACTATTTGCGAGAAAGAATTACACACAAAAATCTTGAAGTAAAACATTTGGTGGCTACTAATATCAACGAATGGTTCATTTTTGATGCTACCTTATTCGACAGACTTTTTGCTCAAAACAAAAATCTTGTAAAACAATTCAATGACTTTGAAGGTGGACGACTGGCAGACACGAAAACAGATTTTTTCTACAAACAAATTGCAGAACCGTTTATTAACAGCATCACTTCCGAAATTGAATTTACTTACTTCAATATTCAGGACTTTCAAAAACCATTACGCAATACCGACAAGGCAGACGATAATTCGCTGATTGCTTTGTTCAAACTTTTATCGCCAGAACACCTTTTAAAACTTCCATTCGCCAACGACAGCAATAGTCTTGATAAACGCTTTTATAGTGAGCTATTGCACATTATCGGCTTGACGGAGACCAAAGAGGGAAGCAAAAAATTGATTGACCGAAACAAAGCAGGCGAACGACATACGGGAACTATTCTTGAAGATGCCATTATCCAATTGGATAGTTTGGATAAACTGAATCGTTTAGAAAAGCCCAGCCAGTTTGGAAATACCAAAGATGAAAAACTTTTTAATGTTGCTTTGGAACTTGCCATCACTTGGATAAACCGTATTTTGTTTTTGAAGTTGTTGGAAGCTCAATTGATTACTTATCATAAAGGCGATAAACCTGCCCGTTCCGCAGGCGGGTCGTATTCGTTTCTCAATCTTGACAAAATCAAGAGTTATGACGACCTGAACAGCTTGTTTTTTCAGGTGTTGGCACGTAAGTATGACGAGCGAAACGAAGATGTAAAAAAGGCATTTGAAAAAACACCTTATCTCAATTCTTCACTTTTTGAGCCAACCAACATTGAACAAGTTACTTTGTTTATCAGCAATCTGAAAGACGATAAAACCATCCCGATATTTTCGCAAACCGTGCTGAAAGACCAGCAAGGCAAAAAACGTACAGGCAAAATTTCTACTCTGCACTATTTGTTTGAGTTTTTAGATGCTTACGATTTTGGAGCGGAAGGCGGTGAAGACATTCAGGAAGACAACAAAACGCTGATTAACGCTTCGGTTCTCGGATTGATTTTCGAGAAAATAAACGGTTACAAAGATGGTTCGTTTTTCACTCCGGGTTTCATCACCATGTATATGTGTCGGGAAACCATTCGTAAAGCAGTGGTGCAGAAATTTGACGAATACTGTCTGAATCATGATTTACATGATTTTAAGATTAATGGGATGGAAGACATCTATACACTAATTCCGCAGAAAATTTCCAGAAGGAAGGCAAATGAATTAGTGAACAGCATTAAGATTTGCGACCCGGCTGTTGGTTCTGGGCATTTTCTAGTTTCTGCCCTAAACGAATTGATTGCCGTAAAAAACGATCTGAAAATCCTTGAAGACAAAGAAGGAAAATCATTGCATAGGTATGAGGTGGAAGTGGTAAATGATGAACTCATTGTAACAGACGAAGATGGCGAACTGTTTGAATACAACCCAGGCAACAAAGAAAGCCAGCGAATTCAGGAAACGCTTTTCCACGAAAAGCAAACCATTATTGAAAACTGCCTTTTTGGTGTGGACATCAATTCCAATTCGGTAAAAATTTGCCGTTTGCGTTTGTGGATTGAGCTTTTGAAAAATGCTTATTACAAGAACG
>JADZFD010000014.1 GCA_020850225.1 Saprospiraceae bacterium | reverse complement strand
AGAACGGTGCCCTGCAATCGCCTTTTTTGACCTAGACTTTTTGTTTACTTTTTTGGCAATGAAAAAAGTAAAAGCCAAGCCGGCTCGAGGCGACAAAATATAGTGAAGCAATAAGATTTATAATAAAGTGCAATTTGTTATACACACAAATATAAGTTTTGACAAACTTCGTCTGGTATTATTTTGTATATTTACCTCACCATAAGGTTTTTATCATGCAGGATGCAGAAAAATACAGGATACTCAAAGAAATATGGGGATACACATCTTTCAGATTACACCAAAGTGAAATAATAGACGGTGTGCTGGATGGAAAAGATTCGTTAGTTATAATGCCTACAGGTGGAGGCAAGTCTCTGTGTTTTCAACTGCCAGCGTTGTTGATGGATGGGACGGCAGTTGTGATTTCGCCTTTGATAGCATTAATGAATGACCAGGTAAATGCGCTGCAATTGTCCGGTGTACAGGCAGTGGCATATCATAGCAATATACCCCAGTCAGAATTAAACAAAATAGAAATACAACTATTGTCTGGAAAGGTAAAACTGCTTTATGTGTCTCCTGAAAGAGCCAACTCCTATGAATTCGCTCAATTACTTTCCAGATTGAAAATTAATTTATTTACTATTGATGAGGCGCATTGTGTTTCTGTTTGGGGTAATGATTTCAGACCTGATTATATTGCATTACACAAATTGCGGGACGCATATGCCCATATACCATTTATAGCTTTGACAGCGACAGCAGATGCTGCAACACAGGCGGACATAAGCCAACAACTTCATCTCAGTCAACCCCGGCATTTTGTCAGTTCTTTTGAACGCAATAATATCCATGTGGAAGCACGTCCTGCAGAGCAACGATTCCGGCAGGTAAAGGATTTTGTCTTGCGTCAACAGGATAAAAGTGGTATCATCTACTGTCTGAGCAGAAAAGAAACAGAGCGCTTGTCAGGCAAGCTGAAAGATACAGGGATGAATTGCGATTTCTACCATGCTGGTATGGATGCTGAATCACGTCAAAGGGTACAAAAGGCATTTCAGGACGATGAGATTCAGTTTATTTGTGCAACGATAGCATTCGGTATGGGTATAGACAAGGCCAATATTCGCTGGATTATCCACTATTCTATGCCTAAAAACCTGGAAGGTTATTACCAGGAAATCGGACGATCCGGCAGAGACGGACAAAGTGCTGAAGCATTGTTGTTTTACAGTTGGGCAGATTATGCATTATTGAAACAATTTATTGATGACAGCAGTGCCGAAGAAACCTTCAAAACGGTTCAATATGCAAAGTTAGAGAGAATGTGGGAGTTTGCATCTGCTTATGAATGCCGTACTAATATTGTACTGAGTTACTTCGGCGAATACAGGACAAGCCCCTGCGGATATTGTGATAACTGCCGGCAGCCACCCAAACATAAAGATGGCAAAACAATAGCGCAAAAAGCATTGTCAGCGATGATAAGATGTAATGAAGAAGTACCCATGAATCTGTTGATTGACATACTGAGAGGATCACACAGAGAAGAAATCATAAGGAACAATTACGATAAACTCAAGACATTTGGCGTAGGTAGAGATATTTCTTTTATCAACTGGAAGGTGTATATCACTCAACTTATCAATCAGGGAATCATCCGGATCGATTATACAGATGGATTCAAACTCAAAACAACACCCTTGTCAAAAGATGTTTTGTTCAATGATAAGGTCGTAACCCTGGTAGATCTGGCACTACCAAAATTTGAAGTTGAGCAACCCCGTAAGCAATCTAAAAAAGCAGTTTTTGAAGAAAATCTGCTTGGCAAACTCAAAGAATGGAGAATACAGCTTGCCAGAGAAAAAGGTGTTCCCGCTTTTGTAATTTTTACGGATAAGGTGCTGGAGAATATTACCGAAAAACATCCGCTTACTTCAGCGGATTTATTGTCAGTTGAAGGTATAGGCAATATCAAGTTGGAACAATACGGTGATGATATACTAGCTATTGTCAGGGGATACGTCCTGGATCAGGACAATCTGCTCAAGGTAAAAGGGTCAACTTATCTTGAAACATTCAGGTTGTACAATATGGGATGGGCGCCGGAAGCGATTGCCAAAGAACGTAGTATACAAGTAACAACTGTATTTTCTCATCTGGCATATTTATACAGTAAGGGAGAAAAAATAGATTTGCTCCGGTATGTAACCGAAGATGAAATCAGGGATATTGAAATAGCATGGAAAAAGACAGGTAAACAAACACAGCTAAGTAGTATTTCAGATTTATTAAATCCGCCTATTGATTATTATAAAATAAGACTGGCTTTGGCTATTTTAATGCAAAATGATCTTTCAGGTGGATAAATCAGTAAGTTAACATCCTGAAGCATCAATTAATGGGTTAGTCCGGTTATATGTCATGACGTGATTCATCAATAAAATAATAATGAAAAGCGGGAATTATTTAAAATACAGAAATTTGTTATATCTTGCAAACGATTATTAAGTAGAAAATTGATAACCTGAAAATATTTTTAAAAATGAATGAAAGTGTAAGTACCATTATGATTAAGGAATTGACGACTCTGGGACCTGATGAATTTGTAGGTCGAGCAGTTGACATATTCAAAACCAAGAGAATTCACCACCTTCCTATTGTAGATAATGGCAATCTGGTGGGCTTGATTACAACGCATGATTTATGGAATAAGCACATACAACCCAATGATTTTGAAAAAATTATAATTAAGGACATTATGAGTAAAAAGCTCATTAAACTTAATCCGGATGATAAAATTGGGACAGCTGCAGAATTGTTTCTGGACAATCGTTTCCATGCGTTACCAATTGTAGAAGGAGACAAAATAGTAGGACTGATAACTACATTTGATGTTTTGAGATATATGTTTTTAAAAGAATACCCGAATCCTATCCTTTTTAATGACGAATTGGAAGGTGATATGGATTCAATCAACCGCTAATCCTTAAATTATAATAATAAAAGGCTTTATACATCTTGTTGGTGTATAAAGCCTTTTTGTTTTTAATCGCATTGAAGCGTTACATTGTATCAATTACATTTTTACAAATTTTTTATTAATGATCATACCATTATGCTTTTTTAATTGGATGACATACATCCCTTTACTTAAATGCTGAATACCAATTTCCGTATTGGTCGTTCCGGACTGTACTATTGTTCCATAAACATTATATATTTGATACGAAACAGTACCACTTAATCCAATAATCCGAAGATTTGTTGAGGCAGGATTAGGAGATAACATCAATTCCTTTTCATCTGAATCTAATGTTGAAACAGTCTCACAATACTTCAATACTTCAGCTCTGGTACACAAACCGGCGTTATTAGAAATTAAAATCTGCTCAGGATATTTTCTTAACGCTTCACATAGAAATGAAACATTGCAATTCCTCAGATTTTTATTATCATTTATGCTTACAACATACCAGTATTGCTCCGGATCTTCAGGGTCGGGCGCAGTAACCCCTTCCAAAAAATCAAGATTTGTAACGAAGTTATCAGAAAATAATAAAAAAGAGTTTTTTACGTGCTTTATATTAGGAAATAAGGCAGCATAATCTATTGCTTCGTTCTTTATATTCTGCAAGTTTATACTTTCAATTTCTTCAATATAGCCCAATCCTTTGCCATAATCATTGCCACCAAGATCATAGGTAATACTTATATTGTTTAACGACTTGATATTGGATATGCTACTCAAATCACTATTTTGATGATAGCTAAATATCAAATTTTCTAACCTGTCGGGCAAAGGAAACCAAGCTAAGTTAAAACTGTCAACCGGATATAAATTTAATGATATACGTTTGCTTAAATCCAGTCTGGAAGCAAAACTCGCTATACAATCGCTAAACGAAGGGCTATAAGCATTTGATGAAAACCCAATTTGAAAATGATCACCAATAGTGAAAATTGGAATTTCTTCTGTGGAGCAAAACGGTGTAAGTTTTAAATTCAGGGCATTCTCTATATGTTTTAAGTGCTTAAATGGTGCAAAAGAGCTTTTATCCAATTTTATACTTAATAAATGTATGGAATCTAATGAATTAAAAATACCAATTACATTTGTAAGACCATATTGAAATTGATTTACATACCTGAGATTTTTTAGACCAGATATATTTATTTCATGTGTATTACTAAAATCGTTTAAATTCAAACGTTCATTAATCCGAATGAGGTGTATCAGACTGTCAAAATCGACAATATCATTTTGTCTATCTCTGATGGTTAGGTAGTCTACCTCATTACATGTTCCATAATTCTTTATAAAATCATTTATTTCCTGCTGATTATTCAGTGTGATATTATAACATTGAGATAATATATGTGTCGCAAATACAACACCAGTGAATAAAAGTGACAATAAGTATTTAATTGTTTTCATAACTATTCATTTTAAAATTAAACGAGAAAAGAATAGCTTAAATATAGCGTACAAATTACTTATGTACAAGGCAATGGAATTTCTATACATTTATTAGACGGAAATAACGAAATCGTTATCGTCGCTGCTGTATCATTGATACAACATATATATTTATAATTCATAATATTTCCCAGACAATAGCCATTTGGTTGTAAAGCCATAGTATTTCCGGATGAGTCAAATCCTATAATTTGAACTACACTACCATCTAAATAAACTTTACTGAATTCAAGTTCAAAGCAACATACACCGTCTTCAGTCCAAGAATCTAAAATTACTGGTGGTAACATGGGTGTTCCGTCACAATTTAACAGTATCCGGTTTGACACCAATGCGTCATTAGAAAAATTCTTGCTATCTTCTTTCATACAAGAAGCTATAAAGATTGTCGCTAGGAAAGACAATAATACCTTTCTAAGCAAACTTTGTGGTAACGAAATTGATTTCGAATAAGAAAGTTTCATATATTTACATTTTATTGTTTTAATAAATACAAAAATAGGATTTCGATATCTTAATAATATTAAACTTCTTGTACTCTACATTATTGCAAAAAAACAAATATAGATAATTTTTTCCAAAATAAAAATATTAATCTTGGAAATAATAAAAAAAGCGCACCAATCCGCTTTAATTTTACTATTGGTGGTATAGAGTAGCGGTATAGCTTTATTTTATATTCAAGCTATTGAGCCATTTAGAAAAATTATCAGCATTTTTGAGATGTTCCTGATACGTCTCAGCAAAAACATGGATACCACTGTTATCAGGCCTTGCACAAAAAAACATGTATTTATGCTTATCGACATTGATTACCGCTTCCAGACTCGCCATGGAAGGCATGCAGATAGGTCCCGGAGGAAGCCCTGTGTTGAGATAGGTGTTGTAAGGTGAATCCGTCTTCAGATGGGTGTACAGAACACGCTGTATAGAAAAATCACCCATAGCAAATACAACCGTAGGATCTGCCTGTAATCGCTCTCCAGCATGAAGCCGGTTGAGATATACTCCGGCAATTACCGGTTTTTCTGGCGTATAATTACTTTCCTTTTCAACTATGGAAGCAATGATATAGGCTTCAGTAGGGGTCAGATTATTGGCTGTTAATTTATTGATTCTGTCCTGCGTCCAGAAATTATCATATTCCTTCTTCATTCTCTTTACAAATGATTCAGGCGTTGATGTCCAGAACATCTCATAGGTATTGGGTATGAACATAGTCAGAAAGTTGTCCTGATTATAGCCCAAAGATGCAGCAACTTCAGGATCTTTCAGATAATTCAGGAATGTAATAGAATCTGATTCAAAATACCTGGAAGCTTTACCTGCCAGATCGCTGATCATCCGGATATTGTTAATTGTTACTTTTTGAGGATCCTGGTCACCTGATCTCAATTTGCCGGCTATTTGCTGGTTGTTCATACCTGGTTTGAGGATATATTTGCCGGGTTTTACAGATGTATCATAATTTCTTAGTTGAGCAACAGTTCTGAATGTGGATATATCTTTCAAAACATTACTGTCTTTCATGATTTGCAATACGTCATCGAATGTAGCATCCGAATGTATGTAAATCGTTTTTGATTCCGATCCTTTAAAATTATTACTCCTGAAATAATGGAAAAATAAATATAAACCAATCAGACCTGCAATGACAGCGATAGTTAATCCGGCTCTAAGAATTTTAGACATAAAGTGTTTTTATTTATTAACCGTTAATTAGTATTGTTCGTCTTTTGAAGGAAAATCTCCTGATTTTACATCACTGATATAGTTTTCTACTGCGTTCTGCACAGTTTCAAATAGGTTGAGGTATCTTCTTAAAAACCGGGGGTTGAAGTCCTTAGTGAGACCCAGCAGATCATGGACTACCAGCACCTGACCGTCAACTCCACCGCCCGCACCAATGCCTATAACCGGGATATGTACGGATTCTGCTACCTTTTTACCAAGTTCAGCAGGTATTTTTTCAAGTACAATGGCAAAACAACCTAATTCAGCCAGCAACCGGGCATCTTCTATTAATTGCTGAGCTTCGGCTTCTTCTTTGGCGCGTACGCTGTAAGTACCAAATTTGTAAATACTTTGAGGTGTAAGTCCCAAATGTCCCATGACAGGAACACCGGCAGATAGTATACGGCGTACGGATTCTTCGATTTCTGCACCGCCTTCCAACTTGACAGCATGTGCTCCGGATTCTTTCATGATACTTATAGCTGAATTCAGTGCTTTGGTACTGTTGCCCTGATAGGATCCGAATGGGAGATCCACAACTACAAATGCTCTGTCGACAGCACGAACTACTGATTGTGCATGATAGATCATCTGGTCAAGTGTTATTGGCAATGTCGTTTCGTGACCCGCCATAACATTGGATGCGGAATCGCCTACCAGTAAGATATCTATACCGGCAGCATCCAGTATTTTTGCTATGCTATAATCGTAGGCAGTAAGCATACTGATTTTTTCACCTTGTTCCTTCATCGCCTGAAGTACATGGGTAGTGATTCTTTTTATATCTTTTTTGGCTACGGACATGACCTTATTTTATTAAGTTGTAAATGAGAACGCAAAATTCACAAAAAAAAGATATTATTGATGTTTTTTCATAAAAAAATGATTCTTATTTGGACGTAATGTTCAAATACATACCTCTTTTCAATTTATATGCGTATTTTTCCTAAATATTTCGTCTTAGGTTGTCTAATATAAATTGTAACTCAATCGAGATAAGTCAAAAATCGTTTATTGCCGTAACAGTCAGAAACGGCAACCGCCTTTTAAGGTGCGGTATCATGCGGATAGCAATCGGGATGATTTTCCGGGTTATACGTTTAAGTCGGGAGTAGTGAAAGAGCAAGGGAAAATCAAATCAGGGTATGCTGCATATTTCTACAAGCATCAATATAAATTGCATTCAGAGAATGCAATGCCATTAACACAATTAACATGATGATTGCTAATGGTCTTGTAATTTTTAATTGCAAGTATAGTGTGTGAATTGCATTCAGAGAATGCAATGCCATTAATGCCAAAACGATAATCCCGTAGGGATTTAATGTATATAGAAAATGAATCAGTTGAAACATTCGACCCTTTCGGGGTCGTACATAGCATGTATATTGTTTTTTATAAACATATCACCCCTTCAGGGTAAAAACATTTTATTGATATTCTTTAGGTATCATCTCCGGGATAAATATAAATAGGTACTGGATGGATATTCCGGTGATAAAATAAGAAATAAATTAAGCGTTTTGGCGGGATTTATACCGGTTTATGCAACAATCGTTACCTAACGATAATCATTGAGTTAAGTTCTTTATTTTGTAATTTTAGATTTTACTCGTTTAGAAGTGATTTAATTTATATATTTTTTAAAAAATGCTTATTTACTATCACATTTAGTCGTAAGTAATTCAAATTCATTGTATTGTAACACAAATTAAAAAAAACCATCTCCTGATTGATTAAATAATAGTTTTTTCATATGGATGACAATGATGTCCGTATTCCATATCGATGTTTCATAATTAAAGGGTTGGATGGATATTGTGACAATGCGCCGATTTTGTACTACCCACCTGATACAGATAGCAAATATTACATCAAGTAAAAGATACTTATTCGGGAATGCTATACCTCATCAATGTACATGAGTTCATCCATCTTTATGCTATTTGCAATGATAACTTCCTTTTATCAATCATAAGCTTATGGAATAGACCACGATTACATTAAGCAATGTACGAATTTGTTCAATTTAATTGACTTCAACAAAACTTCCCGGTTTTAACCTTGAGTGGTAGTATGATGATCAATATGGATTATTTCTTTAAATAATCTAATTAATCAAAGCAAAGATAATTTATAATAAAATATCCAATATCTGTTTTCCCACCAAAACCCTGTTTCAAAGGAACCAAACGTCTTTTTTAGGCTACCAAATGATTTTGAGTAAACATTGTATATGCAGGCACTAAAAATTGATGTGTCGAATGTAGAATAAAAATTATATTTTTGTTGATTCAATTAGGTACACGAACTGATGAAATACGCACTTTCATTTTTTTTACTGATATGTATGTATGTAAGTGCTTCCAGCCAACAGGTAATGGAGCGGGTGTATGATGTTTCTTCAGGACTATTGGATCAGGAAGTTGTTTGGTTGTGGAAAGACCATAAGGATAAGCTTTGGATTGGTTATAGCTCGCTCCATGCAATCAGTAGCTTTGATGGTATGGAATGGACACATTATGATTTCGCGGATGCAGGCATGCCAATCGGAATAGCTTTTTATCAAATTGATGATGCAGGAATGTGGTTTGAAAATTACAACTATGATCTGAAACAACTGCGACTTGTACTCTTTGATACAAGTGGAAAATGGAAGATGTGGACTTTTCGTGGCATGCTACCTCATTATAAATATATGCAATCTCATGAAATGCTATTTTTATCTATGGATCATGAAATTATGGTTTTTAAAGATTCCCTGTTTGTAAATTCAGGCTTTTCCATTCCTGATGCCATCGGAGCCTACAAGGTCAATTTTGACGGAGTTTCATTTATGGATGAAGAACATGTTGCTTTACATACTTCACATAAGATTAGTAATGATAATAAATTGTTTTTATATAATCTTAAAACTAAAAAAGTCATCCATGCAATTGCAATTCAGCAACAATTTTCAGAAGTTTTATATGTGGCACCCTTCAAATTTACTTTTTCTACGAATAGTAAGATCGTTACTGATTTAAGAAATGGCAAAACAACAATAATTGATGATCATGAAAATGATAATATATTGAATAATGCAATTATGTCTTTAGTTGGCAATTCGGATGAGCATAATACGATTTCTATAGTATTAAAAAATGCAAACAAGAAAAAGGATATGTATTATTATAATCCTGAAAAAGACCGTTTCGAATTGCAATACAAAGACCTGAATGAAGGCTTGACACATAGACAAGTGGTTTTGGACAGGAATAATAATATTTGGTATGCAACGCAAAACGGTCTTATAAAACGAACGCCTCAGGTGACAACCATTTTAGAGAACAATTCCAGTATGGTCAATGGATTGCATACGATGGCAGAAGATAACCATGGTAGGATGTGGTTTGGTGGGTATAATAACTCAGGCTGGGTGTATTGGGATGGGAAAACCCTCCACAGACCATCAGACAAGTCACTGCACAATAATCGTGTATTAGTTGGTGCTACTCTTGTGCATAATAAACTATTCTTTTTTGATGAATTGAAGGAATCTAAAAAATTAGACTATATAAGTAATAAAGTTCGAAAAAGTATTGAATTTCCTGAATATATACCTGTTGGATTTTATTTTAAGCCGTTGAAATCCGGAAAGATTGCTGCCGGTCTGTCAAACACGAAATTACTGATATTTGATGATAAAACTCCACCAGACTATAAGATAGTAAACAGAAAAAAAGGGCTTTTACTTGATAATATACTTACTATCAGTGAAGATAAGAATAGCCGTCTCTGGATGGGAAGACCTTCTCAGGGTGTCGCATGTTATGACCCACAAAAAGATACGGTTATCAATTGGCTGGCTTCACCCAATGAACCTGAAGTATTGGGTGTTATGGCATCTCTTATTGATCAGAAAGGCAATCTTTGGTTAGGTACTAACAAGGGTGTACATGTATTGAAGGACCCACATATGTATGATATTACCCGATTAAATTTAATCAGCAACTGGGAGTATATGCCGTTACCAGGTGAAAAAATCGGCATGATTAGAAGCATGTACGAGCATGATAGCTATATAATCGTAGGTACTACAATAGGAATCTATTTTATAGATAAATATAGACCACCTGATACTGAAGGCAGATTAAGGGTTTATGTACTTTATTTTGATAAGGATATACCTGGAAAAGGTGCAGAACAAAATGCACTGCTGGTAGACCATAAAGGTTTGCTTTGGGTAGGTACAAACGAAGGTGCACTTAGCATAGATATAGATAATATGAGGTTTGATACATCTCAAACCCAGTTGTATTTAAGATCCATAAAATTTGGCGACAGTGAAATAAAGGACTTTAAGGAAAGAATAACAGGTCCTCAGGATAAACGATCTTTGGAGATTGCATGGTCAGCTGATGGAAATGGTTACTTTCAGGATAATATCATTTATTCTGTCGCTGTAATTACCCATTTACAGGATACTATTTTTTTTAATAATCAAACAAGAGAAAAGAAAAAAAGTATAGCGTATTTACCTCCGGATACTTATAAACTCGTCATTAAAGCCTATAAAAACAATCAACTTAAAGCTACATTAGTAAAAACTATAATAATTCCTAAACTTCTGACTGAAAAGATATGGTTTTGGGTGACTTTGTTCGTATTGATTGGTTCTCTGCCATTTATAATAATACTACAATACTCAAAGACTAAAAGAATTGCTGCAGAGAAAAATCTCATCCTTGAGCAATCTAAAAGAGGTCAGGATATGTTAAGAATCAAATCATTATCCAATTTCTTCAACCCACATTTCATCAATAACACACTTCACTGGCTACAAGGCAGATATAAGAAAGATATAGAAACGGCTACGGTCATTGATGGCCTGGCAAATAATGTTAGTTTGCTGTATCAGAATATTCAGTCAGGTACTTCCTGCCATAGTCTGCATAAGGAATTAAAAATAGTGGATAATTATCTGGACATTCAACAGGTAAAATATGAAAATAAATTACAAATCACAAAGAAAATAAATATTAATATGGACGAATACAATCCAATTGTTCCTTCTATGATAATGCAGATTCATGTGGAAAATGCAGTAGAAAAAGGTATCCGGAACAGAGCAGGAGCACAACATTTATCTGTAATAATATCGCAAAGTGAGCTTCATTATACAATTATTATAGAAGATGATGGCAGAGGACGATCTATAAACCAGGGTCAAAATGAGAAAAGAAAAGGCAGTACAGGGATCATGCATGATTTGATTTCAATATTTAATAGATATAATGACAATAATATAACGGTATCTTATGATGATTTCATTTTTGATAAGAAATATGGTACCAGAGTTCGTATAAACATACCTAAAGATTACAGCTATGACCTTGACCAAATATAGAGCATTAGTCATTGAAGATGAGGATGCCATACGTAAAGATTTAGTAGAAGAATTGAATAGTTCCGGGGAGTTGGTTGTTGTTGGTGAAGCCAATAGTATCAGTACAGCTTTTCAATTGATTACTTCCACACAGGCTGATGTCATTTTTCTAGATATCAAGATTATCGAAGGTAATGCGCTGGAATTGATTACTCAACTTAAACATCAGCATATTTATATTCCACCCCTGGTGATTACAACAGGTTATCGGGATTTTAATGATGCTGAAATGATGCTGAATAAACTCAATGATGAAATCATTGTATTATTAACCAAACCCTTTTGGAAAAATTGGCCTATTCATAAAATTAGAATTTTAACCTACCTGAATAAGAAAGCCTGCGAAACATCTGTCAAAATTATTAAACGAGATGAAGATCATGCAATTTCCCTACAGGGCTTAAGACAAATCGTTCATATACTTCCTTCAGAAATTGTATCCATACGAACGGGTGATAAGAGGCAGGGTAAGACGGTTGTATATCTTGATAACTCCTCCATTGATTGTAACTTAACCCTTGCCCAATTGATGGATAAACTTCCTGAATACTTTATTCAAATAAGCAGATTCGAAGTAATAAATTCTAAAAATATCGTCATTTACAAGCAATCAGACCGTCAGTTGAGCATGAAAAATGGATATGTAACAACGGTTAAACTAGGATTTCATTCAGACTTTCTAAAGTTCCTTGTTGGACAGTAGATACATTGGTTTATGTTCCTGAGGTGTAAAATGTTAGATGTGAGATGTCAGATGTAAAATGATAGATGTCAGATGATAGAAGATAGAGGTTAGTATCAATGTTACACGGTGTATTATTTATGATGATTGCTAATGGTCTTGTAATTTTTAATTACAAGTATAGTATGTAAATTGCATTCAGAGAATGCAATGCCATTATGCCATTATAGCCAAAACGATAATCCCGTAGGGATTTCAATTTTTTTTTTTGAAAAATCTGTACAAAACCATACCTTATACCTATGATTATTTTAAGTATACAGAAAAATCCAGTATCATTATTATAGGTTCTTTATCGGCTCAAAATGATAGGGTAGGGTGTTGAGTTGAAGTGTTTTATATCTAATCAGCTCAACCCTACATCCAGCATCATCATTACAATAAATCCACCTATAAACCCTAAGGTGGCCAGATCGGTATGTTTATCCTGCTGTGTTTCAGGTATAACTTCCTCTATTACCACAAATATCATAGCGCCTGCTGCAAATGAAAGTGCATAGGGCAGTAATGGCGTAAAAAAATGAACTGCAAAAGCACCTAAAACTCCGGCAATGGGCTCTACCAGTGCGGATGCCTGACCGTACATAAAACTTTTGGTTTTACTCATTCCCATTCGTCTGAGTGGTATGGAAATGGCGATACCTTCAGGAAAATTCTGGATACCAATACCAATCGTCAGAGCAATAGCGGAAGCTATGCTCGCTTCGGGTATTCCGGCAGCAACACCGCCGAAGAGTACACCTATTGCCAATCCTTCAGGGATATTGTGCAGTGTAATGGCAAGTGCCATCAGCGTGGTACGTTGCCATGTGGTTTTGGTGCCTTCAGAATGTTCAAAATTAATATGCAGGTGAGGTAAGAATTTGTCAATACTGAATATAAACAGTGCACCCATTAAAAAACCGCCTGCAGCCGGCAATACACGGGCAAAACCCTCGTAAGGTGTCATTTCAATAGCCGGAGTCAGCAGGCTCCAGAAACTGGCAGCAACCATGATGCCTCCTGTAAATCCCAGCATACCATCCAGGGCAGCCCTGCTCATATTGTTAAAGAAAAATACGAATGATGCTCCCAATGCTGTTACGCCCCATGTAAACAAAGTGGCAACCAGTGCTGCCATAATGGGATTGGCTTGTTGAAACCATTGTACAATTGAATCAAACATATATTTCTCCTTTTTACATATTGGTGTTAAATTACATCATTATGCATTTTGTAACAAAATTATACATTTCAGGTTGTACTATACATATAAATATTATAAAAAAATGTAGACAGGGATGTTATTATTAATATTTCTGTAACAAAACTTACCAGGTATTGATTTTTGTATATATAATTATAGATGTAGTCAAAGTATTAAGTACATTGTGATATAAAATCAAAGTATATGAACAAACCTTTAGCTGAACGCATGCGTCCGGTATCGCTGAACGATTATATTGGACAGGAACATCTGGTAGGAAATGATGCCATTCTGCAAAGAATTATCAGTACTGGTAAGCTGCCTTCGTTTATACTTTGGGGGCCGCCTGGTGTTGGAAAGACTACCTTGGCTTCGATTATCGCTGCTACTCAAAACCGTCCGTTCTTCAGCCTTTCAGCCATCAATAGTGGTGTTAAAGATATAAGGGATGTGATAGATAAGGCCAAATCTCAGCAGTTTTTTTCGAGTCCCAATCCGGTATTGTTTATTGATGAAATACATCGTTTCAGCAAGTCTCAGCAGGACTCACTGCTGAGTGCTGTTGAAAAGGGAATTGTAACCCTGATTGGTGCTACAACTGAAAATCCTTCATTCGAAGTTATTCCGGCGCTGCTTTCTCGTTGCCAGGTTTTTGTATTGAAACCCCTCGAAAAAAGACATCTGGTAGCTATGATTGATAAGGCGCTTTCCAATGATGAAATTCTTAAAGAGACTGAAGTAGAAGTAGAATCCTATGCTGCATTGATTGCTGTTTCCGGCGGTGATGGCAGAAAGTTGTACAATGCACTGGAGCTGGTCGTACATCATGCACCCAAAACGGGTAGATTGGTGATAACAGATCAGCTGGTAGCACAGATTATTCAGGAAAATATCGTCAAATACGATAAAGCAGGAGAACAACATTACGACTATATATCGGCTTTTATCAAATCCATGAGAGCTTCTGACCCTAATGCGACCGTGTATTATCTGGCTGTCATGATAGAGGGTGGCGAAGACCCGTTGTTCATATGCAGGCGAATGATTATTCTCGCTGCTGAAGATATAGGTCTTGCTAACCCGAATGCCTTACTGATGGCTAATAACTGCTTTCAGGCAGTCCATCATATTGGTATGCCCGAAGGCAGGATTATTATGTCTCAGACAGCCGTATATCTGGCATGTTCACCTAAGAGCAACTCTACCTACCGTGCTATTGATGAAGCGCTTGAACATGTCCGGAAAGAAGGTGCACTTCCTGTTCCCCTGCATTTGCGCAATGCTCCTACCAAACTGATGAAAGAATTAGGTTATGGTTCCGGGTATCAGTATGCGCATAATTATCAACCGGGTACTTCTGACATGGAGTGCCTGCCGGATAGTATCAGGAGCAAGGCTTTCTACCTGCCCGGAAATAATACTGCTGAGCATAAATTACAGGATTATCTGCATCATATCTGGAAAGGTAAATACGGATACTGAAACAACGGAGTTGTGATAGTTGCCGTTTTGTAAGATTGTTTTACCACTGAAAAACATTGTGAATAACAGTACATGCAATTGCCGTCGGAATTATCAGGGTTCACAATGCATGTAACCATCGTTTAGGAGGATATTTTTGTTCATTATTCAAAAATCATGACAAAACTATACAGAAATCACTTTATTTATGCGTAATTATTAAAAATACATTGAAAATTATTTTTTTATACATTATTAATTTATTTAATTTGTATAAAATTTTATTGTTTTGACAGTTCATACACGTATAGTTCAATTTTTGGATTATCTTAGGGTAGAGAAAAAATACAGTGCAAACACTGTTGTATCCTACGAAACTGATTTGACTGGTATGGCAGATTATTGTGCATCAGGGTATGATGTTAATGATTTGTCACAAATTACACATATACACATCAGATCATGGATAGTAAGTCTGGTTTCAGCAGGTGTAAGCACCGTTTCAGTGAACAGGAAAATATCAGCGTTAAGGTCATTTTATAAATGGCTGAACAAACGAAGTTATATGGCTAAAAATCCTATGTTGAAAATTACAGCACCGAAGATGCCCAAAAGACTTCCTGTGACTATACAGAATATGAATATGGAGAAACTTTTGGAACAACCTATACAGAC
Source organism: Saprospiraceae bacterium (assembly GCA_020850225.1). GTDB lineage: Bacteria > Bacteroidota > Bacteroidia > Chitinophagales > Saprospiraceae > OLB9. The sequence goes on along the minus strand of JADZFD010000014.1, from coordinate 37,380 downwards.
AACCAGCGATAGTCTTACCAATTACATTCTGATACGGGATACCTTTATCTTAGTATTGTTGTATAGTACAGGTATCCGTCGTGCAGAACTGATAGGATTGAAGATAAGTGATTTTGATTTGTACAGGAAGGAGGTACGTGTGACAGGTAAAGGTAATAAGATCAGAAGCATACCATTGACGGATACATTAATCAGCCAGATGAAGGATTACCTGAAATCAAGGTCACATTGGGGAGATAAATCAAATGATGTTTTATTGCTGACCAATACAGGTAAGCCCGTTTATCCGAGATTTATACACGATATAGTAAGCCGGCAATTAGGTGAATTAACTACATTAAGTAAGAAAAGTCCGCACGTTCTGAGACATACATTTGCTACACATATGCTGGACAGAGGAGCAGATTTGAATGGTATCAAGGAGATACTCGGACACGCGAGTCTCGCTGCTACACAGGTGTATACCCATAGCAGTATCCAAAAATTAAAGGATGTATACAGTAAAGCTCATCCGGGTGCTCAAACTAAAAAATGAAAATTTGAAAACTAATTTTCACTTATGGTTGTTTGTACATTTAATAACATGTCATTAACAAATTTAAAATATATTCAGTAACTATTTAAAATTTTGAAGTATGCAAATTACATTTCAGGCAGTTAAGTTTAATGCAGATCAAAAACTTAAAGATTACATCATTGATAAGCTGGATAAACTCGAACGTTTTTATCCCAAGATTATTCAGACAACAGTTTATCTGAAGTTGGAGAATGCAGGGCAGATTAAGGATAAGGTGATAGAACTTAAGCTAAATGTACCGGGAAGTACATTGATTGCATCCAGTACAGATAAGACTTTTGAAGCATCCTTTGATGATGCTATTGAAAATATCAAAAGACAATTAAAAAAATTAAATGATAAGGTCCAGGCGGCCAGATAAAATAAGTAGGATATAAATAATTTTAAAGGCATGGTGCAGATGCATCTTGCCTTTTTTTATTTTTACAGAAATATATTTATTATCATGTAGTTGTGTTTTATATAAATCAGATTATCTGATTCCGGATTAATACTGGTTTGGTATACATTTGAATATCTGATCGTTCAGTATAATAACAGTATTATTTTATTAAAAAAAAATAAATGCTACAATAATCCACTTTTATCGAAACTAATACGTTATAGAAAAGCGTTTATTTTACTTGTATTTTTTATGCGTTTTAATATTTTAAGCAAATTATCAATATTTATAAATTACTTTAGGATGAATAGATTGTTTTTGAGCTTTTTGGCTTTGATGACTTTTATCACACTCAATGGTCAAAAATATAATACTACAGGTGGAATACGGGTAGGGGATGATTTTGGTATCAGTGCAGTACAGCGGATTGCTGACAAGTCAACAATTGACCTTACTTATCAACCGGGTACTTTTGCTGGAAACAAATTGCTGCTGTTGACTGCCAATCAACATTATCCACTGATAACAAAAAGGTTTAATTTCTTTATTGGTGGGGGATACTATTATAAAAGTCATGAAAATCTGTTGCAAACTCAACCACAAACGGATGTGGTTACACAACCGGATGCATTTTCAGGTATAGCTTTTAATCTGGGAGCTGAAGTGACATTAGGAAAGTTGACTATCGCTGCAGATTATGTACCGCTGGTTCATTTTGGGCAGAATACGTACCGTAGGTTTTATAGCACTTCCGGACTAAGTATGCGCTATGTGTTTGTAGAAAGAGAATCCAAAACTAAGAAATTCTTTAAAAATATCTTTAAAAAGAAAGGTAAAAAATAATCCTGCACATATCAGGATTTCCGCATATTCAAAGTGTATTAGGACAATAGGGTGTATATCCGTTGATTGGGTATGGACAAAAAAAATGGTCGCCCCCCAGCGACCATTTACAAATTATAATCCCATAAACATATCCAAAACTCACGCGTCATAACGGCTCTCACCCCGTATGACAAATATTTAACTCAAAACTCAATCTTAATAATTGTCCGTAAATAACTTTTTATCTCCGTTTGACAATACAAAGATAGAATGAGATTTTATCGCTAAAAAATACAAATTAATGCGATAATAATATATAATAAATAGTAATATGATAAATAGTATTACATATAATATTGAAAATCAGCTTTGTAATAATAATATATTAAAACAAATCGTTTGATTAATGCTGAAAATATTGATTTGTTTACATGAATTTTAGTATAAAAATAAGACTGTGAGAAGAGAATTACCAGAATTTTAACATTTAAATGATTAGCTTTGCATATAAAATTGAGGGAAAGTATGAAGGTTGTCAGGTATATTATGGGTTTCATTGTAATGGCAGGTGTCATTTTTTTTACATCCTGCAATGATTCCGGAAGTAAAAAGGAAGGAATGGATTTGATGAAATACGGAATTCCAATTACGATATTTGCTCCTGCTGATGTTCAGGTTTCAAAAGTAGGAGGAGGTAAGACGGTAGACTTAAAAATATCAGATGGCAATGCTTATGATGTTATGATTTTTATGTCAACGGCACAAACCCGCAATATTCAACGAATCAAGCAGTTTAAAAAAGAGGAAGTGTCCTTCTATCCGAATTTCAAAAAAATAGTAGAGGAATATAACGAAGGGTTCATTTATGAGATTTATTCACCCGATGGTAGTTTGTCATATGATTTTTATGCTATTAAGATAATTGGAGATCAGGAGATCGACTTTATTACCAGCAACAAAAGACCTTATACTGAAAATGAAGTTAAATCCATGATAAAAACCATTTTATACTGATTTTTTTATCCAATCACGGTGAAATCAAATCTCTGCCGTAAAGGAATCTGGAAACCCAGTATTCGGAGTTTAGAATTTCATCTACTTTCACACCCTGAGAGGTTGTAGCATGTACAATCTGAATAGCATCATTAGTCCTTTCAGATACAATCGCCACATGAGATATTTTAGTCTTATCACCAAAGAACACCAGATCGCCCGGAGAAAGCTGCTGCATGGATTTGGGCTTACCCAGTTGTGCCAGGTGGTGTGAAGGACCCGAAACAGAGATTCCATTCTGTGTGAATACAAAGCCGGTAAATCCGCTGCAATCAAAGCCTGTGTCCGGAGATTTTCCACCGTATCTGTATTTAGTACCCCGAAATTTGAGTGCATATTCAACGATATTATGTCTAACATCAGATGAATTGGCCGATTTGTAGTTGGTATTGTTTGCTGTTGTCCTTGTTGAAGGGTTTTCAGCTCTGGATTTTGTTTGGTATGTACGGGCTTGCCTTTTGTTGGAAGATGAGTATTTACCTGTTCGGCTATGTGACGATGTACTGCACGATGCCATAAACAAAGCCATAATGAACATTAGAAATAATAACCTGAACTGATTACCCGAATTTTTAAACATACTTAATCTGTTTTACTATATGATAGAATATCAAAGATTTAAATCTTATATTTAATTATAATATCAAAAATTGTGCCTGATGTGTATTATGGTGCGGCTAAAAAGAGTTTAGAGCCGGTTTTTAACTTTATACATACATTTTTTTCAAATAATGAACGCAATGAAATTATCTGCAATGAATAAATGGCGTAGTATATTGATAATTAAGAAGTTATTGTGTAAATATGTATTGTTAAAAGCAAAAGCTTAGAATTTTTATTAAAAATAATATTAAAAATCCTTTAATTTATTTTTGAATAATAAAAATATAATATACCTTTGCGTCGCTTTTGAAGAAAGGCATTAATGGAGATCTGGTAGCTCAGTTGGTAGAGCAATACACTTTTAATGTATGGGCCCTGGGTTCAAGTCCCAGCCAGATCACACAAACAAAACCTTAATTTGTTTATTTTAAGCAAGTTAAGGTTTTTTTTATTTGCTTTGTATACGATTTATGTATTGTTTTTAAAAAATAAGATCTTATTCTACCAAAAGGCACGATACATTTATATCGTGCCTTTTGATATTCAGCACATATCTATTTTTATGAGGTTTTACTTGTAATTTAAATACCTGCTATCACGGAATTATGTACAGCGAACCTCACTATAAGGCTTGACAAAGCTTTTTTTCTAATATAACTACGTTTATTAATCTGCTATCCTGAAACATATCATATACTAATTTGCTTCCATACTTCCATTTGATTTAAGTAATAGGAATTTTAGAAAATGATTGTTTGTAGTTTCTTAATTTAAAACTTAATGATGATGATATTAAAATATTTGTTACAAGATATTGTATTATTGTATGTATGCCTTAACTTTGTCTGTATAATAAAATTTCATAAATGATTATTGAAAGATATATTGTTAAGATTTCTCACTTTTAAATTCAAATATAATGGAAGGTATTGTTGTAACAGTTATTTTAGGTGCTATCGCAGGTTGGTAGGGAGGCCAGGTGTACAAAGGGTCTGGATTAGGTTTGATAGGTAACATTATCGTTGGAATATTGGGCAGCTTCATTGGTTATTGGGGGCTTGGAAAGTTAGGTGTTAGTCTTGGATCAGGGTACATCGGATATATTTTGACAGCTGCTATAGGTGCGATTGCTTTGCTTTTCTTAGTAAATCTTATTAAAGGAAGAAAATAGTATTTCTTCTGTTTCTGTTGTTTTTATCTTCATTATATGCATCGGGTAAAAGCAACATTGATTTTTTATTTAATAATCTAATTTGATTTCCAAAATCTTGTTTAATTTTGGTCTTTAAATTTTATTTTCTCAAATCATACCAATTTTAATGATAAATAGATTATTTTTGATGACAACGATGTTGATGGTGTATTGTATTTCCACTTATGCACAGGGTTGCAGTGATGCCGGTATATGTACAATCAGCAGCTTTAAACCGGGTAGCCTGAATTATTCAGATTCCATGCATACGAGTGTAAAGGTCGGTATTAATACCGGAAGCGCAGATCATAATATATCTGTATTGGCAACTTATGTTGAGTATGAAAGAAGCGTAAGCAGTAATCTGGATATAAATGCCAGATTAACATCTTTAAGTCAATCGGGTAATGGTATCTCGGTTTGGGGATTGTCGGATATTTATCTGACAGTAAAGTTCAGGGTTTGGGATCAGCTGAGTTTGATATTGGGAGCTAAGCTACCACTCACAGATGGAAACCGTTTGCATAATCAGTTGCCTTTGCCTATGGATTATCAATCTTCTTTGGGTACCGTAGATGGTATAGCTGGCCTTGGATATAAAATGGGAAGTCTGCAGCTGATGGCAGGATATCAGCATCCGGTCATTCAGAACGACAATAAATATGAAAGACGACTTTATGAAGAAGGCAATATCCTGGGTACTTTCCAGTCTACCAGTAAATATACAAGGAACAGCGACATATTATTCAGAGCATCCTATACCGTTCCGCTCGTTGGTAAATTGACGATTACACCAAGTGTTCTGGCAGTGTATCATACAGACAATGATACGTGGCAGTCAGGTCCTGATAAAGTACATATTATCAATGGATCCAAAGGAATGACATTGAATGGCAATCTTTATGTTGACTTCCCTTTTTTGATGCGGCATGCTGTACAGGCAAGTGTGGGTTTTCCACTTGCAGTCAGAGATGTCAGGCCTGATGGTCTGACACGTGGATTTGTAGCAGGAATTGAGTATAAGTATACATTTTAAACTGTGTTTATTTTGTTTTACTCGATATAGAGCAAGAGCCCTTTTAGGTAATGTCCTTCAGGATGATACAGATTAACCGGATGATCAGGACCCTGACTTAGAGATTGCATAACTTTTATCCTTTTACCACTTTCTATACCTGCTGCCACGATGGTATCATAGAACAATTGAGTGCTAACTACCTGTGAGCATGAAAATGTAAACAATAATCCACCAGATTTTACCTTGTTCATAGCAAGTATGTTTAATCTCTTATAGGCCTGGACTGCATTGTGTCTTTTATGCAGGGATTTGGCAAATGCCGGCGGATCTACTATGACAATATCATATTCAGGCAGACTTTTATCTGAAAGATAGTCCATTACATCTGCACAGGTACCGGTATGGATTCCTTCAAATGTGTTAAGATCAGCATTTTGTAACATCAGATCAACAGCCTTTTGGGATATATCAACTGAATCCACCTGATTAGCACCTCCTATTAATGCGTATAATGAGAATCCACCTGTATAGCAAAAACAGTTTAATACACTTTTACCCTTACTATATTGTGCTAATAGTTTTCTGTTTTCCCTCTGATCCAGAAAAAAACCTGTCTTTTGTCCTGTTATTACATCTGTATTGAAAAGGACGTTATGTTCTTTAATGAATGTAGAAGCAGTATCACCAATAATAAAACCATCCTGAATATCTGTAGCGAAACTTTTGGGAAGTGTATCCTTGGCTCTGATATAGATAGTGTCGATAGAATCTTGCATTACCTGACGTATGGCGTTGGATATGTTGGTTACTTCCCTGTTCATACCTATAGTATGACATTGAATAACACAAATATTGTTATAAATGTCGATAATAAGACCGGGTAGTCCATCACCTTCACCATGTATCAGTCTGTAGGCGTTTGTGGTTGATGAGGGAAGTTGGATAACCTTTCTGTAATCAACTGCTTTTTGTATACAAAATGTCCAGAAAGCAGCATCTATTGGTTCATCTTTAAATGTAAGAATCCGGACAGCTATAGATCCACCGCTTTGAAAATGTCCGCGTGCTATAAATTCTCTCGAAGCAGATAAAATATCTGTTACTTCTCCGTCTTTGATATTACTGGTATCCGAATGTATGGCACCGGAGAATACCCAAGGATGAAACCTGGAAACAGCATCGGATTTACCTTTTTTTAATATTAGTGATGGATATTTCATTACTTGTTTATTTTGAGGTAAAAGTAATATTATTTTACTTAACACACATGATATGTGTATGATAATATATTAAATATTTTTTTAATTTATTTAAATAAATTGATACAACATATTATAAATAGTTTATATATTTGCCCCAAAGTGTGGTGTATCAAAATTGAATATTTGGATGCATTCACTTGTCCCGGATAAACAGTAAAATTAATGAAATTGTCAATTGTTATTATTTCGGTTATATAACATATTGATAATAAATTGAATGATTTAACCTGAAGTTAGAAATTAATCACTGCTTCATGTTAGATATTGTTTATTTATAATAACTATTAAGGTCTTAAAATGAAAAACAGTATTACCCAATTATGCCTTTCCCAGGCTTTACATCAGTATATTTCTGTATTGACATTGCTGCTATGTACCTTCGGGTATGTAACTACAAATGCCCAATGTAATGTCACAAGCGGACAAATCAAGGGTGCAGTCTTTAATGATATCAACAATAATGGTGCCAAAAGTATCGATGAAACGGGGATTCAGGGAATTCTTGTTCAGGCATACGGTAAAAATGGTGCATTATTATCATCATCCAATACAGATGCAAATGGAAACTATACATTGACAGGATTACCGGATGGGGAAAAAATCCGGGTCAATTTTTCTTATTTGTCCGGATATTATTCAGGTGTGCTGGGTGTCAATAATGCTTCGGAAGTTCAATTCGTGACTTCCCCGGCATGTAATGTTGATTTTGGACTCACTTCAGATCTGGATGTTTGTAATAATGGTACTGAAATTATTACAACATGTTTTGTACAGGGTGAAACCACATTGAGGCCAGCAGAACCTACAATTGTAGGAGTAGCCTACGGCTTTAATACAACGACACCTGCCAGAAAATTTGCCATGCATGGCGAAACCGGATCCATATGGGGTCTTGCATACAGAAGCAAAACGAATGAAATATTTTCAGCATCCTTTATTAAGCAGTATTCGGGTCTGAGAAGTGGACATGATGCTATATTCAAATCATCATTTAATGGTGGTATGTTTACCTCATCACTATTTGTGAAGTTGAGTAATTTAGGACAGGATGTTGGTACTTTAAGTACAACAGATGTAACAGATTGTAATTATGGTGCTCAGGTAGGAAAAATGGGATTGGGGAGTATGGTTATTTCTCCCGATGAGCAATATCTCTATGTTGTCAATATATATAATAATACACTGGTTAGGATTCAGATAGACAATCCTACTGCTGCCAATACAGTCAATTATCAGATTCCGGGATCCAATATTCATGCATTTGCACTGAAATATTATAATGGTAAAATTTATGCAGGTACCACAGAGCCAGGTAAAAAAATGTATGTTTGGGAATTTGATCCCAAAACAGGTGTATTTACTGATACGGGACTGGTATTGAATGCCGGATCAAACTGGACATCCAGTCCGGTGGTAGGTGGTATGCCTGCATTTTGGTTGACGGATATAGATTTTTCTGATAAAGGAGATATGTTACTATCCTTATCTGATAGAATAGGTCATGTTTATTGCAATAATGTATCCAACAGACTGGATGAGCAGAGAGGAGATTTGATGATTGCATTCAAAAACAATTCAGGCGGATGGACATTGGAGGACAGAAGTCATGGAGGAGAGTTTTTTGGTGATGATTACTGGATAGCCAATCCAACATACCACCCTGAAATAACTACAGGAAGTATATTTGCTATGCCGGGAACAGGATCGGTAGTATCTACAGTATTTGATCCTGAAATGAATTCTTATTCAGGTGGTTTGCACAGATACAGCACGACAACCGGAAAGAAGTTGGGTAGTAAGGAATTATATACAAGGAATACACAAATTGTTTTCGGAAAGGCAACAGGATTTGGTGAAGTGATACCACTGTGTGGACTGCCGGATATAGAAATCGGCAATTTAGTGTGGCTGGATACCAATAAAAATGGTATTCAGGACGCTGATGAATCCGGTATGCAAGGGTTGAAAGTAATTTTGATGGATGATAAATGCAACGTTCTTGCCAATACGATAACTGATGGAAATGGAAATTATGCATTTAACAGAAGTAATGTTGCAGGAGGTATACTTCGGGGTCAACAATATTATATAGGAATAGACCCATTGTACAAAGATGCTCAATCCGGATTATTCCTGATAGGAGGTCAGTATTATAACTGGACAACTATCGTATCAGGATCCAAAGGTATAAACAGTGTTGCAGGTACTACTTCCTGTGCTGATGGTGTTGCAGGAGTACTCGTAACGGGAACAAGTCATAATTTTGATTTGGGTCTGGTTGAAGCAGGCAATTGCAGCTTAAAGATAACCAAGAAAGTTGTTAATGCACCAGGATTAAAATATGATGATATTGTCAATTTTGAAATAGAAATTGTAAATAAAGGGACCAAAACTGTCAGGGACGTACAGATAGAAGATATATTGCCTTCTTCATATTATTTTAATCAAAGTCTGAACCCGAATTGGATTTATACAGGCACATCATTAAAATCTACATTTGCAGGTAATATTTTACCGGATACGAACAGAAAAATACAGCTATTTCTGAAATTTAATGGTACCCAGTCAGTATTTCCCAACTATCAGAATGAAGTCAAAGTCGTTAGTATCAATGATGTCTCTGGTAAAGCTATTGACAATATAATTATTTGTTTTGACAGGGCAGAGGATAGTTATGCTTTTGCTACGCCAGGTATTTGTGATCTGGCACTAACCAATAAATCTGTACAGGGAATCATATATGCTCCGGATAACAAAGCAGTTATCAAAGCCACAGTTTATAATCAGGGAACAATGGATGCTACCGGATTTCAGGTAGTAAATTATCTGAATCCTGAATTTGATTTTGATCCGGCAACCAATTCGGGATGGACTATATCAGGCGATTTGTCAAAATTGTATTATGGAAACAACACCATATTAAGAGCTGGAGAAACACGGGATATAGTATTAAATTTAACAATTAAAGATCCTAAAAATGTAAGTCAGATCATTAATTATGCTGAAATATCTGCACAGGTATGTGGAAATGTGCGTATTGATTTTGATTCCAATCCGGATGATAATAAAGATAATGATAAAGGTGGAATCGCTAATTCACAGTCAGATGATTTAATTACTGATAATGGAAGTGTTGATGAAGACGATCATGATCCAGCCATGATATTAGTAAGCAATATAGATGTAAGATTAAAAAAATCAGTTGCCAATCATCGTGTAAAGCCGGGTGATTATGTTGATTTCAATATAACCATAATAAACTCTGGAACAAATGGAGTCTCAAAAATAAAATTGTTAGACTATCTACCTGATTATATGAAGTTGTCGGACAGTAATTGGAAATTGGTCGATGGAGTTGCAGAAAGAGAACTTACATTTGATGGTAATTTACAACCAGGTCAGTCATTTGAAACAACAATTAGAACTATAATCTCTAAAAATGCTCCTCTTCCCTTGAAATTAGTCAATATTGCTGCTATCAGAAATATCTATGATGAATTTGGGAAAGATGTTTCTAATGTAAAATTTGATGATAATACTGCATCTTTACCTGAAGGACCGGGCGATATTCAGGAGTTGCCAGATTTTGGTAATAGTTATGATGATGATTATGATTTGGATTATGTTTTGTTGTTTCCTCCTATTGAGGTCGTATCGTGTAGCGCATGCAGAACTGCAACCACACCTGAAAACGGTCAGTTTGTTGCTACATTTAAGATAGTAAGTGCTGTTGGAGATGGATGGTATGTCGAATCATCCCACGGCATGTATGATATTACAAGTTCCTTACCTCCAGCTGCGCCTTTGGTATTGGCTGATGGAACTCTTTTGGCAGAAACGCCTATAGCTCCGGACAATGTATTCAGTACATTTACTTTGAGTGCAATTCATCTGGATGGGCAAAGTTTTGCAATAAGATTCAGAAATGCTTTTGGAGACCTTGAACAGGTAGAAGTAGCAGCAGGTACATGTACTTTTTTACCATTAGTACTCAAGGGTAAGCAGTCATTGTGTGAGTCAGCCCGTGCAGAATATAAGGTTGAAGGCGCTCCGAATGGAACTTCATATTCCTGGTATGTAGATGGAAATCTGTTGTCAGGGGTATCCGGTAATACACATACAATAGATTGGACAGGGTATTCAGTTGGAAATCATGAAATAAAAGTGGTGGCAAATACATCAGATTGTATTGCTCCTGCAGTACTGAATGTAGCATTAGGTGCTCCTGATTTATCAGAAATAGCGTGTGTAGGTGACTTTAATGTTAGTCTGGGTAAATCATGTACATTGGTTATTACACCTTCAATGCTGGTAGCAGGTAACCTGAATCCATCAGCACCTTACGTTGTATTGGTAAGAGATATGCATGGTAACCTTATCCCAAATGCTACCTTGACAAAAGAACACATTGGTACAATGGTTATGGCTACTCTACAGGAAGGATGCGGAGGTAATTCCTGTTGGTCGAATATAACAGTAGAAGACAAAATAGCACCTGTTTCTATATGCAGGGATATTGTTTTACCTTGCTATAAACTGGATCAGTATAAAGGTCCATTTGAGTACGATAACTGTAGCAGTATAGTTAATAATATTATTGTTGATGAGAAAGTAACAAGATTGGATTGTAATTCAAATTTTGTCATGTTTGTTGACCGAACTTATCAGGCAACAGATGAATCAGGCAATAAATCTGCTTTATGTAAAATGCGGATATCTTTACAGCGTCCTGATCTTGATAAAATCATAATTCCTGCAAATTTCACAATGTTAAACGGAAATCCGCTTACCTGTCAGCAATTTGTTGCAGATGAAAAGGGCATACCAACAGTTGCTGTAACAGGAGTACCAACATTGGATGGCATTTCTCTGTATCCTGATTTTGAAAACATTTGCAATCTGTCAGTTTGGTATGAGGACGAAGATTTGGGATATATCGGATGTGTAAGAAAAATAGTCAGAAGTTGGTATGTTTATGAAGCTTGGTGTTCAACCAATGACGTCATTGTACATAAACAGATGATTGAAATTATAGACAATGAGTCACCTTCAATTAAAGCTTTGTCTGACATTACTGTTTCTACGAATGGCCAGAGCTTCTGTGAGGCAGTAGTACCTCTTCCACCTGCTTATGTTACGGATGGATGTAGCGGAATCTACCGGGTGGATGTTACATATCCCGGAGGATTTATTTCTGATTACAAAAACAATTCTTCCATAACGCTGAGTGCAGGTAGCCATCTGATAAAATATACGGTTTATGACAATTGTAAAAATTCAAGTTCAACTACCTTTATTATTCATGTTGAAGATAAAACAGCACCAACTGTGGTTTGTAAAGGGATAGTTGTTGTAGGTCTTGATACGAAAGGTAATGCATATCTTTTTCCTAAAAATGTTGATGATGGTAGTTTTGATGGCTGCGGTATAAGCTATATGAAGATTGCAAGAATGGGAAGCAATCCTTTGTTGCCGGATTCATTGTTTAAAGAATATATTCAATTTGACTGTGGTGATATTGGACAAACCAATATAGTTGTATTAAAAGTCTGGGATGTTAATGGTAACAGTAATTCCTGTATGGTCAATGTAGAAGTACAGGACAAACACAAACCCGTGATAACTTGTCCGGCAGACATAACAATCGATTGTAGTGCTGTGTTTACCGGAATGGATCTGACGCAATATGGTAAAGCAACTGTTTTTGACGCTTGCGGTGCAGAGATGACTGAATTGGAACCTGTATTCACATTGAGTGCTTGTCGTACCGGGACTATTGTACGTACTTTTAGCGGAACGGATGGTGTAAATACTGTGACATGTAAGCAAACAATAACAGTAGAAAACAGTAATATATTTGATCCGGAAAGAGATGTAGTTTTCCCTAAGGACTATGCTGTTAACAATAAATGTTCAGCTGAAGATCTCGATCCTGAAAATCTTCCGGATGGATATGGATATCCTGTCATAACACAGGCAGCGTGTGGTTTGGCTGCAGCAACATACAGAGATTATACATATGATTTTATAAAAAATGCGTGTTATAAAATCGTAAGAAAGTGGACAGTTATCGACTGGTGTGAGATGGAAAGATTAGGAAGTAATTATGTGCCTTATGAATATCAACAAGTCATCGTTGTTACCAATACAGAATCGCCATTCTTCATTAGTGAAGAACCAAGAGACACAACTTTCTATACAGATAAAGGAAACTGTGAAGAAGGTAGAGTTACCCTGACCTTTGTTGGAAAAGATTTGTGTACACCGGATGATAAATTAAGATGGAGGTACGTAATCGATTTCTATAATGACAATATACATACAGATGATGTCATAGACAATGGATACGGAAATACAGCGTCATTAAATGCATTGTTACCGGTAGGAACACACAGAATAACATGGTCATTTGAAGATCAGTGTGGCAATATTGTCACTAAAACGCATTTGGTCACAGTAGTAAACAATGACAAGCCATTGGTAGTAAGTGTCGAGCGCATTTCTATAAGTGTTATTCCATGGGATACGGATGGTGATGGTGAAGCAGATGTTGAAATGTCATGTATAGTAGCTGCAACATTGGATAAAAGCAGTGAAAGTATATGCTGTACAGAACCATTGAAATTTAGTTTTTCATCAGATGTTAATGATACCATCAGATGTTTTACGTGTTATCATGTAGGATATCCTACTCAGGTAGAATTATGGGCTACTGATTGTAATGGTAATCAGGACTATACTATTGTGGATGTTGATGTTCAGGATAATAACGATTCGGATGTCTGTGAAAAAATATGTGAAAACTTCCCAGCTGTAGCTGTGATAAGCGGTCCTACCTCAATTTGTGAAGGAGAAACAGTAGTTTTAACTGCCAGTGGAAGTGTAACATATTTATGGAGTACAGGAGAAACCACAAGTTCTATTACTGTCAATCCTGCAGTTACTACAACATATAGTGTAACTGTAACCAATGAATTCAGGTGTGTTGATGAAACAAGTATTACATTGGTAGTTAACAAATATCCTGTAGGTCAGATTTCAGGAAGTAATGTTTGTTTGGGTGAGAGTACAACTTTGACAGCAAGCGGAGGAGCGGCCTATGAATGGAATACAGGTGAGACAACAGCATCCATTGACGTGGATCCTATTACTAAAACAACATATACTGTAAGTATTACCAGTGCTGAAGGTTGTCAGGTAGTACTATCTAAGGAAGTAGATGTATATCCATTGCCGGTCGTAACCATTTCAGGTAATAATTTTATATGTATAGGATCCAGTACAGACCTGACAGCATCAGGTGGAAGTAATTATTTATGGAGTACGGGAGCAACTACCTCAACCATAACGGTTTCACCCGTTCAAACGACTACTTATACAGTTACTGTTACCGATGTGAATGGATGTACAGCTGAAGCTTCGATAGTAGTACAGGTTAATGGATTGAGTATTTCAGCATCCATTACAGGAGATAATGAAATTTGTCAGGGAGAAAGTACAACACTACAGGGTGTCCTGAACGGTGGTACTGCTACATCATATTTATGGAGTACCGGTGCAGTTACAAGCAGTATTACAGTTTCACCAGGTACAAGTACAACATATACTGTAACTATTACAGATAGCAACGGATGTACTGCAGCAGCTTCCAGATTAGTAACTGTACGTAGTTTGCCTCAGGCATCAATTACGGGTCCTGATGGAGTTTGTATTGGTTCAACAGCAACCCTGACAGCATCAGGAGGTGTTAGTTACCTTTGGAGTACAGGTGCTACAACTGCATCCATTACAGTTTCGCCTTCGTCAGCAACAACATATACTGTGACAGTTACCAATAGTTTTGGATGTGTATCAACGGCTTCCAAAGTAGTAAGTGTCAATCCGTTGCCTATTGTAAACATAAGTGGAAATACTTCCATTTGTATCAATGAAGAAACAACCCTGACAGCTTCAGGTGGTGTAACCTATATTTGGAGTACTGGAGCTACTACATCATCCATTACTGTAAGTCCATCTGTATCAACTACATACTCAGTGACTGCAACAGATAGTAATGGCTGTAAAAACAGTGCTTCCATATTGGTAACTGTAAATGGACTGACAATAAACGCATCCATTACAGGAGATGATATAATCTGTAGCGGTGAATCAACGGTATTGACAGGAGTTCTAACAGGTGGAACTGCCGCTTCATATCTATGGAGTACAGGTGCTACTACTCAAAGTATCACAGTTTCCCCTACTTCTAATACGAATTATTCTGTGACAATCCAGGATATCAATGGATGCAATGGAACTGCTTCAAAACTGGTAACTGTTCAACCTTTACCTTTGGCGGCTATTACGGGACCCGATGCAGTTTGTATCGGTTCATCAGCAACATTAACTGCTTCCGGAGGCGTAAGTTACCTTTGGAGTACGGGAGCTACAACAGCTTCAATCACAGTTACTCCAACATCAGCCACTACTTATTTTGTTACAGTTACCAATAGTTTCGGATGTGTATCGACAGCTTCCAAAGTAGTAAGTGTCAATCAGTTGCCTATAGTAAATATAAATGGAAATACATCCATATGTATCAACGAAGAAACGACGTTGACAGCTTCCGGAGGCGTGAGTTATATATGGAGTACCGGTGCCACGACAGCATCCATTACTGTAAGCCCACCTGTATCTACAACTTACTCGGTGACGGCAACCGATGCAAATGGATGTTCCAATGTGGCATCAATATTAGTTACTGTAAATGGTTTGACAATTCAGGCATCCATAATAGGTGCTGATACAATTTGTACAGGAACATCTACAGTACTTACTGCAGTGTTGAATGGAGGAACAGCCGTTTCCTATATATGGAGTACCGGTGAGACAACTTCAAGTATTACAGTCACGCCTGCACAGGCTACATCTTATAGTGTTACCATTCAGGATACCAATGGATGTAATGGGTCTGCAAGTAAAACTGTTGAATTATTCCCGTTGCCGGTTATTTTAATCACGGGAGATAAT
This sequence comes from Saprospiraceae bacterium, assembly GCA_020850225.1. Lineage (GTDB taxonomy): Bacteria > Bacteroidota > Bacteroidia > Chitinophagales > Saprospiraceae > OLB9. The sequence goes on along the minus strand of JADZFD010000014.1, from coordinate 21,459 downwards.
CAGGTTTGTATTAATGATTCAATTACACTTACTGCAACGGGTGCAATAACCTATGTATGGAGTACAGGGGAAACAACAGCATCAATCGTAGTGGATCCTGTTACATCAACTATATATTCGGTGACAGGTACAGATAGCAGAGGCTGTATTAATACGGCTCAAATTACAGTAGATGTACTACCATTGCCCAATATTTCAATAGTTGGTGTTGATTCGGTTTGTGCCAATACACAGGCTATATTAAGTGCTATTGGTGGTGTATCTTATGTATGGAGTACCGGTGAAACTACATCGTCCATTACTGTTATACCTTCAACATCAACTACATATTCGGTTACGGGTACTGATAGTAATGGGTGTAAGGATACTGCTGAACATACAGTAAATATCTATCCTCAGGATTCTATAGGGATTATTGGGGAATTGAATATTTGTGCTGGTGATACAGTAACATATTCTGCATTTGGTGGTGTCAAATACGAATGGAGCACAGGTGCAACCACACCAAGTATTCAGTTGGTTCTCAATGATACTACAACCATATGGGTGATAGTTGTCGATGGACATTCGTGCAGAGATACGGCATATGCTACAATCAATGTTGATCAGGGAGATTTAGTATGTTCGACTCAGGATATTACAGTTTATCTGGATGGTACCGGTACAGTAACAATAGATCCGGAGGATATTAGTACAGGACATATAGGAGCATGTAGCAATATATCGGCTTTTGTCACTCCGAATGTACTGAATTGCAATGATGCTACATTGCCGGATCCGGTTGTTGTTACACTAACAGTTGTAAATGAAACAACGCATGATACATTAACCTGTACTGCTTTGGTAACCGTGTTGGATACATTGAAACCATCATTGATTTGTCCATCGAATGTAAATATCAGTTGTGATGTATATGACCCTACTTTGCCATTGTCATCTTACGGCAATGCCATAGTTACAGATAATTGTCTTGTTCAGTTACAATTGGATGAAGAAAGTATAATAGATGTTAATGAGTGTAATGTTGGACTCATTACCAGAACATTTACTGCAACTGATTTTTCAGGTAATTCGTCCCAATGTGTACAATTGATAACCGTATTCAATGATGATCCAATGACAATTGATGATATTAATTTCCCGGATGATGTAACTATTACAGATTGCGATTCAACGGATCCGTCAAGTATTGGATTTACAGACATAGATACAGGTCAATTTAAATGCGGAAATATAGACGTGTCATATGTTGATAATATACCACCATCTTTATGCGAAGGTCAATTTGAACGTACCTGGACCGTTGTAGATTCATGTCAGTTGGAGACAGGAACAAATAATGGTATCTGGTCACATGTTCAGAATATTACTGTACAGATAATTCCACCTGTAATTTCCGGTCCGGATACGATCTACATCTATAGAGATTCCACAACTTGTGAGGCTAAATTGGAGGGTAATGTCTTACATACGGTTACCGGTTGCAACCTTACATTTTATGTTAATGGTACAGTGGTAAATGATTTTAATTTAAATGGAGATTATACAGATGGAGAACACGATTTTGAATTGGTAGCAGTATCTAATTGTGACACCACTTTAAGGGATTCATTCAGGTTTGTATTAATAGTCGTTGGGGTTGAGGAGCATTTGGTTTGTGTAAAAACATATCCTGAATTGGATGGTTCCCTTACTGTTGATGATTTTGTTGCAGACCATGTCAGAATCACTCAGGGATGCCCGGCTACAGCCAAAATTATTGCTTCATTCAGTAATGTAGATATTACGGATACAGTCAGGACATATACTTGTGCCGACTTGCCATTCTCTCCGATTGGTATTAATATTTATTTTTGGTATGAAGGAGCTTCAGCACCATATACCTTATGCAATTCATTGGTAGGATTGACAAATATTTATGCACCATTCTGTCCGGATTCCATTACATTAAGGGTGGATGGTGATATAAAAACTGCATATGGTGAAGTAGTGCCGGGAGTTGAAGTTCAACTGTTGGGCAGTGGATTACCAAATGTTAAGTCAGGATCTTCGGGACACTACGAATTTCCACCTATGCAAGGCGGTGGAACTTATGATGTTATTCCTGAACGAAATACGGATCCATTGGATGGTGTGTCTACATTAGACCTTGTTTATATGCAGAGACATATCCTTGATTTGGAACCTTTGGATAGCCCTTATAAGGTAATAGCGGCAGATGTCAATAATGATGAGCGAATTACAGCACAGGATATCAGTCAGTTGCGTAAATTGATTCTGGGAGTATATGATCACTTCCCTAATAATACGAGCTGGCGTATGGTAGACAGGAATTATGTTTTCCCGGAAATCAAGGATCCTTTCCTGGAGATATTACCAGAGAATTATCATATACCTGTTTTGGGTAGTAATATGAACATCAACTGGGTAGGTATCAAAACGGGTGATGTGAATGATAGTTATCAGGCAAACGGAATGAATTATGGTACAGAGAAGAGATCTGTCGGATTGTATATGAATTTCCCTGACCAGACGCTGAATAAAGGTAAAAATATTATTCCGGTTTATGCAGATAAGGATATTGAAATGGCAGGTTTCCAGTTGGCATTATCAGTTATGGGTGCCAGGGAAGTTTATGTCATTCCTGCTAAACTTTCAATTTATGCTGATAATTTCAGCTATTCAGATAATGTATTGAAAATTTCATGGAATAAGGCAGAAATTGAGCGTGTAAGTTCAGGTGATATATTGTTTTATATTCATGCTGAAATGGAGAATGAGATGAATACTGCAAATGCAATATATCTGCTTTCAGATAACAATATTCGTCCCGAATTCTATGGCAAATCACTTAAGGCTGATAAATTAGGGTTGAGAGTAATCAGGGACAATTCAAGTACATTTGAAATACACGGAAATGTACCGAACCCATGGAATAATGAAACACAGATTAATTTCTATTTGCCTAAGAGTGGAGAAGTGAATGTAAGAATCACAGATGTAACAGGTAAAGTAGTATATATGCACAATGAGAACTTCAAACAGGGAGAAAATACTTTGCGCATTTCCTCTGAAGATATCGGTGTAACCGGTATGTTGCTTTATGAATTGAAGTTCGGCGGACAGGTTAAAACTGGTAAGATGTTAAATATCAGATAAACACTATAATTGTTGAATCAACCATTAAATGAGCTGCCTGCATTGCATGGCAGCTCTTTTTTTTTAATTGTGAATGAGTTGATTAGTCGACTTATTTTTGCACTTGGTTATTTCTATAAAGCTTACATTCAAGTAATAAAGTTGACATAGCAAAAAAATTATATCCCTATGGATTAATGATCATAATTTTTTAATTCCTATAAATTATGGGTACAATCGCTGATAAATTTTCACATTAATGTCATAAAGAGCGGATTTTATGGCTATAAGTAGAATAATTAGATATCTTTGACCAAATTTTTCGATTTTATGACGGAACAGATGAAATTAAAAGCACTGCGGATAATTGCAGTCCTCGAAGCAATATCCTGGTTAGCATTATTGGTTGCGATGTATCTGAAATATGTACATGACCATACTGAATATATGAATTTTATAGGCAGGATTCATGGATTCCTTTTTTTGGGATTTGTATTTCTCGTTTTGTTGGTTTCTACAAAAATGAAATGGCCGAAGAGAGAAGTTGCCTGGAGTTTGCTATCGTCTCTTCCTCCATGTGCAACAATCCTTGCAGACATTAAAATTTTTAAAAAGTACGTCAAGTAAGAGAAATAATTGGGATTAGGTTGAAGTAGAATAACCTTGTTTTTAATTATTTACTTACAATCTTGCTGCCAGGGTGCATCCCTGATGGATGGCTGTTTTGGCATCCAACTCTTTGGCTTCTTCTGCACCTCCGATAAGATGTGGCTGCAGACCTTGTGTAATTAAAGTATTGTACAGGTTGCGGGATGATAATTGACCGGCACATACTATAATGTGGTCTACATTTAAAACTTGATAATCATCCTTGATGGATATATGTAATCCCTCATCATCTATTTTCAGATACTCAACATCTGAGAGCATTTGTACATGCTGTGATGTTAAATGAGCTTTATGAATCCAACCCGTTGTTTTCCCTAAGGTGGATCCATGTTTGCCACCTGATCTTTTAAGCAGGTAAACTTCTCTGGCAGGTTGATTAGGTTTAGGTTTTGAAAGCCCTCCGGCATCCTGATATTCGCGGTCAACTCCCCATTCTTTAAGGAATTCACTAATTACGTCATCGTTAGGCGTTTGATGTGTCAGAAAAGTTGCTACGTCAAATCCGATACCACCTGCACCAATGATGGCAGCCCTTTTTCCAATATTAACCTTTTGAGACAATACGTCCGTATAGGATACTACTTTGGGGTGATCGTGGCCTTCTATGGTAATCTGTCGTGGTTCGATACCATCCGCAAGAACGATTTCGTCATAGTTGTGATCCAACAGATCCCTTGCTTGTACACGGTGGTTTAGTATGACATGGACATTATATTTTTTCATCATACTGGTATAAAACCGGATTGTATCGCCATAGTCACTTTTTCCGGGAATGATTTTAGCATAGTTGAATTGACCACCCAGTTGATTGTCAGCTTCATACAATGTAACCTTATGTCCCCGCAAAGCTGCTATATGTGCAAAAGCAAGACCGGCGGGTCCGGCGCCTACTACTGCTATTTGTTTTGGGTGGGTGGTTGGCAGATATTGTAACTCGGTTTCATGACAAGCTCTAGGGTTAACGAGACATGATGATATCTTCAACTGAAACGTATGATCGAGACAAGCCTGATTACATGCAATACAGGAGTTGATTTCATCAGTACGACCTTCCATCGTTTTCAGGATTATTTCAGGATCTGCTAAAAATGGTCTGGCCATGGAAACCAAATCAGCACATCCTTCAGCCAGGACTTCCTCTGCTACTTCAGGCGTGTTAATTCTGTTGACGGCAATCAGAGGTATATTGACTTCGCCTTTCAATCTTTTTGTTACCCATGCAAATGCCTTCCTTGGCACCATGGTAGCTATGGTAGGAATACGAGCCTCATGCCATCCGATACCGGTATTAATTATGGTTGCTCCGGCTTTTTCAATTTCCTTGGCCAGTACAACAACTTCCTCCCAGGTCGAACCGTTTTCGACCAGATCCAGCATGGAAAGCCGATATATGATTATAAAGTTTTTACCTGTTGCCTCACGTGTCTTTCGTACGATTTCGATAGGGAATTGTATCCTGTTTTTGTAACTGCCGCCCCAATTATCTGTCCTTTGATTGGTCCTGGTAACTATAAACTGGTTGATGAGGTATCCTTCTGAACCCATGATTTCTACTCCGTCGTATCCTGCTTTCTGTGCCAATACAGCACATTGTACATAGTCACTGATGGTACGTTGAATGTCTTCTTCTGTCATGGCTCTGGGTTTGAAAAAATTTATAGGCGCCTGAAGTGCTGACGGAGCTACAATGCCTGAATGATAACCATATCTGCCTGTATGCAGAATCTGCATGCATATTTTTCCATTTTCCCTATGAACAGCCTCTGTGATTAATTTGTGTTGTGCTACTTCCTCTATAGTGCTAAGTTTTGCACTTTTGGGTGTTATATACCCTTCTTCATTGGGTGCTATACCACCTGTAACGATTAGTGCTGCCTGACCACGGGCTCTCTCAGCAAAATAGACAGCAGCACGTTCGAATCCACCTGGAATTTCTTCCAGATTTGTATGCATGGAGCCCATTATAACTCTGTTTTTGAGAGTTGTAATCCCAAGATCTAAAGGAGAAAGCAGATGTTCGTACATTTCAGAATCGATTAATTACAAAAAGTTTGTGTTTGTGTTACAGCTAAATGAATTACAAATGTAGGGAAAAAATGTATATTTAGTAAGAGAGCTTTGTTTGAAAATTTTACAGGCACAAATCTATGATAGTTTATTCGCTGTGAACCTATAAAATTACATTATAAACATAACTACATTATAACTAATACACGAAATGAATAAAACTTTGTGCAAATGACATGACTTGCATGATAAAAGACATTGTAGTCTTAAATACAGGGTGTGTTCTGTGATAGGATGTGTGATAATCAAACTTTGATATCATATAATTGGTGATTTATTATCTATTATATATTGTAATGTCTTTTCAAATAATCAAGTACAGCCGATATTATAAATATTTTATATAGGCTCATTAATAATAATTATTACTAAACATTTTGAACTGTTTTATACTTGTATTATCTTTGCAATTTATAATTAGTCTAAATAATAACCAATGTCTTCAGACGTGGATGTACAAAAACCATTATTGTTATTGAGACCCGGCAGGTCAGGTATTGTCAAAGTTTTAATCGAAAATCAATACGCAGGTAAACTTCTTGCTTTGGGTGTTTTACCCGATGCTGTTGTAAAAATGGTCAGAAAAGCACCTTTTGGCAACGTGTTTTATATAAAATTAGACAATCATCAGTTAGCGATTCGCGCGGCAGAAGCTGAATCGATCATAATCGAAGAAATTATATGATACAACACGCCTCACAACCCATTGTAGCACTGCTTGGTAATCCCAATTCCGGAAAATCTTCTTTGTTTAATTTTCTGACAGGATTAAAACAAAAAGTATCCAATTTTCCTGGTGTCACAGTAGAAAAAAAAATAGGTAAACTGCAACTTGAAAATCAAACCATTAAAATTATTGATTTTCCGGGCACATACAGTGTTTTTCCCAATTCACTGGATGAACGTATTGTAATTCAGTCATTACTGAATCCACAGGATTTCAACTATCCCGATTTGGTTGTATATGTTGCCGATGCTACTCAGTTGGAAAGGCATTTGTTGTTTGCGGCACAAATCCGGGATTTGGACATCCCAATGGTTTTTGTGCTAAACATGGCTGATTTATTAGAACAGAATGCAACAAAAATTGATAATCAGGTAATATCTGATTTTTTGAATTGTGATGTTTTGTCTGTTTCCGTCAGAGAAGGCCTCAACATGGATAAGATTATTGAAGCTATACAAGACAACCTGATACATACGTCATCTGAAAACAGGAAGTCACTTTTCAGATTGGATAGGGTAGAAGAGAAGGTTGCACATGAAGTTATGGAGGTTATTCCTTGTAAAAATCTCTATCAGGCAAAACTCATAGCACATCACAATGGCTGGATTGATTTTCTGAGTGGTGACCAAAAAAATAAAATTGACATCATTGTAAAGACAAATGATTTTGCAGATCTGAGAGGACAAATCCGTGAAACAATGAGTAGGTTCGATACGCATGTGTCCATTCTTCAAAAGGCTGTTACCGGAAAAGTATCCGGAAAGGTGACATTGACAGAAAAAATTGACAGTATCGTAACACACAGGATATTGGGTCCGGTCATATTTTTTGTAGTAATGCTTTTTGTCTTTCAGGCTATATTTTCATGGGCTGAATATCCTATGGAATGGATTGAAAAGGGATTTGCAATCGGAGGCTCCTGGACAGCACGAATATTGGGTGACGGCTGGTTTTCAGATCTGCTTGTCAATGGTGTTTTGGCAGGTTTGGGTGGAATCGTTGTATTTGTACCACAGATAGCCATTCTATTTTTACTGATAACCATACTGGAAGAATCCGGATATATGAGCAGGGTCGTTTTCATGTTTGATGCCATCATGCATAAGATGGGTATGAACGGAAGAAGCGTAGTTTCTTTGATATCGAGTGGTGCGTGTGCCATTCCGGCGATTATGGCTACCAGAACCATTAGTGACAAAAAGGAAAGACTGATAACCATCCTGGTAAGCCCGTTAATCAGCTGTAGTGCCAGACTGCCCATATACGCAGTACTCATCGGTTTTGTTGTTCCCGATGTTAGGATTGGTATATTTCAGGCTCAGGGACTGGCAATGATGGGATTGTATATGTTAGGTATAGTAGGTGTGTTTCTGGTGTCACTGATATTAAAGTTTATTCTTAAAAGTGAGTCAACGTCCTTTCTTATGATGGAATTACCCGATTATAAAACACCTTTATGGGGCAATGTACTGATGACCGTTAAGAAAAAAGTAGAATCTTTTATAGTTGGTGCCGGAAAAATCATTATGATGATTTCTGTTGTTTTATGGTTTTTAGCAAGCTATGGTCCGGGTGATAATATGGAAAATGCTGAAGAATCAGGTAAAGAACTCAGTATGGTGAATAAATGGTCTGAACAAGAAACAGATAATCATATAGCATCCCTAAAACTCGAATCATCATATATAGGTATCATGGGCAAATGGATTGAACCTGCGATACGTCCGCTTGGATATGACTGGAAGATGGGGATAGCGTTGTTGACATCATTTGCCGCCAGAGAAGTATTTGTAGGTACTATGGCAACAATATATAGTATAGGAAGTGAAAGTGACGAGAAAACTATACGAGAAAAAATGTCAGCTGAAGTGCGACCCGGTACCAATGAAAAAGTTTACGACAGGGCAACCTCATTATCATTGTTGATTTTTTATGTATTTGCCATGCAATGTATGAGTACGCTTGCTATCGTACGTAGAGAAACAATGAGCTGGAAATGGCCGGCTATTCAATTCCTGTTTATGGGTGTAATGGCTTATCTTGGAGCCTTGTTAGCATATCAGTTGATGTCCTGAGTAGAATTTTATATGTAAATTCTGAAAACTCTTGGATTTTGCTGACTTAAATTGCTGATAATCTCCTTACCTTTGTGCTAATGATCAATATATATAGCCTGCACAATAAATGAGTGAACAAATCCAGCATGAATGCGGTCTGGCATTAGTAAGACTGCTCAAACCACTTGATTATTATTATGAAAAGTATGGTACTGCCCTCTATGGACTTAACAAGATGCATTTGTTACTTCAGAAACAACGCAACAGAGGTCAGGATGGTGCCGGTTTAGTCAATATAAAGCTCGATAGTCAACCGGGTGTACCTTATATTGACAGACAGAGAAGTAATAGTCCACAATATCTTCAGGACTTGTTCAAGAGCGTCTTTTCTAATTTCAACCACCTTTCACCTCAGCAGCTCAATGATCCGCAATGGTTGAAAGATAATGTACCTTTTGTAGGTGAATTGCTGCTTGGACATCTGAGATACGGAACGCATGGCGTCAATACAATCGAATCTGTTCATCCCTTCATTCGTCATAATAACTGGATTACCCGAAATCTGATTATTGCTGGTAATTTTAATCTGACGAACGTGGACGAGCTATTCCAGGAGCTACTTTCCTACGGACAACATCCTATGAAAAAATCCGATACAATCACAGTACTGGAGAAAATCGGACATTTTCTGGACGATGAGGTTCAACGGCTTTTTGATTGGTTCAAACGAGAAGGTCACAGTAACGAGGAGATCAGCAAATTGATTATAGACCACCTGGATATCCAAAAGATGTTGCAGCGTTCTGTAAGAAAATTTGACGGTGGATATGTTATGGCCGGATTGATAGGCCACGGTGATGCCTTCGTACTTAGAGATCCGGCAGGTATTCGTCCGGCTTACTATTACCACGATGACGAAATAGTTGTTGTAGCATCTGAACGCCCAGCAATTCAGACTTGCCTTGGAGTTAGATATGCTCAGGTGGCGGAACTTAAACCGGGGCACGCGCTGATCATTAAAAAAGATGGACATATCAGTGAAGAATTATGTAAAGAACCGGTACATCCTTCACCATGCAGCTTTGAACGAATATATTTTAGCAGAGGAACAGACAGAGATATCTATCTTGAGAGAAAACTGTTAGGCGAAAAGTTGGCTGATTCAATATTAAAAGCTATTGACCATGATCTGGATAATACAATATTTTCATTTATTCCCAATACTGCAGAAGTTGCATTCTTTGGTATGATCAAAGGACTGGAAGCTCGCCTGAATAGTATTAAAAAAGAAAAGATATTATCTCTTTTATCCGATAATAAATTGGATGAAACAACTCTAAATGATATCCTTAGCATATCAGTTCGTGCTGAAAAACTGGCAGTCAAAGATGAAAAAATAAGAACATTCATAGCGGATAAAGCATCGCGCGATATTCTTGTATCTCATGTGTATGACGTTACATACGGTATTGTTTACGATAACAGGGATACATTGGTTCTCATTGATGATTCCATAGTCAGAGGTACAACCCTGAAAGACAGTATCATTTCTATATTGTCTACTTTGCGACCTAAAAAAATCATCATTGTGTCATCAGCACCTCAGGTAAGGTATCCCGATTGCTATGGGATAGATATGTCAAAAATGAACGAATTTGTGGCATTCAGAGCATTGATAAGCTTGCTTAAAGAAGAAAATAAAGAGCATATGCTGACTGAAGTTTACAATAAATGCAAGGAGCAGGAAAAATTACCGGTTGATGAGATAGACAATTGTGTAAGGGAGCTATATGATCTGTATACTTATAATCAGATATCTGATAAAATATCTGAATTGATAACACCCGATAATATCGACTGTGATGTGCATGTTATTTTTCAGAGTATAGAGCATTTGCACAGTGCATGTCCAAATAACCATGGAGACTGGTATTTTTCAGGAAATTACCCTACACCCGGAGGGAATAGAGTAGTCAACAGGGCTTTTATTAACTACATGGAAAATTCAGACCAAAGACCATATTAATTACAGTATTGGATACCGGATTCCGTTTTTATTATGGATTATACTATTGTAAAAAAGGATAATCATTTCATTCAAATGAGGTAGAAAGGTTCATGCTGAAATTTTTTGATGAATATCAAAATGTTAATCGTTTAAGTTCTCCGACATGGTTGTCTTAGATAGAAGTGTGTAAAATGAATGTCATTAACGGAACGTTAACTTATATCCTATAAGTATTCATAATCATTCATTTATTTTATATTTTATTATTGTATAATATGTAATATGTACACAATCACATATATATTATTGCAATTATTGGATTTGCAATAATGTTTTTAACAGTGAGTTTGTCAATAGTGATTTATATCATAAAATATATTTAACATTTGATGAGTTTAATCATTAGTATATTTCACAAATATTTAGAATTTTGTCACAGAAATTAAAATTAAAAAATTATGGTACAATTTAGAATTTTATTAGGAAGTATTTTACTTGCTTTTTTGATCGCCTGTGGCGGTCCTTCACAAAAGTCTACAGCAGAAACAGGAGATGCTGCTGCTCCACAGGAAACACAAGCCAATCCAAGTGATTATGATCCGGATAGGGGTGCTGGAAAATTTAACGAAGAGAATGTTGTTTTAGGTGCAACTCTTGACAAAGCTATGGCAGACAGAGGACACGAAATTCAGAAGGTTAAATGTTCAGCTTGTCACAAACTTACAGATGAGAAATTAGTAGGTCCGGGTTGGAAAGGTGTTACTGAGCGTCAGAAACCATTCTGGATAATGAATTTCATTACTAATCCTGATGAGATGATCGACAAGGATCCGGTATTACAGGCACAGTTGGAACTTTGTTTGGTACGTATGCCTAATCAGAATCTGACAGATGATGAAGCAAGGGATATATTGGAATTTATGAGAGAAAACGATGGTGTTAAATAACTTTTATCAATTAATAATTTAATATATGAAAACCAATTTTAGTAAGATCAGTCTGATATTATTCGCCGTTTTGGCTATGGCAATTACTTCTTGTAAGCCTAAAAACGCGGGAACTGCAGTACAGGGAGACTCAGGTAATAAATCCTTTGTTGCTCCTGGACAATACGATGAATTCTACAACTTCGTGAGTGGTGGATTCAGCGGACAAATGTCTGTTTATGGAATTCCAAGCGGACGTATGCTTAAGGTAATTCCTGTATTCTCTGTAGATCCTGAAAAGGGTTGGGGATACAGTGAAGAAACAAAACCTATGTTGAATACATCACACGGTTTTGTTCCCTGGGATGACTTCCACCACGTAGAAATGTCACAGAAAGAAGGAATGTATGATGGCAAATGGGCATTTGGAAATGCCAATAACACACCTCGTTTGGCAAGAATAGATTTGAAAACATTCAGAACTGCAGAAATTATTGAATTGCCGAACAGTGCAGGTAACCACAGTTCACCTTATGGAACTGAAAATACAGAATATGTTGTTGCAGGAACACGTTTTAGTGTACCTGGAGACAATGATAATGGAGATGTTCCTATTTCATCCTATAAGCAAAATTTCAAGGGTCATATCAGTTTTGTAAGTGTAGATCCTAATTCAGGTGATATGAATCTTGCATTCCAGATCAGAACTCCTGGTGTTAACTTTGACCTTGCAAGAGCAGGAAAAGCTAAATCTCATGGTTGGTTCTTCTTTAGTTGTTACAATACTGAGCAGGCAAATACTTTACTTGAGGTAAATGCTTCCAAAAATGATAAGGACTTTATCATGGCAGTTAACTGGAAAAAAGCTGAAGAATATTTGAAAGCGGGTAAAGGTGTAAAGCAAAAAGTAAAATATGCACATAACAAGTGGAATGAGAAAACGCACTCTGCAACTTCAACTATTAAGGAAGAAGTTATTGTTTTGGATGCAGCAGAACTTAAAGATATTTGTTACTTAATCCCTTGTCCAAAATCACCTCACGGATGTGATGTGGATCCTACAGGAGAGTACATCGTAGGTAGTGGTAAATTGGCTGCCTTATTACCTGTATTCAGCTTCGACAAGATACAGAAGGCTATTGCTGGTAAAAAATATGAAGGTGATTATGGTGGAATCCCTGTCATCAAGTATGAAGAAGCACTCTATGGTGAAGTGCAGAAGCCAGGTTTAGGACCTTTACATACTGAGTTTGATGATAAAGGAAATGCATATACTTCTTTCTTTGTATCTTCTGAAGTAGTGAAGTGGAATGTTAAAGACCTTAAAGTTTTAGACAGAGTTCCTACGTATTATTCAGTTGGTCACTTATGTGTACCTGGAGGAAATACAAGAAAGCCTTATGGTAAATATGTTATAGCTTATAACAAGATTACTAAGGACAGATATTTACCTACAGGACCTGAATTGACTCAGAGTGCGCAGTTATATGATATAAGTGGTGATAAAATGCAGTTGATTCTTGACTATCCAACAATCGGCGAACCTCACTATGCTCAGGCTGTAGCAGCAGATTTGATAAGAAACAATGGTCAGTTGAAAATATACAATATTTCTGAAAATGAACATCCTTATGTAGCTAAAGGCGAAGATCAGACAAAAGTTGTCAGAGAAGGTAAAAAAGTACATGTTTACATGACGTCTATCCGTTCTCACTTCGCACCTGACAATATTGAAGGTATTCAGGTAGGAGACGAAGTTTATTTCCATGTGACCAACCTTGAACAGGATTGGGATGTACCTCACGGATTTGCAATCAAAGGTGCTAATAATGGGGAATTATTAATCATGCCAGGTGAAACAACCACATTGAAATGGAATGCTGACAGAGTAGGAATGTTCCCATTCTATTGTACAGACTTCTGTAGTGCATTGCATCAGGAAATGCAGGGATATATCCGTGTATCACCAGCTGGAAGTAAAGTTCCATTGTCTTATTCTTTAAATAAAACTCCTGAGGAGTTACCTAAAAAATAACATAATAACAATCAGGGATAAATCACTTATCCCTGATTGTTAACCCTAATTAATAATGTGTGTGATCATAATGATTTTTTCGCATTTGTAAACATGATTTTTCGAATAAAATTGTTACCATAAGATATGTTGGTAGGCATAACTTGTTATGGCTTACCAACATTTTGTCAATATATAAAAATATCAAACAATGATTAAGAATAATAAAATCTCCAAAACTTCCTCACTTCTTTTAATCTTGGCCGGAATATTTATATTGGGTTCTATATTTCAACCTTTATGGCGTATCGAAATGGATGCACCTCAGTATCCTGAAGGCTTGAATCTGTATATTCATTCCAATAAAATAGGCGGAGATGTAGATATCATCAATGGTCTGAATCATTATATAGGAATGAAAACCCTGCATGCAGAAGAATTTGTTGAATTTTCAGTTCTGCCATATATTCTAGGTTTTTTCGCTCTGTTGGCCATTGTAGCCGGCTTAATAAGGAATAAAAAATTTGTATATACAGTTTTGGTATTATTTATTTTGTTTGGTATATTGTCTATGTACGACTTCTGGAGATGGTTGTATGATTATGGACATGACCTGGATCCTAACGCAGCTATTGTTGTACCGGGTATGGCATATCAGCCACCTATGATTGGATTTAAACAATTGCTTAATTTTGGTGTTTATTCTATTCCGGATATTGGTGGATGGCTAATGTTCGGAGGAGGAGCCATTATATTTTTTGTTGCCATGTTTGAAGCAGGATACCTGGATAAAATATTAAAAAAAAAGTCTAGTTTAGCCATCTGGTTATTGCCATTATTTTTATATTCATGTGCACCGGATGGTCCTCAACCTATAACTTTAAACAAGGATGCTTGTGAACATTGTAAAATGACTATTTCCAATGGTCAGTTTGCAGGAGAAATCATTACCCAAAAAGGTAGGGTATATATGTTTGATGATATGTTCTGTGTCAGGGATTATATTGAAGAACATCCGGAAATGGAGAGAAAGGCAACCTATATTCATTATTATCTGGGCAATAATGAGCTTATACCTGCTGAATCTGCATTTTATGTCAAAAGCCCGGATTTTAAAAGCCCCATGAACGGCAATATTGCCGCCTTTAAAACTGAAGACGAAGCCAAAACGTATCAGACTAAAATGAATGGAGAATTGATACAGTGGTCGGCTTTGGTTCAATAATTTTTCATTCATGATCAGATTATTATATGTTATACTTCTACTCTTATTTATTTCGAACATTGTTCAGGCAAAACAAATACAGGTAGGAAGTAAGCATCAGTATAAAACCATTAAAGCTGCCATAGACAGTGCACTTGATGGTGATACTATATTTATCAATAGTGGTATGTATAAAGAATGCCCTGTTATTGTTGACAAAAAAATAACGATGATAGGTGTTGATCGTCCCATTCTGGATGGAGAACATAAGCATGAAGTTGTATCCATCAAGGCAGACAGTGTGGTTTTTAAGGGATTCAGAATTCAAAACTCCGGTGTATCTTCCATCAATGATATCGGAGGTATCAAAGTTTATGACAGGAGATGGGTCAGCATAGTAGATAATGTACTTGATAATAATTTTTTTGCCATCTACCTGCAGTACAGCAAGCACTGTCTGGTAAAGGATAATATCATTAAGTCCAATGCGCATGATGAACAAAATTCCGGTAATGGAATCCACTGCTGGAAAAGTGACAGTCTGCAGATTATCCACAATGTCATAGAAGGACACAGGGATGGTATCTACTTTGAATTTGTAAAGGAATCCATTGTTTGGAGAAATATAGCCCGTAATAATATCAGGTACGGACTGCATTTTATGTTTTCACATAACGATTCCTATTTCACCAATATATTTGAAAATAATGGGGCAGGAATAGCAGTGATGTATACCAAGCATGTTTTTATGGCTAATAATACCTTCATCAATAATACAGGTGATGCGTGCTATGGACTCTTGCTGAAAGACATATCTGACTCTTATATCAAGGGTAATCGATTTCAGGGAAATACGATAGCTATGTTTCTGGAAGGGGCCAACCGCAATATCATTACCAAGAATATTATTACAGAAAATGGCTGGGGTATGAAGGTGCAGGCGAATTGTGAAGATAATCAGATCTTCGAAAATAACTTTACAGCAAATACATTTGACGTGGCTACCAACGGATCGTTGGTGATGAGCTATTTTAAGAAGAATTACTGGGACAAATACGAAGGATATGACCTGGATAAGGACGGGATAGGTGACATTCCGTATCATCCGTTGAGTGTTTATTCTTATGTTATTGAACAAAATCCTATTTCCATGCTTTTATTCAGGAGTTTTATGGTGACTTTGATGGATAGGACTGAACGTCTGATACCCAGTATAACTCCGGAAGCATTTGTAGATTTAACCCCGGCATTTAAACCGTATAAGTATGATTGAATTAAAAGAAGTTTCTAAAAACTTCGGATTAACACACGCCCTGAATAATGTAAACCTTAAACTGGGCAGTGAACAGTGTATCGGTCTGATCGGACCCAACGCATGTGGTAAAACGACCATGATAAAGTCTATTTTAAGTATTGTCGTACCTACAGCAGGTGATATTCTGATAGACGGTAAAAGCATAAAAAACGATGTATCCTATAAGTCCTTGATAGGGTATATGCCACAGATAGGCAGGTATCCGGAGAATATGTCCATTGGACAGGTCGTGGATATGATAAAAAGTATCCGCAACAACGAACAGGTTTTAGACCTAGAATTATGGGATGCATTTAATCTGGATTCCATGAAGGATAAAAAAATGCATGCATTATCAGGAGGCACCATCCAGAAAGTAAGTGCAACAATAGCCTTTATGTTCAATCCGAAAATACTGATTTTGGATGAACCTACTGCAGGACTTGATCCGTTGGCATCTGAAATACTCAGGGACAAAATTAAGAAAGAACGCAATAATGGAAAATTGATAATTATTACATCTCATCTGTTGAATGAACTGAATGATGTATTATCACATATTGTATTTATGGAAGAAGGTAAGATTGTTTTTTATAAAGATATCGAAAGTCTACTCGAAGAAACAGGGCAGCCATTGATATCAAAAGCAATTAGTTATCTGCTCAAAAATTTAAAAGGATGAACAAACTGATAGGATTAGTTATTAAGGATATTCTAAAAAGTAAGGTTATCATCATTTATACCTTGTTTTTAGCGGCTTTTGGATGGAGTGTGTTCAGCCTTGAGAGTAGTTCAGCCAAAGGTGCTTTATCGCTACTGAATATCATTCTACTCTCTGTGCCACTTGTTTCCATTATTTTTGGAAATATTTACATTTATAATAGCAGGGAGTTTATTGAGTTACTTGTGAGTCAACCCATCAAAAGAAGTACAATTTGGAATAGTATTTTCATAGCGTTGCTTATAGCGGTTAATCTGGCATTTCTCATAGGCATCGGTATTCCTGTGATGATTTTCTCATCCAACCTGATAGGATTGAGTGTCTTGTTGACTGGATTGTTTATAGGATCTATTTTTACAGCTCTGGCTTTGATGGGTTCCATAATAACAAAAGATAAAGCGAGAGGTATAGGTTTGTCCATAATGATCTGGCTGTTTCTTACGTTGATCTACGATGGTCTGTTATTATTCCTGATGTTTCAGTTTGCAGACTATCCTATAGAAAAACCTATGGCGTTATTTTCATCCTTAAATCCTATAGACCTGGCGAGGATTCAGATGTTGCTTCAGATTGATGAATCTGCGCTCATGGGTTACACGGGAGCAATTTTTAAGAAATTTTTTGGAAATTTCTATGGATATATCATTACAATAGTTTTGTTGATGCTGTGGGTAATCATTCCCTACTGGATATCGTTGATTAAATTCAAAAAGAAGGATTTATAAATCGGGGTAAAAAATATATGTGATGTAAAAAAAAGCCATCCGGACATTGTACGGATGGCTTTTTTATAATGTATTTGCTCAAATGGTGTTAGAAGATATAACAAATTATGTACATAGTCTGTTATCCTATCATATTCTAATTACTATTCTCCGGTAAATACAGCTTTGAAATAGGCTCTGTTCATGTAAGCAATATTGTACAATTTAATTTCTTTAGGGCACTCTGCTTCACAGGCACCGATATTGCTACACATTCCAAAACCTTCATGATCCATCTGAGCAACCATATTTTGTACACGCTGCTCTTCTTCAACCTCACCTTGAGGGAGTAAACCCAAATGACGTACTTTGGCAGATGTAAACAGCATCGCAGATCCATTAGGACAAGCTGCCACACAGGCACCGCACCCGATACAGGCAGCAGATTCAAAGGATTGGCTGGCTCGCTCCTTTTCTATAGGAATAGCATTTCCATCCTGTGCCTGACCGGCATTGACAGATACAAATCCTCCTGCCTGAACGATACGGTCGAGAGCACCTCTGTCTACTACAAGATCCTTGACGACAGGAAAAGCACCAGCTCTAAACGGTTCAACAGTGATGGTTTCTCCATCTTTGAAGTAGCGCATATGTAACTGACAAGCAGTTGTACCTGCATTTGGCCCATGTGGCTGTCCATTGATGGTAAGGCTGCATGTTCCGCAAATTCCCTCTCTACAGTCGTGTTCAAAGGCTACAGGAGCTTCTCGTTTATTGACAAGATCTTCATTCAAAACATCCAGCATTTCAAGGAATGACATATGTTCATTGGCAACAACGTCATATGTTTCAAAATGTCCACCTGTTGTATTGTTCTTCTGTCTCCAGATTTTTAATTTTAAATTCAAGTCCATGATTCGGATTATTTTTATTGTTGTATATGGATTATTTGTAGCTTCTTGTTTTAAGTTCTACATTTTCAAATATTAGTGGCTCCTTATGCATTTCCGGATTGCCATTGTTCCAGTCCCAGGCTGCCACATAGGTAAATTCAGCATCATTTCGCATAGCTTCACCCTCTGGTGATGCAGATTCCTCTCTGAAGTGCCCGCCGCATGATTCCTTTCTGTTGAGTGCATCGAGCATCATTACCTCACCTAATTCCATAAAGTCAGCTACTCGGATGGCTTTTTCCAATTCTGGGTTATACTCATCGTTGCTGCCAGGTACAAATACATTTTTATGGTATTCAGCTCTTAGTTGACGTATCATTTCGATTCCTTCCTTCAGTCCTGCTTCTGTTCGTGCCATTCCACAGTGGTTCCACATAATTTTACCAAGTCTGCGGTGAAAACTCTCGACAGAGTGTTCTCCCTGTATGGAAAGTAGAGCGTTGATGTTATCTATTACCTTTTTTTCTGCTTCGATGAATTCAGGTAAATCAGGGCTTATCTTTGGAGTACTGATTTCGTTGGCTAAGAAGGTACCTATAGTATAAGGTATTACAAAATAACCATCAGCCAATCCCTGCATTAGCGCTGAAGCACCGAGTCTGTTAGCGCCATGATCGGAGAAATTACATTCGCCTAAAGCAAATAATCCACTGACGTTGGTCTCTAAATTATAATCGACCCATAATCCACCCATGGTATAATGAACAGCAGGATAAATTTTCATCGGCTCTTTGTACGGATCATCTCCTGTGATTTTTTCGTACATTTCGAATAGATTGCCATATTTCTCGGAAACGACCTTTTCACCTAAAATTTTTATTTCCTCTTTAGTAGGATTGTGATTCCCATGTTTGTTGGCTTCTATATGTCCGTATCGTTCAATAGCTGCAGAAAAATCCAGAAATACAGCCAAACCTGTAGGACTTACACCGTGTCCTTTATCGCATTCTACCTTAGCTGCCCGTGATGCAACGTCTCTTGGTACCAAGTTTCCGAATGCCGGATACCTGCGCTCAAGGTAATAATCCCTGTCCTCTTCTTTTATATCAACGCCTTTAAGTTTTCTTTGCTGTATTGCTTCGGCATCTTCTTTCTTTTTTGGAACCCAAACACGACCATCGTTTCTAAGAGACTCAGACATAAGCGTGAGCTTGGATTGATACTCACCGGATACAGGAATACAGGTAGGATGTATCTGCGTAAAACATGGGTTTGCCATTAAAGCACCTTTTTTTACAGATTTCCATGCTGCCGTGGCATTACACATCATGGCATTCGTAGAGAGATAGAACACATTGCCATATCCGCCTGTGGCTAATACTACAGCATGAGCAGCATGTCTTTCAATTTTACCTGTAAGCAGATTCCGGACAATGATTCCCCTTGCCTTGCCATTTACAATAACTAAATCCAACATTTCATGCCTGTTGTACATCGTTACAGAGCCCAGAGAAATCTGTCGTGATAATGACTGATATGCTCCTATCAGCAACTGTTGTCCTGTCTGACCTCTGGCATAGAATGTACGGGACACCTGTACACCTCCGAATGAACGGTTTTCAAGTAATCCTCCGTATTCACGGGCAAAAGGTACTCCCTGAGCCACACACTGGTCAATGATATCTACGGAGCATTCTGCTAATCTGTGTACATTAGCCTCTCTGGAACGGTAATCTCCACCTTTGACAGTATCATAAAAAAGACGATAGATACTATCCCCGTCATTAGCGTAATTTTTAGCAGCATTGATACCACCTTGAGCGGCTATACTGTGTGCTCGTCTCGGACTGTCATGGAATGTATAGCATTTAACAGCATATCCTAATTCTCCCAAAGAGGATGCAGCTGATGCACCGGCCAATCCTGAGCCAACAACGATAACTTCCAGTTTTCTTTTATTATTGGGCGCAACGATTGGCATGGTTGATTTGTACTTTGTCCATTTTTCAGCCAATGGTCCTGCAGGTATTTTTGAATCCAGATTCATTTTAAGTATATTTTATATCTTACAGATAATGTTATTTATTAGTGTATTATTTACTTGAAAAAATAATAATATATCGGCATAAGAGCAAATCCGACAGGTACCAGAATGGCGTACAATGTCCCCAACGTCTTAATAAAAGGCGTGTATTTTCTATGATTGAGACCCAAAGTCTGAAATGCAGACTGGAACCCATGCTGGAGATGGTATGAAAGTGCAAGTAGACCTACCAGATAAACAATAACTATCCATAACTCTTTAAATGATATGGATACACGCTCATACAAGTCCTTTACCTGTCCTTCTACTCCGGCATATTCTACCATACTGACCTGACCTAATTTCATCTTGAGCCAGAAATCTCCCATGTGCATCAGCAAAAATGCAAACACCAAACCACCTAATACAGGCATATTTTTGGAAGCCCATGTGATTTTTATATTCGGATTGGCTACAGCTGGTTGCTGACCTTTGGCTTTTCTGTTAAAACGAGCAATGTAAATACCCAGAAATGCATGTAAGAGAATAAAGAAGTAATTGCCGTATGCTATAATTTTTATCAAAGGATTACTCGTCATAAAATGTGCATATACATTGAATGCCTCTCCACCATCATCCTTGAATAATTGGAGATTACCTATCAGGTGTACAATTAAAAACAAAATAAGAAACAATCCTGTAAGACTCATTATCAGTTTTCTGCCTATACTGGACGAAAGAAATTTCATTAACCAATTCATAGAGTGAATATATTTAAAAGTAATAATGCAAAGCTAAGGAACTAAAAATATAATATTCAGAATTTATTACTTTTAGGTCTTAATTTAGAATAATTCTAATTATACGGCTAAAATCATTTTTTATAGATTATACCTACAATAAAATGGATTGCGAATATAATATAGGGAAATTAAGAGTCAACAATGAAGTTAACTCATTCTTATATTGACCCACATTTTCAAAAAAGGTGAGAACGGCATCCCGAAATTCTTT
>JADZFD010000013.1 GCA_020850225.1 Saprospiraceae bacterium | reverse complement strand
ACCGGGTATGCCTGACCGTGAGCAATGAAATCAGCAGCAACACAGTATGCAGGGATATCACGCTGGGTACGAGTGGGATAGATGACCAAGGAAGTAGGAGGGCAGAAGTGACGCTATTTCCCAATCCGGTCAGTGACTACCTGTTAGTGACGCTGAGTGAGTACGTTCCGGCAGCAGGCAGCATTCACATAGTAGATATGCAGGGAAGGACTGTAGCCACGCAGCGCATCTATTATGGACAGAATACGATAGATATGCAACATTTGCCACAAGGTATATACGCATGGATACTGAGTGATGGCGGTACTGTAGTGAAGGAAGGTAAGATAGTGAAGAAGTAGCGCAAAGTCAAGGGGAAGCGATACGTATGAGAATTAATCTTTTAATCTGAATTCTTTCCCTATTTCCATAACAGAAATTTACAAACAAAATCACAACATAATGTGATTTTATTAGTAAAGCTAAGAATTGTAGCTTATCTTTGACACAAATATCACAGTATAATGTTAGTCTCAATACTCGGGGAAACCATTAAAAATAGAAGAAGGGAGTTGAACATAACTCAGCCTCATTTAGCCGAACTGGCAAAAGTGAGCACCAATACATTATATAAACTTGAACGTGGACAAGGCAACCCTTCGTTAGATGTACTGAACAAACTCGCTGAAGTGCTGGGAATGAAACTAACCCTTGAGGTAATAAAGAAATATTGAATAAATGAGAGCATTGAAAATATATCGCAATGGGATTTTTGCAGGAATATTGACAGAAGAAAATCGTCAGCATTATATTTTTAAGTATGATGAAAAATACTTTAATGATACAGGAAAGGCTGCCATCAGCCTAACATTGTCAAAATCGCAAAAGGAATATAGTAGCCAATTTTTGTTTCCTGTTTTTTTCAATATGTTAAGTGAAGGGGTAAACCGGAAATTGCAAAGCATACAATTGAAGATAGACGAAGAAGACAATTTTGGCTTGCTGGCAGCAACAGCACAATGTGATACGATAGGAGCAATAACAGTAAAACCCATAATAATAAAATGAGTTTAGATGAAATAAGAAATTGTCCCGGAACGCTGGCAGAAGGATTTTCTACTTATAGTCCAGCATGTTTAAGGAATATGTTTAATGGCAGAAAAGTAAATCATGTTTTGCCTTATGAGCAGCCACAGCAAAATGAACAGGTTGCGGAGCAGTTTATGGAAAATCGTAAACGCATTTCTATATCTGGTGTACAGGAAAAATTAAGTTTTTTTTTGGATAAAAATATATTGCGATTGACGAAAGAAGGAGAACAGGGAACATATATTCTAAAACCAATACCACGGGATTTGAAAAAGGTTGACCAGGTTCCAGCTAACGAACACCTGACTATGCAAATAGCCAAACAAGTGTATGGACTGTATACAGCTGAAAACGCCTTGACTTTTTTTAAGAATGGGTCACCTGCATTTATCACGAAGCGATTTGATGTAAAAGAGGATGGAAGCAAACTGGCAATAGAAGATTTTGCAACTCTGGCTGGAAAAACAAAAGACAATTCAGGAGTAAATTATAAATACGAATATAGTTACGAAGCGGCAGGACATTTGATACAACAATATGTTTCCGCATGGCGGGTTGAAATAGAGAAATATTTTTCATTAATAGTATTCAATTATTTATTTTCAAATGGTGATGCACACTTGAAAAATTTTTCATTGATGGAGTCGTCAAAAGGAGACTATTTACTCAGCCCCGCCTATGATTTGGTAAATACAAGACTGCATGTAGATGATACAGATTTCGTATTGAATAAAGGACTATTTGCAGACAATTTTAAAAGTGAGCAATACAAAAAAAGTAGACATCCTTCAAAGAATGATTTTTCAGAATTTGCAAAACGAATAGGAGTTAATGAAAGCCGGTTTGAAAAACTAATAGGCCCATTTACAAAAAATCAACCATTTGTGGAAAAATTAATCCGTCATTCTTTTTTAAATGATGCAAACAAGAGAGGATATTTATTGATGTATAACACGAAAAGGAACTATTTAATATCGTAAGTGTACTACTTATACGAACATTATATATAAAATAGACCAATTTTTTCTACGAAAGTTGCCTGACTATTATAGGAATAAAATTATATAAAAAAATTAAAGAACATTATCAGCCCATTTTATAAAATAGAAATGGGTAGATTCAAGTAATAAAAAAAAAGCCTCGCATTTTCATGGAGGCTTTTTTAAGGTTTTTTATTTTTCAGATTTTGGATTCAGTTTTATTCTATCCGGTCTGTTTGCCAATTCCCATGCCAGGTGGAAGATGAGTTTTGCTCTTTGCTCCATAGCGTCAAAATTAATCTTATCTATCGTATCGCTGGGTCTGTGGTAGTCTTCATGTACGCCATTAAAGAAAAATATCGCAGGAATACCTTTTTCAGCAAAATTGTAATGATCGGATCGGTAGTAGAATTTATTCGGATCCTCTTCTGAATTATAGGAGTAATCCAGAATTAACCGGGAATATTTCTGATTTACATCTTCGTTGATCTGGTGCAATTCCGTGCTGAGCCGGTCAGAACCTATTACATAAACATAGGAAGCGCTATCTTTGTATTTGGCATCAACACGGCCGACCATATCTATATTGATGTTGGCAACTGTCTGATCAAGTGGAAACAATGGAGAAGCTGTATAATAATTGGAACCTAATAATCCTTTCTCTTCCCCGGTAAACCAAAGGAAGACGACACTTCTTTCAGGTCTGTTGCCTTCATATGTTGCCTGTTGGAATACTCTTGCCAATTCCATCACTGTACAGGATCCGGAAGCATCATCATCAGCGCCGTTAAATATTTCTTCTCCCTTCTTACCCAAATGGTCGTAATGCGCTGAAATTACGATGAATTCCTCAGGATATTTTTTACCCTTTACGTATCCAACTACATTATTATCGCTCAGGACAGTAACTTTTTTAGACATATTGATGATAAAATCGTTAGGTAAAGCGGTATTTGCAGGTTTGCCTTTGGCGATTTTACTTCTGGCTTTAAGGATTTGTTTCTCGTGCTGGCCGATGATCGCCTTTGCGACATTTGTAGAGATATAAGCATGATTTGCAAAAGGGATTGGCTGGTCTTTTTTATCTCCTAACTGCAGGTTGGGCATGATGAGGTTCCGCCTTGCTTCCTCAACCGTCTTTTTAAAATCTTCGTCAATGATGAGTACCAGTTTTACACCTTTTTCTTTTGCTACCTTTAGCTTTTTGTCCATATCGCTGCTCCAATCCGATGCTTCGGTAGTACCGGTAATGTAGGATGTACCTTTTTTCTCATTCCATGGTTCGCCCCGATTGATCATTATGATTTTATCCTTAACATTGATTTTTTTATAGTCACTGTACTTAGGGTCATCGATGCCAAAGCCGAGGAAAATCACTTCCTTGTCTTTGATAATTTCTTTATTTTCATTGTTTTCAGGTAGAGCGATATAATCCCAAAGAAGTCTGTACCTTTCACCATTGACATACATATCGGTATCCGTCCATCTCGAAAATGTAAAGGATACAGGCTGTAAATAGCCACCTCTGTTTTTGATACCCTCTATACCCAGATTTCTCAGATGGTTAGAAATGAAATTGGCTGCTAATTTTGTTCCGTTTGTGCCGGTTTCTCTACCTTCAAGAGAATCAGAAGCCAATACTTTCATGTAATTCCTCATATTAGCGGCAGAGATGCCGGATGCAAGCCTGTAAGCAACATCTTTTTTGTCTTCCACCTGTGGTTTGGATTTATCCGGACGACTAATGTTACTTATATATTGACTATGCGCCAATACTGTCATTGATAACATGACAGCTGATAATAATACTTTTTTGAAACTCATATGTTGATTAAGCATTTTAATTGGTATAAACCTACGAATGTATTAACAGTTTAGAATCTTGATTAAAATAAAGATATTTTAACATTTGGATATTTTATCAACCCGGTTTTGGTGGCGTTCTCCTTCGAAAGTACCGGTCAAAAAACTATCAGCAATTTTTCCGGCAGTTATTTTGCTTACGAACCGCGCAGGTATACATACAATGTTGGCATCATTATGACTTCGTGCCAGTTGCGCCAATTCAGCCGTCCAGCAAAGAGCTGCCCTTATTCCTTTGTGTTTGTTGGCAGTGATACAGACTCCGTTACCGCTTCCGCAGAGTAAGATGCCTAAATCAGCTTTACCGTTTTCGATACAATCGGCTACAGGGTGTGCAAAATCAGGGTAATCCACAGATGCGTTGCTGTGAGGACCGAGATCTGTAATCTCAATCCCCATTTTTTTTAATTTATTTATCAGGTAGGTTTTGTATTCAAACCCGGCGTGGTCAGATCCTATTGCGATTTTCATTGTGCTGATTTACTAGGTGATTCCATATCTTTTAATACGCTATCAAACATGGCATGCATTTCCTTATCGAAGGCTTCATCATTAACCTTGTCGGACATATTCAGTATCTCACGTACCGCACCTAGTCTGTATTCGTAATCGCTTCTGAAGCTTTCAAAAACATGTTGAGAAGATTGAGATTCATAGAAATCAATAAACTGTTTTGTGTTTTTGGCCAGAATACTGATATTCTTTTTAGCACTTTCATAATCTCCTGCATTAACCAAAATATTCAAAAAAGGAACAATTCCTGCATCATAAGGGAAATTCATATCCGGGAATGCTTCGAAGTATTTATTGGCAACCTTGATAGCCTTTTCTTTTTCATCCATTCTCAACAGGTCTGATGCATCCCGTAGCATAACTAACTTCATAGCTTGAATTTCCGGTAAGTAACTCTTGTCCACGAAGGTTTTGACCTTATCGAAATTACCCCATTTCCACTTGGTCATTATATTGTCATATACCATCTCAGTGTTGATATCACCATAGCCATATATACTTGGCAGGTCTGATTTGACTTTTACATTCGTTGGGGTGATACGGAGTGCCAATCCTTCCATTTCAGTGTAATCGTTTAATCCAAGTAATTTGCCAGGTTGACAGGTAATAGCGAAATAAATGGGTCTTGTGTAGAAATTGGATGCAATAACGTCCATTATTGCCAGTTCATCCTTGAGTATATAACTAGAGTTGGCGTTGAACCTGAAAGGTACAAAATCCACCCATTCACTACTGTCAATTTTACCTGCAAAAGGAAGATCGCTGTATCGTTTTTTATCGACAGGCAAATAGAAGTTGCGTGTAGAAATAAAACTCTGCCCCTGTATGACATTTCCCGGATCGCCGATACGTCTGAGTGCTTCAAAAACATTTATCGGAGTAGCCAAGTCTTCACTCCTTGGATTGGCGAAAAACACTTGATTATTGGTTTTGCCTCTGTACTGATCTTCTGTAAGGGTTAGTTTTATAGGTGGAGAATCGTTTACTTTGTTTCTTAATTTGTTGATATACCAGTCTACGGCTATCAAACTTAAGTTAACAACCCGTACATCTCTTCTGATATTTTCGACTTCCTGTGCGTACCATAACGGATAGGTATCGTTATCTCCGTATGTAAAGATAATTGCGTCTTTCTGCACACTGTTGAGGAAGTTGGCTGCATAATCACGAGCCGCATAATGGTCTTTCCTACTATGGTCGTCAAAATTTTGAAAGCCCATAATAACCGGAGCTGACAGGACCAGGACACCTGCAAGTATGGCAGGTGTAATACCCTGCATTTTGCGCGACATAATATCATACAATGCCAGTACACCCATTCCCATCCAAATACAGAATGTAATAAAGGAGCCTACAAGCACGTAATCCCTTTCTCTTGGTTCATTAGGTGGTTGATTGGAATAAATGATAATGCCCAAACCAGTGATGATAAAAAGTACGAGTAAGGTAAAAAAGTCCTTACGACGCTTTTTAAAATGAAATATTAATCCCAATATTCCAAATATCAGAGGCAGAAAGTAATATTTGTTGGTAGATTGATCATTTTTCATAGTATCCGGCAACTTGTCCATTTTGTACAGCCTGCTTTCATCAATGGCATTTACACCTGACATCCAATTGCCCTTACTCACATCCCAAGGATAGTATCCCTGATCAAAATTTTGACGTCCCACAAAATTCCACATAAAATATCGCAGATACATCCAGTTGATTTGATAACGGGTCAAAAACTGAAGGTTATATCCCATTGTAGGTTTGCCATCGCTTTTGCCATTCAGTGCTTCTCTCCACATCTTATGTACATCAGGTCTATCTGAATGTCCTATACGGGGAAATAACATTTTGTCTTTACTGGCATACACATAATCGTACTTTTCGTCTACTATCTGATATTTGTTCCCTACCAATCCATATCTTTCTGTTCTGCTTACATCGATAGGTTCAGCGGCATAATGAGGTCCTGATAAAAGAGGACGCTCTCCATATTGTTCCCTGTTGAGATATGGCTGTAAGCGCAATGGATCACTCGGTACGTTCATATTGATAGGTGTATCTGTGTTGGCGCGGATTACCACAACACCGACAATAGAAAAAGCTATCGTAATAAAAATTGCGGAAAGTGCGGCAATCTGAATGATTTGATTTCGCTTTTTATGTGCATAATACAGTGAGTAATATCCGATACCGATGAGAATCAATAATGTAGGGAATATACCGGATTGAACAGGCAAACCTAAAGTATTTACGCAGATTATTTCCATTTTTGACCACAATGCAGGTATTCCGGCGATTATAAATTTAAGCATAAACATAACGCCGGCAACACCCAGTGACATCGCAATAAGTGCACCTTTAATCGTATGTTCCCTGTATTTTTTGTAATAGATCATCAGAGCTATCGCAGGTAATGTCAGGATACTCAGTAAGTGTACACCTACTGATAAGCCACTTGCAAAAAAGCTTAATATCAGCCATCTGTAAGCTTCATTATTGTCTTCACTGTTGTAGTATTTGGCAGCAGACCATAGGGTGAGCATGGTAAACATGGTTGACATAGCATATACTTCTCCTTCTACAGCTGAAAACCATACGGAAGTACTGAAAGCTGTTGCCAGTCCGGCTACTAATCCTGCAAAGGAAAGCGCAATGTTCTGGGCAGTATTTGTTTCTGTCTCCCGTCCAACAAGTGCCAGCTTGCCGAAAATCATAGTGATCCAGGTAACAAACATAGCTGCCAGCGATGTGGATAAGGCAGACATAATATTTACAGCAAAAGCAATGTCTGAAGGATTGTCAGAAATTGTTGTTGCTATCCAGGCGAATATTCTGCCTATAATCAAAAATAATCCGGCTCCCGGTGGGTGAACAACCTGTAGTTTATATGCTCCCAAAACAAATTCACCACAATCCCACAAGCTACCTGTAGGTTCTACAGAGTTGTAAAAAACAATAAAAGTAGAAATAAGTACCAGTAAACCGGTGATGTTAGAAAAACGTTTTAATGATTGCATATAACTGATGTTACTTTATAATATTTAAGCAAAAAAATACACTTTGACTTGCAAAAGTAATAAAATATCTTAATTATCATTGCTTTAATATCGTTTGTTAAACAACAATTTATTGGATCCAAAGATATTTTTATCTACTTTTTTAATTATACCTACAATAAAATGGATTGCGAATATAATATAGGGAAATTAAGAGTCAACAATGAAGTTAACTCATTCTTATATTGACCCACATTTTCAAAAAAGGTGAGAACGGCATCCCGAAATTCTTT
>JADZFD010000012.1 GCA_020850225.1 Saprospiraceae bacterium | reverse complement strand
TATTATTATTTATTGCGATTACTTATTTACGTTTTCTTTGATCAGATGAAAAAACTTAAATAAATGAACAATTGCTTTTTTATACATTGCAAACTCAGTAAATCCTGTTTAAAATCAATACTGACAGACCAAATTCTGTACATCTTTATTGTGGAATTATGATACACATGTGTAACTTATATAACCTTAATACAGAGATAATTACTTAGCTTTGCAAAAAATAACACTTCCATGCTTTTCAAATATATTTTTTCACTATTAACATTACTGGTATTCAGTTTAGGTTGTAGTCAACACCCCATTTCCGGTCATATTGATACAAAAAAACAATCCATTCACAACAAGGTATACCTTATTGACCCTCTGAATTTTCGTTCTTTTGTTTCCTCTTTTGAAGGAAAAGTCATTGATTCTGCATCCATTGATGCCAGTGGCAATTTTTATTTTAACAATGATAAATTATCGGAACCGGAACCTAAAATATACCTTTTGGTCATTCAGGAAAAACAGGAAAAATACCCAAATAAACTTTTGAATGAGCATCCCGATTCTGCCAATTACATCCCCATAATTTATATTCCTGGCAAACACATAATAGTCCATGGCGATGCAGTCCAGCTTACAAAAAGTGCTGTTATATCGGGTGATATCAGCGAAAACGAGCAAATTACTAAATTAATCAGTACGCGTTCCAGTCTTTTCAAAAAATATATGAACGAGCATAAAAACCATGATGAAGAAAATCTTCTGGAACAGGAAAAAGCGATCTACAACTATCAAAATGAACTAATCAATGTAGTAAGCCAGAGCAAAGAACCTTATATACATGCGCTCGCTCTCAGATGGGCAAGTCCTAACGGTGACTATGAGCGGATACCGGAACTGGTAAAACAAACATGCGTAAAAATGCGTGATTTAAGTCCCGGTCATCCATGGACTGCTCAGGTATGTCAGCAATCAGCCAGACTACCCCTGACGATTTCGGACACATTACCCAATTTCGAAATGCCCATGCTGAATGGTGAAAACAAACCACTATACAGCCTGTTGGGTTCGAAAATAACAATAGTAGACCTGTGGGCATCCTGGTGTGCTCCCTGTCGAAAAGAAAACAGAGCAACCCTTGTTCCTCTATGGGATGCATACCATGCCAGTGGGCTGGAAATAGTTGGTTATGCACTTGATTCAAGTCATAAGGGTTGGGAAAATGCCATCATCAAAGATGGTTCTGACCGGTGGAAACACGCTTCTCATCTGGAGGGTGATGTCTCTCCTTTTTTGGATAAAATACATATTTCGACCATTCCTGCCAATTACATTACAGATAGTAAGGGTGTCATTCTTGCCAAAAACCTGCACGGTGACGAACTGTTTCAATGGGTACAGGATTATATGAAAAAAAATTAATACACAGCAAATTATTCAGAATTGTATAACTTTACATTGAATTAAACGATGCTTTGAGTAGTAAAAGTTTTGATATAGAACTGATTTATGATGACGAACTGGTATTGGCCGGAGAACAACTCTGGACAGACCATCATGTACACCTTCAAGCTATTTCAGATGATGGTGTGCATATAATTAAAGTAGCCGATGGCACTGACTATGAAACAGAAATCCGTTATCCGTTTACAAAAAAACAAAAAGCAACCTGTGAGTGCATAACTTTCAGAAAAGATGCGATATGCAAGCATATAATAGCTGCTTTATTTGCACTGCGTAAACAATTGAAAAAATCAGAATTACAAAAAAAGGCAAATTCGATTTCTGTCAAACCTGCATCACTCAATATCAATCAAATTATTCAGGATATCCGTCCTGAAGATTTAAAGTCATTCATCAAAACTTATGCAAAGGATGACAAACGTTTTGCTACACATCTGAAAGTTACTTTTGCTCATAAAATCGATCTGGCAGACAATATAGAAAAGTACAGGGCTATTCTCAACTCTATAGTACGCCCCGTCACTACTCTATCCCATAAAATTGCTGCATCTGAGTTAAAATATTTGATGCGTGTACTGAAGGATTTTGAAGACCAGATCAATGACAATATAGCATTGAGTCATTACAGAGCAGCTCTGGATATATTTATAGCATCATTCAGCAAACTGGAATATGTCAGATCAAAATATCATATGCAGGATGAAGCACTTACTTCCCTGAGTCAACGATATCACGCAATTATTGGTTATTTTGTCCAATCCAGGCTACCTGCAGAACTAAAACAGGAACTGCACCGTGAGTTGACTGATTTTATTCAAAGATCTTACTACAGGTTTACAGATTTTAAGTACAATATACTATATTTTCTATTACCCAATCTCAATACTACAGAGCGAAATAGAATTAAAGAAATCCTGCTTAAACTACTAGCTTCAAATCCTGCATCTGAATCGGCTGTCATATTGGCTTATTATATGCTGTTATGTAAAAAATATGATAAAGAAGCAGCAGCATTCTTTAAAGATAATCCGCTGAATTTTACGGAAGTAGTTCAACTATTTACTCTAAACGGACATAATCAATTGGCCCTAGAAATGTTGGAAAAAGCTTATAAAACACGTCCTGACGACAAAGATATCATTAACAGGTTGCTGAATTTGTATATCCTGACAGACAACAAAGCACGTATCATAACATTGGGACAGCATGCATACATCAATACAGGTGACACTAAGTACCTGGAATTATTACGTAAAGAATTACCGGAAGAAAAATACTCCATGGTGACCTTCGAAATAGAAACCGGATTCTACAATCAGGAAAAACCTGCATCAGGTCCGGCATTAAATTTTTTCAGGTATGAAGAAAATTGGGCAGGTATGCTCATTTATCTGGAAAAGAATCTATCCATCAGCGACCTCCAAAAGTATGATACCTATCTGTACCGATTTGAACCCGACACACTATCAGAGCTCTACTGCCTGTGTCTGGATGAGATCCTGAAGAACCAGTTGGGTGACACATCTCAGCTACTTCTGGAACAACTCAAATTACACTGGTTACATAACGATATGCACACTACAATTCAGGTCGTTAAGAGATTTCTTGAAGAACATTACGGACACAGACCCGGATTGATTGAAGTTTTCAGATAGTTAAATAAAAAAACAGCTGACTTCAAAACACATTTAAAGTCAGCTGTAATTGATAGCAGCATTCAGGAATACCGTTATCAGGATATTATGCTTCTATAAGAATTTCTTTATCTGCTCTTCAAGGTCGGTTCTTGGGTTGATAGCTACTATTTTACCGTCACGACCTACGAGGAAGGTTTGTGGAATACTTCTGACTCCATATTCACCAGCTGGTCCGCTTTCCCATTTTTTCAAATCGGAAACGTGTCCGTCCCAATCAAGTTTATCCTGACTGATAGCCTCAATCCATCTTGATTTTTGGGCTTTCATTTGCTCTTCCAACTGTCCTGGATCAGAAAACCTTCGGGCTGTATTGCTGTCTATACCGTCCAGTGAAACACTGAATACATCAAATCCTTTATCCTTATATTTGTGGTATAATGCTACCACGCCCGGATTGGCCTTGCGGCACGGTCCACACCAGGATGCCCAGAAATCCAGTAATACCAGTTTACCTTTATAGTCAGACAATTTTCTAACCTTTCCCTTAGGGTCAGGAAGTGCGATATCAGGCGCCATTTCACCTGTCTTTATCTTCTGCATTGCCAGTTGAGCCATTACCTGCTGCTCAAGCTGAGCAATAATATTACCATATTCCTTAGTTAGCCCAAGATCCGGATAGGAAGTATTCATCCTTGCATAAACTTCCTTATGCAGTGATAAAAAGTCCGGTTGGAACTGAAATAAGCGCATTGCGAGTTGAAATCCAACCAAAGGATCAGCCGTTTTACCTGTATAAGTGGTTAAGGCAGGGACATCCATTTTTTGACTGATATAATCTGCTACAGCAGTTTGATACTGATCAGCCAGGATAGCTCCGGTTACTTTATATTTAAATTCATTCAGATCGGTTAGGTTACCATTGACAGTAACTTCCTTTTCTGTACCGTCCATAATCAGATCAGCTACCTGCTCTCCGATTCTCAACCGGTAAATACCTTTTTTAACTCCATCCGGAAATTTAATATTAAAATGTCCGTCAGCATCAATTTTTTCCTGAAACAACAACTTTGGTTGAGTTGTAATACTTAGTTCGTCTAAAAATACAGACATATTTTCTGCTCCTTTTAGCGTACCGGATATTATTGTACCTTTGTAAGCACTGCATGCCATTACCATGATAACCGGCAGAAGAAATAGGAAAACTTTTTTAATCATTGTCATTTTAAGTGTATCATTAAAAATTTGTACATAATTGGCAAATGAAACTTTACCTTTTATTCAAAAAAGTGCAAAATTAGAAATATAAACATCGCTTTGCAATAGTCAGTTCTGTAATATAGCTTACATTACACTATATTTGTGAAATTATTAACAATAGAAAACAGTATTTAACCATCTGTTAGACAATTAAATTTTATACTGCTTTCACTTACGGATTAAAGCCGGATCAACTTTTTGGTTATTGTGCTCCCTTCTACCTCCAAAGTGACAAAATAAACACCTGGTGGTACTTGCCAGTCAATTCTGTTTTCAGACTGTCGGAATAAAATATCAACCCCGGTCTGATTAATTATTTTCAACACTTTCACATTGTTGTCTGAAATTTCAAAATATTCTTGTAAAGGATTAGGTGTTAATTTTACAGACGTTAATTCAGCTGAAGATAAACGTATTTTAATCTTGGAGATGTTATATCCCGGCAATAGTAATCTGGATGTTGCATCCACGCTTACATTTTTGTACATAGACGGACTACCCGAAACCTGAATCAGGGGAATATCCGGATTCAATTTTATATCTTTTAGTATAACAATCTTCATTTGGCCATCCTGAATGTGCATCGCATCTTCGGGTATATCAAAGTAAGCTGAAGACAAGGATACAGTATTCAGATCAATACCTGATATAACCAATTGTACTCCTGCAATGTTAGAAGATGATTCAGGGTACCATGACATACCCTGAGACGTACTTTTTACCTTGAATTCTGTAATACTTCGAGGATGAGATGCCGAGCTGTTTGCTCCGGTTATGTCTCCCTTCAATATACCTGTAAAACGTACCGGATTTTGTACATTTTTCAACCGGATATGCGTGCGGCTGTACAAATCAGCAAGCTGTGTGGTGTGAGTCACAGAATCTGTATAGCTTGTTATTACCCAGTTGCTGTCTGTATCAGATTCAATTTCGAGTATTCTATTTTTCAGCGATTTCATATCATTTGCACTGATTTTGCTGTCCCCATCGGTATCGGCTGCAACCAACTGATAATTAGTTAACGTATGTATGCCAAATATATAATCCTGCAACATTTTCAAATCAGCTATATCTACCCGATCCGCATCAGATGCAGTATATTCTGGCATGATTTCCATGTCTTCATACAATGAAATGTCGCTCCACTGATAACTGCCATCCAAAGTTGATTTTGCCATTCTGGAATAAGCCGGATCCAATGTGCGTCTGAGCATTATATCTGCACCTGTCAGCGGTGTTCCGTTTCCTTCCCTGATATTTCCCTGCAATCTCAGGGTATTGCTGCATGCACCATTATCAAAAGCCAGTAAATATACTTCCGTAAATTCCTGATTCCCTTCCAGGTCGGTCACATATATTGTATAGAACTGAAATCCCGCATTATTACAATCTACAATCCGTATAGTATCGTTCACATTTGTGGAAAATGAATATCTTAACAGGGAAGACTTGGTACAATTGTCAAATGAGCCGAGATTGAATTGTCTGGCAGCAATTTTCAAGGGATGTGGCTTGCCTTCAAATGCAGCACTCAATATTTCGTACATATAAGGTGTGGGCTTTTTAGTGTCCTTAACATGTACTTTCTGAACACATTTGGTGGCATTGCCACAAAGGTCATTGACCGTCCAGGTTACAGTATGCCAACCTGTCATAACAAGTTCCGGCAGTGTCAACGACAATGTTTCTCCGCTTTTAGTCTGTACGAGCCTGAACCTTGCGTCAATATTATTGGTAAAATACGTATAATCAATACTTCCATCATTCCAAAGATCAATTTCTGCTTTCCAGGAAAGTAATTGAGTGCCGCATGGACTAATATCAACTGCACTGTTGGAAACTGTAAATGTAGCTTTACAATCCACATTAGTACCGATAATCACCTCACCACACTGCTGCATCGCAGGTCTGGAAGGATCATTAATGGCTATCATCTGAGTATGTGTCCATATACCTGTACTCGTACCGGATACATATGTACACCAATTGATCACTGTAAAATGACGCATTATCTTATAGCAGGCACTATTACCTGTCCGCAGGATTTCGTCAACCTTACTTACACCAATCATGTCACACGGACCTGATGTCCAGGATGGCGCCGCATCGGGAATGTCATCCTCACAAATTACGGACACATTTACCGGCCAACTTATATCGACCGTTGACGGTACATAAGTTGCATAGATATCCTGAGTACATGCCTCTTCATTATTATCAAATTGCTGATTGCCATTGGCATCGAGATACCAGGTACGTACTATGTGCCCTGCATTGCACATGCTACCTGAATTTGAATCAAAATAACGCAACTGACCACTTCCACCTCCTAAAACAGTCGGCGTACCCATCAACGGAAGGTAAGAAATATCATCATAACACATCACATGCTTTTCAGGCGGACAAATTATAGAAGCCTGAGACATAAAAAATGTCAGTAACAAGGCTGTGACGAAAATCCATTTATGCTTAATCATCTTCAAACAGATATAATAAATATTGAATAACTACTTACAAATGCAAATATACCAAGCTATTATCAGTCAAGGGGTTAATTTAACAAAAAAAGTATATATAAATTTTCAAAATTTAACATTTACCATGAATTCAGGTGTACTATTGGTAGACATAAGAAAAGATTATGCTACTAGCTCTTCAATAACGGTAAGCATAAAGCAGGCACTAAAATCAAAAATAAACTTGATATACTGTAAAACTTATCCGGTTAAAAAGTCATTAATAGATATATCATAATTTTTTTATACAATAGAAAAGTAAAAAAGCACAATTAATGTTAGTTAGACCCGATGCAATGGACCCGGATTCCAAAATTTGGATTTTTCAATCCAAAGATGCTATTAATACAGAAATACAAGCAAGTATATCCAATGAATTAATGAAATTCCTGGATGAATGGGCAGCACACAATGTACAGTTGCATACGTCAGGAGCGATACATCTCGACCGTTTTATAACGATAATGGTTGATGAAAGACATACCGGTGCAAGTGGATGTTCACTGGACAATATGCATCAGTTTATCCATCATCTGGAAAAAAAATACAATCTCAATCTAATGGATCGTATGCAAGTGGCCTATTACAATGAAGGAGACAACCATATCAGTACAGCAGAACTTAATACATTGCCGGAATTAATCAGTCAGGGCATTATTAATGAAGAAACATTTGTATTTGACAATCTTGTTCCTACCAAATCTGACTTCGATAATCGATGGAAGGTTCAGATCAAAAACAGCTGGCACAAGAGATTTATAAAGTAACCCGATTAAATATTTTATAAAATTAATGACTTTGAATTTATGTTTGGTGGTGTAAAGAAAGTATTAGGTATAGAAGGTGTGAAAATAGAACTGCTGATACCGGACAGTATTGAGTCAGAATCCGGTATTGTGTCTGGTATCGTCAGAATGACCTCTTTGACTCAAAAAAATATAGTAGAATCCATTCATATCAAAATGATCGAAAAATATGAACGAGGAAGAGGTAAAAATAAACGTATAAATGAATATGTAATGGGGCAAACCATTCATAAAGACCGTATCTATTTTGCCAAGGACGACATCATCGAAGTTCCTTTTGTATTGAAGTTTGTTCATGTTCAGTCTGAGATGGACAAATATGAAGATGTCAATTTCATGGTGAAAGGATTAGTCAAATTTGCCAAAAAGCTGAAAGGTGTACAATCAGCATACTCCATTCACGCCGAAGCTAAGGTCAAGGGCACAACCCTGAATCCTTTTGATGCTAAACCTATTCAGTTAAAATAAAAAATCCTGATTTGAAAAGAATTTATCACCTTTCGACCTGTAGTACCAATCGGGCTATGCTTGCTCAGATTAATACGGATGATGTTGAACTAATCAATATCAAAACACATCCCATCAATGCGGATGATCTTGAGACAGCATATCGGCACATAGGTAGTTATGAAGCACTTTTCAATAAGCATGCCCGAAAATACAAGGCAATGTCACCCGATGAAAAACCTACAAATGATGCAGATTATAAAAAGCTCATCCTAAGCGATTACACCTTTCTTAAAAGACCAGTCGCCTTCATCGGTGATACGATCACAGCGGGCAACTCTCAGGAAAACATCGGAATATTACAGTGTCTTCTGGGAGCAAAATAGCTTATTCCTCCGAATCATCCGTTTCTTTTGACGGATCCGGAGCAGTAATGTATCCACGTTCCAAAAGGTAATTATACCACTTGATAATCTTTTTCATATCACTATGATATACGCGGTCACGGTCATAATCAGGAAGAATATCTGCAAAATATTTTTGCAATACCTTATGATCTGCATTGGCAGCCGGCAAGGGTAATTGCTCTGTATGATCGTACATACCCTGAAACACCTTACCTATTTCGACAGCATCATCATCCGTGTAGATTGCTACCGTTTCCAGTGGTGTAAACTGATGTTGTCTGACTGAACAAAAGCGGGTTTTTCCGGTATCCGGATCTGCTACAAGCAACCCATTATTCTTTGTAGAAACCAACTTGTACAGACCTGGAAGTCCGCTAACGGCAATGATATTTTTAAGATTCATAAGCTATTAAAAAAATTGAAAGTGCAAAAATAAACATTTCACCCATATTATACGATCTTTACATACAAAATAGACCAATACTCAGATAAAAACTACAAATCTCTGCGTTAAAAATGCTCACCATAGCTATTGCTATGTCTGTGCTTTTTGCCTTGATCTTTGAAGTTTTTCTTGCTGAATCTTTTAGTCTATTTTATAAATAAAATTCGTATTAGGTCTGCATAATGAAAAAATACTTTTCTTTTAACATGCCAGGTTCATAATATATCGGATACCGCTATTAATATTGCCAATATCCATACATAAAGAACATGTTATCTACCCGGATGATTTTCATGGTGAGATATATCCTCTCGGATATTATTGACAATCTGGCGGATGGTCAATTTTCTTATTGACCTTTCGATATCTCTGTTAATTTCTTTAAGTGTATACTGAAATTTAAGGAAGAGATAGTCGTGTTTTACATCTACTACCTTAACATTGTACGAATCTTTCTCGATATAAGAGTCGTAATCTTTCAGGGAATCAACCAGTGTTTTTTCAAGCTGCTCCATGGAAGTGAAATTATCCAGATTCAACTCAAAGTCAATGCTGACTTTTCTGATTTCCCGTTTGGTATAGTTAATGATTTCACTGAGGTATACCTTATCATTAGGTATGTAAATAATATCATCATCATCATTAAGGAGTGTAATTTTGGCAAGACTGATATCCAGAATCTTTCCTTTTTGTCCGCTAATTTTTACATAATCATCTATACTTATCTCATGTGAAAAGCTAATAATCAACCCGGAAATAATACTATTGACATATTCTTTTGAGATGATAGCCAATGCTGCAGCAACGATACTGAGTGATGTCAACAATGATTTGATATCTACATCCCAAAATCCAAGAAACATAACGACGATGCCAAATGAAACAACCAGATAGTAAATATTATTCAATCCGTTGATGACATTGTCGTAATATTTATATGGAAGGTTTTTGCGAAGTCTGTAAAACATAATTACTACAGCCGTCGCAATATTGACAATAATCAAAAACAGAAAAAAGGATACAACACTGTGAATAACAGGATAAAAATCATCAAAAAACCCTTTATTGCGTTCAATAAACTTTTTAGAAAAAAGTATAATTCCCAATAAGGAAAATCTTATAAAATATCTGAATACAATGTAATACAACTTCATAATCCCACAATCAGTACACCCTTAAAAAAGCGCCATCATTTTTAATATCAATAATTCCAAAACCACAATTCAGTTGCAAAGCTACCCATTTTTTGGATATCCATGGCTTTAAATTAGGGCTTAGTATAACGGTATCCGGATTTGTTCTCTCCAGAATATACTCCGGAGAGATATTTTTATCATTAGCAACATACAGATATGTTGAACTAATATTTCCCCGTATTCTTCGTATATCTTCATTATTTGTATAAATGAATACAATATCTTTTCCTATTTGATGCAGGGGATCACGGGTTACATCTATATGCTGTATCCGTCGTTTTATCATATGATTTCCAGTGATATTCGTAATTTTCGGGTCATCGGGGTCTCCTGACATGTACCGTATCACCTGCTTTCCATAACAAAAATCAACAACTTCGTTGGCATACAAATCGTAAACTGTCAAAAATGATTGCCTGTAATTTTGCATTTTATCATACGTACCCGATACTATTACAACAAATACACTTCCCATTATCCAGTAGAATGCTGATTTTTCACGGGTAACTATCCAGTACATCAGAGACAAAACACCCATTGATAAAAACATGAGTTCTGTACCTGATATATATATTTGTGATATAACACTGTATGGCAAATGACTGATATATTTTATGATGCTATTCAACCCGGCAATACAGTAATCCAGAGATATACCGATTGTGGATGCCAGATAGGGAAATACCAATTCCGCTAAAACCATTACCGTTCCCCCGTAAATAATTACCGACACCAATGGCACTGCAAAAAGGCTACTGAGGGCAAAACTCAGCGAAAACTGATGAAAAATATAGGCTGCGACCGGAAAGATCATTATCTGTGCAGCTAACGAAACATTGATAAGCATCCACCCCATTTTCAACAATCTATACTTGGGCTTCCACCATGATGAAATTAATGGCTGAAAGAAAAGTATACTCAACAATGATAGAAATGACAGTTGGAAAGAAATCTGAAACAAATAGAAAGGATCATATATCAACATTAATATGGCCGCTAATGCAAGTATATTATATGTATTATGCCGCTTGAAAAAAGTACTCCCAATAACATAGAGACTTACCATAGTGCCAGCTCTGACTACAGACGGAGACATCCCTGTAAGTATCACATAAAACCATACTATCGACAGTAACGATACAGACTTGAACACCTTCCAGCCCAAACGACGGTTTTTTACACTGTTGAATAAAAACAGAAATACACTAATAAATATAGCGACATGCATCCCTGATACAGACAACACATGTATGGCTCCAGTATCAACATAACTTTGGTAAATTTCATCACTGATGTTGACCTGCTTTCCTATCATTAGGGCTTCAGCAATAGCTATAGTTTCATTTGTTCTGAAATACTTATGAATGGTTTTCTCTGCAAATACAGCACTTCTGTTTGCAAGAGACTTAAAGAATGTAAATCCGTTATCGCTCAGGTAATGATGATCATAAGCCCTGACATAACCGGAATATCCGATGCCTTTATATTTGAGAAATTGTGCATAATCAAAGGATTCCGGGTTTGTATTGGCTGATGTTTTCTTAAACTTTGCTTTGAGGTACAACCTGTTACCTACTGCAAGCAGACCGGCTAATGTATCTTCACCTGAAAATGTAATAAGTACCTTGGCATTATGTATAACTGTAGTATCTTTATGAAATAAATAATCGGTTTGAAAAACGAATCTGGGTTTATCCCTGGATTTGAGGCTTTCTATCAGTGTACCTGACACATACACGGGTTGACTTGTGTCCAAACTTTTACTTTCAAATTGTGCATTTGTATGATGTACCAGCAGATCACCAAGAAAAAAAGTCACACAAAGCATTAAAAATCCGGTAACAGTAGATTTTGTTATCACGTTGTACCAGTATTTTTCTGCCAGTAGCCATAATAATGATACAATAAACAAACAACACAAAACCCATGCAGTACTCAGCTCATACGTCTCCTGAACAGCTATGCCTATTGCCAGAACTACAGCAATTCTCATCAAAGGAAACGGAGCCCAATTCATTGCAATAATTTTAATATCACATAATTTATCAAAATTACAATACTGTCATTTCTAATTTTACCAGTATGAACAGCAGAATAATTTCAAATATACGGCAATATTAAATACGTGTCAAGGAGACATTCAAATTAAATTTATTCAGAGGATTGATTTTACAATATAATAATTGACTATTACACCTAAACAAATCACCGGAAGTATTCTTCCATATGTGTTACTATAAATTTATTTACCGAATGTATTAACCCAGTCCAATACACCTCCCAGTACATTCCGTACATTCGTAAAACCATGTTGAAGCAGTATCATTTTGGCTGTTCCGCTTCTGGCACCTGATCTGCAATGTATGATAATCTCATCATCCTTATATTGTTCCAGATCTGCTATTGACGCTTCAATATTCCCCAATGGAATCAGACGTGCATTCAAATTAAACTCTTCATATTCAAATGGCTCCCTTACATCTAAAAATATAAAAGAATCCCCATTGTCCATCTTTTGTTTGAGTTCTGTTACAGTTATATCTTCTGACATAAAATATATTGTTATTATGATTAATTACAATCTACAGGTTTGCTACCTGTAACTGTTACTGACACTTTATCACCCATTTTGATGTTGCTGATACCGTCATAGGGTGGAGACTGTGCAATGATATACAAAACCCCGGATTCGTCACCCTTATTAACAATGTCGCCCAATTGTAGTTTAGAACTTTCAAGGATAAACCGGGCTTCATCCAGATCTTTACATCTGAGGTTGGGTATGGTTACATCTCCTCCATCTCTCCTGGAGACAACACATTCAAGGACACTACCCTTCTCTATGACGACATTATCCATTCTTCCATCCTT
The DNA here is from genome assembly GCA_020850225.1 of Saprospiraceae bacterium. Taxonomy (GTDB): domain Bacteria; phylum Bacteroidota; class Bacteroidia; order Chitinophagales; family Saprospiraceae; genus OLB9. The sequence continues at coordinate 5,874 of JADZFD010000012.1, read as the reverse complement.
AGATACGATCAGTTGACCATTATAATATACTTCCAGTATGTGATTGGGCTCCCCTGGATCATAGGCATAACTTTTTACTACACAATCGATATCTCTGTACTTGAGTTCAGTCTTTTTTTGCTCAAATGCATTACCATATAAGGTTGGTAAGTCTGCAACCCGAACGGTTTCCTTAATAAATTTCGTAACTGTAACATATATTTTTCTGTTTTCCTTCACCATGGACCCGGGTTTAGGGTTCTGATCCGTAACGATTCCACCCTTTTTTCCAATTATAAATATCGAATCAGAAACTACTATCTGAAAATCATGCAATTCAGACAATCCTTCAGCATCTGTCAGAGATTTCCCAATAAAATCGGGTAATTCCAACTTCTGACCATGGTGGGTATATATCCTTAGACTCCATTGAATCAATAACAGCAATACTACAAAAACAGATAGTATCAATAATATATGACGTACAAAAGTTTTACTCTTGAGGTAACTCCAAAAACTATCACTTTCATTAGTACCAGACATTTGAATTTATATTTTTATGCAAATATAAAAATATTTATTATTTGACACTTTAAGTATCAATATAAAGGTTATAATAAATCATCCTGTCACAGGATCATTATCAGATATTAATCTTTTATTAATGGATTATATTATGTTGCTAAGAAAGAAAAGAAAACAATACATTCTGTACAGGATTTTACAATTTAACCACCTTTTTTATTACGGTTTGTCTACCATCTGTCAGATTCAGCAAATAGACGCCCTTTTCTATATTTTGTATATCAAGCATAGTAGTTTGTCCGGAGAGACTACCTTCTTCGACTATACGCCCGGAAATATCTGTCAATTTGAATCCTTGAAAACCTGATGCCTTTCCTGAAATATAGACATGAAGTTTGTCGTGTGTTGGGTTCGGGTATATAAAAATATCCTTTGACAACATATAATCATCAACAGCCGTTCCCACAGATTCATCAGCCCATATATTAAACCGGGTGATTCCAATCCATCCTCCGTTACCATCAGATACTGTAAATAAAAAATGTAATTCACCCTGATAATCCGGATCTGACCAATATAGAACTCTGGCCTTCTCAATGTCTTCCTGAGTAAATGTTGCTCCGGTACCAAGTATTTTCCCTTGTAGAGTTATTAATCCCTTTGCAGGTATGTTTACCAGTGTGTACAATAACTCAGAAGCAATATTATCGTCATCCATTGATTTCAGTAAATCATCGAATATCAGCTTTTTATCACCCGGATGTATACCCATTCTGTAGTTATTTACAATATACGGATGCAGTACATTATTATCCCTGCACAGTTCAAGGTTCAGTTCCTGAAGTACTCCTCCCTGACCGGATTGTTTATCAATAAGTTTTAATATCCATGTTCCGAACATTTGTTCACCATTGAATACTTCCAGTTTGTCAGCTCCTTTATCAAAATGTGTAGCATATATCTGTCCGGTATTTACAGGACATTGAAAAGGTGATGAAGCCTGGTCATCCAGACCTATATTCAGATTCTGCTGCTTTCCGCATTGCCTGCTCCACAATAAAGCTTCTTTTCCAGATGGAGCTATCAGATATGCTTCCAGATCTCCTACTCTGTCATGCTGTGCCTGAATACGTGTGATATTGACATCACTAACTATACCGTTATCTTTAATTTCCATCGGCAACTCCACACTGGCATTTGAAGTGGTTGGTATCTCAATTCTTTGTGTTCCTGACGTATATTTATTACAAACCATCGCTTCAGTCATAAATGCCTGTGTTGCTGACCATATTCCTTTTCCGCAAAGATTGTTTGTTCTGATACGCCAGTAGTAGATGGTTGATTTATCCAGCAGCGATTCGTTAGTGAAAAAAGTATCTGAAACGATTCCCGAAGCTATAATATGCTGAGCCGAGAAATCGGGACTCACTGATACCTGTATTTCATATGCTATGGCATCCCTGTTGGGTTCCCATTCAAAAGTAATCCGTCCACCCAAACCACTGTAACCATTTTCAGGTGATCGGGTTTGTATTTCATCTATATTATTTCCTTCTACCAATATGCTTATACTAAAAAAAACAGTATCAAGTCCATCAGCATACGCCTTCACAATAATCTGTCCGGAGATTGTTCTCTCTACTTTGCTGGTGACGATTTGCAAGACATTGTCCTTTCCAGCTTCAATTTCAGCTGAGTCAAAACTTACCTGAATACCCTGAGGTTGCTCAACAACTTCAAACTGAATTTCCCCTTCAAAACCTCCTAAGCCCTGTGTTCTGAACCGCACCTCAGTATCTTCCGGTTTACATATATGCAGATTGTCTGATGCAGATGTTATAAAAAAAGCAGGTTCCTTTACATCTTCAATAAGAAGTTGAGCTGAAACGGCTAAAAAAATATTATCGGCAGCTTTGATTACAATCCTGAAATCATAACTATCCAGATCAGGAATTACAACATCCGCCCTGCCGTTATTGGGTACATTCAACGCTAAAGGTATCAGATTGGGGTCATCATCCCTGAGTGCTGAGGCAAATGAACCATAGATATGTACATACTTACAGTTAACAGGAGCCATATCTGTATTGGATACATCCCAAATAACAGTTGTCAACTGACCTGCTTTAAACTTCGTACCTGATTCTGGTTTATTGATCCTGAATGGTCCTGCTTTATCTGTAACGTCAAATTTGAACTCATCCCACACCACACCTGCTGCATCCGGGTTATTATCCCTGACTGTTAGTTTAAATGCCATTGTTCTGGAATGGGCAGGCATCACTTCAGTTTTGTCGGAAGTAGTCCCACTCAATAGACTACCGGGCCTTGGGAAAAATCTTACATCCCCTGTTTCAGATGGTTTATACGAACGAAATAATGGCCCGTCTGAAACCTGACTACCCAGTGCAGACTGTGGTCCCAAGTCAAATTGTTCCCAGCAATACGTAAGTATATCACCGTCTTCGTCTGTACCGCTTCCTTTTAATTCAAATGGAGTAGAAACAGGGATTACAAAGTTCCCCTTGGGCACCTTTACGACAGGATAATGATTATTCGACTTTATTTTCTCAGAACAGGTAAAGGATTTCCCACCGGCGTTCGTTAAATTATACATACTTATCAAAGAGCCAACATGAAAATAAGCATCGTTATTGACGACCACATCGTCTTTACCACATAAACCTGCATAAGACATTATAGTCGAACCACTACCGGGTTCATATGCCCCGTTCTGAAAACGCTGGTCACTGGACATAGTACATATATTAAAAGTATGTGGAGCATCAAACTGATGACCTATTTCATGAGCCATAACACGGGTAACTATATTAGATAAGTCATTGTTATTGTTACAGGTCACACCGTTTCCCTTATTGAACTGACAAAGCGAACCTAAATAGGCTACACCACCCACATCATTGCAAACTGACAGTACATGACCTATATCGTAGGCACCAGCACCACCCGAATCTTTCAGAAGGTCATTGAGAATCGTAGTATTATTCTCAACCAATTTTAATCCTTTATTGGAATTTTCATATGGATCGTTTACAGGATCCAGAAAAATGAGTTTGTCATTATCATTCATGATAACAAACCGGGTAGCCAGTTCACTTTCATATATGGCATTCAAACGGGAAACCATTGTATTCATATCAGCCAGGCAACTCTCAATTGTTCCTCTTCTTGCCACACTACCCCATTCACCTGTGCATGCCATTGCCATCCTGAAAACACGTAAACTGACATTATCCGTTCTACTTTGAACCGATATTCTTACCTCATTAGCTGGTAAAAAAGCGTGCTCTACGCCACATACTGGTATATCCTTATACAAATCCGAATTGTGATCACGTATGTAATACACGATATAATCCTCCGTATTATTCTCGGAATATGGATCTATATACACTTCTCCATCCGGTGTAAGTATAGACGCATAAAAACCTTTGGGACTTAAGACAAAATGCATTACATACAGACCTTCCTCTGTATATGCCTTGTAGGATCTGATAGACGGATACCGGGTAGCAATGCCAGCTTCCATAACAGGAGATTCAACCACTTTAAAACTTAAAAGTCTGCCATCTGCCAAAGGTACTTCTAACACTATACCCTGTTCAGACTGAAACTCCAATGGTGCACCTGTAAGATACTTCTTAATTCCCTGTACATCCAAACGATAAACATCGTATTTGTCCGGAATTATTGTCCTTTGGTCATTACTCCTTTGCGCTATCCTGCTTTCGTCAATTTTGTTGAAAAAGGATTGGGCGTTTCCTATAAAAGCAATAAAAATAAAACAAATGAAAAATATAAATTTATTATGCATCATCATTGGATATCAGTTAAACAGATTGGTAAAAGTAATAATTCCAAATCAATTATATATATTTATCATCCAATTTTGAAGTCTTTTTTCAATACTAGTGTAACATTCTCTTAATAGGTAAACTAACCAGGATTGTAAGTCCACTTAAAGGGTTTTGCCCTTTCATTATTATATGTTTTTATATATTCCATCAACTGATCCAGAAGTGGCAGCCTTCGTATTTGGATTCATATACTTGTTTTGACCATACACCTATCTTGGATATCCTAAGGATATCGTTGCCTATCCATCCCGTACCGCTTGTAGATACAGTCGTGGCGCTGAATAGCAATTTTTGTCCTGATTCGCAAACGAAATTGGCCAATTTACGTTCTGTCATAGAGTTCGCCCCTTCCACTGCCAGCAAGGAATATGCCTTAGTATGTACCGGCACATCCATGAATGTACTCCTACTGATATGTACTTCCGGTACGCCGGTATAACTGATGACAATCTCATTGTATAATTTTAGTAAATACTTATCATAGAGTGACGACCCTAAAATGTAAACCTGAGCGGAGTGCAACACGGCATTGACGATATCTGCGTAGTCCCCGCCATTGACATGGATGGCTTTATTGACCATCACTTTTGCATGCTCAATGCCGAAGTTGATACCCTGTAGCGTCACCGGGGCATCTACCCTGTAGGATGTATGGCTTTTGCTCGCATGCTGCCATCGCAGACTGCCTGTGCCGGTAGTGAAGCTATGGCCTTCACGTATCCACAAGTAGCCATCTCCATTCATATTGATGATGCCGGATACGGCGTGTAGTGCCCCTTCCAGCCTGATGACAGAGCCTACATATTTGCTTTCGTAATTCATCCATGCAGGCATCTGCTGTTCTAACCATACGCCTGCACCGCCGTGTAGTATTAAGGTGCCGCCGGATTCGATATGAATATAGCCGTGGCCGAATACCCTGACTTGAGCACCCGCTTGCAATTCTAATACTGCACCCGGCCGGATGACCAGGCCGGATCCGCTGTCGATATTGAGCTTGCCGCCGCTACCCACTGTCAGTTTCGTACCATTCGCCAGTATCAGCCTGCCGGTATTGCCGGATGTCCACTCACCTATGGACAGCTCACCTCAATCTTGTACGGTGATCTCCCGGGCTGCATCACCACAGATATCCTTGCCTAATGTCACGTCAAAGTGCTTGCCTGCCGTATTGAATACATTGTCCGTATCATCTGTATAGGCGATCCGGTCATCTCGGTTGATCCACACTTTGCCCGTATTGGTGATGGTGAGATCGTGCTTGACTTGGCTACTCGTCCGCATGACCCTATCCAATGGTGCTGTCACATCATAGGTGCCTATACCATAATTGAATGTCCTGTCACTGATCACTAAATCGCTGTTTATACCAAGTATAAAATAAAATGCGAAAAAAATATACATATAAAATAATAATATGTGTATATTTGTCTTATGGTTTTAAGAATAGATAATACTACACTTGGTCTGTTGAGACAAATTCAGCGTAATA
>JADZFD010000011.1 GCA_020850225.1 Saprospiraceae bacterium | reverse complement strand
CGCCTTTTTTGACCTAGACTTTTTGTTTACTTTTTTGGCAATGAAAAAAGTAAAAGCCAAGCCGGCTCGAGGCGACAAAATATAGTGAAGCAATAAGATTTATAATAAAAGTGCAATTTGTTATACATACTTCCTCATAAGTAATTAACTATTTTGGGCTAAAGTAGCTATCTTTGCCGGCAATTTATACGGATTTGTGCAATGAATTATTTTAAGTGGACTTTATGGGTATTGGCTTTGAGCAGTTTGCCATTGGCTGCACAGGTTACCGCTGTCACCATATCTGGTCAGCAATTAGTTAAATCGGAGGATGGGTCATGGGAAAAGATCAATTACTCAGATACATTAAATAATGCTGATATAAAAGCTTCTGAATCTCCCTACAAAAAAGAATTGTCCGCACTAATAGACAAGGCAGAATCTATAGAAAGAACCTGTTTTGCGGAATATTATTATACACAACTAAATATTTCAAAGTGCATGACTGCCATTTCCAAAACACAGGAACAGGGTGATACGGAGAAGACCGAGAAGCTGAAAGCAATACTTGATAAATTAAATAATCAGAAGGATAAGGACGAAAAAAACTACTTTCAGGCGGCAGACCAGATAGCATCAGTCAAGAAAATTTCGTCCTATAAAATTAAAAAACAAAAGTCCAAAATCGAAGAATTTTATCAAAAAATGGGAGTTGATGTTCAACTGGAAGCATATACTTCTTCCATGAAAAAGAAGAAAATTACATATGAAAGCGCAGAAATTAAAAAATACAAGAAAAATGAAGTAGATTGTACGTATTCAAGAAGTCAGCAACCCGGAGAATTGCAATATGTTGAACTGGCATCTTTGCCCTTCTTTACCTATACATCACTTCAGTCAAAACCCTATTTTAAGGATAAGGAGTTGATGAATACTAGGGCTACTTTGGTTCAAACAGGCAAAAAAGTATATCTCAAGTTGCAGATAGTTATAATCTCCAGAGATGCAGCCAAAAACTATGGTTACATTCCACGGAACAGTCTTATGAAAATTTATTTTATCAATGGCAGCAATATTAGCCTGTTTGCAGATAAGGAAACCCGATATGATATTGAAAATTACACGGGTAATGCCATTTATACAATACTGTATCCTGTACAGTCTGACGATTTGGATACAGTGAAGAAAGTAGCGGTGGACAAGACGGGCATAGCATGGTCGTCAGGTTTTGAGATGTACGATGTATATGAAGTAGATGCGCTGATACGGCTGTTCAGATGTTTGAAATCTATCAACTAAAATAATTTTTAACTCATAATTATAAGCCTGTTATGCTGGGACTAAAATTAGCAACAGACCCGTATTGGGTAAACATAGCTGAAAAATCTATAGATGAAATACTTATTGATCATGCCTATTGTGAGCAAAAAGCAGCATCTACCTGTATTTCATTGATAGTCAAATATCCGGATAGAAAAGAATTGGTGGATGAAGTTACTCCGATTGTAGCCGAAGAATGGGGGCATTTCCGTAAAGTTCTTAAGGAATTAGCTGCACGTGGCTATGAGTTTGGACCCAATCGCTCAGATGACTATGTTACGGAATTGATGAAGTTTCAGCGTCAGGGCGGAAAGGAAGAAAACCGTCTTTTGGACAAATTATTGATTTCAGCCATGATTGAAGCCAGGAGTTGTGAGCGTTTCAGGTTATTGTCACTTCATATATCAGATGAAAAGTTAAAGACATTCTACCACGAATTCATGGTGTCTGAAGCTGGGCATTACCGTACTTTTATAGACCTTGCCAAGAAGTATATTCATCCGGATAAGGTTAAGGAAAGATGGCAGGAAATGCTTGACTTTGAAGCCAAAATCATGAAAAAACGTGCTTTGAGAGGTGATAGAATGCACTGATAAATATGATTTACATTGCATTAAAGTAACCTTTGGGTTATCAGTAACTTATTTGTTTATTTGATTTTGTAAGAACAGCAATTATCGTTTATGGATTTCATATATTTTCTTATTGAATTATTGACCAATACGAAAGAAGTTTTATTTCAGCTTTTTCAGCAGTATGGTACCTACATTTATGTAATTCTTTTTTTAATTATCTTTGTTGAAACGGGGTTGGTATTGATGCCGTTCTTGCCCGGTGATTCGTTGTTGTTTACAGCCGGATTAATGTGTGCGCAACATACGGGGCTGGATATATATATACTGATTGGTTTATTGAGTTTGGCAGCCATTTTAGGTGACAATGTTAATTATTTTATAGGCAGATATGCCAGTGACAGGATGTTGTCAGTAAAATTTAAAGGAAAACAAGTAGTCAAGCAACAATGGTTGGATGATGTACAGCATTATTTTGAAAAATACGGAACCAAGACGATTATCATAGCCAGATTTATGCCCATTGTCCGGACAATCACTCCATTTGCTTCCGGAATTGGTCATATGAAATACAGGACATTTTTACCCTATGATATTTTTGGAGGTATTTTTTGGGTAAGTTCAATCAGCTTGGCGGGGTATTTTCTCGGACTTATTCCTGTGGTAGAAAATAACCTTGAAAAGATAATACTAGGCATAGTATTCGTCTCTGTTTTGCCTATGATAATCAAAATAATTCAGGTAAAACTCAACAAAAAAAATCCATAGTCAGATAAGTTAACGGACTATGGATTCTTTTAATTTTGTTTCCCTGAGGGGTATTATACTGCCCGGATTGTCAACTTCTTATATATCAGATACAATATGTGCAGCACAGCAAAACTGATTGAGAAATAGAACAAAGATGTATCTGTTTCACCTGCACTCATCGTCATATGATGGGCGAAAGCAAGAATAATCAGTACTACGGAAAGTGTCAGAATACTCAGGTTTATTATATTTATATCTTTTCTGGCAATAGTGCCATCATTGAGTGCACTCTTTTTGACACCGTATATGCCATAGACGTCCAATCCGATTAGCATCCATACCAATAATCTTATCCAGGTATCAAAAGGAAGGAAAACCATCATTCCCAAACATACCAGAATACCTAAAACAGGTACTAAGGGTACAAATGGGACTCTGAATGCCCTTGGAGCATCTTTCATGGTATATCGCATAACCAATACACCGGCACATACAAGAATAAAAGCGAATAATGTACCAATACTAGTCATTTCTCCTACTACTCTACCTGGTATAAATGCAGCAAATGCACTTACAAAACCCATAAATACCAGGTTGGACTTGTAAGGTGTTCTGTGTTTAGGATGTACTTCCGAGAATAATTTAGGTATCAGACCGTCGGTACTCATTGAGTAAAAAACCCGGCTCTGACCTAATAACATAACCAATATAACTGATGCATAACCTAAAAGAATAGCTACTATGATAGCAGTATTGAGCCAGGGATAATCCGGTTGAGGTACACCATTTACGATAGGTCCCATCCAGTTAATTGCTTCAGCTACAGGTGCAAGTTCACTGTTCTTGAAATTTGTATAATGTGTAACTCCCGTCATTACATAAGCAAAGAGAATATAGAGAACTGTACAAATCAGTAACGATCCCATAATACCGATTGGCATGGCTTTTCTGGGGTTTTTAGTTTCCTGAGCTGCTGTTGACACTGCATCAAAACCGATATAGGCAAAGAAGACAACTGCTGCAGCCCTTATAACTCCCGTCCAGCCAAATTCACCAAATTTTCCATGATTTTCAGGGATAAAAGGGTTGAGATTCTCAGGACGGATATAATTGAAACCAATAATTATAAATATTATAACGATAGCTACTTTCAGAAAAACAATAACAGCATTAACTTTTGCAGATTCACTTGTTCCTTTGATTAAAACCAGGGACATAATAATAACAATGAATACGGCAGGCAGATTTAATATGCCTCCATCAAATGGTGTCTTTAATAACGTTTCCGGAAAAGATAGTCCATAATTGGAAAGTAGTTTGGAAAGATATCCACTCCAGCTTGACGCTACAGTAGCAGCTCCTACAGCATATTCCAGTACCAGATCCCAACCTATAATCCACGCTATAAATTCACCCATAGTAGCATACGAATAGGTATAGGCACTACCTGCAACAGGTATCATAGAAGAAAATTCAGCATAACACAGACCAGCCAGACCACATCCTATTGCTGCGATAACGAAAGAAATCATGATACCCGGTCCTGCATAATTTGCAGCTGCCAATCCTGTAATTGAAAACAGTCCTGCACCAATAATTGCACCTATACCCAGGGCGATAAGAGACCCTGAGCTCAATGTTCTTTTGAGTGAATGCTCACCCTCAGCTTCTGCCTCTTTCAGTAACAGACTTATTGACTTTCTTCTCCAAATACTGTTTGCAATGCTCATATTCTATTTTATGGTTGTTTGTTAGTAAGATGTAAAAATATACATTTTTTAAAAATCAAAATAATTTAAGAAAATAAACTTCTATTATTTTTTTAAAACTATCCTTTCATATTGAGCAATATCATAGGATTAAACAGGTCTTTTATAAAAATATAACTTAATTTTGCCCATTCAGTATATTGAATACAGCCGGTTATGCATAGTAAATTCTAATAATGTATATGTTGTGCGCTATTTAATGTTATAATTCAAATTTTAGTTTTCTGTAGTAAGTAAACAATGAAGAACAAAATCAATATAATCCATTAGTAGAATACCCTGAAAATTAATGTTAAACAACCTGATTTTATGTATCTGCGGGTTAATCTAATGTTAAATGAAAAATGTCTAACAATGATTTTTATACTTTTATGCTTTAATTATTTTATCATTTACTAAAAACATACGTGGAGCCGCCGCACAATAATATTCCAAAGGAGGATACATCAGTATTGTTAATATGGCTTCGTCGTATTATATGGACTTTGGCTATATTTTTTGGCTCAATAGTTCTTTTGCTGCAATTCTCAGTAGTTCAGACCTATCTTATTTCCAGGCTTACAACATATATTTCTGAAAAAACCCAAACCCGGATATATGCGAAAAGAATTAAAATCAGCCCTTTTGATGGTGTGATATTGCAGGATTTTGCTCTCGTTGGGAATGACAGGGATACGATAGTAAGTATAGGCAATCTCAATATATCTCTGTATAAGAATTTGTTTTATCTGTTTTCCAATCAGTTGGATCTGAGTTATGTAGGTATCAAGGATTTACATCTCCATATTATTACAAAAGAAGGAGAAATGAAGTCCAATCTTCAGAATTTTCTGGACAAACTTACAGGCAATGAAAAAAACAAGAACCCAAATACGCTTTTATTGAATATTCAGGAAATTGAACTTTCAGATATTCATGTATCCATTCTGGACGAAAACAAAGGTAAGGAACAGGCTATATACCTGAAAGGAGGCTCCATGGATATTGATTATCTGGATATTGATTGTAAGGATTTTGCAATCAATCAGATAATTCTGGATAATCCGCGCTATACATCCACCACATATAAAGATGCCTGTGAAATAACGGAAGAGCTCTCTGTTGAACAAATAAAAGATGAACTGACAAATATGGTTTCCGATGCTTCTCTTGCATTGATACTGAGGGAATTTGTAATCCGCAACGGTTATTTTGGAATTGAAAACAAACTAGCTCCCAAAACCCTTTCGAATAGTAATCACCTGGATTTTAGTAATTTCTATTATGAAAATATCAATTTACTACTTTCCAATGTCGATATACAGTCCAAAAATCTTTTTGCCAAGCTGGAAACATTGAATGCCAGAGATAATACCGGATTTTCTTTCAACAATATCAAGGCAGATACTATTCTCATACAGCCTACATCGGCTGAATTGCGCTCATTTCTGATAGATATGGGAACTACACATGTCAAGGACAGACTAAAATTCAGCTACAGGGATTTCAGTGCTTTCAATGACTTTTTGAATGAAGTCAGTATTCAGGCCGATTTACAGGAATCGAAGATATTAATCAATGACCTTGTTCATTTTGTACCCAGTATAGGAGCAAGTAAGATTGTAAAGAATATTTCAAATGAAGTAATCAGCTTATCGGGAAAGTACTACGGAAAAGTCAATAATCTCAACGGTAAGGAAGTGAGCTTTAGATTAGGTGACAAACTGGATATTAAAGGTTCATTTTCAACCCGGGATCTTCTTGATCCTGACAACACATATTTGAATGTAAAACTGGATAAGTTTGCAACGAGTATGAAAAAAATCAAAATGATAATACCTGATTTTTCTCCTCCACCCAATTTCAACAAATTGGGAAGTATACAATTCATAGGAAGATTTGATGGATTCTATGAAGATTTTGTTGCTTATGGAAAGTTGCGTTCTGACATAGGTATTGCAGAAACAGACATGAAATTAGATGTTACTGAAGGCTCCAATAATGCTAAATTTCGTGGAAAACTGAATCTGAAAACGTTTAATCTCGGCATTTGGAGTGGAAACTCAGATTTAGGATTGGTTAATTTTGAATCCAATGTCGAAAAAGGAAAAGGGTTGACACTTAATAATATTCAGGCGGAGCTGACAGCATCTATTCAATCCCTTGAGTTTAAAAAGTACTACTATAAAGGGATTAATCTGAAAGGGAATATTGATAAAAACACTTTTTTAGGTACACTAAAGTCCATAGATCCCAATCTGAATTTTATTTTTGACGGAAGACTGGAATATCTGAATAAAATGGTATTTGTGGATTTTAAGTCCAATATCTACAACATCGATTTGAAATCGCTGAATTTGACGGACCATGAAGCAAGATTTGAGGCATCTGATGTGGATATCAATTTATCAGGTAGTAATATCAATGACTTTTTAGGTCAGGTTAATATTAATAATTTTAAAATGAATTTCAAGGATTCAATGTATACACTTGAATCGCTAAAAATATCTTCCAATGAATTGATAACAAATGAAAAAGAATTATCTATTATCTCAGATTTAGGAAGTTTCAATATTGTGGGCAGATATGATTTGCCTAATGTCATCAGGTCTGTTAAAAAGGTTATTTACACTAATTATTCAAAATTAACCAAACCATGGAAAGAAGATATAGACAAGCTGACAGGAAATCAAAAGTTTGATTTTAATATTAATCTGAATAAAAGCAGCAACTTTTTAAGCCTGGCGGGTCTTCATGCCAGTCATTTTAAAAAGTTGGTATTGAAAGGAAGAATTGATACGGATAAAAACGAACTTACCATAGCCTCTGATATTCCTTATTTTTCAATTCAAAAGGAATATTTCAGAAATATCCAGCTTTTTGTCAATTCCGATAAAAAATCAGGGAATATATTACTACATATAGATTCTACATTTGCATTAAACAGAAGATTTAATCCCATCGATATACAGACCAATATAGTCAATGACACTTTGCATTTTGAAATAGCAACTGAAAAATTGATAGATACATTGGAAAATCTGGATATACGTGGCGCTGTAGCAACCAATGACAAAGGAATTCGGCTAAAGTTTGAAGAAAATCTCTTCGTCCTGTTAGGTAAAAGCTGGACGGTTAATAATAACAACCAGATTGAATATGGTAAAGATTATATAAAACTGGATGATATAGTCATGACAGATGGTTTCCGATCCATAGAATTGAATGATATCAATAATCATAAAGGTATAAATCTTGAACTAGTAAATTTTGATTTGAATTTATTTAATGCTTTTTCAGGGTATAAAAAATTGTTATTTGACGGACTGACTACTGTTTCCCTTAAAGTAAATGATTTATTCAGTGAAGATAAAGAGGTTTCAGCATATATTAGTACGCATGAATTATATATCAATGATACCCGTTATGGGTCAATTTATGTAGATATTTCAAAATCAAAAAATAATCCCTTCAAAATAAATGCCAATATTGGTGATTTTATAGGCATAATTGGTACCTATGACGAGAAGCAAAAAATAGTCGACTCAAGAGTTAAGTTAAGAGAAGCGCCATTGGCCGTTATTGGCTACCTGTTGCATGACGGTATCAAAAACACCAAAGGACTTATTGATGCTGATATAACCTTCGGTGGACATGTAACTGATTTAAAATTAAAAGGGGATGGAATTGTCAATAAAGGACAGACTACAATTATTTATACCGGCGGGACTTATTTTTTTGATAAACAGAAGATAACAATAAGCAATAATGAAATTAGTTTGGATGGTGCCGAAATATCTGATATACATGGCAACAAAGGGTCTATAAAAGGTGGCTTGTTTCATGATTTATTCAGAAATTTCGGCGTAAACGCTACATTATCCGGTAATAATGTGGTATGCCTCAATACTACAAAAATGGATAATCCAGACTATTATGGATATGGAATTGGTAGAATTAACGCTGAATTTAAAGGATCATTTGAACAGGTAGATATCAGAATCAATGCCGTAACTGCTTCAGGTACAAAATTGTATATACCGGTTGGTAATTCAAAGTCAACTTTAAATCAGAGCTTAATCAGATTCATTAAAAGGGACACCACTCATATTACTCAGCACAAAAGAGAACATTTATCAGGAGGACTTGATATCGAAATGGCAATGACTATAACGCCGGAAGCAGAGTTAAGTATGATTTTTGATGAGGAAAAAGGTGATATAATCAAGGGTAAAGGTCGTGGAAATATGAAAATCGACATCACGAGGAGAGGAGATTTTGAAGTATTTGGCGATTATGAGATTGAATCCGGTCAATATCTGTTTACAGCTCCGCTCATTCCCGTGGCAAAGCCCTTCGTAGTTGAAAGAGGTAGCCGGATAGTTTGGACAGGAGATCCTGTTAATGCTATCCTGGATATTACTGCAAAGTATAGAACCAGGACATCCATGGAGCCGTTTATATCAGAATATATGCTTGGTAGTCTTGATCCGCAGATAAGTCTGGCTAGACAAAACACAGAGGTGGATGTGGAGCTTTTTCTAGGTGGGTATCTGTATAATCCCGATATCAGATTTGGACTGTCATTTCCGAATCTTACAGGAGAATTGGCGAGTTATGCCGATAATAAGCTGAAAATCCTGAAAGGAAATGACCAGGAATTGAATGGGCAGGTGTTGGGATTGATAGTTTTTAATTCATTTATACAATCCAATCGTATATCCGATATTTTTGGTGCTTCCGGCATACAGTCCGCTGGTATTAATACCTTAAGTGACTTCTTGTCCAGTCAGTTATCCATGTATATCACCAATATGATTAATACAATGGTTGGGGATGGTGGTGTTATTTCAGGTATTGATTTTGGTGTGAATTTTAAAAACAATAACTTCGGAGCTATCAACAGCGGGTTTGCACCGGATGAAATTGCGGTGAGAAATACAATTGTTTTTAAAAACGAACGATTATCCCTGGATATCGGAGGCAATTATATAATGCAGTTTCAGGGTACAGATGTTAATCAGGTATTACCCGATTTTGCTTTGGAATTTATCCTGACCAAGGATAGAAAGCTTAAAGTCAGGCTTTACGGTAAATACGATATTGACATTTCTACGACAGGACTAAGAGAAAAATATGGGTTGGGAGTCGCCTATCGAACCGAGTTTGGCTCAATGACTCATTTTGAAAAAGAAGTAAAAAAAGCAGTTGACAGCACACTACATAAGTAGTGTCTTTGACACAGTTTTATGATTAACAAATCATTATGACAAATATGGAGGTTTAAATAGTTTTTTTTTGTGACCTTTCTCATTTGATGTTGTCTTAAGTTCGAATTTTATGTTTTTTATTATTTTTCACATCTAAACATTAAAAAAAATGGCAATTAATTTATTAGACCTGGTTAAAGATCAGATTACAGGTCAATTAGCAAAACAAGCAAGTTCATTTTTAGGAGAATCTGAATCTTCAGTTTCTTCAGCATTAGGTAGTATTATGCCTGTATTATTAGGTTCTGCTATTCAGAAATCATCATCTCCATCCGGTGCTCAGGGTATAATGGATATAATTGGTAAGCTTGATCTGAATAGCTTGGGTGATATTACCAAGATCTTTGGTGGTGGTGCTGACAGTGTAAATGGTATCCTGAATTCCGGAGGTGGTATTGTTGATACTTTACTTGGAAAAAAATCATCAGGAGTTATTGACTTGATTTCGAGTTTGTCAGGCATGAAAAGCGGTTCGACTTCATCTTTACTAAAAATGGCTGCTCCATTCTTAATGAGTATCATCGGAAATCAAATCAAAGGAAAAGGTTTGTCCGGTCTGACAGACTTACTATTAGGACAGAAAAGCGCTGTTAACGCAGCTCTACCTTCCGGTTTAGGCTCATTACTGAATTTCGGTAATTTTGATTTACCAAAAATTGATACCAATATCAGTGCACCTGCAGGTGGGAACAACTGGATGAAGTGGTTACTACCTGTTTTATTGGGACTTGCTCTTGTATACTGGTTAAGTACTAAAGGATGTGGCAATAAGGTAGTTGAAGAAAGTAAAGATGCCTTGAATACTGTAAACACAGAATTGCAGGATGCTTCTGATGCTGCCGGAAATGCTATCGATAAAGCTGGTGAAGCAGTAGCTAATCTGTTTAAGTTCAAGTTAAATACAGGATTCGAATTAATCGGAGCACAGGAAGGAGGTATCGAAAGCCAGTTGGTAAACTTTGTGAGCGATAATACGAAGGTCGTTGACAAGAATACATGGTTCAACTTTGACAGATTATTATTTGATACAGGTAAGGCTACACTTCAGCCTCAAAGCCAGGAGCAATTAAAGAATGTAGCTGAAATTTTAAAAGCTTTTCCTAAAGTAAAACTCAAAATAGGAGGTTATACTGATAATGTAGGCGATTCTAAAAAGAACCTTGTATTAAGTACAGACAGAGCATTCAATGTAATGAATGAATTGGTTAATATGGGTGTTGCTAAAGACAGACTTTCTGCTGAGGGTTACGGTGATCAACATCCGGTAGCAGATAACAATACTGAAGAAGGTCGTCAGCAGAACAGAAGAATATCAGTAAGAGTAACTGAGAAATAAGCTGATTTGTTGGAAATTAATTGTTGTAGTGTATTACTTTCAATGATTATCAGGATACAACCATAAACATATCATAATTAGGCAAAAAGTCCGGCTTGAGTAATTCAGGCCGGACTTTTTGTATATATATCAGATTGATTTTATTTTTTGATAATTTTCAGGATACCCTTTACAACCAATATTGCTGCCATAACAATTGTACCATACATGACACCTGATATAAATTCCTGAATTAACAAGGGCATTTGTTTAAAAATTTCAGGAAAATAAAGATGATGGTGTAAGAAGATGCCTCCTGACACCAATAATAAGGCAATAGTTCCGATGACGGAGAGCAATCTGATGATTTTAGGTAACAGTTGGATTAAGAAATTCCCAAATCTGGTTTGAAGACTTTTTTGATTGGATGTATTTACAAGATATAGTCCAAGGTCATCCATCCTGACTATTAAAGCTACTATACCATAGACTCCAACCGTAGCAATAATTGCCACTATACTTACTGTTATAATTTGAATAGTAAGCGATTTATCCAGAACAGTACTTAATGCAATAATGACGATTTCTAAAGAAAGGATAAAATCTGTTCTTACAGCTGTCTTTATCTTTGTATCCTCGTTCATTTCTTCAACATCAGCTATATCTTTAATTTCAGGTTGAGATGATTTACTTATTTTTGATTTCAAAAAGTCAGAAATGTTATGCATACCCTCGTAAGCAAGATATAATCCTCCTGTGATTAGAATATATGTAATCAGTACCGGATAGTAATAACTTAGCAAAAAAACCAATGGCAAGATAATGAGTTTATTTATAAAGGAGCCTTTGGTAATTGCCCATAATACAGGTAATTCACGTGAAGAGACAAAACCGGTAGCTTTTTCTGCATTTACTGCCAGATCATCTCCAAGAATTCCGGCTGTTTTTTTTGTAGCTACTTTACTTAATGTAGCAATATCGTCCATAAGGATACTGATGTCGTCCAGTATAGCAAAAATTCCTGATGCCATTTATAAGATTTTTAATGAGTTGCAAAGGTAAATTTATCAGATTGAAATTTTTCATAATCCCTGTATTTTTATATCAATAATTATCAGGTTGAATATCCTTTGGTTTGATCATATATGCAGTATTTATGTTAATGTGATACAATGAATTTTCTTAACGGGATTTTAACATTTATAAAAATTTTTATCAGAATTCAGGTGAGTCTGATTTTGTAGCTTATAACAAATATTTATATTCATAAATAGCTATTTTCACTTTTATCACTTTTCTTAATCTGTTTGAATTACGAATTTACATATAGAGTAATCAATATTCATTCCCTAAGATATTGTTAATTAGTATGATATAACATTAAGTTGATGCATCCATTATTTGTTTCTGAAAATTATGAATTTATATATAGGAGTAATTATTTTAAGGAAAACTTATAATTAAGCTATCTTTTTATTTAGAATATTTCTAAATAAAAATTATCGCTCTGTAAAAATTGCATTAAATACTATAGTGTTATATTTTTGTCACTAAATTTTGAAATTTTACATTTTTATTACAAAATCGCCGAATGAATTCGGAATTATTAAAGATAAACCAATGGTGATTTACAAATATCTAAGAATCAGTGCATTAACAATTTTTCTTTCTTTCTTGGGAGTCAGTTTTATGACGGGTCAGGTGTCTCCTGACAAGGGGAAGGATTTATTTAAAAATTATTGTGCTGCATGTCACAATAAAGATATGCGGAGTGCAGCTACCGGGCCTGCATTAGGTGGAACCAAAGCTATCTGGGGAGATGATGTAGCATTATACGGATGGGTTCGAAATTCCCAGGAAATGATTAAAAAAGGCCATCCAAAGGCTGTTGAAATATGGAATCAGTATAAACCAACTGTTATGACTGCATTTCCAAGTTTAACAGATGATGACATTGGTAGTCTTTTTGCATATATAGATGGTGTCTATGATGGTACTTATGGTGCTAAGCCGGCAGCTTCAGTTGCAGCAGCCGATGATAGTGCACCTAAACCAGTAAGCAGTAAAATGCCATTATATCTTCTGATTGTTGGTATTCTTGCTGTTTTAGCAGTAATATTAGCTAAGATTATTGGTAATCTTAATTTGATTGCCGCAGCTCAGGAAGGTGAAAAGGCAGAAGTTAAGTCTGTCAAGCAAATCCTTACTTCCAAAGGGGTGATTTCCTTTTTGATTTTCGCAGCTATTATATTAGGTGCTTATACGACGGTAAAAAAATCCACAGAACTCGGGCGTCAGGAAGGCTATGCACCTGAACAACCAATTAAATTTTCTCATGCCACACATGCCGGTATACATAAAATTGACTGTCAGTTTTGTCATGATGGTGCACGTCGCTCCAAGCATTCCGTAATACCGAGTACGAATACATGTATGAATTGTCACGCTGCAATAAAGAGTGGCAGTAAGTATGGTACGGCAGAGATTTCCAAAATTTATGCTTCCATAGGGTATGATCCCAATACGAATAAGTATATTGAGAATTATGAATCCAAATCTGAAGAAGATATTCGTGCTATTTTTACGAAGTGGATTGGTGATCAATATATGGAATCCAAGGAATTGGCAAATCTGGACTCGGATGGTGAAAGAACAGTGGCTGAACAATGGGTAGGTATCAAGAAATCATTGACAAATGAAAATAAAAAACAGATTCAAGGGCCAATAGAATGGGTTAGAATTCATATGTTGCCGGATCATGTTTACTTTAATCACTCACAACACGTAACAGTAGGTAAACTGGAGTGTCAGACCTGTCATGGTCAGGTTGAAAAAATGGAGGTTCTTACTCAGATGTCACCTTTGTCAATGGGGTGGTGTGTAAATTGCCACAGACAGACAGAGGTGAAATTTAATGAAAATCAGTATTATTCAAGTTATACCCGATACCATGAAGAAATAGCGTCTGGAAAGAGGGATAAAGTAACAGTAGCTGATATTGGAGGATTGGAGTGTCAGAAATGTCACTACTAATCATATAAATATAAATATTTTAAAGATTCTAATCTTAATATATAATGGACAATAGTAATAATAAAGATAATATTTGGGTAGGTCAGATGGACTTGAATCATGAAGAAGAATTTCTTCATACATTAGATCAGGAGTTTGCAGATGACCAGGTTGAATATGCTGCCCAGGCAGTAAGTTTATCCGGAAACCGCAGAGATTTTCTAAAACTTTTAGGTTTTGGACTTGGTGCCGCTACAGTAGCTGCAGGATGTGATATTCCGGTTAAAAAAGCGATACCTTATGTTATCAAACCTGAAGAAATCGTACCTGGAGTAGCAAACTATTACGCATCTTCTTTTGTAAACGGAGGAGATTATTGTGCTGTACTTGTTAAAACCAGGGAAGGAAGACCCATCAAAATTGAAGGTAATGATTTGTCATCTGTAACAAAAGGTGGTACATCAGCTCGCGCTCAGGCTTCTGTTTTAAGTTTATATGACACAAACAGGTTCACTGGTCCTAAAATGAAAGATGGTGCTTCCTGGGTGGATACCACTTGGGAAGAGATAGATAAGAAATTAAGATCGGCATTGATTAATGCATCAGGTGTTCGTATTGTGACCAATACCAATATGAGCCCTACAGCCAAAAAAGCAATGGCTGAGTTTACTACGAAATATCCAAGTGCTAAAATCGTTACGTATGACCCTGTTTCTTCTTCCGCATTACTGGATGCTAATGAGAAGAACTTCGGTGTAAGGGCAATCCCTTCTTACCATTTTGACAAGGCAGAAGTTATTGTTAGCTTCAATGCTGACTTTTTGGGTACATGGATATCGCCTGTAGAATATACTAAAGGATACGTTAAGGGACGAAAAATAGATGATATCACTAAGGCTAAGATGTCCAGACATATACAGGTAGAAAATCATATGTCTCTTACAGGCTCCAATGCTGATAACAGAATTCTGGTAAGACCATCAGAGCAGGGAGTTGCTATAGCTCATTTATATAATGAAATAACTGGTGGTAGTATCTCTACTTCCGGACTGAATGACAGAGCCAAGTCTTTACTATCAAAAGTAGCCGGAGAGCTTAAGAATGCTTCCGGAAAATCTATAGTAATCAGCGCATCCAACAATGTGAACGAACAGTTGATGATTAATGCTATAAATAATGCATTGAACAATTACGGAACTACATTGGATATGTCTGCTCCTTCTTATCAGAGACAAGGTAATGATGCCGAACTAAAAGCCCTTGCTGATGATCTGAAAGGAGGCTCAGTAGGATGTGTTATCTTCTGCGGAGCAAATCCTGTTTATGATTCAGCATATGGAGCAACAATTCAGGAAGGACTTAAGAAAGTTAAAACCAAAGTATCTCTTGCTATCAGTAATGATGATACTACGGATTTATGTGATATTGTAGCACCTTCAACACATTTTCTGGAATCATGGGGCGATGTTGAAGCTAAAAAGGGTCAATTCTCATTGATTCAACCGACGATTTCTCCTTTATTTGATAACAGACAAGCAGAATTGTCTTTACTGATTTGGGCAGGAAGCGAAGGATTGGTTGAAAACAGTGAACAGCCTTATTATGATTATTTAAAGGAAAACTGGAAGAACTCATTCTTTAATTTACAAAATGAATATGCAACTTTCCAGGGTTTTTGGGATAATACAGTCCACGATGGGGTATTTACTTTCCAGAGTAGTGGAAGCTCTGCTTATACCTCTGTTTCCATTGACGGCAATATAACAAAACCATCTTCATCAGAATTGGAGATATCGTATTATGAAACAGTACACATGGGTAACGGTCAGTATTCCGGAAATCCATGGTTGATGGAAATGGCTGATCCGGTTACACGTACAGTATGGGGCAACTACCTTACTGTACCGGTTAATTTTGATGGCATACGAACAATGGTGGGCTATAAAAACCTGAAAGATGGAGATTTGGTTGAATTGACTATCGGTAGTAAGAAAATCACATTACCTGTTCTTCAACAATTTGGCCAAATGCCGGGTACAGTATCCTTAGCATTGGGATATGGCAGACTAATAGCCGGAAATACAGGATCCAATGTTGGTGTGAATGTCAACGACAGTCTTACTTCCAATGCTTCAGGAATCGGGTACTATAACACAAATGTGAGTGTTTCTGAAAAGGTTGGTAAAGAAAAGGATTTCTCCTGTGTTCAGTATCATCATACGATAGGGGTAAGAGGAATAGACAAGGAAACAAACACTGAAGTCAATGCTGACGAATCTGCTTTGGTAACATTCGATTACTTTACAGGTATCAAAGGTTTTCAGGGAGCGTTGACTGACAGATCGGTCATTTACACTTCCAATGTAAAGGATTTGAAGAACAATGTGGAGCATTTACAGGAGAGAAGAAAAGAAGCACAGCATCTGAATGCTCAACAGATTTATAAAGGATTTGATCACTTGTATTCTTTGGGACACCATTGGGGTATGCATGTAGATTTGAATGCATGTATCGGATGTGGTGCCTGTACGGTTGCATGTATGGCAGAAAACAACGTTCCGGTTGTAGGCAAACATGAAGTAGCCATTCATCATGAAATGACATGGTTGAGAATTGACAGATATTATTACGGAGATGTAGAGAACCCAAGCACAATATATCAGCCAATGATGTGTCAGCATTGTGATAATGCTCCGTGTGAAAATGTTTGTCCGGTCAATGCTACCAATCATAGTTCTGAAGGTCTTAATCAGATGGCTTATAACAGATGTATTGGAACAAGATATTGTGCCAATAACTGTCCGTTTAAAGTAAGAAGATTCAATTGGTTGGATTATACAAAAGCTGACTTATGGCCGGTAAATCAACCAAGATTGCAGGAAGAAACCATACCGTTTATGGCAGATAATCTGACCAGAATGGTACTGAATCCGGATGTAACAGTCAGAGCAAGAGGTGTAATAGAGAAATGTAGTTTCTGTGTTCAAAGAATTCAGGAAGGTAAATTGTCCGCAAAAGTTGAAGGCCGTACACTCAGAGATCAGGATGTACGCACAGCCTGTCAGACAGCTTGCCCTGCTGATGCCATTACATTCGGTGATATGAATAATAAGGAAGGAGATCTCAATTCAAAACTTGGATCACCATTGAATTATATTGCTCTTGAAGAAATCAATGTAAGACCATCTGTTACATATACCATGAAGGTAAATAACAGGGATAAGTCATTTGATGCATAAGAATTAAAAATATTTAAGTAAACAAAACATTCAAAACATAAATAATGAGTGCTGTTGTAAGTCCTATTAGAAAACCTCTGATTACAGGGAATAAAACATATCATCAGATTACTGAAGATTTAATATCCCCTACAGAGAAAACACCTACCAAAGCCTGGATTATTGGTTTTATAATTGCTGTAGCTGTTGCAACCTATGGTATTTTTTGTATAATATGGACGATATGGGTGGGTATCGGATCATGGAATCTTAACAGAACCATTAACTGGTCCTGGGATATAACCAACTTTGTTTGGTGGATTGGTATCGGTCACGCCGGAACGCTGATTTCAGCCATTCTCTTGCTATTCAGACAAAAATGGCGTACAGGGGTAAACAGAGCAGCAGAGGCAATGACAATTTTTGCAGTTATTTGTGCAGGATTGTTTCCTATAATACACATGGGTAGAGTTTGGCTGGCGTTTTTCATTATGCCGTATCCCAATACAAGAGGTCCATTGTGGCCTAACTTCAACTCACCTTTGTTATGGGACGTTTTTGCGATATCCACTTACTTTACAGTTTCCTTATTGTTTTGGTATACAGGCTTGGTTCCGGACTTTGCAACGGTTAGAGACAGAGCAAAAGGTCTGAGAAGAAAAATATACAATACATTATCATTTGGATGGACAGGTTCTGCAAAACATTGGCAGCGATGGGAATCCTTATCTTTGATACTTGCAGGAATTGCCACACCGTTGGTACTTTCAGT
The DNA here is from genome assembly GCA_020850225.1 of Saprospiraceae bacterium. Taxonomy (GTDB): domain Bacteria; phylum Bacteroidota; class Bacteroidia; order Chitinophagales; family Saprospiraceae; genus OLB9. Next base: position 48,622 of record JADZFD010000011.1, on the reverse strand, counting down.
ACATACAATAGTAAGTTTTGACTTCGCTACTTCTGTTATTCCGGGATGGCATACAACTATTTTTCCTCCTTATTTTGTTGCAGGAGCGATATTTTCAGGTTTTGCAATGGTGTTAACACTGATGATTATAACCAGAAAGCTATTGAAACTGGAAGACTATATTACGATTGAACATATAGAGTCAATGAATAAGGTAATATTACTTACAGGTACAATCGTTGGTGTTGCCTATCTGACAGAATTGTTTATTTCCTGGTATTCAGGTTATGTCTATGAGCAGTTCGCATTTTTTAACAGAGCATTGGGACCTTATTGGTGGTCATATTTTGGAATGATGTTCTGTAATGTAGTTTCACCACAGTTTTTCTGGAAGAAGTCCTGGAGAAGAAACGTGACACTTACTTTCTTCCTATCCATAGTTGTCAATATCGGAATGTGGTTTGAGCGATTCGTGATTATTGCTACAACGCTGGCACGTGATTATATACCTTCAAGCTGGAGTTTGTATTCCCCTAGTTGGGTTGAGATAGGCATTTATGTCGGAACGATGGGCATATTCTTCACCTTGTACCTTATATTTGTAAGAGTTGCACCTGTTGTTGCTGTTGCAGAGATTAAGCATATTCTAAAAACCGGCGGTAATCAGTATGTTGGTGAAAATGCTAAATCCCATACACATCATACAAACGAACATTGATAATATAAAATATTATAGCTGCATATCATCAAATTAAATAATTGAAAAAACCATTTTTAGATGGCAAATACACAAAATACAGAATTAATTTTTGGCCTTTACGATGACGAAGAGGACTTGTTGAGAGCTGTCAAATCTGCAAAGAAAGATCATTTGGAAATTTATGATGTATACACACCTTTTCCTGTACATGGTCTGGATGAAGTAATGGAGCTAGAAGAATCCAGATTACATATTGCCGGTTTTGTCTACGGAGCGATAGGTACACTTACAGCATTTCTCGGTATGACATGGATTTTTGTAAAGGATTGGCCTACTATATTCGGTGGAAAACCATATTGGTCAGTACCTGCATTTATTCCTATTACATTTGAAATGACAGTGTTGTTTGCCGCTATCGGGATGACTGTTACATTCTATCTGGTCAGTGGTCTCGGACCAGGAATCAAAAACCCCCAGTTGGACGACAGGATTACAGATGATAAGTTTTGTATTGCTTTTGACAAATCTATTGTAAATTCAGGTGATGCAGAATCATTTTTTAAGAATACAGGCGCATCTGAAGTGAATTCTAAAAATATATAAGCAAAATCAGCGATGGAAAAATTGAATAAATTTTATGGATTTATAATACTGGCAGGTGTAATTTTCTATACTTCATGTCAGTCCGCTTCCGGTAATAAAACGGGAAGTGAATATATGCCGGACATGGCACATGCTGTTACACTCGAAGCGAACGTTTTCGATTTTTATAAATACAACAGATGGGGCACAGCTGAAGATTTACATAAGTTGGTTCAGCCCAGAAATCCTGTTAAAGGTACTATAGCCAGAGGTATGGCAGGGCATCATCATGAAAGTAATATTGCATTCAGGCAAAATGGCGCTGTTCCTTACTATTATGCCAATACGGAAGAAGACAGAACCAGAGCTATAAGTGAGATCATTAAGAACCCATATCCGATTACTGATAAAAGTTTGGCGAATGGCAAATTACTCTATAATATCCAGTGTGGAATATGTCATGGTGAAAAAGGAGATGGAAGTGGTTATCTTGTAAGAGACGACGGAGGAAAGTACCCTGTACAACCTGCAAATTTTCTGTTGGATGATTTTATCGCTTCAAGTAATGGACGTTTTTATCACGCTATTATGTATGGTAAAAATATGATGGGATCTTATGAGGATAAATTATCCTATGAAGAAAGATGGGATGTAATTCAGTTTATCAGATCATTACAGGCAGCCAGTAAAAACCTCAAGTATAGTGCTGCTGAAAATACATTGAATACTTCAGATATACCATTCGCACTCATACCTAAAGTTAATGAGGTAACAAGTGCATTACCGGTAGTACAAGATACTATAAAAGCTGTTCATCATTAATAACCTGATACAGGATAGAAAGATATAATATTAAATTTTTGAGCAATAATATAATATTCAGAATATGAGCCAATATAAAATGACCGCATCAACTAGAAATGTACTTTTCGGAGCTATCGGGCTCGGATTGGTATGTATGGTTTTGACATGGTTTGGTGACGATGGAAATCATTCAAGATTTTGGTCCAACTTTTTACACAATTCCTTATTCTTTACCATGATAGCAGCGATGGGATTGTTTTTTAATGCTGCAGGTATAACTGCATATGCAGGTTGGTACACTACTTTTAAAAGGTTATGGGAAGCATATTCCATGTTTATTGGAATCGGGTTGATATTTTTGGTTATCTTAGGGTTGGGTAATTACTTTGGATGGCATCATCTATACCACTGGGCAAATAAAGCTGATGTGGAAACCGATACCATACTTAAAGGTAAGTCATCCTTTCTTAATAACAACTGGTATTTATTCGGAACAATAATTTTTGGTGGATTATGGGCTTTTCTTGCTTACAGGATGAGGCAATTATCATTAACGGAAGATAATCATGGAGATAGTAGCTTCAAATATCATAAAGCACAACGAGTATATGCTGCTGCCACTTTGCCTGTGATAGGTTTTACGAGTGCTGCAATGTTATGGTTATGGTTAATGAGTATTGATGCACATTGGTACAGTACATTGTTCGCATGGTATTCTACAGTCAGTGCATTCGTTGCCATGATAGCTATAACAATACTTATGATCATTTTTTTAAAGTTCAATGGATATTTAAGTGTTGTTAATTCTAACCATTTACATGATTTAGGTAAGTATTTATTTGCATTTAGTATTTTTTGGACATATTTATGGTTTTCTCAGTTTATGTTGATATGGTATGCCAATATTGGAGAAGAAACTATTTATTTTAAAGAGCGGTATAATAATTATCCTGCTTTGTTTTTTATCAATATAGGTCTCAACTTTTTAGTTCCATTCTTTGCATTAATGAGGAATGATGTAAAGAGGAAAATTGGTTCTTTGGTATTTGTATCGGTTTTAATGTTATTCGGACACTGGTTGGATTATTTTCTAATGATAAAACCGGGTGTATTAATAACGGCACAGCATGCAGCACATGGTCATGAAGCTGCTACAGAAGGTGCTGCACATGGTGTTGAGCATGCCAGTAATTTTGTTGCTGGTTTTACAATGCCTGGATTACTGGAATTAGGTACATTTATAGGATTTTTAGGCTTATTTGCATACTTTTCCTTATGGATTTTGTCAAAAGCACCATTGGTACCTAAGCAGGATCCATATCTGGAAGAGAGTATACACCACCATGTAATTTGATCATTAACTATATTAATTAGTAATAAGATAAATTTTTAAAAGATGATTTATTTTGTAGCATTTGCAATCGTAGCTTTACTCGCTGTTATCGTCGTACAGATAGGCAAGTTGTCAGATTTATCGGCGAGAATCAAAGGAGAAGAAGCTGTCGAATTGGCAAACAATAAAACACAGGCTAGAATATCGGTTGGCTTTATGATTTTCTTTTTAGTAGTATGTTTTTATTCAGCATATTATTACAGGAATGAAATGATGCCCTATGGTCCTTTGAAATCTGCTTCGGCTCATGGATTTGATATTGATTGGTTATTCAATATAACCTTAATTATTTCAACTATAGTATTTGTAATCACCCATGTATTGTTATTCTGGTTTCCCTATAAATACAGAATGCAGGATCCGAAGAAAAAAGCTCTATTTTATGTGGATAACATAAAATTGGAAATGATTTGGACGATCGTACCATTGGTAACATTTATTATTCTGGTAGCTATGGGTATAACTCAAATGAACAGATTATTCCGGCCATTGACTGCTGAAGATAAATTTATTGAGATAGAAGCTACCGGTTATCAGTTTGCCTGGGATTTACGATATCCTGGTGCTGACAATAAACTGGGAAATAAAGATTTCCGTCTGATTGATCCTGCATCCAATAGTTTAGGAATCGATTGGAATGATGAAGCTTCATTGGACGATATTGTATTGGGTGGTACGGATAAGATAGTTTTACCTAAAGATACGTTGGTAAGAGTCAGGATTACTGCGAAGGATGTATTACATAGCTTTTTCTTGCCTCATTTCAGGGTAAAAATGGATGCAGTACCCGGGATGCCCACTTTCTTTACTTTCCGCCCTGTAAAAACTACCAAAGAATTTAAAGAAGAATTAAGAAAATATCCTGAATGGAATACGCCTTCAGACCCTAATGATCCAACCGGACCCAAACGTTGGGAAACATTTGAATATGAATTGGCATGTGCAGAATTATGCGGTAAGGGACATTATTCAATGAGAAGGGTTGTAGAAATAGTTGAGCGGGATGAATATGATAGCTGGTTGAAACAACAAAAGGCATTCTATCCTGAAAAAATCAGGGGTACTGTAGCTGACCCTTGGGATGGGAAACGATTATTTCCAAATGAAATTAAGGCTAGGGCTGAAGAGTTAAAAAAGGATATTGCTGATTATATAGCCAACACGGATGGTACAGCAAATAAGGTTATTCAGCTTAAGCATGTTTTCTATGAATCAGGTTCTGCTGGACTAAATAGTAAATTATCCAAATATGAATTGGACAATCTGGTCGAATTATTGAATAAGTATCCTAATCTCAGGGTCGAATTAGCCGGACACACGGATAATACCGGAGATGCAGCTGCTAATTTAACTTTGTCCAAAACACGTGCAGATAATGTAATGCAATATCTTTTGTCCAAGAATATAGCTGCCGGCAGATTATCTGCAAATGGTTATGGTCAGACTCAACCTTTGGATACGAATGATACGCCTGAAGGAAGAAAGAAAAACAGAAGAACAGAACTTAGAATAATCTCTAAATAATTATATTTAAATATAACTTAAAATGGCTAATATTTCCATTCACGAAGATGATATTTTAATAAATGAACAAGGGTTTAATGACCATTTTCATGAACATCATCATGGTGACAAGTACAAAACCAACTTTTTGTCACACTATGTTTTTTCGACAGATCATAAAATGATCTCAAAACAGTTTTTGATAACTGGTATGTTCTGGGCTGTAGTCGGTGCTGCATTTTCTGTGATTTTCAGGCTTCAATTAGGATTTCCTGAAGAAAGTCTGGCATGGATTAAACCATTACTTGGTAAATGGATTGTTGTTGATCCTTCAACGGGTATCGGAAAATTAGCACCAGAGTTTTATTATGCATTGGTAACGATGCATGGAACGGTTATAGTGTTTTTTGTTCTGACAGCAGGACTTTCTGGTACGTTTTCTAATCTTTTGATTCCCTTACAGGTAGGTGCTAGAGATATGGCGTCTCCATTTATGAACATGCTGTCCTATTGGTTTTTCTTTACTGCCGGAGTTATCATGTTTTATTCTCTGTTTATAAGTACAGGACCATTTGCAGGAGGATGGGTTGCATATCCACCTTTGAGTGCTTTGCCTCAGGCTTCTTCGGGTTCAGGTACAGGAATGACACTTTGGTTGATAAGTTTGATTTGTTTTGTAATATCAGTGGTATTAGGTGGTATTAATTATATAACTACTGTATTAAATCTCAGAACTAAAGGAATGACAATGTGGAGAATGCCTTTGTCAGTATGGTCATTCTTTATTACTGCTATCGTAGGTCTGTTAACATTTCCGGTATTAGCATCCGGTTTTTTTATGCTGATAGCAGACAGAAGTTTAGGCACCAGCTTTTTCTTAAGTGATATTTTTATTGCAGGACAAGCGTTGGACAGAGTAGGAGGAAGCCCAATTCTTTATCAGCATTTATTCTGGTTTTTAGGACATCCTGAAGTATATATCATTATATTGCCAGCGATGGGGATTGTATCTGAAGTTATGTCGGTTCATGTCAGAAAACCTATTTTTGGCTACAGAGCGATGGTTTATTCTTTGATGACAATCGCTTTTATGTCCTGTATAGTTTGGGCACACCATATGTTTGTATCAGGTATTAACCCATTTTTATCTAACTTTTTCTCATTTTTTACTATTCTGATTGCTGTTCCCTCATCAGTAAAAGTTTTCAACTGGTTGACTACTCTATACGGAGGTAATATAAGATTGAATACGCCAATGTTATTTACATTAGGGTTCGTTACACTTTTTATTTCCGGAGGGTTGACAGGTGTATTTATGGGTAATCATGTTCTTGATATTCAAATGCATGATACTTATTTCATCGTTGCTCACTTTCACTTGGTAATGGGAGTAGCTGCATTTTTTGGTATGTTTGCAGGTGTGTATCATTGGTTTCCGAAAATGTATAGCCGGTTTATGAATGAAACATTGGGTAAAATTCATTTTTGGGGTACACTAATCTGTGCATATGCGATATTCTGGCCACAACACTATCTGGGGTTAGCTGGTGTACCAAGAAGATATTATTCATTTGACTCATTTGAAGCATTCAAGCATTTTGCTGATATGAATAAATTTATCACAATTTTTGCTATAATCGCATTTTTCCTACAATTGTTATTCCTGATAAACTTCTTTTATAGTATCTGGCACGGAAAGAAGATGACCAATAAGAATCCTTGGAAATCCAATACATTGGAATGGACAACACCAATTGAGCCAACTCATGGTAACTGGCCAGGTAATTTACCTGTTGTACACAGATGGGCATATGATTATAATAAGGATGATCGTGAATATGTCATGCAGCATATTCCTCTGAAAGATGGAGAAGTAGGAGACCATTAATTTTTTAAATATATTAACCTACTAATAATTTTATAAAGTTTTAATAGATTTAATAGTGAGAAACAATAATGAGTATACAGCTGCATTGGTTGCTAACCATACATGGATTGGTAAAATCTATGATTATGGTTTGTTGGTCAAATTGAGGCTAAACCTTGTAGTTGTTATATCTTCCATTTTTGGTTTTTTTATAGTTAGTCAGGGTAATTTTAGCTGGGTAAATGTATTAACCTTGTTTGTGGGTGGGTTTTTAGTTACAGGTGCCGCTAATGCTTTGAATCAGGTATTTGAGAAGGATTATGATATCCTGATGAAAAGGACGGCAAACCGACCTGTTGCATCAGGAAGAATGAAGCAAACTGAGGCGATTATTTTTGCTGGTATTGCATGTATTATCGGTATTAGTTTACTTTCTACATTTAATTCTGTTACTGCATTTTTAGGAATGATTTCTTTGGTTTTGTATGCTTTTGTTTATACACCACTTAAAAGATATAGTACGATTGCAGTTGCTGTAGGTGCTATTCCAGGAGCATTACCTGTTTTGATTGGTATGACAGCATATGAAGGAAGAATTACCGTATTTGCCTTACTTTTATTTGTGATACAATTTCTATGGCAATTTCCTCATTTCTGGGCGATAGGATTTTTAGGTTACGAAGATTATAAAAGGGCAGGTTATAAATTATTGCCGGAAAGCAATGGTGAAATAGACCGTAATTTAGGCCTTTCATCCATGTTTTATGCAACTTTGATAATTCCTGTTGCGCTTATTATGCAGATCAGGATTTCTGAGATTAGTCTTACTAGTACTGTTATATCCGTGATACTTAGTTTGATATATATGTATTGCTGTTTTCAGTTACATAGTCGTTTTGACAAAAAATCAGCTTTAATCTTAATGTTTTATTCATTTTTATTTTTACCTCTGATTTTATTGGGGTATTGGTTGTTTTAATTTTAACTACGATATGGAACATGTTATAAGATTTCAACCCGGAAAAATTCATCCTCAGAAGTTTGCACTTTGGGTAGGAATGGCGGGTATTGCTATGATGTTTGCCGCTTTAACAAGTGCATACGTGGTTAAACAATCAGCAGGGAACTGGCTTGAGTTTTCATTTCCCAATCATTTCTATTTTAGTACAATTTCAATAGTGTTATCCAGTTTTGCATTACATAAGTCTTTTGTTGATTATAAGACTGGAAATGAAAGTGGATATAAATGGTTTTTGTTTATTGGGTTTATTTTAGGATCAGCATTTGTTGTTTTACAGTATTTTGGCTGGACAGCGCTTTATGCGATGGGAGTGGATTTGAAAGGAAATGCATCCGGAGGATTTTTTTATCTCATAACAGGATTGCATGTGATACATGTATTAGGAGGTATAGCTGCATTAATTGTAACTATGCTTAATGCATTTTCTCTCAAGTATAAAGTAACGGAAAAGAGAAAACTCAGGTTTGATTTAGTAGTTAATTATTGGCATTTTGTAGACATCCTTTGGGTGTATTTATTTATATTTTTATTAGTTATTAAATAATTTAATATCAGATTAATGGCATCAGATACTTTAACACACGAACCAAATACGGATCATAACACCGATAATGGTGATTGGCAAGGCGGGAAAGAGCCATTTAAGGCTTCTTATGGTAAATTGATGATATGGTACTTTTTGCTATCAGATGCATTTACCTTTGCTGGTTTTCTTATAGCTTATGGTACATTGCGATTCAGTGTAGCTACATGGCCTGTTCCGGATTTTGTATTCAGTACATTTCCTGGTGGGTTTCATCATAAACCATTATTGTTTGTAACTTTAATGACATTTGTCTTATTGGCAAGTTCTTATACTATGGTAAGAGCAGTGCAGGAAGGAAAACAGGAAAATAAAAATGGTGTTGTCAAATGGTTGCTTTTAACTATTATAGGTGGCTTAGGATTTCTTAGTTGTCAGGCATGGGAATGGACTAACCTATTGACAAAAGAAAACATGACTATATTTAACAACCCGTTTGGTACACATACAGAAAACGGCGTTTATTTGATGGGCGACGGTCACGATATCAAGGAAGGTGATTCTTTTACGGCTGGTCAGACATATCTGATACCTTATCATGATGGCGAATACAAACCTTTACAATATAAAGTTACGGATGGGCCAGATAAAGATGCTGTTAAGGAACAGATTATGGGTCCAAAGGCATTTGGAGGATTATTCTTTTTTATTACTGGTTTCCACGGGTTTCACGTGTCCATAGGTATATTTTTACTTGTTTTGGTATGTGTCAATGCTGCATCCGGGTTATATGTTAAGCGCAGGAACGGATATGAGATGATAGAAAAGATAGGGTTGTACTGGCACTTTGTCGATTTGGTATGGGTGTTTGTTTTTCTATTTTTCTATTTACTCTAATATAATTTATAAGCTAAATAAATATTAAATATTATGTCAAGTGTATCATACGAAGCTTCAAAAGGCATTGCCAACAAGACAATCCTTATTTTAGGAGCAATAACGATAATTGAAGTATTAATCGCTTTAGCTGGAAAAGGCTATCTGATAGATGGATTACATTTCCCGCATATGATTATGGGACTGGTAATGGTTATATTAAGTGCTTATAAAGCCCGACTCATTATGTTTGAATTTATGCATTTGAAGTATGAATTGCCTGCTTTTGTAAAAACAGTTATAATTCCTACGGCTTTATTGATATGGTTTATTATAGCCCTGATTGTTGAAGGAGGATATTATTTCGGCTCTAGGCAATCAGTAAAGAATCCTGTTAAGACAGAAATTAAAAAATAATTGTACTACTTGTTGGAGATTTTTTACAATCATCAAACAATGAAATAAATTCAGAGCCATAATTTGTAATATTGTGGCTCTTTTTTTTATTAAAACCTTTCCATTCTGATTTTGTTAGAACTCATATTTTCAGTATCTTACTTTATATCATGAGAAAAAGTATTCCTGTTATAATTTTTTTAGTTTTTTTGGTTGTAGTGCCATTTTTGACTTGGTTAAATCTAAGAAAAGGTCTTGATTACAGACTTCATACGAAAGAAGAGTTGAGAGTAAAAGATAGTATTGATTTACAATTGGATACTCTATTTCTATTCAAAGGTAAAACGAGTATTATAATAACGAGACCATTTGACAGATTCCTTGATTTTACAAAAGCAATAGAACAAATCTTTGGAACTGACAAAGCTGTAAATGTGTATGCTTTAGACAATACAAGCCGACAATCGTCTACAGTTACATCATTTCCGAAAAACTATTTTAGCAATACGTTAGAAAAGTATTCAGATAAAACTTTTATTCTGATAGATACATCAGGTTATATCAGAAATGTATATAATGATAATAATGAGGATATAGCCAAGTTGTTGGAACATACATCCGTATTGGTACCTGAGAAAAAGAGAGGATCAATAGAATTTAAAAACAGATAAAATGATAAAATTTCCAGCTTCCAATGACGATTTGGCTAAGAGATTGATGATAGTTGCCTATGTGTTGACTACTGTTGCTTTTATATCTGTAGGTTTGATGCGCCGTATAAAATTTGAAACGGATATGGATTTTAGTTTTATACCTGCTTTAAATGCATTGATAAACACTTGTGTAGCTTTATGTCTGATTGCAGGATATTATTTTATCAGAAAAGGTGACTATTTAAAACACAGAAAGTTCATGATAGGAGCGGTAATATTATCTGCTGTGTTTTTTTTGTTTTATATATTATATCATTTTACGACTCCCGAAACAGTTTTTTGTAAGGAAGGTTTCATCAGGTATTTGTATTATTTTATACTTTTGACACATATTGTTTTGGCTGGTTTGTCTCTACCATTTATTTTAATTACCTTTGTTAGAGGATTTACCTATCAGGTTGATAAACATAGAAAGATCGCAAGATGGGTATATCCGGTTTGGCTCTATGTTGCAGTGACAGGACCTATTACTTATATGTTGCTTAAACCTTGTTATTTATGAAACGTAATTTTATATTAATATTAATAGTATTGGTAATATTTTTGATGTTTGTACCGGAATTGCCGGCTCAATGTCCAATGTGTAAATTATCAGCAGAAACCAATTTGCAGGGTGGAGGAACAGCAGGACGTGGCTTGAATAAAGGAATCCTGTATCTTTTATCCATGCCCTATCTTATCTTTGGTTTTTTAGGATATACCTGGTACAAGAATCGTAAAAAATTGGAGTACAATGACATTACTCCTGAAGAAAATCAATAGTATTATTCACAATTTTTGTACAGATCAGTTTTTTAAAGAAGGAGCAATTGAAGGAAAAATCAAATGTATGTGGTTTTTTTAATTCATGATGAAATAATTTGATCCTTTTAAAAAAATACTCAGATATATTATAATAAACGTTACCATACAGGTATTTTGTCAAAAAATATATATTTCTTAGTCTCTCCATCCATTCTTGCTATATAATTTTCATTACCATTCGTTAACATTATATATGGTGCCTGTAATATGTATTGGTAAGCTGCTATCTGGTCAAATACAGCCTGTGTAATAGCAGTTTGAGGCGACTTGCATTCAATCAGTATCAGGGGCTGAATATCTGAATTATAAACGACAATATCAAACCTCCGTAATAATCCATGAATCATAAAGCTTTTTTCTACCTGAATTGAATTACGCGAAATGCCGGCTTCTTCAGTTAGCCAGATGATACATAATTGCCTGACCATTTCCTCTGGTTGCAATAGAATATATTTTTTACGAATCAGATCATATATAAAGGTTTGGTTGTTTTCTTTTTTTGTTTGTAGTAAATGCCTGTATTTCAACCAATCCAATGGCAAATTATGCTTAAGTAAATTCAATAGTAAGTTGGGATTTAACTTGTTTGGAATGGTATTGTTGCTCAGATGCTATATTAAGGATTATTTCATCAATTATATTTTCGTTACTGAACAGGACTGAAGAATCGATATTCAATATCTGTATTCCGGTGTTTTGTATTATATTGAGGATTTGAGTTTGCCAGTAAATGTTTTCTGTATTACCCGGATCAGGTAGAGCATCTTCAATGATGCAAATTATATTATTATTAGCTTCAAGGAAAGCTCCTGTAAGTGCTTTTTCAAAGGTAGGATTTGGCAAGACTCTTTTGATACCATAATTATGAAGTGTGTCTGTTAGTTTATTGTTGATATAATCAGAAGCAAAAGAAAAAATACACATATCCTTCAACAGATATACTTCAGGCATAACATCTGCAGATAAAATAGTAAGTGCCAGATTTCTGAATACAGGCAGTAGGTCTGTAGGCTTCATTTGCCTGAAATCTCTTGTATGAGAAGTCAGATGTAGCACGAAATCGGGATTTTGTATCATATGGCTTTCATCCCAATAATAGGTACTGCTATTAAACAGTTGCATAATATTAAGATTGGGTTCTTTATTGAAAACTATAAGGTTTCTGTTATCTGAATGTTTAAGTTTAAACAAGCTATCGTCATCAGTTATGATAACAGGAAAGATATCTTCCAGTTGGTCATAATGATTATCTAAAAGCTGTGTCCAATTGCTGTATTTTGAATTTCCTTTTTCCGAAGTAAAAAAGTTATATAAATCTTCATCCGATTTACGATATTGTTTTATACTGTCTTCTGTATTGGTAACATGTTCCTTTATCTTGCAAGAAGTAATATTGTCTTCATTCAGGATAAATAGTTCCTGTAAGTCGACGATTTGTTCCTGAGTGATACTCTGTAGGTGAATGTAATCTTTCGTAATGTTATGGTATAAATACCATCCATATATGGAATCGTACCATTTTTCAGGGTTGATATTTCTCAGAGCATGTAGTACTTTTTGGTCTGTTTCAGATTTTTGTCTGAAGAACTGCTTCCACTCCAGATAATACATGCTGTGTTCTGCTTCTGAGCGTAATAAGTGTAATTTTCTCTGTAAGGATATAATAATATCAGTCTGTTTTGCAAAACTTAATGTATTTATTTCCAAAACATCATTCAGAAAACCTGCTTCATTTATGGTATCAACCAAACTCTTAAGATTAGTTTCGAGTTTTTCAAGTGTAGGATTGAGATGGTTGTGAATATTTACCGATTTCATGTACTCATTTTTCATGCTAATCAGCGTAGACATATTATCATCCAGAGCAGTCTCAATATCACTGAAAGTTTGCACAATACTGATAGTCAGTTTGTTTGGCGTATACAGATGAATGTGTGTTAATTCTCTGACATTTGCTAAAAAGGTTTCCAATTCATTTAATAAAGATTTGCCTTTTTGTGTATGATTTTTTTGTTTTTCAGACAGGAAGCCTGGTAGTATAGATTTATTGAGTTGATGCTGCACGGATATCCATTGTGTAATGTCCGACCTGAGTTGTGCATTCTTGTTTCTTAACTGTTCGGTAGTGGACAGTTTTTTTTTCAGGAAGTCGTTTTCCAATTCCTGACTGTATTTTAAATAATCATTCTTAAGCACTTCTGATTGATCGAGTAATTGGGACATTACATGAATCGTAGATTTTAATCTGGAATGTTCGGCTATATTTTTATTTAACTCATGGTTTAGTAATGAATAATCTTTTATTTCGAATTCCGGATGATAATAATTCTGTGCCTCTGTTATCAGGTCGAGTAAGCCTTGCAACCCTTCCTGATTCATATTCTGAAATGAAGAATCCAGCCAGCGGTTGAGTAATAATACTTCTATGGATACCTGCAATTTACAATAGTCGTCCACCATTTTTATCCAGCTTTTTTCTGATGATGTTACCTGATACTTATTATGGATTTTCAATATTAATGTATCCAGTTCTCTCTTTAATCTGTTAGCAGGATCACCCCAATGTGTCGGTTGACATTCGGATTTGAAGGTGTGTTTATTGTTAATTCCTAATGCAAATCTGGATGGTGTGTCTTCGAGGTTAACGGAAAGTGTTGTATGGTTCAGATTAGATTTTTTTAGTATCTCTAGCAACATCTGCCTTGCTTCAGTATCCGGAATGACGATAAGTGTTTTTTTGTCACTTAAAAAATTTTTTCTCACCTGATGTATAATACTCTCCAAAGCAGTAATACTATGCCTATAGTTGATATTTATAAGCGAATTGTTACTGTTAAGAATACGATAGATTTCCGGAGAAGTGATATATATGGACATTTTTTAAATAGTATATATACAAGAAACAAAGATATGCAAAAAATCAATATATATAACAAGTAAAGAATTAATTTGATGTTAAATCCTGTATAGATACCGGACTTTAAACGGATAAGTTCATTTTGTGGGGTAAAAATTAAGAAAGGATGTAAAGTATTACCTTACATCCTTTCAAAGAATAATTTATATTATTTACGGAATTTATCTTGCAAAAGCTGTAGCACGTTTTTCTCTGATAACGGTTACCTTTACCTGTCCCGGATACTGCATTTCATCCTGTATTTTTTTAGAAATGATAAATGCAAGATCGTTTGCATACTGGTCGTTTACTTTTTCGGATTCAACGATTACCCTAAGTTCTCTTCCTGCCTGTAATGCGTATGCTTTTTGAACACCTTCATAGGATAAGGCGAGTTCTTCAAGCTCTCCGATACGTTTCAGGTAGCTTTCTAGGATTTCTCTTCTTGCTCCGGGGCGTGCACCTGATATGGCATCACAAGCCTGAACGATAGGTGAAATGATGTTATTCATTTCTATTTCGTCGTGGTGAGCACCTACTGCATTGAGAATAACAGGATGTTCCTTGTGTTTCTCACATATTTCCATACCCAACAGTGCGTGAGATAGTTCTGATTCTTCTTCAGCTACCTTACCTATGTCGTGTAATAATCCTGCTCTTTTAGCCATTTTTACCTGTTTGGGGTTAAGACCCAGTTCAGCAGCCATGACAGCACACAGATTGGCTGTTTCGATGGAGTGTTTTAATAGATTCTGGCCGTATGAAGACCGGAATCTCATCCTACCGACCATCTTGACCAGGTAAGGTGCCAGTCCGTGAATATCCAAATCTATTATCGTTCTTTCTCCGATTTCTACGATTTGTTCGTCCAGTTGCTTTTTGACTTTGGCTACCGTTTCTTCAATTTTGGCAGGATGTATTCTGCCGTCTGCTACGAGTTTTTTGAGTGTCAGTCGGCATATTTCCCTTCTGATTGGATCAAAACTAGAAATAACGATAGCTTCAGGAGTGTCATCAACGACTATTTCGGCGCCTGTAGCTGCTTCCAGTGCACGAATGTTTCTTCCCTCCCGACCGATAATCTGACCTTTGATTTCATCTGATTCCAGATTGAAAACAGAAACGGTATTTTCGATAGTAAATTCAGCACTCATACGTTGTATCGTCTGCAGTACTATCTTTTTGGCTTCTTTATTGGCATTGGAATAAGCTGTTGAAATAGCTTCTTTTTCTATTGCAAGAGCTTCATTCTGTACTTTGCCCTTTACGGCTTCGAGCAACTGATCTTTTGCTTCCTGCTGTGTAAGTTTGGAGATGGTCTCCAATTCAGTAATAAAACGTTCATTTGCTGAGTCCAGTTCCTCTTTTTTCTTGGCAACTATCTTGATCTGAACTTCGAGATTTTCACGTATTGTGTTCAGTTCCTGTTCTTTTGATTCGATAGATTCCAATTCTGTCAGGATAGCATCCTGTTTGATTTTGAGCTCCTTTTCCAGTGACACTGCGTTTAATTCACGCTCTTTGATTTCAATTTTCTGTTCGGCTTTCCAGGATTCAAACTCGGATTTAAGTTTGGCAAAATTGTCTCTTGCTTCCTGGATTTTCTTTTGTTTTACTGACTCATTTTGTTGTTCTGATTTTGATATCAGTTTGTCAGCCTTGGTTTCAGCTTCCTGAATTTTACGACTTGCAGTCAATTCTGCTTCCTTAAGTGTGATATCTGCTTTGTCGTTGGCTTCATTGATTTTGGATTTGAATGCTGTCTGGATAATAAAATATCCCGCACCTCCTCCAATAATGATTCCTAAAATAACTCCTATTATAGAACCCATATATTGATATTGATTAAAAAGATGATAAAATAGTCCTTTCGGACAAATGATTGCCAGGCAAACCAATCAGCAGGGCTACTGTATAGAAAAAATGTATCAAAAATCTGATAACAAGTCGAGGATTAACTGCACTTTCGGACCGGTTTCGTCAGAAGTTCCGGTTTGTGGAGTACTTTTTAGATCATAAATATATGTCAGTAGTGTCATGATAACATAGTCGAGCTTGTCCCGACCGGTGTACATTTTTTGAAAATTGTTGATTTTTTCATTAATTTCCAAAACTATACCTTCGACAACGGTCTTTTCCTCTTCTGTTACTTTAACAGGGAAGACACGACCTGCAATGGATATATTGATTGTAAACAGATCATTTGCTGCCATATGAATTGGATTGAATGATTTGAATACATTGATCTAATTCTTCGATAATCTCGTCAAGTTTCGTTTTCATCCCATTGGAATGCTCTTTGTTTTTTTGAGTCAATTCCGGATTTGGGGTTGAAATGTCAGATGTTTTGGTTGAAAGTGTTGATACAGTTTCTACCGCATTGATTTGCTCTGAATTTATATATTTTAATTGTTCTTCAAATTGTAAAATCTCTACTTTTAGATGATTGATTTCGTTCTTTAATGATTCATTTTCGGACTTAACATCTATGTAAGCGTCAAGTAAATTTCTGATTTTACCTGTTATTACATCGAGCTTGTCTGTCCAAATTTCCATCAAAGATAATTTTTTTTATTATATATATCTTATTTTCTAATTATTGCATTTAATTTTTCTTCCAACTGTATAATGATTTGATTCATTATTTGTTCAATTTCTGTATCACTGAGTGTCCTGTCCATATTTTCGAATTTCAGTGAGATGGCCATGGATTTTTTATTTTCACCCAAATGCTCTTTATTCTCATAAACGTCAAAAAGCCCAATCTGTTTCAATAAATTTTTATTTACTTTTCTGGCTATATCTTCGATTTCCCTGAACTGGACGTTTTTCTCTACTACTAATGCCAAATCTCTTCTGACAGAAGGGAATTTACTTATTTCCTTAACATGAATCTGATTTTTACCCATGAGTTTCAGCAAATTGGCAATGCTTATTTCACCATAATAAATATTGGACTTTACTGACAATTTATCACAAACATTCTTTTTTACAAGCCCGAATTCTGCAAGTATTACAGGTCCCAGTCCTGCTCTTAGTCCGTATTGAAATCTGTTGTCATGCTGGATAGGTGTCAGTTGCACATTTGTAATATTGACACGGGAAAGGATTGACAGTATTATCTTTTTTATATCGTAGAAGGATTTGTCGCTGTTGGAATCAGTAAGCCAGGATTCTTCGTTGGATTTTCCGGTGATAAATATGGTTAGTAATTCATTTTCTATATAGGAATCACCCGATTTTTGGTATGATTTACCCAGTTCAAACAGATTGAGATTCGTCTGCTGTCTGTTCAGATTATAAGCTACGGATTGTAGTCCGCTCAATAACATATCCGGGCGCATTATATCCAAATGTACATTGGAAGTATTATTAATGCCGACATAATTGTCTTCATCTGCCAATCCAAGATTTTGGTACAGTCTGGACTCTATAAGCGAAAGTCCCATCATTTCATTGAACCCATTTGAGGCCAGGTAATTGGCAAGGAGTTCTTTAGACCTGTGTTTATCCGGCTTCTCTGTATAAGAAACAGTACTGCGTATCTGGCTGCTAACCGGAACCTTATTCAATCCGTATATCCTGACAATCTCTTCTATAAGGTCGACTTCTCTTGTGACATCCGCTTTATTGGTAGGTACTCTGACCAGAACGGATTCATTATTCAATGGTTTGATTTCCATTTCCATCGCTGTCAATATATTGAGAATGTCTTCCTGTTTGATGTCAACACCCAGTAATTGTGTGACATGTTGGAAGTTCAGTCTGATTTCCGCAGGATTGATGACTTTTGGGTACACATCGACGATTATATTACTGATTGCACCTCCTGCATATTCCTTAATCAGTGCTGCTGCTCTTTTTATTGCCTGTTCGGTATTGTTGGGGTCGGCACCTTTTTCAAATGTTTTGGCAGCATCTGTTTTAAGGTTGTGTCTGTTACTCGTTTTTCTGATCATAACAGGTGCAAAATAGGCGCATTCCAGGAATACATTTTTAGTATTTTCTGTTATCCCGCTGTCCAATCCACCATAAACACCGGCGATAGTGAGCGGATTGAGATTACCGTCGCATATCATCAGGTCGTCCCTATGAAGTTTTCGCTCCATGCCATCGAGTGTTGTAAAAGATGTACCTTCTGGTAATTTAGTTACAATAATCTGATTACCGGCTATTTTATCAGCATCAAATGCATGTAGTGGTGAGCCAAGTTCGTGCAAAACAAAATTGGTAATGTCAACTATATTGTTAACAGGGTTGACACCAATGGCTTTAAGAAACCTTTTAAGTTCCTCCGGTGATTCTTTAACTTCTACTCCTGTGATGGTTATGCCTGAATATCTGGGACATGCTGTTGTGTCACGGATGTCTACATCGGTATTGTATGCTATTTTTTCAGTAATATAATCAGATATATCTGCTTCTGCGATATCTTCTGTATAATTTTCATGTACCTTAAGATATGCCAGTAAGTCTCTGGCAACACCCATGTGGGATGTAGCATCCGATCTGTTGGGGGTTAATCCAATTTCGAATACAAAATCATCTTCTACGTTAAAGTAAGTTGAGGCGGGTATTCCGATCTGTGTGTTTTCCGGTAACACCAGGATGCCCGAATGGTCATCCTCCAATCCTATCTCATCTGCAGCACATATCATACCTTCAGATTCGGAACCTCTTATTTTTCCTTTTTTGATGGTGAATGCACTGCCATCCTTAGCATATAATTCAGTACCTATGGTAGCAACGAGTACCTTTTGACCTTTTGCTACATTGGGAGCACCACATACTATATTCAGGTGCGTACCATTACCGATATCAACCAATGTCAATGAGAGCCGGTCAGCATCAGGATGCTTTTCACATTGTAAAACTGCACCTGTTACGATGCCCTTAAGTCCTCCCTTTATGGATTCAACTTTTTCTATTCCCTCTACCTCAAGGCCCACGGTTGTGAGCATTTCTGCAATTTTTTCCGGTGTGTAGGATATATTTAGATACTTTTTAAGCCAATTTAACGAAAGTTTCATACGTCACTAATTTCAAGCATACTTTTTAGTCAAAACAACCATGCAGCTAAACTACAACTTCAGTCACGGATGCTTTAGTATTATAGAAGCACAAAAATAGGTAAATATTTGCGTAACTATCCGAATTCTCTTTACAATTATCCAAATAAAAATAATATAATTCCAAATATCAAATTTGAAATATACTAAAATGTCTTCCACGATTTAACACTGTTACTGATATAAAGCAGATATGAGATATGTATTTTATCTCATCTAATGAATCCGTCTGCGTATATCCACAAGCAATCCAACGAGTATCAGGGATAATAACGCTTTTTGAATTGTATGTTGGTTAGGAGTAATTATGCTTTGGTTAATGAAATACAATAATACGAATACAAATACAGGAATTATGATGTTTAGGAGGCGTTTATATGATTTCATATTTCTATAGGTTACTCTGCCAAATCTTAACCGGATTCTGTAAACAACAGAACTGATCATGAATACGATCAATAGGGCAAGAAGTGCGATTTTAACCAACTGAATGTATGTATTTAAGTATTTTGAATGGAAGGCAGTTCAGGATCTGATGCTGAGAAGCCAGATAGTTGGATGTTGTTTTTTTGGAAAATATCCAGTATATTAAACCTGATCTGGCTTTGTATATCATCAATAATAAGTACCCTGGAAGTGTAGTAATACAAAGTGAATACAAGATTTTTGTCATCGAATTCTTTGATTCCTGCCCACGGTTCTGGGTTTTTCTTAATAGCTTGAATGTTGTCAGTGGCTTGTTTGAGGATAGATTTGACCAATTCAGCATTGCTTTGTTGAACAACTGTGACATTTATACTGAATCTGACCAAGTCATCAAAATGCGTCCAGTTGGAAACGGATTGATTGACAAGCATGCTGTTTGGAATGAGTACAGAAATATTTTTATCTGTTTTGATCCTGGATGTGCGCAATCCGATGTGTGTCACCTTGCCTATCTGACTATCAAACTCAAGTACATCACCAATTTTGATATTACGTTCAAATAAAATAATCAATCCTGAGAAAAAGTCGTTGAACGTTTGTTTCAATCCCATACCCATGCCTACAAGTAAGGCTGCTGATGCTCCATAAATGATACGCATATCAGACATAATCCTATCCAAGGCAAACAAGGTAGCTATTATATAAATTAAATATGTAAATATTTGGTTAATAGCATATTGAGTACCCTCATCCATATCCTTGGTCTTGTACATTCTGTACAGGGTAACCTGTGTAAAAAACCAAACCACTACCTTCGCCGACATCATGATCATAGCAGCAATCACTAAATCAGATATGTGTACTGTGAACAGCTCTTCCTTTATTTCTCTTTGGAAAATAATATAGTCGAGGTCTAAGCGTTTGAGAAAGACCTGCCCCAGATACAAATAGACGATATATCTGACCAGTCGGGTAGCTTTCAGATCTGTACCTGTTTTAACTTCTGATACAGGCGTTTTGGGTTTTTCCCTGTTTTTATATTTTCTCTTAATAAATAGATGACTAATCAGCCAGTCAATCAATAATGCGACACTGAATAGGCTCAGAATTTCGAAAATATGACTTATGAAAATAGAAAATTCATTAAAATCCCATAGTACAAAATCAAATCTGAGAATACGAATTATAAATAAAACACTTAAGGATAGCAAACTCATAGCGAGTCTTATTTTATATCCAAAGTGTTGTGCAGCATTTAATGTATGCTCGTCACTATCATAAAACTTGTAACTGCTGAATTTTATATATGCCCAAATTGTCAGCAATATAAAAATCAGACATAGCAGTACATCCGTAACTGTAATGTCAAAACCTGAAACAGTAAATAAGGTATCTGTCATAAAATGCTTATACAGAGTGCAAAATTAAGAAATTTCTTAGATTTATATTAAGGTATTCAAGTATAATATTATGAATAAATAAATCATATTAGGACATTCAAAAATACACCCAATCTGTAAGGAATACCGGTTATAAAATGTCAGAAATATATATTTTTTTATCAAAAACGATTCGACCTCTGTCATTCCTGATTACTGTTCCACATGGCACATCCAGATCATGTTCGAAGAAAAGTAAATGTCTTCCATCAGAGGCTTTATCCAGTAGAACGGCTTTTTCAGTAAGTGTTTGCAGTGGCTGAACATCGTATGCCATAACATAGGGAAGTGGGATATGGTGGTGAGAAGGTATCAGGTCAGCACAATATACAAGGGTATCACCCGATGGTAGGATAATATTGGGTAACATCATTGCTTCTGTGTGTCCGTAAACAAAATCTAAAGTAATGTGATCTGAGAAGGAAATACCTTGTTCGACATCGATCATCTGTAGTATGCCCATGTCCTTAAGTGGAACAAAGTTCTCTTTGAGAAAGGATGCAGCTTCCCTGGCATTGGCATTGTAAGCCCACTTGTAGTGTACTTCGTTGGTCCAGTAGGTTGCGTTGGGAAATGTAGGTACAAGATTGCCTGAATGGTCGTATTCAACAGCGCCACCTACATGGTCGAAGTGAAAATGCGTCAGTAGTACATCTGTTATATCTTCCTTAGTTAATTGAATCCTGCTTAATGCATCATCAAAAGTAACGGTATCATGCGGGTAGAAATGACTTCTGAATTTTTCATCCTGCTTGTTACCAATCCCAGTGTCAATAAGAATTTTTCTGTTACCATCCTCAACCAACAGGCATCTCATCTGCCACGTACACATATTGTTGTCATCAGCGGGATGCAATTTTTGCCACATGCTCTTGGGTACAACACCGAACATAGCACCGCCATCTAATTTAAATTTACTGGTTTCAATCGTGTGTATCTTCATATTCTGCTGGATTTGTTTGGGTTAAAAACCTATAGTGCCATTATTCTTGTTTTTGATTTCCTTGGCCAGATGGATCATTTTGAGTGCAGTGTGTGCTGCTTCAATGCCTTTGTTACCGTGTTTGCCACCTGCTCTATCCAATGCTTGTTGGTTGTCATTGGGAGTTAAAACCCCAAAAATTACAGGCTTTCCGGAAGCTAAGGAAAGTTGCATAATACCTGTAGCCACTGCATGACTGATATATTCATCATGTTTGGTCTCACCTTTTATAACACATCCTATGCAAATTACAGCATCCATTTTTTGGCTGTTAAGCAAAATGCCGGCGGCAGCAGGCAATTCGAATGCACCCGGAACCAATATTTGGGTAATATCATTAGAAATAACACCATATTTATTTAACTCTGTGGTACAGGCATCTCTCATGCTGAAAGTAATATGCTGATTCCATTCAGAAGTTATGATTCCGATCTTCGCATTGGTCAGGACAGGAATTTCACCAACGGATTCAGAAAGGTTTTTTAAATTACTTGACATAATGGATGAAGGTTGAAAATTATGCTTAAAACAAAGGGTAGTATTTTAACAAAAATACTACCCTTGCTGTTTATTTTTACTAATAAATTATTATTGTAACCTGGCTATTAATCTTTCAGCCATATCTTTTTCAGGAGATGTTGGATATTTATTTTTAATTACTTCCAATTGTTCCAAAGCTTCCTTGGTTTTACCATCTGCATAGTACATCATTGCAATCTTATGCAGGTAGTATGGTGTCAGCATGTCATTTTCAAATGCGGATGCTTTTTTATACATAGTCATTGCCTTATCCTTATCTCCTTTTTCAGCATATGCATCACCCAAAGCTCCTGCTTTTGTAGCTGTGGTTACTTCATCCTTTGCTGAATAATCTTCAAGATACTGGATAGCATCTTCAAATTTGCCCAGATTGAGATAGGATACACCTGCATAATATTTAGCCAGATTGGCAGCTTTGGTGCCGCTGTATTCATCGATAATGCCTATAAAGCCTTTGAAGCCTCCTCCCGGATTTTCAAGAGCGAGAGCAAATGAGTCCTTTGCAAATTGCTCTTCAGCTACGTACATTTCATTTACGGCTTCCATTTCTCTTGGACCCATATACAGATATTTGTAAGCCATATATATTGCAACCAGAGCTGCAATCCCAATAACTATATTGGTAACTAATTTTTGATTTTGTTCGAACCAATTAGCCGCTGATATACTGCCACCTTTTACGTGTTCTATATCAACCAAAGTATCTGAATCAGCTGCTTTTTGCTTTCCTTTTGCCATAATCGTTATTCCTTTTTAAAAAATTTTGCGCAAAAATACAATTTTTAATTGTATTAATGAATTTTTTAAAATAAATATCTGATCAAAAATAGATAAATTTGTGTAAAGTTGTTGTATTAAAATGGATTATGTATCTGTTAATCAATATTATAGGTTTGGTAAGTATGGATTGTTGAATTAGGTATAATGAACCTGCAATATGGGAATAGTAATAATATTACATACAAGCCAGCCTTACTCTTCTAAAACATTCAGTTGATTTCCACCCAAAATGGTCAGGTTTGCACCTGCTTCAATGCGTATAGAACCGATTGTAGTGGTAATATCGACTTCAGGTGCATAGGTATATCCCGTTTTTATAAGCACGCGGGACATTTCATCCGGTAGTCTGCTGTTACTCCAGTTACACCTATCGGACCATAGATTACTTATATTGCCTGTCCATACAATCGTTTTGGTACAGTCACTTTCAGGTTTACTGTCTAATAATGCCTGGTATTTGGGAGCTGTATTCATATAGGGTGGTTGTATGTCTATTGTTTCCATAACACCCCAGGATCCGTAGACACTTTCCTGAGCACCTGCCAGACTGAAGTTGGTAGCCAGTTTGCATCCCCAGCTTCGGATGGTATCGTGCAAATTTTTATACATATCGTACATTTGCATGCTCTTCTGTGCATCCCACATTGCCTGCTGGTAATCATATGGTTGTCCAAAGACATTGCCTACAAAGTGTTGCCCACCTTCGTAAGTGATGACATCTTTACCCAGTATCTGAATATTTCTGTAATCCTGCTTTACTGTTTCCTTAAAAATATTAAAATTATTCTGAGCATTGGCCATGATATCACCAACTGTAGCTGAGGAGCCCAGTAAGTCCAGACGTGGATTGCCAGTAGCTTCATGATCCAGTCCAAAATAATGTGTAGGAGAGCCATAATCCCAGTCGTCCTGACTGAGTTGTGCTATAATCTGTTCACTTAACCAATTAAATCCACCCTGAATACCCAATACGCGTTTGACCCGGCATTTTTCATCTGAAAATACCTGATGCCATATGTCGAATGTCTTTTTGGCTTTCAGTGCCATCGCCCGGCCATAATTCAATCCAAAGGGGTTGTTTTGAATATTGTAATGAGCTTGTCCGAATATCCAGTTCCACACCTCGTTGCTATATTCCAGATAAATGACAATATTCGGATCAAGTTGATTTTTGAAAAGCTGTGCCATTTGCATGATAAAATCATCGTCAGCAGCATGTGGTACACAGATCCAAATGTCTTTTTTAGTCATATTGGCCAGTTGTATAATTAGCTCATACGGGACACCGTTATCAGTGCCATAACTGAATCTCTCGGGAAGTGTTCTTTCGATCCAGGATACCATCGGATTATTATTGGTATGTTGCCAATCCATAAACCTGAGTACGCTGAAGGGTGCGATTTTGTTCAGAAATTCACTGTAGAAAGGTTCGTCAGCGATATTTGCAAACTCGTCTTCCAGTCGGACTACACGTATATTCCTTACATGATCTCCCAGAGTAGATTGGGTAAGTTGAAACCAGAAGGTGCCATCACCCAATAAGTCAAATTGGATTCTGTTGGCCTGATACTGTATATTGGCTAAAGTACCGCTGAGGTCAAATGTACCGCTTCCATCATACAGAAGTACATACGTTTTGTTGGGTGGCATATTAGCACCATTGGCAGAAATAAAATATCTCAGTTTTATGTCGCCTTCAGAAGTGGTTTGTGGCAAATACAGTGGGTATCCTCCTGAATCAAATGACATTTGGCTAAAAATGGATGCGTTGGTTGAATCGCTGAAGGACCAGCATCCACATGCATCTGTATACGGAATAGCATTGCCACGCGTATTTTTCATAAAGTTCCGCATAGCTCTATGCGGTTCCCAGTCAGCAAATCCAGGCAGATTTGTACCAATCTCCATTGCACATACCGGCGGTACCCAACCTGAGCAACTATTGCTGTCAATCTCAACATACAGATCGTATGCTTCAAAACATCCATTGTTTCCTTCAGCAGTTAGTTGGTAGATGCCGGCAGACAACCCGGTGTATTCATAATTGAAAGCCGGTGATATAGTATCACCAGATAAAGTCAGTATAATATTGATATTGTTATCACTATTTATTCTCACGTGTGCATTGTTACCTGTGCAGTCTGCTTTCTGAACTGATGTTACCGATATCTGACAGGGTAAGGTTCCATCTTCATTGAATATGACAATCTCCCGGTAAGCAGTGTGGAATTTGCCATTGATGTCTGTGACGGTCAGGCTGACTGTAGCCGTACCTCCTCCGACAGTATACGTGTGTTGAGGAGAAACAAGATTGGATACAGGTGTTCCATCACCAAAATTCCAAGCATATGTTAATCCGCCACCTCCATTATCTACTGAAGTGCTGCCATCAAAGTTAACTGTTAATGGAACCGTCCCTGACACAGGATTGGCAGTGATGACTGCGAAAGGTGGAATATGGTACTGGATGGTAGAATCCGGAACTGTACACTGATAAGTTGAAGCCATTCTGATTTCATCCAGCGAACTCCTTCCATCTGTATCACCACCGTAATATGCTAAACTTTTAAACTCAAATGGATTGGTCGTATTGATGCTGATATCGGCGTTTTTTCCGGGTGATGTCCCAGCTATATTGGGTGGATTAACGTATAATTCGACTAGCGTGTTACTTGTATTAAATGTGATTTCAACAACAAGTAATGCAACGTCGTTGATTATCAGGTTTTCACTTCCCGGGTAGACGGTACCATTAAAGCTGAGTGACCATTTTTTTTGACCGCCAACATCGGATGCTGAACCGAAGTAGCCGATTCCAAGCCGGTTAATCGCGGAACACTGGTCACACCAGGCGATATTGTTGTCATGTAAATATACGGCAACTTCTTCGTTGTCACTGGTATTTTTCGAGAGCAGAAAACTCATCCATAAAGATTGGCCGGTGTTATTGGAGCCTATTAATGACTCGCCATCAGCTATATAGTCAGCAAATGGGCCAGTACCTGATATGTCGAAGCTTCTGCCTGACTTAAGATATACTTTGCCACCACTTGCATGGTTTCCGTTGACCGTCAAAGTGCCTGAACCAAGTGATCCGGGAGTTGATGATACCTGATATCCGGGTATGTCAGTATTGGAATTCTGAACATTCCAACCAGAGCTAAAACCTTCACCTTTATTAAGACCTTCCAGAGGAGAATCAACAGTGTAGTCAAAAGGCTCGTATGTCAGATATTCACAAATGACATCCGGGATTGCTGTTTTAAAGGCAGGAAGTCCAATCTGGGGTATATCTTTGGGTATTGCTGTCACTTGACTATATCCGTTATGAATACCTGATAGTATAAGTATTATTATACAACTTCTTATCATGTTGTTATAAATGATAGTGTTTAAATTAAAAAAAATTAAGAGGGAATGACTTGTCGGAATAAAACCGGTAAAGGACAAAGGTAATATTCGGTATTAGTATTTACAAATGAAATGCTATACATTTTTATAGAATAGGAAATGAAATTTTTCTTTTATTTATGTGCAGGTATTTCTATTCCTTTTATACGTCTGTACATTTCAGTAGCATAGCCATCCGTCATACCTGAGACAAAGTCCAGGACGCCCATTGTTTTTTCATATGGGCTGGTATTGGATGCTGACAGATTGTATTGATCGGGAATAAGCAGGAGCGTTTTTTTCTGAAATGAATTTTTATTTTCTGTAATCATGGCTTTCACAAATACGGAAAGTATTTCAGACATGACATTGTATCCGGCCATTTCTACTTCTATCACAGACGGATGATTGTATATTTTTTGAACAGAAATCTTTTCTATATCTTTCAGTGCTTTACATTTGGCTTCCACCACATCCATCAGTGACTTGTTGAAGGAACCATTGAGGATTTTTTCTCTGTTTTCAAAAAAAATGTCAGCACAGGTATTGACTAATGCATGGATACATTTGGCTCTCAGAAAGGAGACCGCTTCATTGTCGTCACTTATCCGGCGCAATACTTCCTTAGTTCGGCTTGTTTGTACTTTCAATTGTACAAGCAATTTTATAAAGTGCGTCTCAATTTGTTCCCGGCTCAGTATGCCTATACGGTGTGCATCTTCCATGTCGATAATACGGTAGCATATGTCGTCTGCTGCCTCGACGAGATAAACAAACGGGTGACGCATGATCGTCCCATCTGCATTTTTCATGCTAAATTCTTCGATAATTGCTTCAAAAGCTGCTTTGTCAGACTGGAAATAACCGTATTTTTTGGTTCTGATATGTTTTTTGTCGATTTCATGTGAAGCACACGGATATTTCAGAATGGATGCCAATGTTAACATCATGAGTGTATGACCACCCGGCAATCTGCCCTGAAATTGTTTGGTTAGCAATCTTAAAGCATTGGCATTGCCTTCGAAGTGGATTAAATCCAGCCATTCCCTGTCTGAGAAATGAGATTGCAATGACCGGCCATTGATAATACAGTCAGCATTGCTTTCAAAGAAATGACTGATGGCTTTTTCACCTGAATGTCCGAAAGCAGGATTGCCAACATCATGAGCCAAACAGGCAGAAGCTATCACTCCTGCCAATTCATGCTTGTAAAAGCCGGGTATTCCAAATGAAAATTCATAAGTAAGGATTTCCGCTATTTTATTGCCGACTATCAGTCCGAGCGATCTTCCTACGGAAGCCACTTCAAGTGAATGCGTGAGTCTGTTATGAACGAAAACATTACCGGGTAATGGAAATACCTGTGTTTTGTCCTGAAGTCTCCGGAATGCAGACATAAAAATTATTCTGTCGTAATCCCGCATGAATTCCGACCGCATTGGCTGGGTTGTAGATGGTTGATATCCAAATCTTCTGTGTGAGATACAAGCTTCCCAATGCTTCATAGATGTGTTGGAATAATTTATATTAATGTTGAATCCGGCACAATATTAACTAAAATTTCTATGATGTTTTTATTATGTTAGATAATAAAATGTATTTTAGATTTAAACGATTCATATTATCCAGAAATAAAATTAAATGCCAAGGTGAATTTCATGGTTAATTAAATTTGATATATGAGGATAAAGAAATGAGCCAATTCATAATCAAATTGGCTCATTCACTTACAATGTCTGACTTGTATCTGTAATATAGCAGTCAATTTTTTTTGAAAGTCGATCTTCTCTCAGTTTGTCCATCACTAAAAGTATCCGTCGATAGCCAAATAGCAAATTTAATATCCCAATAGAAAAGAGTGGAATATCTGATTTTTCAATTACAAATCCTAAAGTCTCAAGATGAACGGTATAATAAAAAATTAATAAAGCGGATATCAGTAATAGCATACCTAAAATAGAATTTATAATTCCATTTTTCCTATATGCAATGTACAATTTAACTAAATAATTCATAATAAAAGATTTTTAAGAATTCCAAAAATAATAACTATGTCTTAATATTGCCAATCCAAATAGCTCTTCATTTTTTAACAAATTGTTGTCCTTACCACACGACACAAATACCGACGATACAACGAATAAAACGAACATAACCTTTAACGAAGAAAATTTAAATAAATTTAATTTTGAGTAAAAGGTATTTAAGTTAATAGCACTTGCCTCCCCTGTTTTGTCGAAATAAAATTCTTTGTTTCATGATTTAGAATTTAAATGTTTGTTAGATAATAAAAAACAAATCATAATTAAAGGTAAATCTAATACAACAATTTTATTAATCCAAATTTATTATGATCTTTTTACTTTAGTATTTAAAGTTTTGATTTTCTGATTTGCATAGCAAGTATACGCAAATTTAGAAAATGAAATAAAAGGCTACAATTAATCGTAGTCTATTATACGCCAATAACTTAAACACTTATGATTTATACTACACACGTATGTAGGTTAACCATTATCCGCTTTATGCTTTTTCCAGTCGTAATATACCTTCCAAGTGATAACTATGTATACTCCCATAAAAACAACTTTTAATATCCAAGGTAGTCCAATAGTTTTGGTTAGTTAGACTTGCATTCTAACGGTAATAACAAAACCAAAGCAAATCAAAAAAAGACTAACATAATCCTTTGGGTTGTATAAAGCCGTTTTATGGAGTAATACCCAAAAATATAAATGAGCCAAATTCACTATCATAAAGTAGTCAAAATCGTCCAATATCATATTGTTGAATTGTTGGATTCTTGATTAAAATGAGAACAATATTAATAACATTAATTATGGTTAAGCTTAGCACATTATATGGGCAAAACTTAACAATTGAATATGGTCCAACATATTATGCTCATAAAGCAAAATCTAAGATGCATCCAGATATTATTGGTCAAAGAATTGCCAACGATAATTATTTTTACAAAATTCAATATGTACATTGGTTAATTCTACCTTGTTACATTTAATATACAGATAACCAGCTTATACTTGACTGTGATAGCAAAGTGGGATTCTTGTGAACTGACACTTGCCGGAAGCGATAATAAACAATTTGTAGCTTGTCTTATACTTACACAATAAATACTATTAAAGAACTGAAGATCCCCCCGAAATGGATAATATGATATCTATATGTACAGATATTGATTTCTAAGGTATCAATTACGGATGCTATAGTATAAACCCTGACAGCTATCCGGATTAACGCATAGATTGATAGTGTTTACCAACAAAACAGGTAAAAAGCTAAAAATATGGCGTGTGTTGACAGTACCTATTTATCCTGCTTTGCAAAAACTCGCTTCAGCAAATCTGATGTACGCTGAGAGATATCCGTTCGGATACCTGCTTCTTTTTTCTCCACGAGACTGAATAATCCAACAAGAGCCTTGCTCGTTACATGATCTGCCATGTCCGGATTTACCTTAGTGATGAAAGGAATCGAATTGTACTGATTTATAGCGTCTTTCCAGAGATCCAGTACACCAAATTTATTCAAGGAATTGACCATGACTGGTTTAAATTCATTGTACAGCGGGTTGTATGTTGTTCTATGCAGATATTGTGTGGCTGCATTCTTATCGCCCATCAGAATGTTCATGACATCCTCGAAAGTCATTTGTTTGATGGCACTGAGGAAGATCGGACCAGCTTTGGAAGCGGCATCTTCTGCGGCCTGATTGATTTTCTTTATAGCTTCCTGCTCCAGGTTGGCAAATCCGGGAATAAACTTCAATTTATCTATAACACCCTGCGCTTCCTGAGGAAGTAATATTTTGTAAACTGATTCATAGTAACCATTTTTTACAGCAAGTGTTTTCACACTCTGATCGACACCTTTATCCAATGCTTCTTTCAATCCATTCGCTATGTCAGCATTGCTTAGTGGAATATTTCCTGCGGAATTCAGTATAGCCTGCAGGTCTTTTGGATCACAGGACATCAGCATCAGGGTTGTGAGCAATAACGTTAAATATTTCATATGTAAAAAATTGAGTTTATTTAGCTATAAAATGGATTAATACAATTAGCTACTTTCAGACGCTGAAAAATGGTTTTCGTCACGATTTGTTTTGAATTATATGCTAAATCTGGTATTTAAAATAAGGTTTTAATAATTTGTTCTTCATTGACGCCTTCTGCTTCTGCTTTGTAATTGCGTACAATACGGTGTCTGAGCACATAATTTGCTATTGCCTGAACATCTTCCTTGTCGGGTGAATATTTGCCCTGAATGGCTGCATGACACTTGGCACCCAGTACAAGGTATTGAGAAGCTCGTGGTCCTGCACCCCAGGAAATATAATTATTGACTTCTTTTGTTGCTTTCTCTGTATTCGGACGGGTTTTTGTCGCCAGAGATACGGCATATTCCAGTACATTATCAGCAATCGGGATTTTTCTGACCAGAGACTGGTATTGTAGTATCTGTGTGTCCGTGAGTATGTTTTTTAGTGCATAATTCGCAATGGATGTTGTATTTTTTACAACCTGTATTTCTTCGTCGTAGGAAGGATAATCCAGAGGAATGTTAAACATAAACCTGTCTAATTGCGCTTCAGGAAGCGGATAGGTACCTTCCTGTTCAATCGGATTTTGTGTAGCCAGTACAAAAAACGGCTTGGGTAACGGATGATTGACACCTGCTACGGTTACCGAACGTTCCTGCATCGCTTCAAGGAGAGCAGCCTGTGTTTTGGGAGGCGTACGGTTAATCTCATCTGCAAGCAGGATGTTGGTGAATAAAGGTCCTTTGTTGAATTTAAAATGGCGGCTTTCATCCAGAATTTCTGATCCCGTAATGTCCGAAGGCATCAGGTCAGGCGTAAACTGGATTCGTTTGAAATCAAGGTCAAGTACATCAGCTATGGTACTTACCAGAAGTGTTTTGGCAAGTCCGGGTACACCAACCAAAAGGCTGTGTCCGTTGCTGAACAGCGAAATGATAACAGCCTTAACGACATCTTCCTGTCCGACAATCACTTTTCCGATTTCTGATTTTAAACTTCTGTATGAAGCTGCCATGGCATCTACTGCCTCCACATCTGATCTGTATTCTGTACTCATTACTTTTTTTCTTACTTAGTTATAAAGTGTGCAAAGATAATATATGTATCACAAAAACGGCATTTTGGAGGGTATTGTTTGATTCTTTAAAATAAATTAACTTTTTAAAAACTTTTATTGAATACATATTGTTATTGATATGATATTAAAATGATATTATAACAATTAAAAAAAATTAAAATTATGAGTAATGAATTATTAATTAATCCCCGTTCAGGATATTTGATGTTATTGTTGAGTATCGGGTTGTTGATTGTCTCTATTTTTCTGATGGCGAATGATACTTTCATTCCTTTAGGAGTACTTGGATTGATTGCTACGTTTCTGATAATGCCAGGATTTATAGCTGTCGAACCCAATAGTTCGAGGGTGATGACCTTATTCGGTAAATATACAGGAACCATTAAATCTTCTGGTTTTTTCTGGACGAATCCATTTTATATCAAAAAGAAAATATCGCTTCGTGCGTATAATCTCGAGACATCCCAGCTCAAGGTCAATGACAAACAGGGTAATCCAATCATGATAGCTGCTGTTGTCGTGTGGCGTGTCAAAGATACATATAAGGCTGCTTTTGATGTGGAGCAGTATACCAAATTTGTTGAGATACAAAGTGAATCAGCCTTGCGTAAAATGGCGATGGAGTATTCTTATGACAATTTTGAAGATGCCGAAGCTACGATTACCTTGCGTTCCAACTCTACCGAGATTAACGAAATGCTGGAAGCTGAAATTTCAGAACGTCTGACCATAGCCGGAATAGAAGTGATAGAAGCCCGTATTAGCCACCTTGCCTATGCACAGGAAATAGCGAGTGCCATGTTACAGCGTCAGCAAGCTACAGCTGTAGTAGCTGCACGTCATAAAATCGTGGAAGGCGCCGTAGGAATGGTCGAAATGGCACTGGAGGATCTGAATAAAAAAGGCATTGTTCATCTGGATGAAGAAAAAAAGGCAACTATGGTTAGCAACCTTTTGGTGGTGCTTTGTTCAGACAAGTCGGCAACGCCGGTGGTCAATACCGGTACATTGTATCAATAATTTAACCCCGAAATGTCAGAAAAAAAATCATTTGTACTCCGATTGGACAAAAAACACTTTGAGGCACTCGAAAAATGGGCTGCCGATGAATTCCGAAGTGTTAACGGTCAGTTGGAATTTATAATAGCCAAAGCTTTGAAGGATAATAAGCGTCTGAAATCATCCGTTAATGAATAGAAGTTGTAACGGATTATGTCACTCGTAAGTTATATTTGAATATTACTGTTATTTTACATCACTTAGGTGTATACATAAAATTATAATACTGTATAATTTTGAGTATCTGAATTGGCTGAAATCTTTTTGTCGGAATTCATATATGTATCTATTTGCAAAATACAAATTATATACGTGATATATTTTTTATGATATAGTTTGGAGATAAGTTGGTATTATCTCCTTACCTTGTGCCAAAATTTAAAAAACGATGTTAAAAAATGTTCAGGAGATAGTACCCAGTGTAGGATTGGGTGGTATTAAATTTGGAATGACCAGAGACGAAGTCAAGGTAGTTATCGGTCCACCGGATGATATAGAAAATTTACCTGGTTTTGAAGAGGAAGTTAACGATCAGCTGGAATCATGGCACTACGATGAGTATGAGTTTTCATTAGTTTTTGATGCCATCTATGACTGGAAACTTGTATC
This sequence comes from Saprospiraceae bacterium, assembly GCA_020850225.1. GTDB lineage: Bacteria > Bacteroidota > Bacteroidia > Chitinophagales > Saprospiraceae > OLB9. Next base: position 15,130 of record JADZFD010000011.1, on the reverse strand, counting down.
CATTGCTGTCAGTGATCCGTATTTTACCCTGTTTGGGGAACATATCATCGATATGGATAAACAAGATGCTCTGGATATCCTCGAAAAAAACAACATCGTTATCACGCACGTCGAAGATGTATCTGACGATGAAAATCCGGATTTAATACTTATGGAATCCGAAGATGCCGGATTGATGATCTGGTTTCAGGATGACATTGCTATCGAAATTCAGTTTTTACCTGAAGTGGAAGATGATGGTGAAACACTGATATGGCCGATATAACAGTTACTGCATTACAGAAGACAAAAGACGATTATATCAAACAAATATGCTGATTGATTGTTAGAATAACAATCAATATTCAGGTATTTTGAATACATTAAACAATAACCGGCTTCAACTGAATGAAGTAATACTGGAAGCACCGCTACCAGAATGGCAATTGGAGTCCATTTTTGGAGATGATGTACCTACAGTTGCATCATTGTCGGATAAACCTTTGCTGATTATGTTTTTTAATCTTGGCTGTCCGGGATGCCTGGGTAGGGCAGTACCCTATGCCAACCGGATTGTATATGAACAAGGTGATGTCATTCGGGTTATAGGTATTCATTCGGGTTATAGTTCGAGGAAGTTTGACCTCACTAAATTTCAGAAAGCCAAAGAAGAATTTTATATTCGTTTTCTGTTTTATAGTGATGTTAATTATGATACTACCTTTTTGCGGTACGGAGCAGGAGGAACGCCACATTGGATATTGGTGGATAAAGAAGGAATAGTGCGATACTCAATTTTCGGTTCAGATCCCAATAATGCTTTGCTAAGACTTGAGTATGTGATGCGGGAAATTTTACTGGAAAAAGGATAAATAAATATGCTTACCTGGATAGATATACTGAGATTTGCCAACAATGGTAATCCTACGCCTGACGACAGGGTCGAAAAAACCGATGAAGAATGGCAACAACTGCTCACACCCGAGCAGTACCGGATTACGCGTCAGCATGGTACTGAACGCCCCGGTAGTTCTGATATGTGTACTGCTTTCGAACCCGGCCAATATGCCTGTGCTTGTTGTGAAACACATTTGTTTGATGTGGAAGATAAATTTGACAGCGGTACGGGATGGCCTTCATTTACACAACCGGTCGGGCGGAATGTCATATCCTATCACAAGGATCGGGGACATGGTATGTACCGTATCGAGACATTGTGCAATACCTGTGATGCGCATTTGGGACACGTATTTCAGGATGGGCCGCCACCGTGTGGTTTGAGGTTTTGCATGAATGGACTTGCATTGAAAAAGATGACTACTGGTCTTAAGAAAGTAACGATAGGTGGAGGATGCTTCTGGTGTACAGAGGCTATCTTCCAGCGTATAAAAGGTGTGGAAAAAGTTGTATCCGGGTATGCCGGAGGTAAAACGCAGCATCCGACCTACAGAGAAGTTACTTCAGGATTGACAGGTCATGCCGAAGTGATAGAGATAACTTATGACCCATCCGTTATTTCCTATAAAGAATTACTGAACATTCATTTTCAAACACATAATCCGACGACACTCAACAAGCAAGGTGCAGACAAGGGTACGCAATATAGGAGTATCGCTTTTTACAGGAATGAAGAAGAGCGAAGGACAGCTTTTGATGTGATGGAGAAAGTTCAGAAATCATTTGACGATATGATTGTGACAGAAATTCGTCCCTTTGAAGCCTTCTACAAGGCAGAAGACCACCATCAGAATTATTTCAATGATCACCCTACACAACCATACTGTACAGTAGTAATCCAACCTAAAGTAGAAAAATTAAAAAATCAGTTAGCTGATAATATGCTGATGGATTAATGATTAGTGTTTATGATAATATTTTTGAAACAATCAGCTGAAAAATCTATCAAATAATGTATATTTGTAAAATTATAACTAAGTATAAAAATATACTATTAAACAGTTCTTCAAAAAGGATTGGTATATCACCTGAATTTCAATAATGGGACGACACAACGATAAAAATATCAAAGAAGTGCTGGGAGAATATCTCTCAACCAATAAAAGGATATCCAAAGGGTACTACACGTCGCATATAGACGAAGTATGGCGTCAGATGATGGGTCCAACAATCAGCGATTATACTACAAAACTGAACTTTAAGGATGGTTTGCTGAGAATATATCTCAATTCATCTACCCTTAAAAAAGAATTATCCATGTCCAAAGATAAAATTATCCGAATGCTGAATGAAGCGCTGGGGCATGAAGTCGTTCAGGAGGTTGAACTGTACTGATTTTAGCAGGGTTGATTTAAATTTGTTTTGAAATGAATGCATTGATTTTTTCGGAGATGCTTTTTTGACTCCATTTCCAGAAGATCCAGGTAATAATGGCAAATATTAATCCTGTTATCAGAAAGCCTATCCAAATTTCGCCCATCATTTCTCCCAATACCAACGACAGGGAAATAGCAAAAAATAAAAATACTATAATGGATAATGCCACAATAATCAATACATAAACCAATGATGCAAGAACAGTGGATAATTTCTGTGTAATAACCGTCGCCAGTTCATGTACCTGTTTACGGGCATAACCTGTCACTTCACCGGCAAGGTCATCAACTTGTTCCAGCATTAGAAATTTGACGGATGAATACAGGGAAGACTTGAAAGTATCAGATGCAGATTCGCCCTGTCTTTCATTGATACGGCGTTCCAATTCGTCAATGAGCCTGAGCAGGATGACTTTTATTATATTAGTCCACTTCGAAAAATTCATAATATGTATGGATATTATAGTTTAAATTACAATTATTGTACCATATATTGATATGTCACCTTTCCGGAAGCTATTTTATATTTATATAATGCAACTGAAACAATGTCAAAGGAATATATTGATATAATAGGTATTATACAATCATCCTTTTACAAATTTAAGATTTCTGTAACACTGAAAAACAACTAATGTATTTATCTTTACAATACTAAAATATAAATCATACATATGATACGAATTTGGATGGTAATTTTTGCTTTGGGTGTCTTCATAACCGGAGTTGCCGGCCAGCAGCATTGTGATATAACCAGTCATTACAAAGAGTTCATACATATTACCCACTACGAACAGGGGAAACGCAAATTTTTATCCAAGAGGATTTCAAAAGTGGAGGGCCAGCATTGTTTTACAGATTTGATCAATGACAATCCACAATATATTTACTACCTGTTGTCCGGATTTACGTCAGAAGATAATTATTCGACACTTTTAGAAATAACGGACAGCAAACTGCTAACAGATTCTTACCTTGCAGATATCTCTAAGGATGCACAGTTCAATAGTATAATGCAGTCATTGGTTGATAAAACTATCCTGCACACCCAGCCCAGAGATTCTGTAAGTATGGAGACCCTTCTGAATGTTGCCGTCAAGTTTTTTTCTGTAGTGAGAATAGCGGATGATGGTAAGCTTGTTGGTAAGGTTTGTGCGGGATTGTATGATGTAAAGCGAACATTAGCCCAAAGAGCACCTTTCCTGGAAGCATTTGCATATACGGCCATTATGGACAATTATGATAATGAAAATTATAATATGAAACTGGAATTTGACAAGGTATTGCAGCAGCTGAATGCTGTGGAATTGGGTAATGATGCTGCTGAAAAATTATTTCGGGCGCAGGGTGCCGGTTTTATGCTGATGTACAACATTGACGCCCTTAGAAAAGTACTGAAGCAAGAGTTTTTAAAACATAAGGCATTTTTACCGTTTGTTTTGAAGGACTAATGTCTGTTAATTTTCCAGAATTATTATTTCAGTCCGCCGGTTGTACAGGTGCTCTTCTTCTGTACACGGGACATTGTCCTTACACTTATTTCTGAGCATACTTTCCCCAAAGCCACGTATTTGGATTCTGTTTTCATCGATACCACCTGTTGAAAGGAAGTCACGAACAGCATTGGCACGGCGGATGCTCAGCTGCATATTGTAATCAGCTGTACCGCGACTGTCTGTATGTGCATTAATACTGATTTTCATTTTGACATTGTCTTTCATAGCTTTATACAGCGCATTGAGCTCAGGTGTAAAATTCGTATCTAAAATACTGCTGTTATAACCAAAATAGATATTATCTAAAACGACTATATCTCCACTTGTTTTTTGTGCAAAAAGAGAATCAGCTTGAAAGGTATCTGTATTCGTATCAGTATCAGTATCTTCTTCTGTCATTTCATCCAAATTATCATCCGAAGGTTCCAGTACAATATTTACATTATTGCCATGTGCGGTGTAATCATATATAAAATTTAAAGTGTTGTAGCCATCAGCTGAAAACTGAATCAAATAATTTTGGGTCTTTTTGATCTGAAAAGTAGCGAAACCGTCTGATCGGGTGTACAGAGCAGGGAAGGACTGTCCTTTTTTGGGAGACAACTTCAGGATGAGGTCACCGGGATCTTTACCTGAAAGCATATCGATATTGTAGCTCGACATAGTGAAATTATTGACATCTATCGCCAAAGGCGTCAACACCAATGAAGCATTCGTAATGGGTTCCAGACTGAGTTTGTCCATCACTCTGATTCTAGTAGTAACGATCTCACTTTTATCGTCCCCGAATATGGGTGCATCGGATTCAAACCGGTATATATCATCATTGCCTAAACCACCCTGACGGTTACTGGCAAAATATCCGGATCTGAGATTTTCTCTGACAATCAGCCCAAGATCATCATACGCAGAATTAAAAGGCGATGGAAGTAGTTCCGGGTCAGTCCAGGTACCATTTTCCAGTTTGGAAACATAGAGATCCAAGCCACCTAAACCGTTGGGTCGGTCTGAAGCAAATACCAGCAAAGAATCATTCACAAGATTGGGGAACACCTCATTGTAAGCAGTATTGATTGTATTGCCAATATTCATAACGCCAGTCCAGTTTTCACCATCTGCATAGGCAATATACAAGTCCATTTTACCTAAACCTCCGGGTTGGTTGGAGGAGAAGATCATGGTTTTTCCATTCCTGGATAATGCAGGATGGCATATAGAATAATTGTCTATATTCATATTTACGGACTTGACGATAGGATTGGACAGATTGAGGTCAGCACTGAATATCTTCAGATAAAAGGTATCTGTTTCTATGTTTTTGCGTATTCTTTTTTCCTGATGTGTGCGGGTAAAATACATTTTATTCTGTGCAAGATCGTAACTCATCGGTCCCTCATGATATTCGGAATTAATTTTTTTTCCATAAGGCTGCATAGGTTGCAGAGAGTTATCCGGATTCACAATGGAAAATCCAAGTTGAAAATAAGACTGGTCAATATTCTTATCAAAAAATTTACCCTTGGATTCAGTATATACAAAGGCTAACTTATCACCTATAAAAGCCGGGGAAGATTCCATATTGGCTGTATTAACAGCCAGCTCATTGTATATTCTGACATTTTTTATAACATCCTTATTGATAATGGATTGTGCAGAAGCCGGTAAGGCAATACAGAGGATTCCTAAAGTGATATATGTTGTGTAAAAAAAGTTTTGCTTCATCATCAGAAATATCTTGGATTTATGATAACTGATTTAATTTTTCTTGGGATAAAGTTATATACCAGCATCACTTCCAGACTGCCATTGCTGGCAGTACGAAGCTTGGAAAGTCCGATATCATAAGCTGCACCCAGCATAAGTTGTTCAGACATTTGGAACCCAAAAATCAGGTCTAATGATTCTCCCAGATCTCCGTGTGTTCCTCCCGTACGATATGTCATTCCCAGACTGTAGGCGTTTTTTAATGTGACAGCACCATTCAGGTCGATACCAAAGGGTGCATTTTCGGCTAATCTGAAAAGCAATTGTGGTGTGAGTCTGACATCGTTATTGACTATAAAAGTACCACCTGTCATCAGGAATAGGTGCCGGACTTCGGTTGAAAACAGATTGTTTTTGTCAAAATCAATATCTGCCTTTATCATTCGTGGAACAGATGCACCCAGATAGAATGTATTTGTATTGTAATAAATACCAAAACCAGCATTGAGTAAATTTTTGGATTGAACTGTTTGAGGAATCGAAGGGTCTGTTTTAATATCCTGAATGGCAAATAGTCGGCTATCGGTATAATCCTGCGTGTAATTACGTCCTGAAACATTCATTCCCATACTTAAGGTACCATCAGCAATGAGAAATTTGTAGGCATACATCAGTTCATAGGTAAACTTTCGGGTAATTCCGATAGACTGGTGCTCCATATTAACTCCCAAACCTACTTTTTTCCCGATTCTCGGAAGATTAACATTGAATACCTGTGCTGTAGGCGCTCCGGGAAATCCATTCCATTGGTCACGGTACAACAGAGAAGCGGAAAGATAGGTTTCATTGCCTGCAAAAGCCGGATTTATCGACAGCTTATTATACATAAACTGTGTGTACATCTGCTGTTGCTGGCCACTGACATTCAGGCTGATAATACCGAAAATTACTATAATCAATACATTCCTCATCTCTGCAAAATTAAAAATCCATTAATCGGTTTATTTCCGGGTGCAGTTTCAATAATATAAAAATACGTACCTGCGGGTAGTTGTGCACCTCCATAGGTTCCATCCCAGTCATTTTTATATCTCACGGATGCATATACCTCGACTCCCCATTCATTGAATACTGTAACCCGATTATCTGGAAACTTTCCTGTCTCAAAACATGGAATGATGAAATAATCGTTATATCCATCCCCATTGGGAGTAAATATTGTAGGCGCAAAACATTCAATATTCTCATCATAAGTAATATAAACGATTGCTTCACTACAAAGATCTTCACAATATGAAGCACAAACTTTATAGGTAAAAGATGTGGCACTGACAGATCTTGGATCGGGTATATACTCTATCTGATTTCCATTGATGTTCACCTGACCAAATTCTGGTTGTTTTACAATCGAAATGGTACTATTTACAGGTATTTCATCATTGATTAAAACATTGAAAAGTTGATTTTTACCGTATGGAATGTTGTAATTATCATTTTCTGCAATGGGCTTAAATTCACTGTAAATCTGTACCAAATCCCGGCTGAATTCAGGACATCCATTGACAGAATAGTCCAGATATATTGTATTGTTTCCGGGTGGCAGATTGGATATAATGGGTGAAACTGCCGAATCATCACTGATTACAATTTCCGGTTTGGAAGCCGTCCATTTGATGTTTACCTGAGGTGGACCATATCTTGATATGAGCCTTAGGGATTCATCCGGACATGCGATAAGATTATCTTCTATTATATCCGCCTGAATATCAGGAGGAATATTTACATTGATGACCATATTATCTGAGGGTAGGGAATAACATCCATCGTAATAAGTCTGAGCAGCAATAAAGTGAGTTCCCAAACCCAGGTCGGATATAGGCAGAATCTGGTGACAAGTATTTGTTCCCTGAGTAATGATTTTTTGATTTCCTGCATCTGTCAGGATATAGGTAGCATTGGGTGTAAGGCTGTTAGCTTGCAGGCAAATCTCAATTCGGTTGCTGTCCTTACCACATACTGTCAGTTCCTTATTCGTGAAAATAGGTTTTGTAATCTTTTCCTTAACCAGAATTTCTACTGATGGTGAGACGACTGAACGGCAACCATTTACTTCGGTTATTACGGTATAAAAACCTGATTGTTCCCGGGTGCTGTTGGGAATATCCCAAGTTTTACCTGTAAATGTGTTATTGTTCGGACCAGTCCAGTGGTATATGGCATTGTCGGTATGTGAAGCCGACAATTTTAAGGAATCTCCATAACACAATGGAGATTTATAATCTATTACAGGTGCAGCAGGTTTCGGGGTTATTGAAAGGCGCAACGTGTCTGATGATGGAGAAGTACAGCCGGAATGGATTGAAGTGACTGTATAGAAACCGGTATTGACCTTATTTGCAGGAGCTAATATTAGATAACTTGTGTCTGTCAATACAGTTCCCAAAGGAGTTTTCCATGTGTATGTTCCACTATCGGTATTGTTAGTTATCTGTAATCGTATTGTGTCGCCTTCACATACTGAAGTCGGTATATTAATGACCGGTTTGTCAGGGATAATGTTAAATGCAACCTGTATACTGAATGGTTCAGACGGACAAATATTGTTCAATACTACCAGGGTGTAAGTGCCTGTATCTGCATGAGATGTGTTGGTGATTACTGCATTTTTGATGTTGGAAGAATAATTATTCGGTCCAGTCCACTGATACTGATATAGATTGGAATTGGGAAATACAGATGGCTGAAAAGATATTGTACTTCCTTTCTGAATACATGAAGGAGCGTCATCGCTCAACGCTGTAATTCTGGGAACTTCAATGATGGTAACTGTTGTATTGGCATTGCTTTTGCATCCGGTTGGTGTGGTAATCGTTACGGTATAATCTCCGGGAATTCCAGGAACTTTTGGATTGTGTACGCCGGGAATATTATTCACAGGACCGGACCACATATAAGTTGCATTGGGGACAAAAGTGGCTTGCAGGGTCAGACTGTCACCAGAGCATACCGGCCCTGAATTGGTAGCTCCAATCTGGAGGACGGCATCAACACCTACAAATTTTATCTTGGATAAAGAAGAACTGCAATTGCCCTTAAATGACCTTACTGTCCATTCGCCCTGCAGCGAAGGTTGAGCGTTAGGTATAATCAGATTGTTTTCTATTGTAGTAGTAAAAAGTATTCCATTTTTATACCATTCATATTTTTCTGCGCCGGATGAGGCCGTTGCCACCAATGTAAATATATTACCTTCACATATGATGTCCAGGCCGGCAATTACCGGTGTTTCCGGAGATTCCAGAATATTTACCCGGGTAACGGCAGTATCTGAAATACAACTTCCGTTTTTTACTATTAGCAGGTAATCTCCCGCCTGATCCTTACTGACATTTTTGATGGATGGTGGATTAGCACCCTGAGCTGTGAAACCACCTGGACCTATCCATTCATAGATGTATTTCGGATTTGTCGTCGAACTGGATAGTATGATTTGACCACCTTCACAAGGTGACAGGAACAGTTCCCTGACAGTTGCAACAGGTACATCATCGACAGTAATCTTCAACAAAGGTGTAGGGTTCGAACTACAATCCTTGCTTCTGGCAATCATATAATAAAAATGAGGTCCTGTACTTGCCGGAGTGATTATCAACTCTGGTGTTTTCGTACTGCTTATAAGCACACCTGTTGGAAAGATACCTTCGTACCAGTCATAACTGATGTCACCACTATAAGAAGTACCTGAAATTATAAGGTCAGTACCTGCACAAATAGTGGATACAGGAGCAGATATGACAGGGTTGGTCAATGGTTTGATATTGACAACTACGGATCCGACAGCTGTACATCCGTTAAATCCTGTAACTGTTAGTACATATACGCCGTTCAGACTTTCGTCAGGATTCGTAATAATGGGATTTTCAGTGTAAAATTCTGTATTCTGAGGTCCGACCCATTTGAATGAATAAGCTCCTGCAACCGGTGCATCCGGAACATTGGCAAATAACTTCAGAGTGTCACTTGAACACAAACCAGAAGAATAGGTAGGATTCAAAGGATATGGATTCACCTTCACCAGTGACTGACATTGACTTTCATTGCCCTGCGCATCCCTGACAGTGAGTGTTATGCTGACATTGGTATCGAGACTGCCACAATCCACTTCTTCTGGAGAAATGGATAGAAAGACTTCACTACAATTATCCGTGCTTCCATTATTTATCAGGTTGACAGGTATTGAAGAATTGACAAGACCTGAGGGATGCATTTCAACTACACCGTTTTTACATAAAGCCAACGGTGGTTCGGTGTCTCTCAAATTGATTTCAAATGTACAAGTTCCGGTATTGCCTGCTTTGTCAGTAGTTGATATGTGTACGGTGTTCTTACCTCCATTGAGCGTCATATTATAATTGGATATGAAATTGGGTATAACCTGGCTGTTTAAAGTGGTTGCTCCGGATACGCTTATAGCAAAAGAAGCATCTGAGTAGATAAGTCGCGATTTAATATAGGAAATTCTGTCGGTAGTACTGCCACCTGTTAATTCTGTACAGGGATTTATTCCGTTGCCACCATTAACAGGAACTGCCAGAAAAGTAATCTGGTTATTGGTGAGCCAATTGTTATACTGATCATATGGAATAGTGAATTTAGTATAACTGCTTTTTGAACATCCGGTACCGGAAATAACTTGTGTCGTACCTATTAGTGTACCATCATCAGCGTAAATTTCAAATACTTCATCGGGTTCATTGTTGTCTCCGAAGAATTCAACTTCCAGTGTGACTGGATTGGTCATGAATCGTATAGGGAAGACATTATTGTAAATAAATTGTTTATTGCGCGCTTCATACATCCCTTTTGTGCTATTGTAGCTGTAAGAAATAAAAGAAGCTTCTTCTGATTTTGGGGCGATATCATTATATAAACGGTTGCCGGAACAATTTTCAATTGTAGCAAACTGAACAGGCAGGCTGAAGACTTCACTGCATTTGCCTTTTGCTAAATCTATAGTTTTATCTGAAGGACAGGTAACCACAGGAGCTACATTGTCTTTAACTTCTATCTGCTGACTGCAGGTAGTTGTATTACCGGCGCAATCAATGGCTGAAAAATCTATAGTGTTTATACCTTGCTGCAATTCCACCACTATGGAGTCTGCATTAAAATAATGTATCGTATCCTTTTTATTGATAACGCAGTATGTTCTTGCTGCAAATCGTGTATCCACATCAAAATTGAGTGTGACGTCAATGGTACTCGTACCACAAATGTTATTGATTGAAAAAACAGGTTCTCCCTGTATTCGGTTGGGAGCAAATTTAAGATCTATATATCCATCCTGAATCCACCGATGTATTTTATCTCTATTCAGAGTGATATCGAAGTTAACTGATGAGCATTGCATAGGTCCATTTGGCGAAATGCCAATAAACTGACCATCTTCATCGAAAATATTGAAATACTCTGAGGGATCGTCTATGTCCATATTGACTAAACTTATTTGTACGAATCCATCATTGATAGGATTGGAAATGAAAGGATTGATGGGGCCAATATGAACAATAACAGTATCTACAATAGCTTCAGGTCCTGCCGGATCTTTTGAGGTGAGTTCTGTTTTGATATGTTGAGTAAACTGGGGTAAAACTGTGAAGCAGTCATCTTTGTAAACCGGTGTTTTAAGCTGAATACTCGGTTGGCATTCTGCAGTATTGAGCGTGATTTTTTTATCAGAACACTGGACAATTTCCGGAGCGAGGGTATCCCGTATGCCAAAAATACCTGATGTAATACTTACATTGCCACAATTATCATAATATACAAAATCCACTTCTGCATATCTGATCCATCCCTTGAGTTGGGATGGGCAATTTAATGGTGGCAGAATTGTCGGATACTTACCCGGAAAAGTAGCCGGATCGTCAGCAGTATAAGTACCTTTAAAAGCAGCAAAACCTTTTATATTGCCACATATGGAAACGGCTTCCGAACCTCCCATTTCGTTTACCCATTGATAAAATCGACCTTCCGGATTGCTCTGGTCATTGCAGTTTAAAGCGATGGTTCGGGCTGGTTTTGTAACAACTGGCTTTTTGTCCTGAATAACACGTATTTGCTGTTGGAATATGCTGCTGTTTGAACAAATATCTGATACTGAATAAGTCCTTTTAAAGATATTTGTACAGCCAGTTGACAATGTCGTATCACTAAAGATAACATAAACAGGAGAACAGTTGTCATTAAAAGTAGCAAAGATACTGTCCTTTGCATTGTCAAATACATCACATGATACGATTATGTCCTTCATTTCCGTAGCAAATGGTGGTATGGAGTCCTTAACTGTAATTGTTTGTGTTTTTTGAACTGAATTTCCACATTTATCGGTGGCTGTCCAGGTGCGTGTGATAATATAATTGTAGTGGCTGCAGGATGCAGGCAGACTATCCTGCGAACTGACAGATGTAAGTACAGGACTCATATTAGCCGTACATCCATCGACAACAATAGGAGTAATAACAGGAGGTATCTTGTCGCAGGAAACTGTAATGTCAACCGGAAAATTTAAAAATTCAGGTGCTGTATTGTCCGTGACACTGAACGAAGTGGTACCCGGAGTGATACTCTGGTTCTGACATTCATCCTGAGCAAAAAAATTAATTTTCATAGTCCAGTCACATATACCATCGGGAATAATAGGGTAGGGGCCTGAAGCGATTTTACCGCTTCCGGAAGATATCTGTACATTATTTACAAAAAAACCATATGTAAAATTCGTCCATAATACGGAATCTGTACACTGATCCGATGCCACATAACCTGCTTTGTCCTGAATCCATTGTATGAGTGTGTCTCTGATATGTGTATGACATGTATAGGCGACGTTGGGTACCGTATTGAAGGTTGGCGGACTTGTATCAGTAGTATAGAATGAAGCCGTATCCGGTAAACTGATGTTTCCAGCACTGTCAATTGCCGAAAAGATAACTTCGACCCGTTGTGTTTTACCGCATAAGGTTCCTGCTGAATTATTAAATATAGTTATGGCTTGTGCTAAAGTAATGTTGGTAACAATATTGTATTTACCTGAATTGTCTTCAAAAACAGCTCCTGCAGCATTGTTAAACCACACCGTAAGTTTATCGGTCAACTTCGTAGTTTTGCCACATTCAAAAATAGTATCCTGAGCCGGGATGACTAAAACGGGTGCTATCGTATCCTGTGCAATAGCATAGCTTTGAAACAGCATACATATGTAAATAATAATACGTCGAAGTTTTGGCATTGCAACTATAAATCTCAGGTTAAAGCAAATCAAATATACTGTATGTCTCTTTGGCTGATTCAGATTAATACCCGGAAATCTTATTTAAAAGTTCCATACTGGATATGAATCTTATTATCTTCATCGTTAGAAATACTCTTTATTCAGATTTAACTTTAAATGTCTCTTTAATTTTGAAATTCAGAATTTTCCTATTATTGGTTTGGATCTGTTGAGTATTTGAATTGAGTAAAACGATGACCAGACATACAAATATGAGTGCAAATATAATTGAAAACTCAGTATATGGCAAAAAAAAGTATAACCAGCCTGTTTTATACATACTAATGCAGTTCAGGTTTTATACTTAAAGTCCAGATAATTGCTTTTTCTTTTGCTGCTCTGAATATGGTATTGTGTTTTTCATTGGGTTCATTTGAAAATTTCCATTCAATGTTGGGACGTCGCTCTATCTGAAGTATTTTAACCATGTCCTTAGCATAGACAGAAATGTCTTTGGCACTGGAAGATGCAAACCACAACCGTTTTTCCGATGTCGGAAATTTTGATATATATTCTTTGGCATTCCTGACCAAATAGTGGTTGTTCCACCAGAGTGAAGGATCAAACGCAATATAATAATCAAACATATCCGGTGTCAGCAAAAATGTTTCAAAAACGAAAAGACCTGATAAGGACTCACCAATGATTCCTCTTTCCTTTGTCGTAGCGTATTTTCTGTTTATTTCGGGTATCAATTCATCCTGAATAAAGGCACGGAATTTATCAGCACCTCCTACTACAGGTGCTATTTTCCTGTCTTCTTCCACTTCGGTAGGCCCTGACAAATCTCTTCTTCGTTGCGTATTTTCTATACCGACAAGTATCGTGGGTTTTATTTTTTTTAGTTGAATGAGTTCCGATAAAGTATTCGCTACGTGTGGGAAATCTTCCTGTATACCACCATCTGCCATATACATAACAGGTAATGAATCTGATACTGAATTAAAACTATCCGGAACCCAAACGTTTATTATCCTAAATTCTCCTAAATGTTTGGATTGAAGCGTGAAAGTATTATGTTTGGGTATAGGGTCTTTAAATTCTTTTTTGACAGAGCAGCTTATATAGAACAGTATAAATGTCAACAATAAGCCCTTACATACATATTTCATATTATTTTTTTAGTTAAAAAATATGGTTGTTATTTGAATTGGTTTACTTATGGAATTAATAGACCAATACTTATTAATTTGAGTCAAAAGTAATTTGTCAGGATATTATTTTTATATTTTTTGAAGTTTTTTTTAGAATACTGGTTTGATTTGTATGTAAAAACCGTATAAGGTATTTTGTTATGTGTACCCATTTAAAAAGCCCTGATACATTGCTGTATCAGGGCTTTGTCTTCAATATACTACAGATTATGCATCTGCATTTCAATCATTATCTCGGTACATCAGTAAAAATACTGTTGTTGTCCAACCACATATTCTTATCCTGTACGTTGACATCTCCATTCAGTTCAAAGTCATTGATATTGTACTGGCTGTTTTCACCATTGTGCAATAACCAAAGATCCTTGTCTTTAATATTAACATCCTTGACACTCGAAACTGTTTCGATCTGGTCTCCATTTCCTGCAAACATTACAAACTTGCCATCTATAATTTTTTGACCATTCCCTAATAAACCTCTGTAAGACTGGTGACTGGTAAAGTCATATGTTATTGAATTATTAGATATAGGTAATTTTACATGAGACATAACTATTAAGTGATTCCTGTGCTCTACTACTACATAATACTGCTTGTTCAAGTCAATTTCACAACAGTCAAATCCACTTATCATTTCAACTGTACCATCACTATGTAATAAAGCAGCCTTTTGGCAGACTGTACTTGATGGTGAAGTCGTCTCTCTTAAGCTCACCAAAACCCAATCAGTAATATCAGCAGCATATCCTGCTTTTGGTCCTTGAAGACTCTTATCGTAATTAATACCTTCATTGCCTGCATAATTCCATGGAGCTATTCCATATGGTTGTCCTACCGGTGTAGGAATACCAAAGAATGGTACTGGTTTTTGTCCTGGCAAATACCCTAAATTGTTTAATTTAGTTGTCATCGTCTGGCCGTCTCCCTTGTCTTTAAATGGTCCTTCAAGTAATACTTGTAAGTTGGGAACTACGCAAACTGTAGTAACGCCGGTAATAATAACAGTAGCAACAGCATCATCGCAGTTGGTAGGGTTAATAATCTCACAAATGGTGTATGGATAGGTATATGTACCTGCTGGGGTGCCCGGTGCTACGTTTATCGTTCCATTCGGATTCATACTTAAGGCAGGAT
>JADZFD010000010.1 GCA_020850225.1 Saprospiraceae bacterium | reverse complement strand
GCAATCGCCTTTTTTGACCTAGACTTTTTGTTTACTTTTTTGGCAATGAAAAAAGTAAAAGCCAAGCCCGCGTTAGCATTCCAAAGGAATAGGTGAGAGCAAAAAAAGGCGACAAAATATAGTGAAGCAATAAGATTTACGATAAAAGTGCAATTTTTATACACACTTATGCATGTAACTAAAAGCGAATTAAGTCATTTTTTCTTAATATTGTCAAAAGCTATTGATTTACGCTGAATGATTTAAATAAATCCGTCCAAAAACAAGCGATAATGATTGTTATGTTATAAGTGGGTCTATCGCAAAAATATCAGTAAACATAGGAAAATACCCCTGTAAGCGATAGAAAAAGCATTCAGACCATGAATAGAACGATGCCCGGCAATCGACTTTTTTGACCGGGCAATTGGATGATACATGTTTCAGTACATCATGTGGTGTAGCACTAAATTTCAACGTTGTATCTTCATGTACTTTTTGGACTCGGAGATCCTGTCGCTTTTCTCACGCAGACCTTAAGGCTCCCGACCCAAATCCGGAGAGTGACATAGAACAGTTGTGACTACCTTTTTTATGTGTTAGCTCTGCTATTATAGCATTTAACTCTACTATCTTTGCTTCTCTAAGACTTAGTTCCACCTTCAAATCAAATATCTCTTTTCGAAGTGTTTTTAAATACTTGTAATATGTACGATTTGTTGCTGATAATATCTCGTTTTTTGATTTCAAGTTCATTATCTTTGTCCAGGTTGGTTATGTAAAAATTACATAAATTTATATTATGTATATCTTATTTTACTTTTTTAACCTGAGTAGGTACAATTTTTTTTAAAAATTTTTGAATTTAAAAAAAACCTTTAAAAAATTGAACAGGTTTATCACATCTTATTATTATTTCCATAGCTATTACAATATCACAGTTCGATTATTTTTTTGTGAAACTTGCTGTACATTTTGATTTATTTAATGAATAGTCAATAGTATATGATTTATAATAAATTATAATATTAAATTTTGATTAACTAATTTTAACATTCGGTATGTAAACAATATAGCAATATTCACTTTGTAAATTCGGGTATGAGTTTGGCAATATTTGACTTGAATAATACGTTATCAGACAGCTAAAGAGTGTTACGGCGATAAAAATATTTTAAAAAACAATTTCAAAATACTTGGAATTTTAAAATTGTACTTTATCTTTACGCCGCTTTTATTACAAAAGCCCAATAATATTTATAGGTAAAATCGCTAAAAGAAAATGAAAAGTTTATCAAGGTTAAGCGTATTGCTATTCGCAATTATTTTAATTACTTCATGTGGAAAAGAGCAAACAGGTGAATTGATTGGCTCTCAAAACCGACCGAAATGGGGTGGATTCAATCCTTTTGGAATGGTTTATGTTCCTTCCGGTACACTCACTATCGGACAAAGTGACCAGGATGTATTTAATACATACACTCAACGTCAAAAAACAATATCAATTTCCGGTTTTTTTATGGATGATACTGAGATCACCAATAATGAATACCGTCAGTTTGTGGAATGGGTCAGAGATTCTGTTGCTCACGAAATCATGGGAGACAAAAGAACTGATGATTTTGGAAACGAAGTTATAGATTGGGAAATGGAGATTGACTATAGCGATGAAACATTGGGTGAAATGTTTTATCAAGGTGATATGGCCTTCGAAGGTAAGAAAGAGCTGGATTACGCTGGTCTGAAATACAAATACCAATGGATAGACTGGCAAAAGGCAGCACATGACAAAAGTGCAACCAGAGCTTCCATTATCAATAAGGCAGAAGTTAAAGTATTTCCTGATACATTGTGCTGGATCAGAGATTTTACTTACTCATATAATGAACCTCAAACTCGTAATTATTTCTGGCATCCGGCATTTGACGATTACCCGGTTGTAGGTGTTAACTGGAAACAGGCAACAGCTTTCTGTCACTGGCGTACAAAATTGTGGAATCAGTATAAATTTGAAGAACCTAATACAGAGGTGTTCAGACTTCCATCAGAAGCAGAGTGGGAATATGCTGCCAGAGGTGGTCACGATATTTCGCCATATCCTTGGGGAGGACCTTATATCAGAAATGCAAAAGGATGTCTTTTAGCCAACTTTAAACCTGGAAGAGGTAATTATCCTGAAGATGGTGGATTACACACTGTTAAAGCAGATGCTTACTTCCCGAATGATTATGGTTTATACAATATGGCAGGTAACGTAGCTGAATGGACATCATCTGCATATTATGACAATGCATACAATCACGAACATGATTTGAATTCCGATATCAGATATGATGCTAAAGATTCAGATCCTGAAGCATATAAAAGAAAGGTACTCAGAGGTGGTTCATGGAAAGATATTTCATATTACTGCCAGACTGGTACCAGAACATGGGAGTTTCAGGATACCTCCAAATCATACATAGGATTCCGATGTGTAATCACATATCTGGGAAGATCTATACATGATTTTTAAATTTATAACCACATATTTATTTAAGATATGTCTAAAAAGTAACTTATATATCACTAACAATTAATTATTAACTAATCACTAAATTAAAATCAAAATGAGTTTTATTAAATCTAATGGCTTTAAGTATTTAAAGAATTTGTTAATCGGTTTAGGTGCGTCTGTCGTAATGATCGGGGCATTGGGAAAACTGAACAGTACTCCTTGGGGAGGGCCTGCTATTACAGCTGGATTGATGGTTGAGGCATTTTTATTTGCCTTATTGGGTATCATAGGACCTGACAAGGATTATTATTGGGAAAAATTGTATCCGGGATTGGATCAGTATGATTCCAATATTGCTTCATTGACTGCCGGACCTACAAATGCATCAGGCCCTAAAGCGTTAAATGCTGAGGTTGTTGAAAACAAATTGGGAGGTATGTTGACTGAATTACAGGCTATGTCCAAGAGTTTAGGTTCTTTGAAAGCACTTCAGGAAGTTGATTTCTCTAAAACAGGTGATCAGCTGAAATCCATGAATAATTTTTATTCCAGAATGAATGATGCAATGACAGCATTAAATTCAAGTCTTGAAGATACCAAACAGTACCAGGCACAGATGGCAAGTCTTAGCAAGAACCTGACATCTTTAAATGGTGTTTATGGTAATATTCTTTCTGCATATAATGTAAAAGGATAATTCCTGAAAGGTATAAGAACGATTAAACAGATTTTTTAAAATTTAAAAAGAAAGAATATGTCAATTCCTAAGGAACCGCGGCAGTTGATGATTAACGTAATGTACATCGTACTGACTGCGCTATTGGCACTTAACGTTTCTGCTGAAATATTTAATGCTTTCGATATGGTAGATAAGGGTTTGGTTAAAGCCAATACTGCCCTCGATGCTGCTAATAAAGAATTGCCGGCAGCAATAAAGAAAAGTGCTGAAAAAGGACAACAGTTTAAACAATATGCAGACAGAGTTGATCAGGTATCAGCTATTTCCAAAGAAGGATCAGATTTTATAGACGGTGTTAAAAACTTCTTAATAGAGAAAGGTGGTGGATATGAAGAAGTTGATGGCATTCAGAGACTGAAAGCTCAAAGGGATTATGATCTGACGACCCGTTTAATGGTCAATGAAGGTAAAGGTGAAGAGATGAAGAAAAAGATGCTGGAGATCAGGGATAAGTATCTGACATTGGTCGATAAAGAAGATCAGGCTGCCTTTGCTTCCAAATTACCTATCAATATTGATGATGAAACATGGAAGAAATCAGCTAATAAAAAAGCAAGTTGGGCAGATTTTACATTTGGACATATGCCTTTAGGTGCATGTATGCCGATTTTTTCTAAATTCACAAATGATATTAAGTCTTCTGAAGCCGCAGTACTGAATTATCTTGCAGGAAAGGTAGGTTTGACTGAAGAAGTAGTATTAGACCAGTTCAGAGTAGTTTCATCTCCAAAGAAATCGTATATCATCAAAGGTGAAAAATTTGAAACGGACGTGTTCTTATCTGCATCTGCAGGGACATCTTCTAATACAGGTATTACCATCAGCGTTAACGGAGCAAACTTGCCTGTTGGATCTGACGGATCAGCTAAATGGTCTACCACTGCAGGTGAGATAGGTATAAGAAAGTACAAGGCAGTTGCCAATGTATTCAACCCGGTTACTAAAGAAACTAAATCATATTCAAGTGAATTTGAATTTGAAGTAGGTGAAAGATCAGTAACTGTATCTGCTTCAAAAATGAATGTTCTTTATGTGGGTGTTGATAACCCGATTGAAATCTCAGCAGCAGGTATTCCTACAGCACAGATTAAGGTTTCCATGGACGGAGGTTCCTTATCCAGAAACGGTGACGGAACATATACAGCTAATGTATCTACTCCTGGAAAAGCTAATATCCGTGTTACTGCTCCTGGTATTAATTATACTAAGGAATACAGAGTAAAAAGAATTCCTGACCCGATTCCTATGCTTGGAGGTACACTTCAGGGTGGTGCTATCGGTAACGGTACTTTCAAAGGTCACTCTGCTTTGATTCCAATCCTTAAAGATTTTGACTTCGATGCAAAATGTAATATGGCAGGATTTACTTTGGTAAGGGTAGCAAAGAGACAAGACCCGGAACCAGCACAGAATTCAGGTGCAACGATTCAGGGAAATGCTAAAGCTATTCAAAGTAAGGCAGCTCCGGGAGATAAATATGTTTTTCAGGATATCAAATGTAAGTGTCCGGGTGATGCAGCTGCCAGAAATCTGGGACAATTGGTTTTTGATGTTCAATAATATTTAAAATTGGTATGATTCTACTTCTACCATTCAATCATTTTAAAATTGTGTAACTAATGAAAATGTTTTTAAGATTTTTTAGTTTAATTTTTATAATTACAATTGTTACCAGTAGTAATATGGTCGCACAGACCTTACGTAATGACGATGCTAAAAAAGAGTCCTCAGTACCTACAGAGGATATGTTTGTCGATGATATTGTTTCAAAACGATTAGTTATTGAAAACAAGGTTATGGAGCAACAACCCATTCGTGAGGCTGATATTGCATGGGAGAAGAGGATACAACGGGTTATTGATTCCCGTGAAAAATTGAATCTACCTTTCGTAAGTGAAGAATTGAATCTGTTTCAAACACTCAAACAGATGATAATGAACGGTGATATTTCTGCCTTTTCCGATGATGCTTTTAAAAATATTCTTCCACCGGAAGAGATTGAAGCTAAAATGGTAAAAATGGATACATCCATGTCTTTGGATCCCGATACATATGAAGAAAAGATTGTAATTGCTCGTAATGATATCAACTGGAGAGATATACAACAGTATCGTATCAAGGAAGTATGGTACTTTGACAAGCAAAGATCAGTAATGGATGTCCGTATTTTAGGTATTGCACCAATATATCAGAGTCCAAATGATAAGATTGCCGGCATACCTCCTGCACCTCTTTTCTGGGTATATTATCCCCAGTGTAGAAGTCCATTATCTAAGTTCAGAGTATTTAATAATGAAAACGATATATCTCCAATGACATGGACTGATATTTTTGATACGAGAGTATTTACTTCTTATATTTATAAAAGATCCAATGTACTTGATTATCGTTTGAAGGATTTCTTTGTTGCAGACCCGGATGATACTGAGAATAGGTCTGGTATTGATATGCTCCTGTATTCAGAAAAAATCAAAAATGAGTTATTAAACTTCGAACTTGATTTGTGGGAGTATTAATTTAGAGTCATATTTTATAAATGGGAAGTTGTTTTTTTTTCAACTTCCCATTTTTCTTTTAATATTGTTGGATAATGAATTCATATGGAAATAATGATTAAATCTGCTTTAATATCTGTCTACAATAAAGATGGCCTGGATGAAATTATACAGATGCTTCATCAGCTTGATGTACATATCTATTCAACTGGAGGCACACAAACATATATCGAGTCTTTCAATATACCAGTTACCCCTGTAGAAGATATAACATCGTATCCATCTATTATGGATGGCAGAGTCAAAACTCTGCATCCTAAAATTTTTGGTGGCATATTGGCCAAACGGGCATCTAGTCACTTCGATGATTTAATCAGATATGAAATTCCTGCTATTGATCTTGTAATTGTTGATTTATACCCTTTTATGGAAGCATGGACCAATATGGTGTCTCATGATGATATGATTGAAAAAATTGATATTGGAGGTGTTTCCCTAATCAGAGCTGCAGCAAAAAATTATAACGATGTAATGGTCATTCCATCCAAAAATGCATATTCGACATTATATTCAATTTTAAAAAATCAGAATGGTTGTTCGACTCTTGAACAAAGAAAACAACTTGCTATTGCAGCATTTGGTATTACTTCAGAATACGATATGTTGATAAGTAATTATCTGGGTGGTAAGGAAAGAACATATTTTAAAGTCATATCTAATGGTGAAAAGCCTTTAAGATATGGAGAAAATCCACACCAGAAGGGATCTTTTTATGGAAATACCGATGAAATTTTTGAACAATTGAGTGGTAAGGAATTATCCTATAATAATCTGGTAGATATAGATGCTGCATTGAATATTATCCACGAGTTTGACAATAATAAATCCGTTTTTGCCATTATCAAGCATACCAATGTATGTGGTATAGCAGAAAGCGATACAGCCGGGAAGTCATGGGAACAGGCATTGGCAGGTGACAGCGTTTCTGCTTTTGGTGGAATATTGATTTCAAATGCTGAAATAGATATGGAAACTGCTAAAAAAATTGACAAAATATTTTATGAGGTTTTAATTGCACCGGATTTCAGTTCAGGTGTAATTGAATTGTTATCCGCCAAAACCAACAGGATTCTTCTTAAGATGAAGAAAAGAGTTCCTCAAATACAAATGTTTAGAAACCTGTTGAATGGTGTTATAGTTCAAGAAGTTGATGTGGCCAGAAATGAGAGGTCTGATTTTGATGTAAAAACACGAATTGCACCGGATGAGAGAGAAATAAATGATTTGAATTTTGCTGTTAAATGTGTAAAACATCTTAAATCCAATGCTATTGTACTGGTTAAAAATGGACAGTTGTGTGGCATGGGTTGTGGCCAGACTTCCAGAGTCGACGCATGTCGTCAGGCTATAGATAAAGCAAAACTTTTCGGGTTTGATCTTCATGGTGCGGTGATGGCATCTGATGCTTTTTTCCCCTTTCCTGACTGTGTCGAATTAGTTTATAACGAAGGAATAAGAGCTGTAGTACAGCCAGGTGGATCCATTAAAGATCAGTTGAGCATCGACTATTGTGATGAACATGGTATGTCGATGGTATTTACAGGCATCCGTCATTTCAAACATTAAATGAATCTCGTAGCAGATCTGGGCAATTCGCGTATTAAACTCGCCGTTATTGATGACAATGACGAAATCCTTGCATTGGAATCACATCCAAATAATGCTTCTATTCTTGCCATTAATGATTTAAAACAAAAATATATATTCCAAAGAGTCATATTAAGTGCAACAGGTGCAGTTGATGATAGCTTGTTAAGTACATTGAATGATATTGATGATTTGGTCTTTTTAAGCGAAAATATTTCTATTCCGATACAGATTGAATATGCCACACCTTCCACTTTAGGTAAGGATCGACTTGCTGCGGCAGTGGGTGCTTTTATAAGGTTTCCTGATAGAAATGCTTTGATTATTGATATGGGAACCTGTATAACAATGGATTTGGTTACAGATAAAGGTATTTTCAAAGGAGGCAATATTAGTCCGGGTATTCAGATGCGGCTTAAGGCCATGCATCAGTTTACCGCAAGGTTACCTTTAGTTTCCGCAATGAATACCAATTCACTTTTCGGATATTCAACGGAATCTGCAATTCAGAATGGTGCTGTTCGTGGTGCACTTTATGAAATTGAATATTTAATAACGCAGGCAAAAGCACAGTTTAGTGAAATAAATGTTATTTTAACAGGAGGAGATGCACATTTTTTTGAAAGTTGGACAAAAAATGAGATATTTGCCGCTCCTAATCTGGTGATAGAAGGATTAAATGAAATATTGAAATACAATGCTAAAAAAAATTTATAGTATATTTATTTTACTGACGGGTATCTGTAGCATGATTTCTGCTCAGCAAAATGATAATAACCCATATACTCGATTCGGTATCGGAGATATGTCGGACAATAATTTCAACCATACACGGCAGATGGGAGGCTTGGGTGCATCGTACATTGATGCCTACAATATCAATATTGTCAATCCGGCATCCTATGCATTTCTGAATGCTACAGCCTTCGATGTTGGTGTATTTGCTAAAAATACTTATCTTAAGGATGATAAACATAGTAATAGTTTCTGGACAGGCAATCTGGATTATCTATCGTTGGCTTTTCCATTGACCAATCCGATAAATGCACTCTATGACGGTGTCAAACGCAAGTATAAATGGGGAATGAATGTTACTCTAAAACCGAATTCAACTGTTAGTTACGATATTGAAAATATAGACTCTGTTTCTATTGGAAAGCCTTTTGTTAGGAATTATAACGGTAGTGGAGGGAGTTATAAATTACTTTGGGGCAATGCTGTTAATTATAAGAAATTTGCATTAGGTGTTAACCTGGGATATCTTTTTGGTAACCTGAAGTATGAACGGAACATCTTTTTTGACAAGTCAGATTATGCATATAATGATTACTACACCAATGATTACAATGTCAAAGGGTTTATTTGGAATGGTGGTTTGATATTTACTGATATTATAAATAAAGCGGACATAGAAAAAAATAAAATAGCTCCTGCCAAACGTATTTCAGCCGGTATCCATTTTAATTCTGCTACTTCTTTCTCAACACGATCCAATGTACAGCATTTTCTGGTTCAGGATATTTCAAGTAGTTTTCAGAGAGTAGATACGGTAAATATTGAGCAAGATATCAGTGGAAAAGGCAAATTACCTGCAGAATTAGGTTTGGGAGCAACATATTATTATGGTGAAAAACATGCTCTGGGATTTAATTATACCAGAACGCTGTGGTCTTCTTATTTTAATGATGCATCCGGTGAAGTTGCAGGGAGTCTTACCGATGTTAATAGATATTCAGTAGGCGGATATTTCAGACCGGATTACAAATCCTACGACAATTATTTTAAAAGAGTGTATTACAGATATGGAGTATACTATTCTACCGACCCTAAAAAATTTAATGGTGATGCTGTTGATTCCTATGGCATAACGCTTGGAATGGGTATGCCTTTTGTATTTCAGCGAAAAGTATCTACAGTCAACCTGGGTGTTACAGCGGGAACACGTGGTGCAAATGCACCTATCAGTGAGAAATTTTTAAAATTCTCTTTGGGTGTTTCTTTCAACGATGACGAGTGGTTCCTGAAGCGCAAATACAATTAATACAAGATTTGTAGTCCATCATTTTATTGTCTGTATTCAGGAAATGTTTCTGAAAAGGTTTGACAAATGTAGTGATATCAAAGATGTTTCAACGTGTTTTTTATACGACTTTTGATACCGGGACTTCCATCCTGATATATATCTTTCAGTGTAATTTGCAGTTCTGTTTTTAGTTCAGGATGATACCTGGCTATATGGTGACATACGGTTATACTGAATGCACGGATGGCTGTCGGTACATTTGGATTGATGATGTAGTTAAAACACCGGTCATAAATCAAACCCTGATATTGTTCCGGAATTTCCGTTAGTTGCAGTATTCTGATGATATTTCGCGTTACAGACGGGTGCTTTGGCCTGTCAAGTATATGTATGATCCTGTCAAAGTGGATTGCCAATATGTCAGAAGGTATCTGTCCGGCTTTTCCCAGTATCCAGGCTGCATTTTGTACAATCTGTATATTGTCATCCAATAGAAAATCCAGGATATCACTCAGTTTATCCGGGTTTTGAATCATGTAATCTGATGCAGCTCTAATCTGAGTTTTAGATAACCTGTATTCCAACCCGAAAGCAGCGAGCATATCAATATTTATTTAAAATGCCTTTTTCTAACGGAGAGTTTCCTTCCTTCATCCATAATGGCATAGGAGCGTCCTTCAGGTAGTAGTTGAAAAACTGTTCAAGCCTGATGTTGAAATCCAGTCTGTTCTGCCATTTTACAGGCCAGTGTGGTTCCTGATTATAATTGAGCAACCATGCAGGTTTGTTGAGTCGTCGGAGTGCCATAAAGTATTCTATTCCCTGGTACCAGGGAACTGCACCATCCATGTCATTATGCAGTATCAGAATGGGTGTTTTGACCTTGGGCATATCATAAATGGGTGAATTCATGTGATAGGTTTCAGGATCTTCCCAAAGAGCAACGCCTAATCTTGACTGCGTCTTTTCATATTGAAACATCCGGCTCATGCCGGATTCCCAGCGTATACCACCATAAGCACTAACCATGTTGACTACCGGAGCTCCTGCTTCAGCACAACGATACCTGTCAGTTTTGGTCAGCAGATATGCAATCTGGTAACCACCCCAGCTATGTCCCTGCAATGCCATTCTGTCGATATTGACATAACCTTTGCTGGTTACATAGTCCACACCGCTTTCGACAGCATTATAACAATCTTCACCTGGTTGACCTGTAATGTACTTAATATCCGGATTGAAAACGATGTATCCATTGTTGGTGTAATACGTATAATTGATAGTGGATCTGTGTGCTTCGGGAGCGCGGTATTTGTAAAGATCATCTGAACTCTTTTCATAGAAATTGACAATCAATGGGTATTGTTTGTCAGGATCAAAATCCGGAGGAAAGAACAACATACCTTCGTTGGGTTTGCCGTCGTAATTTGTCCATTTTACAGATTCAGCATGTCCCCATCCAAAGTCTTTTTGCTGTGGATTGGCATCTGATATTTTTTTTATATCTGTAAATGTGGTATCTGTAAACAATAAATCAGGGAAAACTTCAAAATTTTCCCGGGTAAATACCAATTGTGGGGATTCTTTTGCCTTCATAACTCTTGGAGATATCTTATATTCTCCTCCGGTTAATATGGATGTACTGTCCTTTTGGGACACAAATAATTCTATCCTGTCAGTCTTGGATTTTTCATTAAATACGTGTAGTAAAATATTATTATTAACTGGTATGTAATCTTCTTTTGGGTTGAGCCTGATATATCGGTAAACATCTTTATTGCTTCTGCCGTTGGTGAGTTTTTTACTGTAGAAAGGATCTGATGGTTTCAATTGCCATAAATCATATCTGTCATAGACGATGGCAATACTGTCTCCAGGCAACCAACCTGCCAGACCATAAGGATCTGCCTTTTGAGGAATATCATTTTCTTCATCATAAAATGTAGATAGAGACCACAAACCCATGACACTGATTATTTTTGTTTCTGTATTGAAAACTTTCCAGATTGAATCCTGCCTGTTCCACCAGTACATATATAGTCCGGATGGAGAAAACAGAGGCCGGCCATATTCTTTTTGTGATATAATCATACGGGTGTTGTCATCCGTATCTATTAAAATCATGTCAGCAGGCGTATCACCTGTCCAGGTAATCTGTTTTCTGTAAGGAAGAGTACGTAAAGCAAGTGCATATTTGCCGTCTCCTTTATCTGAGGTTAGTACTATATCTTCATCTGTATTTTCGAGTTGAAGGAATGTATTCCTGGTCAGATCGTACATGACATTGTATGTTTTTTTGCTATCCTTTTCTTTATTGGCATTCATTTCAGTATACAGAAAAGGTGTATCGTACTTCCATATTTCTACATTGACGACCTCACTTTCCAACAATGTTGTGTCTTGTACTGGAAGTAAAGGGGCGATTCCGAAGAAAAGTCTTTTTCCACTTTCTGAAAAGGATAATTGCCTGTCTTTACTGATGATCCAGTTTTGAGGAACAACAGGATTTCGGACATCACATATGATATGTGCAGATGTGTCCTTTGGCACATACAGATACAAGTCATAGGAAGGTTGTTTCGCTTTTGATTTGATAGTGGAAGCTAAAAAGGACAATCTATTTCCATTTTTATCAAAACATAAATTGGTTACGTCTTGTACGCTGTCCAGAATGGTTTTGGTTGCTTTTCCCTGAATTGAATATAAGTTGACACTGTACTGTGGAATGGAGTCGTGAGATTGGGTTACATATGCAAGTTCAGGTGCTTCAGAAGCGAGGATAAAGTCACTTACAGCCGAAATAGTATCTGTTTTGCCTGAAGTCAGATAATAAATATACAGGTCGTCAAGTTTATTTTTGTTATTTTTTCGCTTCTCTACAACTTTTGCAGGAGCAACGGATGTATCCGGTAACAGTTGTATACTATCTACAGATGTTGAAATAGTTTCAATAGGTTTTAATTCCTGTTTTTTTGTAAAAAAAATATAATCGCCATAATTATCTGAAATGAATACTTTTTCGATATTGTTAAAAGTAGTCTTTTGATGGGTTATGGTATTGTAAATTGTTAGACTGTCCTTGGGTAATTTGTCTTTTTTGGTTTTTTTTCTCTTGAGTGACTGAAGGCTGTCATAGCTGATATTGTGTGTATATATAATGTATTTACCTGAAGGGTCATGGAAGGATTGTGAAACTCTACTAAAAAAAAGAGTCGTATCTGTACCTGTCAGATAAGCAGCCATCTTCTTGTCGCCTATTTCTTTTTCCAATATGTAAGTTACTGTATTTGCATAGTCGGATATTTTGACATTGGATAATTTATTCCACTGACTGTACACTTCAGGTGTCATTTTTTTATAACTTTGACCTTTTATATCAGGTGTCATCAAAGAAGTTATGAACAATACCAATATAAATTGCTTTATACAGATTGAAATCTTTATTTTATATATCATTTGATTTTTATTTAAAAAAATACTTTTGTTTAAACGATTTAGGTTGTAAAAATAGAAAATATTTTTAAAGTAACAAATATGCATTATATACCTTTAATGGTAAGAGCTGGTGATGTGTCAAAAATGAACTTTTTTATTTCAAAAAGAAGTATTATGGCACAAGTAGCTGGAACACTTGCTGTAAAAGTACACAGATAACGATTAAACCTTAAAACTTGAATTTCTAAATCATCAATTTTCTTCTTTAGAATAAATAAATAATATGTATAGAATTACTCTTTTTTTTGTTGGCTTTATATTATTTTCAGCTTGTAAATCAAATAAAAAAGCATCTGTCGATCATGAACATGAAACACATACCGGCGTTCCAGCAATTGTGACTTTTTTAGACAGTCTGGACGCTTCAACTGCTATAATAAAAGATGATACAGATAGCTTATTCAGTAAAATCAATGCGGCTGAGATTCAAATTCAGATGAAACAAAATTTTGATGGTGTTTCAGAGGATGAAATGAAAAAAAAATACGCTCAGTTTATGAAAACGCAGGTATCCGACTGGAGTAATGATGAGAAAATGGCTATGGTTAAATTATTTGAAGAGGTTAAAGAGATGTGTGATGCCGTGAGCCCAAGAATTTTTCCCGGTGGTATCAGACTCATTAAAGGAAAGACACAAGCATATGGAAATGATGCTTTTTTCACCAGAGGGCATAATATATTTGTTCCTGAATCCATATTTTCTGCTAAAGACAGTGATAGGTGGAAGCCGGTTATCTTACACGAAGTGTTTCATATCATTTCCAGATATAATACGCAGGTAAGAGAAGATTTATACAGGTTTATTGGATTTGTTAAAATGGACAAACCGGTTATTATCAATGATTTACTTAAGGTTATGGTACTCTGCAATCCGGATGGTATGAGTGTGCAGTATGCCACGGAAGTACAGTCAGGTGACAAATCAATCTATGTCGTACCATTCATAACAAGTAAACATGGCAAGTACCACACGGATAAGCCTTCGTATTTTGACTATTTGAATTTTGATATTTATAAGTTGGGTGACTATGGAGATCATTATAAAATACAGTGTGATCCATTGGGCAAGTCTCTGGTACCTCTGAGTTCTACACCGGGCTATTTCGATAATATCAAGAATAATACGCAGTATATCATTCATCCGGATGAAATTATGGCGGATAACTTTATGTTGGCACTGATTGCTTTTCAGACCAAAGATTACAGTAAATTTACTCCCGTAGGCAAGCAACTTATAGATCAGGTTACAAATCGGTTACAACAAATGTAACACATTTTTCTTCAAAGTAATTTTTTTGTTTTGGTAAAAATTATTACAAGCCCTTCCAATCCACTGGTAAAACATATATCATTACTTTCTGAAAAGTCTAAGCTCAGAAAAGAAACAGGTACCTTTGTAGTTGAAGGGAAAAAAGAGATTATGCTCGCCTTGAAAGGTGGGTATCAACTTAAATCGTTACTGTTTAACCCTGCTATTATTACTTTCAACAAGTTGAATGCTTTATTAGGAAATGTGATCCTAGAAACGGAATGTATCGAAGTTAATAGCCAGGTTTATGATAAATTGGCATACAGAGAAGGTACCGAAGGAGTTATTGCTGTTATGTACTCAAGAGAAAATCGGTTGGATCAGTTGGAATTATCAGTATCCAATCCATTGGTAGTCGTAGCCGAAGCAACTGAAAAACCCGGAAATATAGGTGCTTTGTTTCGTACAGCAGATGCTGCAGGAGCAGATGCGTTTATTATTGCCAATCCCAATACAGATATATACAATCCCAATATCATACGATCGAGTATAGGATGTGTATTTACGAATCAGGTAGCGACAGGTAAAACACCCGAAATCATTGACTGGTTAAAACAGCAGAAGATAAAGATTATATGTGCTACTATAGCAGATGATTCTGTGAGTTGTTACATTATGGACTATACAAAACCCACAGCAATCGTTGTAGGTACAGAAGACAAGGGATTAAGTCAGGAATGGATTGATAATGCAGATTATAATGTGATAATTCCGATGCGGGGACAAATTGACTCTATGAATGTATCGGTTAGTGCTGCCATATTGGTATTTGAGGCTGTACGGCAACGCTTACAGGGTAGCAGATAGGTAAGCGGGTTGTTCAGTGATTATTTCCATATTAAATCAGTGAATTGAAAAACATTATGTCATAAATTGTGTTTTTAACATCATATTGACAATTATTTGATACATATTCTGCCCAAAGCGTAATAATTGCGTTAATTTTGCAGGTGTAAAACCATTGAGTAAGTTTTAATTATGACAATAGTAACATTAATGACATATATTGCCATTGTGGCATTGGCATTGACATTGTACATGACTTTAGTCAGCAAGATTCATAAATCCTGGCTGATGTCTTTTGCTCAAAACTTTGCAGGTGTATTGTTTATATTTTCCGGATGGGTAAAAGCGGTTGATCCGATGGGAACAGCTATCAAAATGCAGGATTATTTTGCAGAATTTGAAGCTACTTTTTCAGGTACGGCTATGAGTTTTATAGCACCGGTTTTTCCATTGTTTTCAAGTTATGCACTCACATTTGCTATATTCATGATTATTCTTGAGATCGTATTGGGGATAATGCTCATTTTGGGTGATCGCCCGAAGTTGACAGCCTGGTTGTTTTTCCTGATTGTAGTGTTTTTTACTGTATTGACCGGATTTACCTTTCTGACAGGATATGTACCTGTTGATCAGAATTTCTTTAATTTTTCTTCATGGACTGCTTTTAAAGCAACTAATATGCGGGTAACGGATTGTGGATGTTTTGGCGATTTTATCAAACTCGATCCACGTACTTCCTTCCTGAAAGATATATTTTTAATGGTTCCGGCACTGTACTTTTTGTTGCGATCTAAAGATATGCATTCATTATTTACACAAAAAACCAGAAATCTGACTGTGTTGCTTTCCACACTGTTTCTGATTTTCTATTGCTTTTATAACTTTTACTGGAATGAGCCGCATGTCGATTTCAGACCATTTAAAAATAATGCCAACATAGCTGAAATAATGCATAATGAAAAAGCAGCAGCCAATGCTGTCCAGGTTATTGCTATGAAAATGAAAAACAAATCAACCGGCGAAATCAAGGAAATACCATATGCAGATTACCTTAAGAACCTCAATGAATATTCAGAAAATTATGAGACAATAGAGCAGATTAAAACCGAGCCAGTTATAGAGGCAACTAAAGTAAGCGACTTTTCCATTACAGATTTCGACGGTGATGAGAAGGCTGACTTATTTATAAATAATCCCGAACCACATCTTATGGTGCAAATATATCATGCTGAATATCAGGCTATTCCAGAAAAAATTATGGTCAGGGATTCAGTATATACCAACGATACAACCGTAGTAAGTAAGGACAGTATTACGGTAGTCAGGGTACTTAAGGATGTAACAGAAAAGGAAGTGATGCATTATAAAATTATCTGGAATCCTGACTTTATAGAAATAATGAAATCAGTCATTAAGCCATTGATGGATAATGCAGCCAAAGACAAGATAAAACTTTCAGTCGTCATTTCCGGAATAGATCAGGAAAAGGCTGATTTGCTGGCTAAAGAAACGGGAATCATCACAGATTATTATACAGCAGACGAAAAGCTCCTCAAAACCATTATGAGATCCAATCCGGGTATCGTGTTGTGGAAAAATGGAATTCTGCTGCACAAGTGGCATTACAAAAAGTTACCTTCCTGGGACCAAATCAAACAGGAATACCTGAAATAATCTTTAGTTCATGATTTCTGTTCAAATGCAATCTGCATGCATACGGAATATTTGTATTAATGGATTTATCGGGTGAGCATATAAACTATGTTAAAAGTTAAGTGGATTTTTGTAGGTATCTTACAATAAATCCTACCTAAACTATACGAACAGGTTTTAATTTTCGATTTTGGTAACAGATGATTTTATGTTAAAAATGCCGGATTGTATTTTTTATAAATTTTTTTTATAATTTTTTATAATTATAAATATTAATTACATAAATTTGTCATATCTTTTCTAAGTTAGCCCCAATTCAAATCCTGAATAAGTATGAAAAAGTAATTTGTGCATAGTCACAATAGCTTTGTATTGTTGTGTATGGCTTTACAATAATGGTTTATATGTATAGTTATATCCATGATAAAAGTTGTTGTACGATGCTGTAACTCTAAATCAAAAAGTTCATGAATCAAAGTATTGGAATCGCACTTTTTCTGGCAAGTATTTTATTTTCTATTTCTTTACCAGCACAGGATAATCTTTCTTTGAAGGATTATTTTACTAAGTATGATATTATTGATGTAGAATCGGAAAAGATACTCCAAACAATACAATCATCTGATCCTGAGAGCATATCTATTCAGATTGATAGGTGGAAGTTGTCCTTGCATAAATCTGATATCATTTCAGAAAAATATATTTGTACCAACGAGTATCAGGAGCGTTTTACATCAGTAGAAGCCGGAAAGATCGTTCCGATGAACGGGTATACTGCCGAAGGAGGCCGCGTAAGTATAACGGTAGGAATTGATTTTGTTCAGGGATTTATTAAGGAAGGTCATCAAATGTATTACATAGAACCTATCCGGCATTTCGGGCATTCAGCCAATAAAGAAAGGTATGTGCTGTATAATGTGAAGGATATTATTCCCGGAAAAGAGAAATCTTGCGGTGTTAATGATAATCACATACGGACTGATAGCCAAAGAGAAATTCATAACAGAAGTGTGACACAGGGAAGTTGTGTTGAAGTTGAATATGCTATTGCAGCGGATTATCAGATGTTTTCGCATTATGGATCTGTTGCGGCAGTTGAAGCACAGAATATAGCCGTAGTCAATGATATGCAGACCAATTATGATGATGAATTTAATGATGAAATACGGTTTGCCATAGTTGAGCAATATATAGTTTCGACAAACGGAGGCGATCCGTGGACAAGCTCAACATATGCAAATGATTTGTTGAATAGTTTTACATCATGGGCTCCCAATGGATTTTCTTCCGCGCATGATTTGGGAACCTTATGGACATACAGGGATCTGGATGGACCGACTGTCGGACTTGCCTGGGTAGGAAAGGTGTGTTCCATATATAGATATAATATTCTGCAGGATTATACTAGTAATGCAGATTATAAGCGCGTGCTGGCAGCACATGAGATTGGACACAATTTCAATGCCAGTCATGATAGTGGTTCAGGGTATATCATGTCACCAAGTGTATCATCAACTACCAATTGGTCAACAACTTCAATAGATACCATCAATACATACTATCCCGGTAAAAACTGTCTGGGAGCCTGTACACCAACCTATCCAGTAGTTAATTTTGTAAATACTGTATTTGATGTTTTAGAATCATCGGGTGTAGCAGGTAGTAATTACTGTGAGAGCCCTTTTAAGACGATATCGATTCCTGTTAAAATCAACAGAATTACTTCCGGAGCCAGTACTTTCAGTGTGAATGTTGCCAGTGGAGGAACAGCTATCTCAGGGCGGGATTATACACTGATAACCAATACGCTGACATTTCCATCGGGTGCAGTCACTACACAGTATATTAATGTAGATATAATCAATGATGCTCTTATGGAGGCTGCTGAAAATTTCACATTGCAGTTGACCTGGATATCGGGCCCGGCACAGGTCGGGAGTAACAATACCTGCGCAGTTACTATCAATGATGGGTTGGACATCGTATCGGACACTTGCTGTAGTCCGGGAAATTTTACACTATATGGTAATTACAATTATAATGCAAGCCTGATTTTTTTATCCTATTATGATGATGCCCGAACCAGGTTGCTATTTTTACAATCTCAATTAAGCTCATCAGGTTTGTCAGCAGGATATTTTTCCGGATTGTCTTTTTATGTTCAAAGTAAAGGCTCTACACAACCCTATAATAATTTTAGGGTAGGACTTAAAAATGTAAGCGATATAACATTGGTTGGAGCGCCCTGGTATGAAACATCAGAAGTATTTACGAGCACAATTACCACTGTACAAGGAAGTTGGAATGTAATCAATTTTGATCAACCCTTCTATTGGGATGGTACTTCTTCATTGTACTTTGAATTTTGTTTTGATAATACAAGTTATTCTAGTGGAAACGACATCATTAGATGTACTAATCCCGTTGGAGGTGGATCAGGTGAGTATATTAATACCTATGTTGCTGATGGAGCATCGGGATGCTCACTTGGTGTAGGTTCTACTATTGTAAATTTCGGTAATAATGCTATTCAACCTCAATTTAGATTCTATCAGTTAAAAGGCGTCAAAGTAGAAAATACAGTTAATAAGTCAGCCAATACAAGTATAGCAGTTGGTGAAACGGCACATATGTATTCTGCAGACCAAAAGATTATAGCCTCGGTAAGAAATATGGGTACAACGGACATCGGTTGTCTTGAAGCTGTAGTGTCAACTGTTGGAACTGGAAAATCAGCATTACCATTTAGTAGTGGAAAAAGTTACAGTAATAAGACCTTACAGATTGCCGGAGATGAAGATGCGCTCTATGAAGTGACGTTATATTATAGTTCAGACCAGATGACAACATGGGGAGCAGATGCCGCAAGACTGAATATCCTCAAATCAAATGTTCCGATTGCCAGCGCCACGCTCAGTAATGTGGAGATAGTCAGACCAGATACAGTTTTTAATTCATTAGGACCTGATAATGCATATGTATATAAAGCCATCTTTTCAGGATTTTCCTGGTTTGCACTGACAAATTATAATGTGTTTCCGGATGTATCTGTAACGGGAAGTGATATGGTTTTTGATCAGGCAGGATCGGGCGTAATATTACAAAATGAAGAATCAGAGACTTATAAAATCCATGTAAATAACAGTGGGCAACTGAATGCTACTTCTATATCAGGAAGCGATTATAAAACGAAAGCAACTGCGAGTGCAGTACAGATAAAGGATGCATCCAAGGGAATAGTATTTAAATCACCCAATAACAGCAACTGGAAACTGACAATATCCAATACAGGGCAATTGACAGTCGGAAGCGTTTCGCCACCGTCAGTGAACGTAAAGCAACAGAACGGAAATCTTTCTGTTGCTGCGACAGGTAGTTCCATTCTGTTGAAAAGTGCCGATGGCTCATGCTGGCGAGTATATGTAAATGAAACAGGACAATTGCGAACCGTCAAAGTAATATGTCCATAGTACAAACAAAAAAAAGAGGCAACCTTACATAAATAAAGTTAGCCTCTTTTTTTATGATATGCGTGATTTTTAGAAAATCTCTACGCCTGAAAAATGGAATTGAGATTCTATTGCTGCATTTTCATCACTGTCAGAACCATGGACTGCATTCTCACCTATATTTTTAGCAAAACGGGCTCTGATGGTTCCGGGAGCTGCTTCAGCAGGATTGGTAGCACCAATCAGGGTTCTGAATGCTTCAACGGCATTATCTTTTTCAAGAATGGCTGCCACAATCGGTCCAGAAGACATAAAATCAACCAATTCGCCGTAAAAAGGACGTGCTTTATGAACAGCATAAAATTCTCCTGCTTTCTCTGCGGATAATTTAGTGTATTTCATAGCTACAATTTTAAAACCGGCTTCGTTGATTTGTGCTAAAATGGCACCGATATGTCCACCTGCTACAGCATCGGGCTTGATCATTGTAAAAGTTCTGTTACCTGACATAATTTATTAATTTTATTTTTAAATTCGAAAAATCGGTGCAAAATTATAAAATCATATTTCATAACAGACTAAAATACAAAAAAATATTTTGATATATGATTAAAAATACTCAATTTTGCACCCGTTATGACCGAAGAGATTCAACAATTAAAAGAGATACTTTTTTTACCCAAAGAAATTGCAATCATTTCACACCGCAATCCGGATGGTGATGCGATTGGGTCTTCTTTTGGTCTTGCGGGCTATCTGAAAAAACTTCACCATAAAGTTCATGTTATATTTCCGAGCGAGTATTCTACTACTTTCAGATTTATCCGTGATATCGAACAAGCTACTATTTTTGATCTGGAACCGGATAAGGCCAGAAAGATTCTGGATAATGCAGATGTGATATTCTGTCTGGATTTCAGTGGTCTCGACAGGGTTGACAAGTTGGGTGAGCAAATCCAGTTTGCAAAGGCAAAAAAGATAGTTATTGATCATCACCTGGATCCTGAACCGTTTCCTGATATTTTGTTTTCTGATACCGAAGCAAGCAGTACAAGTGAAATGGTGTTTAAGGTTATTAATGACCTTGGAGATATGAGTAAGCTCGATCCGATCATAGGAGAAGCTCTTTTTATGGGTATGATTACAGATACCGGGTCATTCAGATACAATACGAGACCGGAAACCTATGATGCAGCGGCAGCACTGAAAAGGGTAGGAGTGGATGATTACTGGTTGTGTAATAAAATATTCAATACACAGAAGGAAAGACATCTTCGCCTGCTCGGTCATTGCCTTGCTAACAGGATGGAAATTGTCTCTGAGTATGGAGTTGGGATTATGTGGCTTACGAAACAGGATTATCAGGACTTTGATATTCAGAGAGGTGATACAGAAGGCATAGTCAATTATATGCTTATGATAGAAAATGTCAAAATGGCAGCGCTCATTCTCGAACAACCTACTATCATAAAGATTTCACTGAGAAGCAAGGACGACATATCTGTACAGGAAATAGCTCAGAAATACTTTAATGGAGGAGGGCATAAAAATGCTTCTGGCGGAGGTGTCTATGCCAGCCTTAAAGATGTCATACACAGACTTAAGAAGGTAATACCGGAATATTTACCCAAAAATAATTAATTAAATTATTTGTAAACTTATTCACTGAAAAACTATTTATTAACTTTTATAATATTTTCCCAATTCAATTTTTTTATTAAAAATCATACAAAATGAATATTAAATATCTAATTTCTTTTTTTATTGCAATTACAGGGATTGTAGCATGTAAACAATCAGCAGAACAAATGGTCAATGGATTTAAGTACACTGTTGAAGAAGACGGTTCAGGAGCTGCTGCGAAAACAAATGAGTATGTTTTTTTCAGTATCAAAGTAGCAGGTGACGACGGTTCTGTTATAGATGAAAATACAGATGAAGCTAATATGCCCTATTTTCAAATACCAGAAGAATTACCAACCGGAAATGCTGCTAATCCACTTGTTGCCATGATCAAAGGCGCAAATGCAAAAGTAGGTGGTGTTTATAAGTTGACTATTCCGATTGATTCAATACCTTCAGCCAAAGTCGAATATCCCAATCTGAAACATTTTGACTATATACTGACAGTTAAAAAAATCATGAATGAAAAAGATTTTTCAGAATTTATGAAGGAGAAACAAGCTGAACAGGAGAAAAAAGCAGAGATCAGCAAAGCAAAAATCCCTGAAATAGAAACTAAATTAAAAGAAACAATTGCAGCCTATAAAGCAGGAAAACTGGAGACCATGACTACACCTTCAGGTCTGAAATATTATATCGTTGAAAAAGGAACAGGTGATAATACCAAATCCAGTCAGGTAGTACATGCTGATTATTATGGTGCTTTGATGGATGGAACAAAATTTGATGACTCGTTTTCCAGAGGTCAGGAGTTTTCTTTCGTAGTTGGTGTTGGACAGGTTATCAAAGGATGGGATGAAGGATTCACACTACTGAATAAGGGTGCCAAAGCATTTTTATTTATACCTGCCGATCTTGCATATGGTGAGGCTGGAAGTCCGCCGGTGATTCCGGGAAATGCTGAATTGGTTTTCTATGTTGAACTAAATGACATAACGAGCCGTTAATCATAGGATAAAGCTCAGTAAAACAACACCGGTAGAAGTTTTGAAATAGATCTATACCGGTGTTTATTTTTTAACAATATAAACATGCAGGGCAATGACCATAGAACAGTTAGCTGATTTAAGGGAGCGATTGACATTGGTAAGGAGGTATCTTTGACGTCGATCAGCGCAAAATTCAAATAGAAGATCAGGAACAACAATCTCTCAATCCTGATTTCTGGAATAATCCGGAATCAGCAGAATCCATTTTAAAATTACTTAAGGATAATAAGAAATGGGTTGCCAAATATCAGGAACTCGAAACACTTGCTGATGATGCCGAGGTGTTAATGGAGTTTGTCAGGGAAGGAGAGGCCACGGAAGAAGAAGTGGATGCCAAATATCAGGTATTATTGGGTGAGCTGGATGAGATAGAATTCAGAACAACGCTGGATAAACCCGAAGATAAATTGAGTTGCAATCTCGAAATCAATGCCGGTGCAGGTGGTACTGAAGCATGTGACTGGGCTTCCATGTTGTACAGGATGTTTACAATGTGGGCAGATAAAAATGGATATGCTGTAACAGAAATAGATCGTATAGATGGTGATGTAGCCGGTATTAAATCCATATCACTGGAGTTGGATGGAGAATATGCTTATGGAATGCTCAAAGGCGAAAATGGTGTACATCGGCTGGTAAGGGTCAGTCCTTTCAATGCTCAGGGCAAACGGATGACTTCTTTTGCTTCCGTGTTTGTACATCCATTGATTGATGATACGATTGATATTCAGATAAATCCGGCCGATATCGAATGGGATACCTTCCGAGCTCAGGGTGCCGGAGGGCAAAATGTCAATAAGGTTGAAACTGCCGTCAGAATCAAACACTTGCCTACAGGTATAGCTATTCAGTGTCAGGAGGCACGTTCTCAGCATGCCAACAGGGAAAAAGCAATGCAAATGCTGAAATCACGCCTGTATCAGATAGAACTGGAAAAGCAGCGTGAAGAACGCGATAAAGCTGAAGCCCAGAAAATGAAAAACGAATGGGGTTCGCAGATACGGTCTTATGTACTCGACGATCGCAGGGTCAAAGATCATCGTACCGGATTTGAAACCAGAAATACCGACGCTGTACTGGATGGCGGTCTGGATGGCTTTATGAAAGCCTTCCTGATGTGGGACGGTAATTGATTTCGGAAGGATTGTTGACGAATATCTCAGATTTCTATTAATTTATTTTTGAAGGGTAATGAATATTATGCATTAAACGGATTAAATATTGGATTTATGTATGTAATATTCCGATAATATGTAATGTCGCCTTGACAGCTTTGATTCAATAATTAATATAATAATCGTGTCGGTTTGCTGATTTTGTTTAACTTTGATACTCTAAACGAATATTAAACGTTGAATTCAATTAAGATTTGTATAATACTGTTTTGTACAGGTATCACAGGATTGTCTAAGTCCTTTGGGCAGCTATGCAATATACCATTTAATATACGGTTTGAAAATAAGACAACAACCTCAATACAGGTTTCATGGTCGGATATCAATCTGCTCCCTGAAGGATGGGAAATCGAATTGGTAAAAAGAGGTGATA
This sequence comes from Saprospiraceae bacterium, assembly GCA_020850225.1. GTDB lineage: Bacteria > Bacteroidota > Bacteroidia > Chitinophagales > Saprospiraceae > OLB9. The sequence continues at coordinate 4,862 of JADZFD010000010.1, read as the reverse complement.
CGCCCAAAGGAATACCTTCATATCCGCGTATGACTAATAAAACAGCTACACTTCATAATTTAGTGCCTTCGACATCCTATGATTTATATATCCGTACAATTTGTTCAAATGGAGTTAGTAATTGGAATGTAGCCATTCCTTTTACAACTGTGATAGAGATTCCTTCAGCATGCCAGATCAATATTCCTTTGAAGGATAATGGTACTGAGATACTGGATTTGGAAATTCCCGATTTCCCGGGGTTAAGTAATCCGATATTGGGCGTTAATGTATTTCTCAAGTCTGTTGATGTGATCATAGAACACGGATGGCCGGCAGATTTAAAAATCATTTTACAAAGTCCCCAGGGTCAACAGTTGGTTTTGTCCGAACACAATGGTACAGTAACCCGTAATTTTGGATTGCCGGGAGATACGACTTGTAGTCAGGTAACGACTTTTTCCATGGATGGATGCAGGAGACTTAAAGATTATAAGCCGCCTTTTACAGGCGTATTTAAAGCTGATGGCGATTTTTATAAGTGGAATCCGGACACCCTGAATAAAGGCAACTGGAAACTGATTACTTATGACAGGGCTGTTAAAGATGCAGGGATTCTTCGTTATCTGAATATTACATTCAGTAATGAATTGTGTATAATTCCGGATGATTTTTCAGTTCAAAAAGCGGATATTAATGAAATTACAGTTTCGTGGAAATTTAAAAAACCGTGTAATACCGTGAGTATTCTTGTATTTGAATCCGGTATACCTGTAGATTCATTTTTTGTACCCTGCAGTGAAGAAAAATTTACAATTAAAAAATTGAAACCCAATACTGAATACGGATTTTCAATAGCATCACTCTGCTCACATGTTCAGTCTTCTTCAGACGGATGTATCATATATGCTTCTACTTCATGTGAACCGGTAACACTGGTTGAAAATTTCGATAAATATGCTTTGTGTGAACAGAGTTGTCTGGCTAAATGCCGGGATACAGGTCCTTTATGGCAGAATAAGGCTGATGATAGCAATCAGGATTGGTTAGTGAATCAGGGAAGTACTGAAACAGCATTTACAGGGCCGGATGGTGATGTTAATGGTACAGGAAAATATGTATATATAGAGAATAATCCACAGTTATGTGGTGTTAAAAATACAGCCATTCTTCAATCTGCATGTCTGAATTTACAAAGTAATGCATCCGGATGTGACATGTCATTCAACTATAATATGAATGGCGCTGATATCCAGTCGCTGATGCTGAATGTAAGTGTGGATGGGGGAAATAGTTGGGATACCTTGTTTTACAGGGCAGGAAATCATGGTAACAAATGGCTGAAACATACACTTTCACTGGATGCCTATAAAGACCAGTTGGGCATCTTCAGGTTTAACGGTACTTCAGGTGAAGGTCCGTTGGGAGATATAGCCTTGGATCAGATTGAGTTTTATAAAACTAAAGTAGCACAGGGATTAATTACTTATTATAGGGATGCCGATGGTGACGGATATGGATCCAAAACAGAATTTATTGAAATATGCAGTAACTATCCGCCATCAGGGTATGTGGCTGTAAGTGGTGATTGTGATGACAATAATCCTGATATATATCCGGAAGCTCAGGAAATACAGTGTAACGGAATTGATGAAAACTGCAACGGCAATGAAGATGATCAACCGGAATCAAACCCAATCATAATACGAGATAGTATAATAGCATCATCCTGCAATGGATCTTCTGACGGTAGAATCGTTCTGAATATCTCTGGTGGCAATGCTCCGTACATGGTTAAATGGAATAATGGCATGACAGGCGAAATCATATCTGACCTGGCATCGGGGGTTTACTTTGCAACTGTAACGGATTTAGGCGGTTGTATATTGAACACACCATTTTACACGATTCAGTCGGCAACCTATCTGAATATTGTAGTCAAAACGCTGCAACCTGCTTCATGTTCGGGAAAAAGTGACGGTATTATTGAGATATCACACTCTGAAAGTGCCGCTCCTTACAGCTACTTATGGTCGACAGGAGATACGACTCAAAATCTGTATCAGGTAGCTGAAGGAAAATACACCGTTACCGTAACGGACAATAATAATTGTTTTGCCGTCTTTAGTAATATCTATCTCGGGTCCAGATCATCTCTGATAGCCGGTGTTCAGTCTAAAGCCAATCCAAGATGCTATGGCAATAAGGATGGATATATGGAAATATTTGCTATCAATGGTTCTCCTCCATATCAATATAGCTGGTCAGACGGAGAGCAAACAAACCGTATCAATAATTTGCCCTCAGGCGCTTATATTTGCACTGTCTCGGATAGCAATGGATGTCAATATGTTTTGAATTCAGAATTGAAGGATCCGCCTGAACTTATCGTTAAGGTAGTCAGTACAGAAGATGTCAGATGTTATGGGGAAGAGAATGGATCAATTAAAACGGATGTATCAGGAGGAATGCCTCAATACACCTATCTGTGGAACAACTATTCTTACACGACGGATGATTTATTCAATATTAAAGCAGGCCAGTACATTCTGACTGTAACGGATGCCAGTGGTTGTCAAACGAAAACAGCACCCATCATAGTTAATCAACCGAATCTGTTGAACGTAACTTTGGAGGATATAAAGCCATCTTCCTGTATTTCCGGGAAGGATGGGCGAATACATATTAATACTACCGGCGGAAATGGTGAATACTTTTTTGTATGGTACGAACATGATAACCCCCGAAATATACTGGATAGTATACCTCAAGGCAATTACAGTGTGATTGTTTATGATCAGTTAGGGTGTAAATCCGGAATTCCTAATATTGAGGTACCTTTTATAAATTCGCCTGTAGATATTCAACTGAATCTGCTCAAAGATAATACTTGTTATAAGGAGTCATCGGCAGTTATTGAAGCTGATGTTTTGAATGGTGCTCCAGCTTTTGATTACAACTGGAGCCATGGCAAACAATATTTCAAACAGATACAAAAAGATACAATTCATCATCTGTCGGCAGGAATATATACATTGACAATAACGGATAGCAATGGCTGTACAGGTGTTTCCAATGTTATTAAAATCCCGGAAAAACCGGAATTCTCCTATAATGTCACTACTATTACTGACAATATATGTGAAAGTGACACATCCGCACAAATATCGCTTCAAATACGCGGAGGAAGGCCGCCCGTCAACATTTGGTGGAATAATGGCTTGTACAAAGGCAAAGATCTTACAGGCCTTGCCAATGGAGCGTATTACGGGTTAATTCAGGACAGTCTCCATTGCTGGTTGATTATAGATACGCTCTTTATCAGCGCTCAATCAGAGATAGAAATCAGTGCAGATATCCGGCATGATACCGGAAATAGTAGTACAGGTTATATTTGCTTAAATGTACAGCATGGAGTTCCTCCGTATGTATACACCTGGAAATCCTATGCATCCAGTACACGCTGTCTTGAAAATCTCGTGGCTGGTGTATACGAAGTTACTGTTACAGATGCTCTTGGATGTAGAGAGGTGAGTAGCTTTGAAATTGATAATCTGTCATCTGCAACAGATATAACGGATGCTCAGAAGATAGTTGTTTATCCTAATCCAGTATCAGGTTCGCTGTATATTCATTCAAATACCGGTATTCAAAAGTATATCCTGACAGACCTGAGTGGTAAAGAATTGTTGAATACAAGGGTGAAAGATAAATCTGAATTAGTCGTTGATGTTGCACATTTTCCGGCAGGTATATATATACTGATAGTATATGATGGCGATTCAGCAGCAAGATTCAAGGTGGTAAAATTGTAAGAATATAGCCCGGATATCTCTAAATGGAAGTCAGTATAGATTTGAAATTCAGGTAACAGATTTAAGGTTATTGCCAAATATTATTATATAACTAAGGGAATATCTATCTTTGCACCCAAACTAAATTTCAATACATGTTATCCACCCAAAATATTTCCTTACAGTACGGAAAGAGAGTCCTTTTTGACGAAGTAAACCTCAGGTTTGTTGAAGGTAATTGCTATGGAATAATAGGTGCCAATGGAGCGGGAAAGTCAACTTTTCTGAAAATCATCTCCGGCGAATTTGAACCCAATACAGGCAGCGTACATCTTGAACCGGGTAAAAGGATGGCTGTATTGAAACAGAATCACCACGAATTTGATGAAGTTACAGTACTGAATACCGTGTTGATGGGTCATCAGCATCTATGGAGTATCATGCAGGAGAAAGACGCCATTTATATGAAGGAAGATTTTAGTGAAGAAGATGGTATTAAGGCCTCTGAACTGGAAGCTGAATTTGCAGAGATGGATGGATGGAATGCCGAATCTTCAGCCGCAAACCTGCTGAGTGGAATAGGTATCGTTGAAAGTGACCATTACAAACTCCTGAAGGAATTGGATGGTAATCAGAAAGTCAGGGTATTGCTTGCTCAGGCATTATTCGGAAACCCCGATGTACTGATTCTGGATGAACCTACCAACGATCTGGATTTACATACGATTACATGGCTGGAAGACTTTCTCCTTGATTTTAAAAATACGGTACTTATCGTATCGCACGACAGACACTTTCTCGATACGGTATGTACACACATCGTAGATATCGATTTTTCAAAAATCAATATATATACCGGTAACTATACATTCTGGTATGAGTCCAGTCAGTTGGCTTTGAGACAAAAACAAAATGCCAACAAAAAAGCTGAGGAGAAAATCAAGGAATTACAGGCTTTTATAGACAGGTTTAGTGCCAATGCTTCCAAGTCCAAACAAGCTACTGCCAGAAAGAAAATGCTGGATAAAATCAATATTGAAGATATAAAGCCATCGTCGAGAAAATATCCGGGTATCATCTTCAAACCAG
>JADZFD010000009.1 GCA_020850225.1 Saprospiraceae bacterium | reverse complement strand
TGTGTATAACAAATTGCACAAAATTTTGATAATATAATATTCCTGATTATACATGTAACTAAAAGCCAAGTAAGTCATTCTTTCTTAATAATGTTAAAAGCTATTGATTTAGGCTGTATGATTTAAATAAGCCTGGTCAAAAACAAGCGATAGTGATCGTAATGTCAAAAGTGCGTCTATCGCAAAAATTATAGTGAACGCAGGAGTTTACCACTGCATGCGATAGAAAAAGCATTTTGACCATGAAGAGAACGGTGCCCCGCAATCGCCTTTTTTGACCTAGACTTTTTGTTTACTTTTTTGGCAATGAAAAAAGTAAAAGCCAAGCCGGCTCGAGGCGATAACCAATAAGATTTACAATAAAAGTGCAATTTGTTATACACACAATTTTTCAACTTCCCTATAATAATCATTTTTTTGTGATATCTTTGCCATACAAACTTAACTTGAGAATAGATGCTTATGGATGCATTTTTGGATGTTTTAAAATATACGATTCCAGCTTTAATTGTATTTTTTACAGTTTATTACCTTTTCAAAAACTTTTTAAGTCAGCAATATAATATTGAAGCACTCAAATTCAGACAGAGCCAGAATAAGGAGATTCTGCCCCTGCGCCTTCAGGCGTATGAACGGCTGATGATGTTTTGTGAGCGGATCAATACAGACAATCTGGCCTATAGATTGTCTTCTTCAGAGATGATGGTTTCTGATTTGAAAAATGCTATGTTAATAGCCATTCAGCAGGAATTCGAACACAACGCTTCACAACAAGTGTATATCAGTGACAAACTCTGGGAAATTATTCAATTGGTCAAGGAACAAATGCAAACGGTAATACTGGAATCAGATGGACAAAGTACAGCAGAATTGATTGCGAGTGTAAAAATGAAACTGGCTTCGCAAAAAATGGATCCTATACTTTATGCTAAAGCAGCTATTCGTAATGAAGCACAATTATTAATGTAATGAATTGTAGAATACATCTTTTTAAAATATGCCTGCTTACTTTAGTTATACTGACAGGTTGTGGCAAAGTATATCATGTTGCTGATGTTCAAACCCGAAGCTATCGGATTGAAAGGGCATCGTTTCCTGTTGATGTACAGGTAGCTTCCATGCTGGAGCCTTACAGGCTTAAACTGGAGGCTACGATGAATGAAGTCATCGGATACAGTGATGTCGAAATGGTAAAAGCAAAACCCTATTCGACACTAACCAATTGGTTTACAGACGTTGTTCTGGATGAAGTGCAGAAATCAGTAACATCACCTTTGGATTTTGCCATTCAGAATTATGGCGGTATCCGATTGTCAGCAATTGGCGCCGGTGAGATTACTGTAGGAAAGGTGTACGAAATTATGCCATTTGATAATATTGCCTATGTCATGGAACTAAAAGGTAGTACTGTACAGCAATTGTTTGATAAGATGGCTTCATCCGGTGGTTGGCCGGTAAGTAGGAATGTGTATTTTGAGATAGCTTATGGCAAAGCCAAAAATATTAAAATCAAGGGACAACCTCTCGATCAGGATAAGACATATTATGCTGTCATTCCGGATTATGTTGCGATCGGAGGTGATAATATGAATATGCTTGCTGACAGTAAATTTCATAATACTGAAGTGTTTATAAGAGATCTGCTGATTAATCATTTGCGCGAACAGTACGCTAAGGGTATACACATACAACCTGATCATACAGCAAGAATAATAGAGTAACCATGAATAGAAGACATTTTTTAAGAAATACGGCATATACAGGTATTCTGCTCACATCAGGAGCATTTCCACTATTGGCTGACAGTAAAGATCCGGATATCACAAAGCTTACGATATTGCATACCAATGATGTGCACAGCCGACTGGATCCTTTTCCGATGGACGGAAGCAAAAATCAGGGTTTGGGCGGTGTCGCCAAAAGAGCCACATTGATAAAACGAATCCGTAAGGAACAAAAAAATGTATTGTTGCTGGATGCCGGAGATATATTTCAGGGTACACCTTATTATAATTTTTTCGGAGGCGAAATAGAAATGAAGGTAATGTCCGAATTGGGATATGATGCTGCAACGTTGGGAAATCATGATTTTGATGGAGGATTGGATGGATTGGAGCGTCAACTGGTGCATACTAAATTTCCATTGATATCTTCCAATTATGATTTTAGTAATACCGTGATGAACAAAAAAACAATACCTTATACCATTTTCAAAAAGGATGGTATTAAGATTGGCGTTTTTGGATTAGGCATTTCATTGGATGGACTCGTACTAAGGTCCAATTATGCAGATACACAATACCTGGATCCGCTGATTGAAGGACAAAAATGGGCGACCTTCCTTAGAAATGAAGAAAAATGTGATTATGTCATCTGTCTTTCGCATCTTGGATACAAGTATAAAGATGATTCAAACAAAATAAGTGACGTTATACTGGCACAGAATACCAATGACATAGATCTCATTATTGGAGGTCACACACATACCTTTTTGAACGAACCTGACAGATTGCAAAATAAAGATGGCAGACCTGTACTGGTTACTCAGGTTGGTTGGGCAGGTATTGTTTTAGGAAGACTGGATGTATACTTTGAACGCAACAAAAAAGGTAGTTGCGTCACCTGCAAAAACCTTTTTGTAGGAAAGTAACTGTGTAACTCATTTATCAATACGTTATTTATTAAAACTTACATAATATGTTTTAATAGTGTTTTATAAGGAATTACAAATGATAAATGCATAAATATAAAATATTGAAAATGAGTTATTTATTAAGAAATAAAATATATGAATTTTCTTTGCGATTTGTTTTTTTTCTTAAATAAAAACTCGGACTTTTGCACTAATCCCGAAATTACGATCCTAATGTGATGTTGATGAATGGTGGGGTTTTATAAGGAGCTTGTTATAGCTTTCTGATTAGGATTTTTTAATTTTAACACATTTTTTATATTTCTGGAATGGTGAAGGATCATATACTTGTATGGAATAATTGTCTCAATGTAATAAGAAAAAGTATAGATTCGAAGCTCTTTAAGACCTGGTTTGAACCCATTACACCGGTTCAGCTGGCTAAGGACGCTTTGACAATTCAGGTACCTAACAGTTTCTTTTATGAGATGCTGGAAGAGCACTATGTTGATATACTAAAGAAAGCCATCAAGAGCGAACTCGGCTCCAATGGTAGCCTTGAATATCAGATAAAGGTAGAAAATCATAAAAAAATCACGCATAACAATACTGTGTCTGCAACAAAGACTTCTGTACAGGGTGATGATATAAAAATGATAAATCCTTTTGTGATTCCAGGTATTAAAAAAGTAAAGGTAGATGCACAACTCAATCCATCTTATACTTTTAATGCGTTTGTGAATGGTGAATGCAATAGATTTCCGTTATCAGCCGGTTTGGCCATAGCCAAAAAACCTGGAGGCACTTCCTTTAATCCGTTGATGATATATGGTGATGTAGGCTTGGGTAAAACGCACCTGTCCCAGGCTATTGGAAATGCTGTTGTAAGTAATGATTCAAAACATCAGGTACTGTATCTTACAACTGAAAAATTTACCAGTCAGGTAATTCAGGCTATCAAAAATAATAGTATAGATGATTTTATGCATTTCTATCAAATGATAGATGTACTGATTATTGATGATATACAGTTTTTGTCCAATAGACCTAAGACGCAGGAAATATTTTTCAATATTTTTAATCATTTGCATCAAAGTGGAAAGCAGATTATTCTTACTTCAGACAGATCACCCAAGGACCTGACTGACGTAGATGAAAGGTTGATTTCCCGATTCAAATGGGGCTTGGTGGCAGATCTTAAAACACCTGATTTCGAAACCAGATTACGGATTCTGGATAAAAAGTTGGAGAAGGAGGAAATGACACTACCCACAGAAATCAAGGAATATATATGTACACACATCAGAAACAATATACGTGAAATAGAAGGTGTGGTCATATCATTAGTAGCGCAATCCACACTCAATAGAACAGAGATTGATATGAAACTTGCCAAAAGTATAATTAAACAATTTGTATCACCTGTAGATAAAGAGGTGTCTGTAGATAATATTAAAATATTGGTAGCCAAACATTTTAATATTCCCGTGGATGAGCTGCAGTCCAAGACAAGACTCAGGGACATTGTTGTTGCAAGACAATTGTCAATGTATCTGGCTAAAAACTACACCAATAGTTCATTGAAATCAATAGGAGCATCTTTCGGTGGCAGAGATCATAGTACTGTGTTGCATTCGCTCAAGATGGTCAGGGACTTGATGGATACAGATCAGACTTTTAAAGATAAAGTCAATTATCTCGTAAAAAAAGTTCAGTCAACATTAGTAAATGGTTAAAATATTTCGTTTTTAATTATATCTTTGCGGCTTCAATTCAAAAGAGGATGAAATACACTTATTTCCTGATGTCAATACTTCTGGTTGTAGGTTCATGTAAAAATGGAACAGAAGAGGCCAAATTAAAATGGATTACCATAGAAGAAGCAAGTAAAATTGCTGAAGGTAATAACGATAAGAAGTTTTTGGTAGACGTATATACAGACTGGTGTGGCTGGTGTAAGGTAATGGATGAAAAAACGTTTACAGATCCTGAGTTGATTAAGTATTTAAACGAACACTTTTATGTAGTTAAGTTTAATGCAGAACAAAAAGAAACAGTTACTTACAAAGGTAAGCAATATAAATGGCAGCAAGCCGGCCGTAATGGAATCAATATGCTTGGATACGAATTGCTGAATGGAAAGATGAGCTATCCGTCTCTGGTATATCTGAATTCAAATCTTGAACCCATAAGGGTTTCACCGGGGTATAAGGATACAGAAAGATTACTGGCAGAGTTGCAGTCATTGTAAAAAAATATTAGGGGTATTAGCTCAGTTGGTTTAGAGCACTACCTTGACAGGGTAGGGGTCACTGGTTCGAGTCCAGTATATCCCACAAAAATAATAGAAATCAAAAAATATTTTTTAGATTTCTTGTTAAGATTAAAATTTGTTATATCTTTGCGTCGCTTTTGTAAGAAGCACTTGAAACCATAAAGATTGGTTTCATATTTTAAGTACAATTTATACCATGGTGGGGTGGGTGAGTGGCTTAAACCAACAGTTTGCTAAACTGTCGTACTGGAAACGGTACCGGGGGTTCGAATCCCCCCCCCACCGCTTTCGGTATATTGATTATAAATATATGTACATCTGATAAAATTGATTTTTTACTATCAGATTACAGATTTCAGGTAGTTTTTTCCTGAAAGAATAATGTTGGAAGAAAAATATTTCGGGGCGTAGCGCAGTCCGGTTAGCGCACCTGGTTTGGGACCAGGGGGTCGCAGGTTCGAATCCTGCCGCCCCGACAAAGGGAAGTCATTACTGACTTCCCTTTTTTTATATATATCAATCCTATTTATATAATCATCCTTTACGAATAATATTCATAAAACAGCCCTGATGGTATAGCAGGGGAAAATCAAAAAATCAATTAATTCTACAACCAATCAATTTAATATGAACCTGCTGGTACACCTTTGACACAGGCAGATTTACCTGTTTGGTCTTTTACACCAAACCTAACGACCTCATAAGTATAAGTTACAGAATTTTCATCAGAATCAGTACCAGTTACGGACATTTCATAAGTTGGAACTTCATAACTATTAGTAGAATTATCTGGATAACCTTTTAACGTAGTAGAACCTACAAATTTAGCTGTTATTTTATACGAATTTTATTTATAAAATAGACCATAAGATTCAGCAAGAAAAACTTCAAAGATCAAGGCAAAAAGCACAGACATAGCAATAGCTATGGCGAGCATCCCGATAGCTATCGGGATTAACGCAGAGATTTGGAGTTTTTATCTGAATATTGGTCTATTTTGTATGTAAAGATCGTATTAATAGTTACATCTCTAAGAACTGTATTTTGATTAAATACCTCATGGGTCATATGATTCAAGGATTAGCCTTAGGCAGAATGAATTATCTGTTTACCGGCAATCCATACTACTGATGAAACATTAGGTCATTACAATACTGTTTTTGGAATATGCAAGGCACAATGTATTGATCCGTATGCCTGTATGGTATATTTTCTGTCAAAAGTAGCCGGCAACAAAACTACCAGGATAGGAGACCAGGCACCGGACGCATTCCTGAAACGCTACTAAACAATACGTAGTTTGTCGGATGTTTACCTTTTGATGAATTAGTCCAAACTGTTCTCTAACTTATCTCATATCTCTGATATTTTTTTGCAAAGGTAGATACATGAGAACCTTGTTTACAATATGCACTTGGTCGGATGTTTACGATACTTGATGGTATGGATATCAGGCGTGTACAGGAATTATTGGGTCATAATTCTATCAAAACTACCGCAATCTTCACACATAACAGACCCTATGAAAAAAAATATAATTTCTCCTCTGGATAATTTGGATTTAACAAAATGATAACATATCTTTGTGAAGGACTTTACGCTATATAAATGGGGAATATGCGCAAGATTGCGGATATACTGACGTT
>JADZFD010000008.1 GCA_020850225.1 Saprospiraceae bacterium | reverse complement strand
ACTACCAGGTGAGAAAATACAATTCATGGTATCATCACATGGCATTAGTGATGATGGCGATGCATTTTATTCTCAAAAAGCGGCTTGAAAAAAAGGAAGATATACCACTACTATCAGCAAGAGATGTAAGGCTGCAGACCATTGCTTTACTCCTCTCCCAAGGCGTGACCATGGAAGAAGAAATATCACAGATGCTCCATAGGCACATACAGCGAGAAAAGGATATTCAACGGCACTTAAAAACAATCAAAAGGATATGAAGATTTTACTGATAATTCTTAAGTTGACAAAGTAGAATTAATGTGGTTAATTGTTCAAAAAACAAGGGTCATAGCCTGGGAGTATGCACTATTATTAAAATGATCGGGGGAATTCTTTCTATGAATCATGGTTTTATCCCTAAGATTGCCAATCTTGAACAACCCGATTCCAACTTTAATCTCAATTTTGTAAGGAATGCGGGTTTGCAAAAAGATGTAAAATCATTTTTTATCAAGAATTCAAGCTTTGGAGGCAAAAATACAGCCATTTTGTTGAAGTTTTGTCCATGAAATCAAATACACTTTTATGAACGAATTCAGTAAAATAAAACTATCATTGCTTCAAAACCTATTTTCAAGCTGATTGCCTTCCAACATAAACAATTCTGAAAATTGTTGACTCAGATAATAAATGATTTTGATGGTGTTTTTATCTTTATTAAAGGATAAGCCACTTTTCTGAATAAAAAAACTTTCAAGTGCTGTGTTTTTTTGTTTACCGCCCGATTGATCTAATGAAAACCAAATATCTTGAATAGTTACCTTATATCCCGATCCGTCTTTTTCTATCTGGAAGCTGGCATTAATGGGTCGTTTCATGATATCCGGTACTTTCATCTTTCGGTCACTACCTTTTTGCCAGTTGATCTGATGGTTGACTATGACACCTTTGACGATTTCACCATCGTTTGACTTCACCTGAAGGCCACCATTGGGCGCATTGTTCTTTATGATGTCTTTATCAATATTTGTTAAACTCAACACTTGCCGATATGATTTCTGAAAGTAAACGATACCGGACTTCAGGTAAAAGTCACCCTGATTTGTTTCGTTAAAAACCATTTTCTTTTTGCTGCAACCGATCATCAAGGCGAATACAACTATAAATAACATTATTTTGTGTAACATGACCAAATAGGTTTATTTAAGTAAAAGTAATGGTGTTTGCACCTTCAGCGCAATGATCACAATCAACTTCCTTTATGATTTATATCAATCTATATCATCTGTTTTCATACTAATTTGCTTTGAATTATTCAGTAATTATAATAATGAAAAAGAGTAACACCTTCATGGCTAAAATTGGGTATCTGTTAATTTTTATCATGATCTTTTCCTGTCAGTCAAGAGATAAAAATCCACCCAAAGAAGAGAATAAGAATGCCTTAGCGTTGACCCTAATTGATTCTACATCGGTGGATACCTTTGAAGCGTTGACTACACTGGAGGAAATCACAATGCTAGAAAACGAAAATACAAATCCTGGACTTCAGGCATATGATAAACTGTATTTTGGCATGAAAAAAAATGAAGTCAACAAATTGAATAAATCCAGACAAAAAATTGGCAGCTATTCTTACAATTTCAGTTATGTATTCAATGGGGCTGGAGAACTATACAGTATCGTCATCAGATCAGACCCTGAAAAAACCTTATATTATGAACAGAGATTACAACCCAAATATTCCAATCTATGCAGGGTTATCGCTGAAAAATATGGCAAAAAATCGGGTTGCGGGTTGCTGCCTTCGATATTTGATGTCATGAATGCTCAAAGATATAAAATGGTGGGATGGCAGGAAGGAGAGAAAAAAATCAATTTGTATCTGCGATTTGTTGCTCTGGATGTCTACAATGTCGAGTGCAGCATCACTCACGATACCATGGAGAAAGCAGAAAACCAAAGGCTCTACAAGCTCAAAAACAAACATATCATAGAGTCCGCTGAAAAATTTTAAGTGTCTTTTATTAACGTGATTTAAATCATTGTATCGGTTAATCTTCATCATTGCAAATGTAAAGAAAAACCTTAAAATTTGCATTGAAATCAGAACATTTAAGCGTCCATACAAAGCGTGGATACACGGGTCTGAACATCAGAACGCTTTGGGAACTTCTTAAAGGTTTTTTTTACAAAAATTTAAAAAGATTGGATATGAAAAGGCTTATTTTAATTTTCATTTCATTAGCCCTATTTGAGTTTTTATTTGCTCAACCCGATTACAATAGGAATGCTCTTACTACGGTAGCACTCAACTTTAATGAAAACCATAGTGGGGAAGTGTTCCCGAGATTTCACATCATGCCTGTGCCTGACAAATTTTTTAATAATCCACTCGCTCAGCCTGTAATTGATCTTCGGGGAATCAAACGGCCTGTTATGGCAGAGTTGCCAGAATTACTACAGTACATGAATGATGATTTTATCATTGGAAAGCTGCACGAACAAAAAGTAGCTCAACAAATTTTAGCACAATGGTTCAACAGGCAAAAAGATGGTAGTTTTAATGTGGATATGCTCAAAGAACGGGGATTGTACAATGCCAATGACAATGAATTTATTTCGGCATCTGCTTCCAAACGTGGTACCTCCACCTTGATGGATATGGGTTTGTCATTAGTAAATCAGACATATGTAGTGGTATTTGACTATTACAATATCATGAATATGAGTGAATATTACATCAAAAACGAAACGCCTGGAAAAGACAGAACCAGCAATGGTTACATCGCCAAAGTCAAAACATATCTTTACAGGTTGGACTTTGGCGAAAATGTAGCTGCAGATTTCTTTAACAAATACTGGATTTATACTGATGACAAAGACAAAGCAGCTAAAATAAAAGCATTTGATGATGCTACATTCAGGTGGATACCCGTCAGTCGTCAAATTGCAGAACACCAAAGTTCTCAATCCAACCCTGATAAAAACACGGTCATCAAACAAAAATCAAAAGAAGAACTCATTGATGACATGAATAAAAACCTTATGGAAAAAATTCTTCCACAAATGGAAGCACGAACCGATGAGATGAGAGTAAAAGCGATGGTCAGCAATGTGCACCCCATTTCTGCCAAAATTGGTAAAAAGGAAGGATTGGGATTTGACCAAAGATACTATGTGTATGAAAATCGAATGAAAAAAGACGGAGATGTGTATAAAAAGTTGATTGCAGTAGTTAAATCCATGAAGGTGGTGGACAATAGAAAAGTGACAGAAGGCAAGTCTGAAGTTTCAGAGTTTTATCAGATATACGGTGGAAAAGTCGACAATATGGGAATGTTTCTGGAACAAAAAAACGATGTAGGATTGAATGTATTTTTGGGATATACTTTTGAAGGTATGAAAGGATTGAATGGTAGAATGGAGTTTTATATTTCAAAATTTATGGGCGACCTGATTAAAGAAAATAAATCTGGTAAGGCTCTTACTTCCATCAAGTTATATGTAGAAGGTGGTTATGACAAACGAATGTACTACGATTTTCTCGAAGATGGCGAAAAACAAGATTTTGTTAAAATAAGTGTAGGCTTATCCAAAGATTTTTATCCATCCAAATTTTTTCATTGGGGTCCATTCTTGGGTTATGGTGTAGAGTCTTCAGACTTCGGTGATGAAACTCTAAAATATGAAAATGAAACCAGTTTTGTAGAAGTAGGTGCCCGACTTGGTTTCAATATATTGCCAAAAACTCAGCTTATTGGCTCCTACCAATTCAATTACCTCTTTGATGGAAAATCAACCAATAAAACATCCGGAGAAAGTGTGGATTTGGATTATGGAGAATTTTATGAAGGAAGAGGCAATCCTACAATCTCAGCAGGATTGAGAATTATGTTTTGATAATATAAATTGATTCAGTCATGAAATCGACATAAAAATAATCAGGGTAGGTTTTTTCCAAACAAAAATCATTGTTTTTATCAAAGATTTCATCTGACCCTTAACAACAATAAAAAGTAAAAAAATGAAAAATATATTAAAAATTTTAACAGCCTTTGTAATTTTTATACTGCTTATAAACAGTTGCAAAACTTCCCGCACCACAAAAGAAGCCAGAATGGCAGGATACGTCAGCGGCAATTATGAAATAGAATGTATGGGTACTGGAATGGACGGTACTCAACTGGTCAAGGTATGGGGATTTGGAACTAATCCTGATCAGGCCGCTTATCAGTCCCGAAAAAATGCAGTACATGCCGTTTTGTTCAAAGGCATCAACGCCGGTAAGCCAGGTTGTATGACCAGACCCATCGTGACACAACCCGGAGCGGAAGAACTCCATCGGGAGTTTTTTAATACCTTCTTTACAGATGGTGGTCGTTATCTTCAGTTTGTCTCCCTTTCCAATGACGGTACCGTGGACAGGATCAGGATTACCAACAGAGAGTACAAAGTGGGTTCTATCCTATCTGTAAGGCATGCTGCACTCAGAGAAGAACTTGAAGCCGCCGGTATCATTAAAAAACTTGGACAAGGATTTTAAAAATTTATAAACTTGTTAGAAATGAAAAAGCCGATAATCATTATTTGTTTGCTTGCTATAGCATATTGGTGCTCAGGCCAGGCTAAAAAACCTACCATCATGGTGGTGCCCAGCGACAACTGGTGTATCCGAAATGGATATACCCAAACTTTTGATGAAATGGGAACACTCAAAACATTGCCGGATTATAAGATTGCACTTCAGAATGAAACAGACCTCCTGATGACCATCGCCAAGATCAATACCATGATGGCTGACAGAGGGTTTCCATTGGTCAATCTCGAGAGTGCGCTCAAAAATCTGGAGCGCGAGAGTGCTGAAGTCGCGATGCTTTCCAGCAAATCCGGAGGAAGCATCGCCGAAAACCCTATAGACGTGCTGCAACGGACTGCCAATGCCGACATTATCATTCAGCTTACTTATATCATCAATCAGGAAGGACCAAGAAGGTCTGTTACTTTTTTGCTGCAAGGCCTGGATGCATATTCCAAAAAGCAGATTGCAGGCGCTCAGGGCACGGGAGAACCTTCTTTTGCCACCCAAACCCCAATCCTTCTTGAAGAAGCGGTGCTGGCTCACATTGATGATTTCAATTCCAGATTGCAGGTTCATTTTGATGATTTGTTTGCCAATGGTAGGGAAGTGGTATTTCAGGCACGGGTTTTTGACAGTTCACCTGTTGATCTTGAAGAAGAGTATACTTACAATAAGGAGAAACTTGAGTTGGGTGAGATCATCGAAGATTGGGTCAGCAAAAATACCGTTCAGGGCAGATTTAGTACATCCGGATATACACAGAATGTCATTCGGTTTGAACAGGTCAGGATTCCGCTGTATGACGACAGAGGCAGGGCCAATGATACCAGGAGATGGCTGCGTGATCTGAGAAGTATGCTAAATGGTAACACATTCAACCTGGAGAGCAAGATATTTACCAGAGGATTGGGTGAGGTTTGGTTAATTATTGGTGAAAAGTAAAAGAAAAAAAATGAAAAATCTTATATTTCTTTTTTGGTTTTTATTGCCATTTATGGCAAGTAGTCAGAATAATCTCGGGCAAGCCGATGACTATGCCCGCATCAGTCTGAATGTATTTATCCCTGATCAGGTGGAAAGAATTCCGGCTGGCTCCAAAAGCCTGCTCGTAAACAAGCTCACACAGGCCGCCACTAAAAAAGGAATGGCTGGTGGAGGACCTCAGGGAAGGTTTTTACTTACTGCCAATATGGATGTACTGGCAAAAGATGTCATAGCCGGAGCTCCCAATAAACACGCTTATCAGTTTGAAGTGTCCTTATTTATTGTGGATTTTATCGATAAAAACATCGTTTCATCCACTTCATTTGAGGTCAAGGGTGTTGGCAATAATGAAAATAAGGCATTTACAGGGGCAATCAGAACCATTGATCTGAAAAACCCGACAGTGGACAGGTTCTTTGATGAGGGTAAACAGAAGATCATCGAATACTACAATTCCAGATGTGATTTTGTCATTGCCCGTGCAAAGGCCTTGGCTGCCCAACGTCAGTTTGAAGATGCGATGAACAATCTGGCCTCTATTCCGGAGGTGTCCAAAGACTGCTATATGAAAGCCATGAATGAAATAGGACCGATATACAAAGAATTTGCTGATTACAATTGCCAGATACTGATCAATTTGGCTACATCCTGCTGGGCTGCCAGACCAAACTCAGAAGGGGCACAGCTGGCAGGAGCTGTTTTATCACAGATAGATCCCGGCTCCATCTGTTATGCCGAATCCAGACAACTTATTTCAAAGATGGAACAAAAAGTGCTCAAAGATGAAAACCGCGACTGGAAATTTATCGAGAAAGTATTTGACAATCAGGTGATGCTCGAGTCCTTACGCTTACGTGCATGGCGTGATGTAGGCGTGGCATGGGGAAAAGGACAGCAACCTACATATAATGATATTGTGTGGATATTCAGGTAAATGATTATCTTAATTCTTTATAAATAATTCTTATTATGAAAACGGTATTTACTATCGTGCATATTTGTCTTATTTCATTATGGATGCACCTGCCTCTATTAATGAAATCCCAGGACACACGAATCACATTAAGTGAGCAATACGGTATATTTTATGTACCGAATTACGGAGAATGGTTGCCGAGTATAATGAGTAACAATGACTTTTTTGTTTTTGAGCATAAAAACAGCGGGGCAATAGTAAAAATTAAAAAAGAGCAGGTAAACATCCAAAGTTCTCAGGAATTTAATCAGCAAGTTTTACAGTACATCAACGGACTTGGCAGAAATCAGGAATTTGTTGAGTTGAGGAAACAATTTGTACCCATAAGAGTCCTATCCCAAAAAGGAACACATTTTCTGAAAGTAAAATCACGTCAGAGTGGTACATCAAAATTTGTATTAAATCCGGAAGTGGATAAAAAGTTGTTTCACATCGAAATCCTGGAGAATAAATCCGGCAATGAACCTTCTCAGGATGTAATGAAGTTTATATCACTGCTTTCTCTTCAACCGATTTCAGCAGCCGACATAGCCGCAGCAAACACAAAAGACAAACTTATACCCCAGGATGAGATTAAAACTCAGAATGAAAAGGATGATTTGTCTTCTTTTAAAAAGGTAAAGGCGGTGCCTGCAGATAAGAAAACTGAAACATTACCGGTAGATAAACAAAAAGAGATAGAAGTAACAGTTAAAGGCACAAAAGAAAAAGAAAAAGAACAGGTTAATAAAGATAATAAAGACACGGTTTTACCTGATCAAAAGGATAAAACAGATCTACCTAAGAATAAAACTGAAGTACCAACATCCGATGATACGGTTTCAAAGACGCCCAATACGGCTTTTGACCCAGAAATAGCCAATAAAGCTGAAAGAATTCCTGATGGGGATGAGATGGAACCTGTTGTCAATCCTGTGGGTACAATTAAAAGAATACCAAACGATGCATCCTGGGCTGCAGGTTTGGCAAAAAACCCAAAAGAACTTTTAGACGCGCTGGATGGGGGAAGACCAGGTGGTAATGTTAACGCAATGATGACATTGCTTAGGCAGGCCCAAGGACCATTTGACGAAGCAGAAGAAAAAGACCTAATAATACAATTTGATCCATATGCCAAATCCGGATCAGAAAAAGCTGGTAAAGCCATACGAACTCAAAGTGAATTACTCTTGCAGGCTATGATTCACCGTCAGTTGATGGTTCAGTCAGCGTGGGAATATGACTTTGCGCTAGCTCAGCACGAGCTTGCTAAAATGATGCAAGATGAAGACGAAGCAGATATATCATTAATGATTATGGAACTTCAAAACCTTTTAATGCAAGATCAACAAAAAAGAATTGAAAACATAGTAAGACAATCAGAAGCAGAACCACAAATACCAACTCCTGAAGAACTTGCAAGGGAAGACGAGGAGTCAAGACAAAATGCATTAAAGGCCCTGAATTTAGAAGAGGAAAATAAAAATGAAACACAAAGCCTTAGAATTATCGGAAAATGGGTCAAAACCGGATATCATTCTACACCGGGATGGAAGCCAAGGGATAATGATGAAGATTTTACGGCTGGAAAGGATAACATAAATTGGAAGTATAAGATTAAAGATAAGGAGTATAATAAAACAACAAAAAAATACGACATCATAACTTTAGCAAGTATAAACATGCAAATTAATATGAAGTGTCCGGAATTTATTACATTATATGAAAGAAAAGATAATTCAGGACAATTTAAAGCACAACTTGAAAAAGTTCAGTTTTTGGCAGAAATCAAAGATGCAGGTTCAGATATTTCCACTAAAATTGAAAATTATACCGAAGAAGTTAGTATTTATTTAGGCATTATGCCTCCCAGAATATACATGGATGACGAAAATTCTGACAACATTGATTACTGGATAAATATAGGGCCAGAAAGACTCAGTATTTTTCCATTGAATTGGAGAATATTGGCATACAATGTTAAAGGTAAATTTATTGATTCCTGGAATAATCCACATATTGTCTACGTGGCAAAACCTGAAAAAGTTGAACAAAATAAGACATCAAGTACTTTTGACCTTATCTTTGGCGAGGGTAACAAAACCTTGCATTTTGTTGTTGCTACCAGAAATGGATGGCTTTCCACAGATTATAAATGGGAGCCTTCAGAAACTAAACAAAACGATTCTGGCCAAAGTCAAATGACGGGAGATCAGATAAAGGATGAAGCCATTGCAGAACACCTTGCGAATATTTCAGCAGCTGAAAAAGCACTCAAAAGCATCAACGAAGAATTAAGCAGAGAGACTGATTCTGATAGGATCGAATCCTTAAGGCTACAGGCTCTGCATATGAAACAAAATATTCATGAAAGTAAAGATCTGATAGAATCCATTAAAACCGGGACTATTGTTAAAACCAGAGGGCCGTGGGATGAACACGCTGCAGTAGTCATGGCCGAGTCATCAAGAAAACTCAGGGAAGAATTTCAAAGAGCAAGCCAGATGCAAGCATCTTACGTTCGTTTGCTCAATATATTGAAAAAATATAATCCTGAAGAGGCTGAAAAATTCAGGCAAAATATGAGTAATGATGTGATAAAGGGAATATTTGATGCTGGTGGTTTTGAAAAGGCGCAAACTGCGATTGATGCATTACACGCTGCAACAAAAGGTGCAGCTACTATTGAACAGCTAAAACTGGAAACGCAAAAGGATAAAGCTTTTGACTTCCTAAAAATGGTAGAGCGGCATCTTGGATACGTGGAAACAGTCAAATCAGGTTGTGATAAAGCTGTATTTTGGGGGTCGCTTGCCACTGGTATGTGGCCAGGATTGTTATTGTACATGTCCTACGAAGGTGGTTGCACAGGAATAGAAAAAGGGCCAAAGGAAGCAATTAAAAACATGGCCATTCAGGGAGGAATCATGCTTGGAATGGCTGGAGTAATGAAAGTAGGGAGCTGGGGTATTGGCAAACTTCTAAACCCCAAGGTTATACAGAGTGAAACCAATGCTATTAAAAATTTTTCAGACCTCAAATATTATTTACAGGAAAGGGATATGAACCAGGCTTTGATTAAAAATTTAAAAGATCGTGTAAAAGACTTTAATAAAATAAAAACTACAACAAATATGACAGGTCCGGAGGTACATGCCATCAGACAAGCACTGGATGATGCTGTTGCAGCCTGCAACAGCAGCCCATTGGCAAAAAGAATGATGAAAAACGAATTAACTACCTTGCAAAATCAAATTAAGTCCGGAGCCACTCGTAATTATTCATCTTTAAGAGAATGCCTTTCCTATCAAAATGTTTTCGACAACAGACTCAGAAAAAATATTTATCCCAAAGTAGATGCTGACTTTATTAGCAAGATGAATAAACAAGGTTACAATGTTGATAAAAAATGGTTTCAGGAGTTTCGAAATGCAACAAGCAAAGGTATCGACGCAGATCGTGACCTAGGGCTAATAGCAGAATTTGAAAAGCTGGTAAGAAAAGATGGACAACGCGTTTCATACGGTCAATTTATGAAAGACGGGCAAAAAGCTTATAACGAAAGCTACAAAACGGTTACAGGCAGAAGTGCCGCATTGGCAGACCAGAATATTACTACAAGCGCCCATGGAGAATCTTTTCCACTTTCATGGTTGAAGAAGAAAATGGAAGGACCGTTTACAACATTGGATCCTCCGGTCACACCACAGGACTTCCAGAAAGCAGGAAAGGCCATTTACACCAAGGTTGAAAACGCATTGAAAGGACACGATCCTGCCTTTGTAAAAATGCAAAAAGCTTGTGCCAGCCTAAGCAAGGATTTAAAAACCAAGGTTCTGGATAGGTTAAAAAACCCTCCTGCAAATACAGGATTATCACCAGAGGCACAACAGCAGGCATTAAACCATTGGCAGAAAGTCCAAAAAGTGATGGATGATTTTGCTACTGGAAATTCTGATCCATTCACCACAATGAAAAAACTCCAGCAATTGACAGGTTCAACAAGTATTTCTGAAAGTGCAGGGTCAGTGCAAAAACTACTCAACAAACTTGGAGGAGTAACCAATTAAAAATATGAATTTCAAAATTAATTCTACTTTGTTAAATTTAATATACAGATAACCAATATATTGTAAATAATTTGTATATTTGTACTGTCGTTTTTTTGCAGTCAAAAATTCCTTACCTTTAGGAACGGCAGTAACAAAAACGACTTTTTTAAAAACACGAAAAACACCCTTTATGAAATTTTTCAGGTCGTCAAGGGTGGCGACATATGGACGCATGTCATTGGTTATCAATCTGTTTTCAAATTAAAGACTATTGACCTTTGCGAAAATTCCGTCAAATATCTTGAAGGTTTGTTCTGTGCAGAACGTTCCAACACGGATTAAGAATGATTTTATCCAAGTAGCATGGCGCAAAGGTACGAAGGGTTGGCTCAAAGCCTTGTTCCATGTCCAAACAATATGGGT
>JADZFD010000007.1 GCA_020850225.1 Saprospiraceae bacterium | reverse complement strand
TGGCCTTATCAATGGCTGCTCTCAGGTTGTCCACAGATTTTTGACCAAACCCTTCGAGTTGGCTGACTTTATCATAATCCAGATTATAAATATCACTGATATCCTTTATAAGCTGAAGGTCATAAAACCGTTCCACAATCGATTTGCCAAAACCATCAATATCCATTGCTTCTTTGGACACGTGAAAAATCATTTTCTGAAGATCAACGAGACTACATACACATTTCGGGCATCTCCATGCAGCACCACCATCATCCTGCTCTAACCGGACAGGAGTTGGGGTGTTATTAACAGGACATAACTCGGGAAAATCAATTGGTGTTTCACTTCCTTTTCTGAGTTCTGGAAATGATTTAACAATGTAGGGAATTACATCACCTGCTCTCTCCACAAGAACCGTATCGCCCAACCAGATATCCTTGTTCTTTATAAAATCTTCATTATGCAGAGAAATAGACGATACCGTCACTCCTGCAAGCGATACCGGTTCAATCTTCGCTACCGGTGTTATCGTACCGAACCGACCGACCTGAAATTCTACAGCTATGAGTTTACTGGTCGCCTGTTTTGCCTTAAATTTAAAAGCAATCGCCCACCTTGGATGGTGCGCTGTAAATCCACATTTTTCCTGTAATTCCAGGCTGTTGACCTTGATAACCATACCATCAATTTCATATGGATAATCGTCCCGCTTTTCTTCCCACATTCGGACAAAGTTGTGTACTTCCCGGATGTTCCTGCATATACCTTTTTCTTCATCCGGAATCTTGAAGCCCAAACTACCCAGTAATTCGATACCGGCAAAATGTGATTTCAAAGAAGGTAAAACAGAATCTCCTTTATGATCTGTTGCGTATGCCAACTGATAAACAAAAGCTTCCAGACCGCGTTTACGCGTCTCCATCGGGTCTTTGGTGCGCAGTCCACCGGTAGCCGCATTTCTTGGGTTGGCAAAGAGTTGTAATCCTTCATTTTCTCTTTCCCTGTTGATTCGTTCAAAGTTATCTTTTCTGATTAAAGCCTCACCCCGAAGCTCTGCTTTTGCTATTCCATACCTGGAAAAGGCTGCCTTTAGAGGTATACTGGGCATGGATTTTGCATTGGGTGTCATCTCTTCCCCCATAGTTCCGTTGCCCCGTGTTGCCGCCCTTACCAACAAATCACCTTCATAAACGAGTGCAATACTACCACCATCAAATTTGGGTTCAACTGCATATTCAACATCTGCATCTAATGCAATACCACACATTTTTTTTATCGATGCATCGAAATTATCCAGATCTGCTTCATTGTACGAATTGCCCAGAGATAACATGGGTACTATATGCTGAACAGAAACAAATTCTCCGGAAAGGTCACTACTTACCCGTTGTGTAGGTGAATCGGATGTGATAAGTTCAGGATGTTCCTGCTCGATAGCTTCAAGCTGTTTGTACAATACATCGTATTCGTGATCAGAGATTACCGGACTGTCCTCAACATAATATTTATACTCATGATAAATCAATATCTCTCTCAATTGCTCTAAATCCTTAACCGCAGACGGAGTGTTCAGAAACTTTTTTGTAAGGTCAGCATACAAATGCTGACTTTCCTGTGTGTACATAGTGTTTGTTTTTCAGAACAAAAATAATGAAATTTATAAAGTTAGGGTGATTTGAAGCTATTTCATCAGATTTTATCACCTGATACAAGAAATTGAATTTCTATTACATTTTTATAAATTTGACTACAGTATCTGACCACCCCTGTTTTGTACGGATATTGACAAAATAAATTCCAGGACGCAGATTGCTGATATCAATTTTATACGAGTCGCTTTTATTGTCGTTTTCTATGCTCAGACAGTCAACACCTAAAATATTCGTTATCCTGAGCCCTTCTATTTCAATCTGCTTATCTTCAGTATGTAAATACAGTATTTCCCGGGTCGGATTAGGAAATATGTTCACCTGAAAACCTGTGTCATCTGTTCTGCTGTTACACCTTGTCTTAAATGTAGATACAGGTGTCGTTACGGTATCTGAACAAATCAGTTCCAGAAAGTATTCATAATGTGTACATGCAACGAGATCAGGTAAAATCACTATGGAATCAGCAACAGGAACCTGTATCCAGGTATCTTTGCCTTCCGGTCTCCAGTATAACCTTGCAGACAGCGGTACTTCATCGCCGTATATTAACGATATCACTGCTGAATCTATGGTCGTTTCAACGCTGCTTAGTGTAGTAAAACCGCATGTACTGCCTATCCAGACACAATAATCCTCTACTTCACCATACTCAAAATTATTTTGCTCACAAGCATTGTCAAAATCTTCAAATGATAAGATTATGCGCATCCGGCTATACCCTGTACGTGCATTTGCAGGTATTGAAAATCTATCACTGATTTCATTGCGGAATGGAACCGGCGAATTATATACAAGTTCATCCTCACTCCAGACTCCATTCTGATCCAAATCAATAAAAATCTTAAAACGCTCAGAAAAAACGCCTGATTTATATCCGATTTTCATGTGAAATTCATGGGATGCATCGCGCTCAAAATTAAAAACCTGCGCGCCTGCAAAATCACTGTAACCATCCGCTGAGCGTCCGGATTCCATTAACTGACCACCTGAAGCAAATGAGGCTATCCATTCCTGACTGGAGCTGTTATTAAAATCTTTACAGTATACATGTTCAGTACAACTTCCACAGGTAGTACTTATAAATTGACCATCCGTAAAAGCAGATTCATTAAAATATGGTAAACAATGTGCCTGTACACTAAAATTGTAAGCATGACAACCAGCTATATTGTCCAGTTGGAAATAGGTGGTATCTACCAGTACAAATGTTGTATCCAGTTTACTCAAATCATAATATTTTATCAGAAAACCGGCTTCAGAATCCGTTTTAACAGAAAATGAAATATGGTCGATACCCGAATCAGCATTATAGATAGTGGGTTTGGTACAACATCCTGATGTACGGAAAAATGTTGAATAACCGTATTCTCCGGGCAACAATCCTGCTGAACTAGCCAGCTGCACTTCATACTCTGTACAATACAACAAATTCGGAATCGTGTCTCCATTTTTGAAATTGTTGATTACTAACCAATCAGGATCCTCAGATTTTCGGTATCTGATACGGACAAATGGCTCTGAACCAACTATCCAGCTGATCTGAACAGACTCACTGTATGGTGTAAACATAACACCGGCAGGCAATACTTCACCGGTACAGATAGCCTGCATATTGGTAAGGGCTCTGAATGCATTGAGTTTTCCTCCTGATGTTGTGATGTCTTTGAGACTCTGCAGGCTTACCACTCCGTATAGGGCCATATCTTTTGCTATAAGTGCTGCTCCTGATGGATTAGTCCTGACAATGGAATCAAATATAGAACAGCGTAACGAATATTGCAAAGCAATAACGCCTGTAACGTGAGGAGCTGCACCTGAAGTACCTCCAAAATTGCCATAAGATGTTCTGTTGAGTGTAAATACCTGCTGACCGTAGGCACCCAAATCTATAGCCTTTCGACCATATCCGGCTCCGGTCACTTTCTGATCCGAATTGTTCAGATTGGTCACGCTGATCAGATAAGGGGAATTACAGGATGTAGGCAGATCGCCTTCGATATCAACATCTGTATTGCTATTGGTAGTAGCACCAATATTGATAATACCTACTGACCCAAGTGCATCGTAAACAGAACACCATAATTCTGCCTCCTCCGGGTGCACCTTGTCGATACCCCAGGATGTATTGGTCGCTACGATAAAAGCGCCTTTCTGACCCCGTGTTTCATTATATAATTTACGCATGTCATACGCATAGGCATAAGAGGCCAACGCATTGGCTTCAGTAGCATCTCCGTAATTGACAGGCATTATTTTGACATTCCAATTGACACCGCTGACACCTTTACCATTATTGCCTCTTGCACCAATTATACCTGCAACGGGCGTTCCATGGCTGCCGGCATGATAGATACTGTCATTCAGATATTTTACGTTCCAACCATAATAATCATCTATATAACCGTTGCCATCGTCATCCAAATCATTACCCGGTATTTCATGTCGATTTACCCACATATTGGATTGTATATCTTCATGATAGCCATTGACCCCGTCATCAATCACGCATACCACAATCGTGTCCATGCTATGATTGACACCTCCTGTAGTCAGATCCCAACCTCTGTACATGTCCATATCAGCACCTGCGAGACCACCGCCGGCACCGGTGTTATTATATTGCCATTGACTCTTCAGTAACGGATCATTGGGAACAGCTCTGTTTTCCAGTCTTCGGTTTTTAAAAACAGCGAGATTATCATTATACTTTTTGATAGCTGGGATAATACCCTTATGTGGTACACCCTTAAAATCAATTAACCAAAGTTGGTACGGACGGGTCATCAGACATCGGTATTGTACAGCATAACCGGTATATGATTCCAGATAAACTTTAAATTCACTAATTTTTTTTTCCGGCGGTAACTGTACGATATACTGACCAGCAATACTTATATCTGTACTCAATAGCTGACTTTGAGCTATAGTATGCTGTGGAAGAATTAACCATAATGTCATTATATAAATCAGTTTATGCATCTGTCTGAATGTATAATTAACTCAAAGTTAATAAATATTCTCAAATTCTAAATGTCCACGCACGCATTAGCTGTTAAAAAATAATCATCGTTGATTTCTCAATACAGTAATTCATTCAGGAAGCCGTGAGATATCCTGATTACCCAAATTTGGAACAATTTTTGTACTATATATTATAAATTTTCATAAATTATAAAAATATTTAATATATTTTGCTTTAAGTTACAATAATTACTGCTATATTTGTACCTTAAATTATGTTTGATATAAATATTTAAAGGTCATGTTAAAGAAAACTCATAATTTATTTGTACTCTTATTGGTATTAGCGATATCCAATCTGCAGGCACAAAGTCAGTCTGAAAAAGCATTGGCACAAGCTGAATCAGGTGTTTACGGAACATCCATCGAAAGTTATAAGGATTACCTCTTACATAATCCAAAGGACTATAAAGTCTGTCTGGAACTGGCAGATGTATTGGTTACTTCCGGCAGATATACGGAGGCCGAATCATACTTCAATATGATTCCTGAGGATGCACCGGAATATAAGCTCATGGGCAGACAATATGTATCTCTGCTGAAAAAGATGGGTAGGTATAATGATGTTCCAGTCTTGTTAGCTGATTACTTCAATACATTCCCTGATCAGCAAACTATTCTGTTGAAAAATGTAGAAAATGCTATAGCTGCGATGTCAAAACCTGCTAAATACGATATAGTAACCATGCCTTCCAATAGCAGAACTTCAGATTTCGGGCTGACATTTTACAATAATATACCGGTGTTCAGTTCCTTAAGGGAAGACATCCTGATGGACGAAATACAACGTGAATCGAACAGTGAAACACCTGCGCACAAGACCTTTAAGTACAATGCTGCTAAAAACAGAATGGAATATATCACAGGCATAAACAGTAAAATTAATAGGATAGGGCCTGTAAGTTATGCACAGAATGTCAGTAAGTGTGCATATATAGAAACAAAATTAAATGAGCATTTCAATATGGACAAGGATTTTAGAAATGCCAGTGTTCACATCGCTACTCTAAATGAAAATGGTGAGATGACATCATCAAAACCATTCCCGTATAACGAAATGGGTTCTTCTATCAATTCCATATTCCTTTCCGCTGATGGCAACACTTTATATTTTGCATCGGATCGTCAGGGTGGTTTTGGGGGTTTTGACCTGTATAAAAGCCAATATAACAATGGTAAATGGAGTAGTCCTGAAAATTTGGGACCTGAAGTAAATTCTATTTATAATGAAATAACACCCCATTTTTTTAACAATACTATATATTTTGCATCTGACGATCCAAATGGATTGGGAGGTTATGACATATACTCTGCTACCTTTACAGATGGAAAATGGCAGGAAGTGATACAATTGGAACGTGAAATCAATTCTCCTGAAGATGATTTCTTCCCTGCTTTCAATGCAGGAGGAGATATGTTTTTTACTTCATCAAGGACTGGAGGCTCAGGTATGATGGATATTTATAAGTCCATCATATTGGAATCAAATATACCACACCCTATAGTAAATGAAATTCCTAAGGCCGTTTCACTTGAAGAATTAGCCAGAGAAACACAAAAACATACTGTTAAGGACAACAATAATCATGCAGTATCTTTATCAGAAAATGATGTAAAAACAACGTCTTTCACACTGCCCGTATTTGATCCGGCCAAAGTAGGTCCGGCAAAGGCAACTGATGATGTATTATCAGAAGCACACAGAACAGCTGTGGATGAGCTGGTACCTTTAACAGAAGTATTTTTTATTCAGTTGGCATCCATGTCTGCTGTAAAACCAAATTACAGCAAATATAAGCCATTACTGCGATTAGGCAATGTATACAGAATCATTTCCGGTAATACAATCAAAATAAAATTAGGGTATTTTTCTGACAGAAAGGAAGCAGAAGACGTCCTCGCCAAAGTCAAAGCCAGTGGCTTCAATGATGCATTCATTACACTCGAGATACTGAATACTGCACAAATGGAACTTATGTTGTCCAGCAAAGATGATAAAAGTTTTAGTGATGCAGGTAATTTTAACACATCCAATAAGGAAGTCATAAACGAATATAAAGCTGCCAACAAATACAAGGTAAGATTAGCTTCATACGAAGACCCTATCTGGTTTGAAGTCAATAAAGTCAAAGATCTGGGTCGTGTAGAACAATGGACTAAAGGTACATGGACGATATTTATACTGGCAGGGTATACCACATACGAAGAAGCCAAAAGGGTGCAGATGCAAGCATACAACAGAGGTTTCAAAACAGCTGAAGTTGTCGTCGATAACAATGGAATACTGGAAAGAATACAACAAAATTAATCCTTAATTTAACAAACCAAGTCAGTTGTTGTAACAATTAATTGGCACCATGATAAGTTTTATAGAGCATACTTAGGGTTTAAGATGGATGGTCATTTATCCGTGATTTACCTATTTTAACCCATTTCCAGAATTCTTCCGCCGTGGGCGAATCTGTATCCGGAACAGCTTTCAAAAAACATAGTACATCATTTCTACTAAATACTGCCTTGAATTCATCTCTGAGATCGTTGTTGGCATTTGCATAACACAGATTGGATGCTGTATCGGCTGCATTGTACTTCAGTCCTGTTGAAAGTTCTAATTTATGAATCAATACATCGTTAATATTCATCTGAATCCTGATTTTGGCACTTGGTCTTAGACCAGATTTACATACTTTCAAATAATTTCAAAATCCTTTTATATTCATCCATCCAGGATTCAGGTTGTACAAAACCATGGTCTTCTACCGGATAGCTTGCCATTTCCCAATTTTCCTTCTTTAATTCTATCAGCCTTTGTGTGAGCCTGTATGAGTCCTGAATATGTACATTCACATCTACCTGCCCATGACAGATGAGCAGCTTGCCTTTCAAACCTTCTGCAAAAAATATGGGAGAACTCCGGCGGTATGCAATTGAATCATTCTGTGGTTCATTCAGGATATTGGATGTATATCCCTGATTATACGCTGCCCAATCCGTAACCGGTCGGAGTGCGGCACCTGCTGCAAAAACATCGGGTGTGGTAAACATCGCCATCAATGTAATAAATCCACCATATGACCCACCGTATATTCCGATTTTACCGGTATTTACCCCGTATTTACTAACCAGAAGCCTTGCTCCGTCTACGTTATCTGTCAGATCTTTTCCGCCCATATGTCTGTATATACCTGTCCGTACATCCCTGCCATACCCTGAACTCGCACGATAGTCTATATCCATCACCGTATAACCCTTATCCACGAGTAAATTATGAAACATAAACTCCCTGTAGTACTGGCTCCACCACTTGTGTGCATTTTGCAAATAGCCGGCGCCATGCACAAAAATGACGCCCTTGCCATTCTTCCTGCGAGGTTGATATACCCGCGCAAATATCTCCTTTCCATCTCTGGCTTTAAAACTAACAACCTCCGGTTTTTTCCATGAATACGCTTTGAATTCAGTAGTCTGGGAAAAAGTAACCCGGACAGCAATCTGACCCGGCTCGTTATTTTGCACATACAACTCCCATGGTGTTGTAGTATTGGAATAGCGTATAGCCAGCATCTTTTCATCCGGAGAAAGTACAACGGTATTACCTCCCGACATATTTGTCAGGCGTACTCTTTCTCCGCCATTTACGGACATTTTATAAAAATGTGTTTCTCCCGGGTGCTCTTCATTTGTCTTCATATAAAACCAGCGACAGTCCCTTGAAAGCAAAAGTTCCTGTACTTCAAAATTCCCGCTGGTCAATTGTTTTTTTACACCGTTATACAGATTAAATGTGTAAAGATGTGCGTATCCTGTCGCTTCTGATTGATAATACAGCATACTGTCATTTATAAAACCAATATTGCCCGTACCCGAATATCCTCCTATCCCCGGTCCTCCTATCCATGCTTCATCCCGCTGTCTGTCTATGAGTGAAAGTGTACCATCCATAGGATGCAACTGCATTATCCAACGGTCTTTATGGTCCTGGGAACGTACAACCACGATGGCTGATTTGCCGTTTTCGGACCACACTGGGCCATATACTTCTACCGGTCTTGCCTTAGGTTTTTGTACCGTAGTATCCTTTCTGTATTCTTTGAGATATTCAGGCATATCAGCAATACCCGGAATGGAATCAATCCTTACATATATAATAGTATCCCTGATACAATCATATATGTAAGCTTCAGCTACAGCATCAGGAACGCCTACCTTTGTTCTTCCAGGTATTGACGATGTATAACCGGATATTGTAACATAATTGGGTACAAATGTTGCATTTGAAGCCTTGTTATTTTCTCTTAACTTATAAAATACATAGCGCATATCCGGACAAGATGATAAACCGGTTATTTGCTTCCCGCCTGTACTTATTTCCCCTAAGGTTTTTCGTTTTGTTCTTTTATTATAGTTATCCGTAGCTTCCTGATGTTTTTTTTCATTACTCAATACATCAAACAACTCCAACTGATCCCGTTCCAATGCCTTATCTGCATCGTTGACAGGAGATACATTTTTTCCTGCCTCCGTAACAAAATTTGTCAGATTACTAATTAAACCACTTTGAATGTCGATAACATAAAGATTGTTACCCTTTTTAAAAATAACCCCGGACTCATCGGAATTAAAAACGGGGTTACTTTTATATTCAAGCGTTTGTGTCAGACGTCTTTCTATTCCTGTTTTTACATCGATAATAAAAATATCTCCTCCTCTGGTAAATAGTTTTCGGGTACCATCCTTTGTAAAAGCAACACTGTATTTATCCGGTAATGCTTGTCTTTCTTCTATGGAAACCTTTTGAATATATTTTGTATAGTCAGCGTCTTTTATATTGCTTATGTCCAGTTTATACAGGGAGTCAGCGACATTCATTTCGGGATTCCATGTAAAATAAATCGTTTGGGAATCATCTGACCACATGAGGTTGTCAGGTGAAGTTCCGACCCAACGTACCGGATCCTGCATGATTTTTTCAACTGTAAGCTGCGTATGACCGATGCATACAAAAACATGTATGAAAAACAAAGTAGAGTAGATCCGCATAATTTCTGAGATTTGATGTAAAAATACGTCATTCATTCAGGATATAAGGTAAATAACCATGAAAATGAATACAGAAAAAACCGATTATATACAAAATGTGTCTCAGTACAAAGGATTTTTATGCTGAAGAAAGCGTAAATTCGGCAGTTTATTACTATTCATGTTAAAAAAAAGTATTACTACTCAGACAGGTTTCTGTCATTGTTTTTTTTGGCTCCAGAATTTTGTATAGACCAATAAAAAATAAAGGGTAAATACGTATAGACTTCATATTAATACCCGGTAAGCCTGGCACTACTCCTCTATTCATATATCCGGAGATTTGGTACCCGAATAGTAACCTATAATTTAAAGCATCTCAATAATTTAATCGTGTTATTATTTATCTCTATTTTAACCAAATAAATTCCTTTGGGTTTATTGGACAAATCTAAACTGAACGCATTACGTCCTGGTAACAGATTAATGTGCTGTTGTAATACACTTTTACCCAACAAATTGTAAATTTTAATTTTACTTTGCGGATGATGTTCTAAAGAAGTTATAGTTACCTCTAAAAAATCTTTAAAAGGATTGGGGGAAATATATACTGAATTACCGTATTGATTTTCTTCAGAAGTACTTGTAATATTATTAAAGGTAAACGAACAACCCTTTCCGTATTTATAAACAATCACCTCCAATGTAATTTTATCTTCTCCGGGAACAATAATAGTCGTACCGTCACTGTCATTGTCTTTAATAATATTGCCGTACCTATCTTTCCATATATACTTCAATGAATCTCTGTCAGCATTAATATAGTCTGGTCCCATAGTAAATTTCAATTCAATTCCTCCGGCAATACTATCACCAGTAATCTTTCCTCCCATATCCAGTACACGGGCATCCAAACTCAATAACGAATCTAAACTTACTAATGTGTCACACCCATTCTTTGTTTTGACACCTTCCAATTTTGAAATAAAATTATCTAAATTACCTTCGATTACGATTCCTTTATAATTGAACGGTATTTCACTGATGCATAAGGCTACTGAATCAAATTCGATACCAGCTTCAATTATCCGCATTTGTTGTAGATACTGGCATCCACATTCATTGGTATAATAGCTTCCGCTTTCCCATAATCCACCTCCACTTCGTATCATTGCCAGTGTCACTTCTCCTCCTACCCAGGCATATTGATTACCATATTTATCCACTATAGGCTCTCCATCTTCATCATAAGCACCAGGCCATGGAAAATCACCGGTACACACAACAAATTCCTGGTATTCGTCCTCAATTGGTACAAAAGTAAATTCCTCACAATACTGTTTACCGAACTGATCACATGGGTGATATGGAGTAACACAAATATTATAGGTTCCTTCCTGATAAAATACATAATAAATATTTAATCCATCCGGTCCTTCAATGACATAATTATTGGTTGTACCATCCGGATTCTTTATATCCCAGTAATACACAGCGCCTGAAATTTCTTCTACAGGTGGAATAGAAGCAGGGTCACCCGTAGCGGTTACTGTTATTGGATTGAATGATGGACATAATGGATCACATAGTGAATCCAGACTAATATCGATAATTGGAGGCACAGTACAACTATGCAAATCACCTGTGACAAAAGCATAGTAACTACAGACAGAACCTG
This sequence comes from Saprospiraceae bacterium, assembly GCA_020850225.1. Classification (GTDB taxonomy): domain Bacteria; phylum Bacteroidota; class Bacteroidia; order Chitinophagales; family Saprospiraceae; genus OLB9. The sequence continues at coordinate 95,921 of JADZFD010000007.1, read as the reverse complement.
CCCATCCATCTATCCAGAATACATAAGTCTTACATGGTGTTAATATAGAAGAACTAATTGTAACAGTACCTGTATTAGCTTCTCCGCTATAAACAACACAAGGGCCACCCGGGCTACATACACCATCCAATATACCATATTGAACTCCTCGTCCGGCACACTGAAATAAAGTAAAATTGATATTATAATTACCTGAACCAGCAATAAATCCGTAGAATGATGTATTATTATATACACCACCACCTGTACATTGAGATTGATTTAACCATGGACCATATACACTAGGAATTTGTCCGCATGGCCAGTTACTAATTATATCTAAATTACATAATGGGTTCTGTAAAGCTGTTTCACAAATATTATCTACTGAATATGGATTCGATGAGCAATCAGGCGGTGGACATGGAAATAATACAGGATCCAACATTCCTGAACAAGGTTCCAAAGTAACACATACTTCTACTTTTACATCACAAGAAAAATCTCCGCTCGGATCCATTGTGATTAAAAATCTTGTAGGTGGTGGTCCAGGCAACATATTCTCAAAAGTATAACTGCCGTCATCATTTGAGGTAACTGATATTGGTGATTGTCCTTTATCACAATCTGGATATGCCAAAATATTTGCTCCTCCCAAACCAATATCATTACCACCCAGCTGACCATCACTATCCAAATCCGCAAAGACAGATCCTGTAATAGGCGGTGCAACAAATTCCGGTGTTATCAACATAGAATAGTTGCCCTCATTTGCTTCAGAACTACTTAGCGATATATATAATTTAGAACCCGATGTTGGGCACTCTACGGAAATAAAACCATTCCCGCAATTACCAGATCCACATATAGTACTTGCTCCAATAAAAAAATTTGGTGCATACAACAATAAACGTGTTAATCCTTGTGTTGGTACTGTATAAGTAAAATAAACTGTAGATTCATTATTTGGCGCAGAGCATTGCCCTCCTGCGTCAGCACAAATGTTGTTACCAGTAATCTGTAATGAGCCAAATCCAGTCCCTAAATCAAAGGCAGTACTACACCTATTATTGGGTGGTGGTGTACAAAGAATTTTATCAGGAACCACCAGATTGATATTTGAATCTGTACCAATAGAATCAGAATACACAAATAAGAAAAAAAGGGATATTATAAATGTCAACATAGTGGTTTTCATAATTAATATTTTTATATGTAAATTATTGACTCATATTAATGTCGTAGCTATAAAGTTAAGCTTAAAAAACAATATTTATAACTATTCATGTAATTTTATCTTCTCCGGAAACAATAATAGTCGTATCGTCACTGTCATTGTCTCTAATAATATTGCCGTAACTATCTTTCCATATATACTTCAATGAGTCCCTGTCAGCATTTACATAGTCTTGTCCCATAGTAAATTTCATTTCGATGCCTCCCGCTATACTATCACCAGTAATCTTTTCTCCCATATCCAATATGCGGGCATCTAAACTCAATAGCGAATCTAAACTTAATAATGTGTCACACCCATTCTTTGTTTTGACACCCTCTAATTTTGAAATAAAAATTATCTAAATTTCCTTCGATTGTGACTCCTTTATAATTGAATTGTATTTCACTGATACATAAGGCTAAAGAATCAAATTCGATACCGGCTTCAACTATATCTTTGATATAATTTGTACCTAAGAAGTTGCGGCAGTTTTAATCCTTCCTCTTTTTAACACGCTCAATAATCTCCCTATAGTATGATTCGTATTGCGGCAGAATGGCTTCAATATCAAATCGCTTAGCCTGCTGATATGCATTTTTACCAAATTTGCGCAACTTTTCTTCATCTTCAAGTAATTCTACACACCTTTGAGCCATACCATCCACATCGCCGATATCGCACATATATCCCGTTACTCCGTCGATATTAACTTCAGGGATTCCTCCCGCATTAGACGAAATAACAGGTACTTCACAAGCCATAGCTTCCAAAGCTGCAAGACCAAAACTTTCATTTTCGGAAGGCAAAATAAATAAATCTGATATAGCCAATAATTCTTCGACAGCTTCCTGTTTACCTAAAAATCGGATTTCACCACATAATTTATAGCTTCTGCACAGATCTTCCATATAATTTCTTTCAGGACCGTCTCCTATCAATAGCAATTTTGATTGTATTTTAGGGGCTACCTGTGCAAATATATTGATAACATCCTGTACTCTTTTGACTTTTCTGAAATTGGATATGTGTACCAGAATCTTTTCTCCTTCAGGAGCAATGGCTTTTCTGAAGTGATCTTTATTCGTTTTTCTGAATCTGTTGAAATCAATAAAATTATATATCACCCGGATATCTCTGTTTATCTTAAATGTATCCAATGTTTCCTGTTTGAGTTGTTCGGATACAGCTGTGACACCATCCGATTCATTGATACTGAATTCGGCTACCGATGCGAAGGATGAGTCAGAACCCACCAACGTTATATCCGTACCGTGTAAGGTAGTCACAACAGGAATGTCAATACCCTTTGCTTTGAGTATCTGTTTGGTCATAAAGGCTACTGCAGCATGTGGAATTGCGTAATGAACATGCAGAATATCCAGTTTTTCAAACCGGATCACATCTACCAGTTTGGCAGCCAGAGATGTCTCATAGGGAGCATATTCAAAAAGAGGATATTCCATCGAGGTTACTTCATGGAAATATACATTGGTATGAAAAGAAGTGAGACGTACAGGTCTTTTGTATGTGATAAAATGCACATCATGTCCCCTGTCAGCCAATCCAAGCCCCAATTCTGTGGCAACTACTCCACTACCTCCAAAAGTCGGATAACATACAATTCCTATCTTCATGTATTCTAACTTATTATACTGGTTCAGTAGGTTGATAACAAATTTTGCTTAAAAACGTTGTATATTCGGATCATTTTATATGGATTGGAATAGTAGTATCAAGGGATTTAAGGATTATCTCCTGCTCGAAAAGTCACTGTCTTCACACTCTATTGAAGCTTATATCCGTGATGTGGAAAAACTGAAAGAGTACGTTTATATTCAAAAAATAGATACCGATCCTGAAAAACTGAATGCCAGTCAGCTTACATCGTTTGTTTATTTTATCAATGATTTGGGGCTGTGCCCCAAGAGCCAGGCAAGGATTATATCCGGTATAAAGGCGTTTTACAGATATCTCATCATGGAGAATATGCTGGACTATAATCCATCAGAATTACTTGAGAGCCCAAAACTAAAACAAACATTACCGGATGTACTCTCCTTCGAAGAAATCCAAACAATTTTCGCATCCATTGATATGTCATTACCACATAGTCACCGTAACAGGGCAATATTAGAAACACTCTATGCCTGTGGTCTGCGGGTATCTGAATTGGTCGGGCTTCAAATCAGCAACTATTTTCCGGACGAAGGTTTTGTTAAGGTACTCGGTAAGAACAATAAGGAAAGGCTCGTACCCATAAGTGCTCCTGCTATCAGGTATATAGATTGGTACATCAGTACTGAACGCAGTCAACTTCCTGTCATCCACAAGGGACATGAAGACATCCTCTTCCTGAACAGACGCGGCAAGTCTATGACACGTGTAATGATATTTCTGCTAATTAAAGATTATGTATCAAAAGCCGGTATTAACAAAAATGTAAGTCCACACACCTTCAGACACTCATTTGCAACACACCTCGTGGAAGGTGGCGCTGATTTACGTGCAGTACAGGAAATGTTGGGACATGAGTCCATACTGACAACCGAGATATATACACATGTAGACCGTAAATACCTGAGAGAAATGATGCTCAGATATCATCCATTGTCACAATATCCGGGCAGTTCTACATCTTAAAACCAGCCTCACGGCTTATTTCCATCATAGTGTCAATACATTTTTTGCCCTGCTCGATTACCCGGGGCTCCAGTATGATTTCAGGTAATTCATATTTAAGCGAAAGATATAATTTTTCCAGTGTATTGCGTTTCATATGTGGGCATTCGTTGCAAGCACAATTGGTTGTCGGAGGTGCAGGAATGAAGGTTTTGTCAGGGGACGCCTTTTCCATCTGATATATGATACCTGGTTCTGTAGCTACAATAAATGTATTGGCTTCGTTTTCTTTGGTATATTTCAGCAGTTGAGAAGTAGATCCGATAAAGTCAGCTTTAGCCAGAATATGATCTTCACATTCAGGATGTGCTATAAACTTAGCTTCCGGATGACGTGTCATGAGTTTGGTGATTTTTTCATTGGAAAAAATCTCATGAACCATACATGAACCATTCCACAATATCATATCTCTGCCCGTTTTCTTTATCAGCCAGGCACCTAAGTTCTTATCGGGAGCGAAAATGATACCTTTATCCTTCGGAATACTGTTAACCACAGCTTCGGCATTGGATGATGTGCAGCATATATCTGTCAGAGTTTTTAATTCTGCTGTACAATTTATATAACTGACTACAACATGATCCGGATACTTTTCCTTAAATTTGGAAAATATCGGCGCAGGGCAGCTATCTGACAACGAACATCCGGCTTTAAGATCCGGAAGAACAACTTTTTTATCCGGATTCAGCATTTTAGCCGTCTCTGCCATAAAATGTACACCTGCAAATACAATTATATCCGCATCTGTACTTTCTGCTTTCTGAGCCAATCCCAGGCTATCTCCAATATAATCTGCTACATCCTGGATTTCAGATTCCTGATAGTAATGCGCTAAAACAATCGCATTTTTTTCTTTTTTAAGTTTATTAATTTCCTCAATAAGATCAAGCGACGGATCTACATGTATGTCTAAAAACCCCATTGATTGCAGATTGTCCTTAGCTGTTTCCAATACCAAATTCATATCTATTATTGTATTTATATATTTTAATAAAACTATTTATCCTGTTTTAGTTCAATAGAACTGATTACCGCATAATGATCTGAAAAATTATCCTTTATAATCTCACAGGTAGCCACCTGCATTGTATTGTCAACAAAAATATAATCAATTCTTAACAAAGGAATACGTCCTGCATAGGTCGTTCCGATACCCATGCCCCGCTCTCTGAATGCATCTTTACCATATTTGGACAACACTCTGTATGTATAAGACTGTGGTGGATCATTAAGGTCACCAGCCAGGATGTTTCTGTATTTGCTTTTCTGCAAATGTGTAGCAATCTTTTCGACTTGCCGGCTTCGTTGCAGATGTCTGTTCCTATACTTCCGCAACATACCTTTGATATCATACCATGCTTGTGTCTGGTCCAGTTCCGGATTGATGACAAAATTGTCGGCATCCTTACTGATCTGATTGGATTGTAAATGATAGCTGTAAAATCTGATAACCTCCTTATTGATACGAATATCTGCCCACAAACATGAATTGGTTATCGTTCCAAAGTCGATTTCTCCCTTATCAACTATGGGATATCTGGACAATATGACCGCACCTTTTTTTCTGTAGTGCATATGATGTTCCGGAAATGTTTTTTTCAGAATATCATGAGCATAATCACCTACTTCCTGAATACAAAAAACATCGATATCCTTATATTTTTGTAAAAACTCAATAAAGGCTTCCTTCTTGATTTCACGTTGCGCTTTAACCTTGTCGTACCCATAGGCGGCGTTACTGATATTATATGTCATAACGGCTATAGAGTTATCGTCATGTTCAATCTTCTGGCTGTGAAAACCAATAAAATTCTGTATCTGGTTCCAGCCTATCAGTATACTTATCAGGGATAACAATGCATATCTGGCATTTTTAAAAATCCAGAAGACAACAAACAACACATTTATGATTAGCAACACAGGATAAAAAAGTCCAAAAAAAGACACCGACCATGTGAGCTCAGGGTCAATACCTGGTGATATATAGGCTATAATTAGAGCCAGTACAAACCCCAGATTAATAAACAGTATCATTCGGTCTATAAACTTCAATCTTTAACTTTTACTTGCCCGATACAAAATTTCTTTTTCTTCTTCCGTCAAACTATCATATCCGTTACGCTTGATCTTATCCAGTATCATATCAACCTCAGAAGTAGCTTTGCCTTTGTCATTTTGTTCTTTTTTAGCCTGTAATACTTCTGATCTGTGTGCTATTTTTAATTTGGATGACTTTTTATTTTGCTTAGATCTTTTATCCGTATTTTTATAAAACCACGCTGATACATCCGTTCCGTTACGTAAAAGATATACAAATAAAAACCCAAACAATGAGCCACCTAAATGTGCAATATGTCCACCCGTATTACTGTTTCCGGCAGTTCCAATAATATCAAAAAACAAAATTGTAAGGCCTATATATTTTATCTTTACCGGGCCTAACAATATCAGATGCATCAGATAATCAGGTGCAGTAAAAACAGCCGTAAAAACAATTGCCAGTACGGCAGCAGATGCACCAAGTGCATATATTCCGACTACATCCGGCAGTAGCTGATAAGATAATACATAAAAAATAGCACCAGTAAGTCCTCCAAGAAAGTAAACGGGTAAAATCTTTTTGTCACCCAAAAGATCTCCAGCGATATTACCAAACCAATACAAAATCAGCATATTCATAGCCATATGCCAAAATCCCTGATGCAAAAACATATGCGTAATTATCGTCCAGGGACGATACAGCAATGTCAACAGATCTCCGGGTATTGCAAGGTAGGGTAAAATGTATGTTCCATATATTTCAGGAAAGAAAGCACCCAATAAAGCAGTAATAACATAGACTGCGACATTGACAATGATAATCTTTGTCAGCATACTGCCATAATCAAAAGCTGCCTGTATTTCTTTAAAGACGGATCTGAACATATTAATGCATGATTTATTGCAGATTCTGCATTTTCCAATATCTGATCATTAAAAAACCCAGAATGGCACCTCCTATATGTGCAAAATGACCAATTCCCTGTTGCGTACCTGAAAAACCATAATACAAGCCTAATCCAATCAATCCAATGGCCATATATTTGGCTTTGATTGGTATCGGAGGAAATAGAAGCATCAGTTTAATATTGGGAAACATAGTGGCAAATGCGGCTAAAACACCATAGGTAGCTCCCGAAGCACCTACCATCATTCCTCCTGAAAAAAGCATCTGTGCCAGTGAAGCAAACAAACCACAGGACATATACAATATAAAGAAACGCTTCGGACCTAAGCTGGATTCTACCCAGGGTCCTAAAAAATACAACCCCAGCATATTAAACAATAAATGCATTTCACTACCATGCATAAACATGTGGGTAATCAATTGCAACGGTTCAAATGTATAGATAATTCCATTGACATTGAATTCCTGGCCAGGAGATACAAGTGTAAAATAACGTTCAATACCCGGAATTGGAATAAGATACTTTACAGAAAAGTATACAATAATATTGATGATGATTAAATTTTTTACTATCTCCGTGATTCTTAACATCCAATATTGATTTATTTATGAATTAAAACGTTTTAATATTTCTTCATGTTCCATCACAATGAAACATTTCTTACCACCAGGGCTATTTTGAGGCATCTGACAGGCAAACAACTGTTCTACCAACACTGACATTTCTTCTTTTTCGAGCCTTTTATTGCGTTTGATTCCTGAAGAAAAAGCCATTGACCTGGCTACATTATCTTCAATACCCAATCCACTTTCTTTGTTTTCAATGAATTGCTGAATGATATTATTGATCAAAGAATCCATATCTGTATTGGTATCGAGCCCAAGGGGTGTTCCATGAATTATGAATGTATCGTGCCCGAACCCTTCCATTTCAAATCCTAATCCATTTACCATATCCAATATCTCCGTAAGCACAAGGCTTCTGTCTCTGCTAAGTTCAATCGTTCGTGGGAAAAGTTCCTTTTGTGTATTAGCTTTACCCTTTTTCAACAGTTTTAAGTATTTTTCGTACAAAATACGCTCATGTGCAGATTGCTGATCAATAATTGTCAAACCTAATTTGGATTGAAACACCAGATATTGTCCATTCAGCTGTATAATATCCCTATTCCCGCTTTCAATGAGGTTCTCTTCATAATTAGAATATTTAAATGCCTCATGCTCAAGATGGGATGAGGAAATCTTTTCAGGAATACCTGTTTGCTGTAACCCTTTATACACTTCAACCCATTCATCCTTATTCCTTTTGTCGGGTTTATGAGCAGAAATACTTCCTGAAAACAATCCTCCGGGTGAAGATTCATGTTTTTCTCCCGTCAGGTTAGATTTTTCAGAATACCTGTTAATAAAGTTGGTATCCGTATTAAAATCCAATGATGAACCTACATGATACTGCCCCAGACTATGACGCAAACTTACCCTTAAATAATTGTAAATCAAACGTTCATCTTCAAATTTGATTTCTGTTTTGGTCGGATGAACATTTATATCTATTTGTGCGGGGTTTATATCCAGAAATATAAAATATGTCGGATACAACTCCTTGGATATCAAATCTTCGTACGCAGAACGAACTGCATGATTCAGATAGTTGCTCTTTATAAATCTGTCATTTACAAAAATAAATTGATCTCCGGATGTCTTTTTGGCCGATTCTGCCTTCCCGATAAATCCTGATATATTTACAACCTCTGTTTCTTCATTCAGCGGTACAAGTTTGTCATTAATATTTTTACCAAAAATCCCTACAATGCGTTGCCTGAGATTGCCTTTCGGCAAATGGTAAACCTCATTATTGTTATGTTCCAAAGAAAAAAATATCTCCGGATGTGCCAGACTTACTCTGTGAAACTCATCCAGAATATGTTTCATTTCTACGGGATCTGACTTCAAAAACTTGCGCCGTGCTGGTACATTGTAAAACAAATTTTTCACCGTAATCATCGTACCTTGCATCGCCTGTACCTTTTCAGATTTGATAATCGTACTTCCCTCGTTTACCAATCGATGACCTACCTCTTCATCTGATGTTCTGGATATCAGCTCTACATGGGCAATCGCCGCTATAGAAGCAAGTGCTTCACCTCTGAATCCCAGCGTCTTAATGGAAAACAAATCATTGGCTGATGTGATTTTGGAAGTTGCATGCCTTTCGAATGACATTCGTGCATCCGTTTCTGTCATACCCTTTCCATTATCAATAACCTGAATCAGGGTTTTTCCTGCATCTTTTACTACGAGCTTTATCTGAGTACTGCCGGCATCTATAGCGTTTTCAACGAGTTCCTTCACGACGGAAGCAGGGCGTTGTATAACTTCACCCGCAGCTATCTGGTTGGCAATACTATCCGGTAATAATCGTATAATATCTGGCATCTCGTATAAAGAAATTTAAACTATTATTACATTATTTAGCCTAAATATAGATGTATAATATGTGATTTTGATATTAATTCTCATACTCATTTCATGCATGTAATTTATCGATACACCTTATTCAGAACCTCAAGTAATCCATCTTATTTAGCTTATAAAGAGTATACCTTACTTAAACTACCTTAGGCATCAATATTGGCATACCGTGCATTTTCTTCGATAAACTGACGTCTGGGTGGCACTTCATCTCCCATCAACATACTGAATACCCGGTCAGCTTCTACACCATCGTTGATGTTGACCTGTTTCAGCATTCTGTGGTCGGGATCCATAGTAGTTTCCCACAACTGCTCAGCGTTCATTTCACCCAAACCCTTATATCGCTGAGTTTTGATACTTGAATCTTCCTTGCCATTGGCATAGGATTCTATGGCAGCTTTACGCTCTTCGTCATTCCAGCAGTAAACAAAACTCTTTCCTTTCCTAACCTGATACAATGGCGGTGCAGCTATATATATATAACCCATTTCAACGAGCGGACGCATATATCTGAAAAAGAATGTCAGAATTAGTGTAGCAATGTGACTGCCATCCACATCGGCATCACACATGATTACTACCTTATGGTATCTCAACTTATCTATATTCAATATCTTTTCACCATCTTTTTCTTCGATACTGACACCTAAGGCTGTAAACAGGTTTTTAATTTCCTCATTCTCGTATATCTTATATTCCATAGCCTTTTCTACATTAAGTATCTTTCCCCTCAATGGTAATATTGCTTGAAAATTACGGTCTCTGCCCTGTTTGGCAGTACCACCTGCTGAATCTCCCTCAACCAGAAATATTTCTGATTCGGCAGGGTCCTTGGACGAACAATCAGATAGCTTTCCGGGTAATCCGGTTCCTGTAAGAACATTCTTACGCTGAACCATTTCCCTCGCTTTCCTCGCTGCATGACGTGCTGTAGCCGCTAGGATTACCTTGTCGATTATACGTTTTGCCATAGTCGGATTTTCTTCAAGATAGGATTTGAGTACATCTCCTACACATCTTGATACGATACCCGTAACATCCGAATTGCCCAATTCACTTTTAGTCTGCCCCTTAAATTGTGGTTCAGGGACTTTCACAGAAACAACTGCTGTCAATCCTTCTTTAAAGTCTTCTCCTGAAATCTCTATCTTAGCCTTGGCAAAAAGTCCGTTATCATCGCCATATTGCTTGAATAAACGGGTTATTGCCCTTCTGAATCCAGCTACGTGTGTTCCTCCTTCCTTTGTATTGATATTATTGACATATGAAAATATGTTTTCCTGATAACCTGTATTATACTGCATGGCAACTTCAACCTCAACATTCTCTTCCTTGCCTACCACATATATAGGTTCTTCGATAAGTGGCTGGCGTGTTTCGTCCAGGTATTTTACAAACTCTTTCAGCCCACCTTCTGAATGGAATTTTGAAAATTTATAGCTTCCATCCTCATTGGTTTCCCGTTCATCAGTCAGTGAAAGATACAACCCTTTATTCAGATAGGCAAGCTCCCGCATTCTGGAAGCCAGTGTCTGAAAACTAAATACTGTCGTTTCAAAAATTTCCGGGTCTGGCGAAAAAGTCATCTGAGTACCTCTCTTATCAGAATCGCCTAATACTTCAACTTGAGAAGTGGGAATACCCTTACTGTATTCCTGTTGAAAATGCTTTCCTTCCCTGAATACTTCCGCTTTAACATAATCGGACAATGCATTCACACACGAAACGCCTACACCATGAAGACCTCCTGAAACTTTATAGGTGTTTTTATCAAATTTACCTCCGGCATGTAATACAGTCATAACGACCTCCAAAGCAGATTTTTTTAACTTCTCATGCATACCTGTTGGTATACCACGCCCGTTGTCGATTACAGTTATTGAGTTATCCTTACGTATAAACGTATCTATTTGTGTACAATATCCCGCAAGGTGCTCGTCAATTGAGTTGTCTATTACTTCCCAAACCAAATGGTGTAGTCCTTTCACGTCTGTACTTCCAATATACATGGCAGGGCGCTTTCTTACCGCTTCCAATCCTTCCAGTGCCTGAATATTATCAGCTCCGTAATTATTATTCTGAGTTTTATTATTATCTTCCATTATAAATTATAAAAATTTATTATATATTTTTTTAACAAGTCTGCAAAGATACAAAATTATTGCGATATTTACAAGTAATTAAACATTATACGATACAATATCAACCACGAAATTCAGATATGATCAGTAAAGTTTATACTTCCTGAATATCAACTGGTTAAAAACCGTTTTATTAAGTCTGTAAAACCCGATTCCATTAGGAAACTACGATATTGCTCTATAGTATCCAATCATTTCGTATTATTTGGTATAATAACATAAATGGATGAATCAACGAATGAATCAACTTTGGAATAATCAAACAACCTTTATTTGATAATGCTAAAGTACTAATTTCTATCTCTGTCAATCAATGTGACAGATCCGGAATATTCAATCTGTTTACCATCAATAAATAATACTTTAGCATAATAAACAAAAACGCCCGGATCAATTTTCCTACCGGAGAAAGTACCGTCCCAACCGTCAGTTCCTGCCAGATCAGGTACATAATTCTCTTTTATAAAGACATTATTCCCCCACCTGTCATAGATAGAAAATGACATGACACGTTCTACACCCAAACCGGTCACTACCTGAAAATAATCATTATACCCATCTCCGTTGGGTGTAAATGCATTGGCAAAATACACATTGCGCACTTCCCGTACACGTATCGTTATTTCGTCACTTCCTGTACATCCATTGTTATCGGTGACAGTAAGCAGATACGACGTTGTAGAAGGCGGATTCATTTCAACTGTTGTACATGCTGCATCTATACAGGTAATGTAGTCATCAGGTGACCATACCGTGCTGCTGATACCTACACCAGAACTGATAAAGGGTGTAATCTGAGGTGTCGGCAATCCTAACTGGATATCTTTGTCCTCTCCCAGAGATACTGTAAGCGGATTCGGTTGATTAATCGTTATTGTGGTATCAATAGAACAACCTGATGAATCAATAAGGCTAACAAAATATTGACCAGCAAAAACAGTAACACAACTATCGATGGGATACCTTTTTCCGTTGTTAATCTGGAAGGTATAGGCATTACCAGTACCTCCTGTCAAATAGTCTACTGTCAAACATGTAGATCCGCCATAACATACTGGTTCCTGTGGTGTTTTTAATTTTCCACTTAATGGTACCGGAGCTGCCAATGTATAGCAATAAGTCGCCGAACATCCTTTATTGTCTGTTACTGTTGCACAATATGTACCCGGACTCAGATCTATAGCAATATTGCCTTCTGTTTTTGTTCCGGACTGCCACTGAACCTGCTTTACTCCCGGATTTCCACCTCTGGTTGCCAATGCAATTTTCCCTTTATCCAGATTGTTACAATCCAGTTCGACAGTTTTGGCATTATCAGTAAATACTTCCAATATATCAGGTTCTGTCAGAACTATCGTATCTTTTTGCTCACAGTTATTGCTGTCACTGATTTTAACGATATATGTTCCGGCACCGATATTGTTCAATGAAGGGCTTTGTATTCCTGCATTCCATTCATATTTATATCCTAATCCCGTACCACCTGTAGCTTCAATTACAATCGATCCGTTAGTCTCTCCGTTACAGTTGGGATTGACTGTAATTGTCTTTGTTTCATCAAGTTCAAGCAATGGATTTGTATCAATTACAAAAAAAACAGTATCAGACATACATGTACCCAAGGAACCAACGACCCATCCTGGTCCGGCAGGAAGATTAATTGCAAATTGACCTACTGAACCACCACTCCATCTGTATGTATAATTAGACGGACCATTCAAAATTGCCGCCTGGCCATTATTTAACCCAAAACAAGTTACTTTTCTGAGCTCTGGTAATCCAAATTCTATTTTTGCCGGTTCAGACAAAACGATCTCTTGCTGATTCTCACATCCGGATTGATTTTTGACTTTCAGTACATATGTCCCTGCTTTCCCTTTCAGCACATTATCATTATCAATTACCTGTGTATTCCCTTTTTCTGTCCATTCAAATGTATATCCGCTTGTTGTTCCATTAACTGAGGCTGTTATTGTACCATCTTCACCATAACATGCAGGATTACTTAAATTGGTTATGATAGTTAGCTCAGGGGCATCGCTTATAGTAAATGATCTGGGATTACTGCTACACCCATTTTCATCAGTAACCTCTACTGTGTAATTACCTGGAGACAAATTATATAATGTTGTCACTCCGGTTGCTATGATTGTTCCGCTGGCATCTTTCCAAATGACTGTGATTTTCGGAACCTGACCGTTATTCGAGACAACATTTACTGTTGCATTGCCGTCCGTTTTTCCATAACATGATACATCCTGCTTATCTACACTCACAGCCAAAGCACCATATTCATTGATTACAAATGACTGGGTAGTTGTACAATTATTGATATCTGTTACCGTTACAACATATGTACCTCCGGTGATTATGTCGTCAATGTGATTAACATTTCCATTACCCGTACTCCAGTTATAGTTAAATGTCCCTGTACCACCCGTTACGTTGAGTGTTATCGAGCCCTTATCCTTACAATCCGGTTGTACAACAACCGGATTCAATGTCAAAGGTGCCGGATCAACGATTTCGAATGTATCGGAGCGAACACAGCCTTCACTGCTTCTGGCAGAAATAATATAAGTTCCAGCTTCCAGTTCTGAAGCAACCAAAGTGCCTCCAAGATTTCCTGTTTTTATCATCTTTGGATCCGGCGTGTACGAATACCCGGAACCGGGTATGGCGCGTATCATTGCGGATCCATCTTTCAGGCCATTACAGGATATATCTTTTACTTCAAGGTGATCAAACTGGAATGGTATTCTTACAGGCATAACTATTGTCTTTTCTACCCGACAGAATAGTGAATCCTGAACAGCAATTCTTACAGTACCATTTCCTATTTTCCCTACATTGACAGGACTCATAAAATTTGCCGGATTACCAATGTTATTAACAATATACTGATAATTACCGTTTTTTGTCGGTGTTCCGCCCGATACATTGGATATGGTTATTATACCCGTTTTTACCTCATTACAACCCGTTGAATCAAAAACTGTCACATCAAATTTAAGCGTATCCGCTTTCAAAACATAATTTTTGATTACTTCACACCCATTAAAATCGGTAATCGTAACATTATACTTACCAGGTAATAATTCCTTATTAAAAGCAGTATTGCTGACGTAATTGGACCATTCATATATATATGGCCCCAAACCTCCTGATATATTTAGATTAATACTGCCATTTCTTTTATTAAAACATGTGGGGTCTTTAAGATCGCTGTTTACAACAATAGGTAAATTACTGCTGATAATGATGGGTACTGAAATCATTTGCCCCGTTGCATCAGTGATAATAAGTGTATAACTGCCCATCGGAATATTGGAAATAGAACCACGTTCACCATCAGCATTCAAAACGCCCGAATATCCTCCGGGATTTATGTTGAAACTATACGGTGGAGTACCGCCTGCAGCATAAAACCGCACACTACCTCCATTGGATGTATTGTTGACATCTGCATCACACCTGTTAACAAAGGCCTGAAGTGTATTGGACTTAATGGTAATAGTACCAACATCCGAATCCACTTTATCAGAACATAATTGACCATCGATAGGGTTTTCGCTGCATACTTCAACATCTATCAATAAATTATTCACATAAACAGGTGATATATTACCAGGTTCACCGATCAATTTAAAACATATTGTAAACAAAACAGAACCATCAGGCATTGAAATGGGCGGTGTATGATCCCAAACAAACTTTATATATCCATTATTAATCTGCAGTAGATTAAAGTTACTGTTATCTATGTCAGGGGCAAGGTCTGAATTTGTAAAATCAATTGGAACAATCGGCGTAACCAAAGTAGCATTATAAGAAATATTAAACTGCATGGTATTGATATCTACAAAATTATCAACAGTTATATCCATGCATACTATATCGTCTTTAAAACCGGATACATTACCGATATGTAGTTTTAAATCAGGTTGTCCTATCCCTTTAAAACTTGCCAGTAAAACTATCAGACCTATATAAAATGTATTTCTCTTTAACATCATATTTTAAAAAATATTTATGTGTTATACCCTCAATTTATAAAAAATCGCACAAAGTTAGTCATAAACAAACACATTTAACAGACATCTTATTGTAACATCTGTTAAATGTTTTGTTAATCATTAAAATGCATATTTTCAAATGGAAATAATATGCTTAAAGTAAGCGGGAAATGACTTGGTTTTAGGTGTAAAGTTACACTGATTTATGAGAACATACACCAAAATTGTACAATTTTTATTTCTGAACCATTATGAACATGCATTTCAATTCTGTAAACAAGCTCATAAAATAATCAGATACGATTAAAAAACATCACAATTTTAGTAATTGCAACAAAAAATCGTTCAATCTCATTATAAATAATACTTCAAAATCTCAATCATTAGCAGTGGTTTACAGGTACACCTTTTTAATAACCTATGTAATTATTCTATAACAATCCTGCTTGTATAAAGTGTGTCCCTGCTTTTCAGCCTGACAATATAAATACCTGGTTTTAAGGGAGATGTATTCAGTGGTATCTGAAAATATGACGCAGATACTATGGTATTCATCATTAAACGGCCGAATACATCATATAAGTCCATTGAAAAAATATTTTCATTTCCAGGAATTTCAATATTCAAAAAATCATGTGCAGGATTAGGGTAAATTTTAAAATTCACCATATCATTTAATCCGCCATAAGTAGAAACTGTACTTTTGGTATTCCTGAAAAAATCCCATATTCTTAAGTTGTTTTCAGTCAACCAGACATGATCGATGTTATTCTGTTTATAAAGTACTATATCCTCTTTTCCATTACTGAAAATATAGTGATCCGTCTCGATTGACTTACCTGAAACCGGATCTGTATCCGTTATAACCTCATGATGGGTATATGTTTTATCCGTTTGATTATTTGTTGTCCAAAAATCAATCATTGCATCCACTGTCATACCAAAACTATTCACAGCATAACCTACTGTCTGGTCAGATGTACCATGAAAATGTGCCAAACGTATGGCTTTGCCAGGATTTTTAACTTTAATATTAGACCCGATAGTTCCACTTACAGAGGCATATGCAGCATATCTTTCATTACGCTCAAGTGCCAAACGTTGAGTCATAAAACCTCCCATTGAAAATCCACAAACAAAAATCCGGTTTTCATCAATAGTATAACTGCCAATGATTTCATCCAGCATCGCATCCATAAACCCTATATCATCAACATTTGAATTGGGCGAAATACCTAAAAGTTCTATTCCTGCCAATGAATTCCATGCTCTTATACCCAATATACCCGAATCCTCAGCAACCGGTACCAGTAACAAAAAATTGGCAGTATCTGAAACAGGAACAAACAAATTAGGCTCATTAAGTTTCTGAACATCTTTAACACTGATTGAGCCCATACCGTGCAACCAAATGACAATGGATGCTGGCTTTGATGCATCATACACTGCAGGTACATGAACATAATACGTCCTGTTACGGCCATCATGCTTCAATTCATGTGTTTCAAATTGGGCATAACTGCTCATAACTATGAGAACACATACAATACCTGTGAGTAATAATCTGATTTTCATCCTGATGAATTCATTAAAAAATTCAAAAATATGAAATTATTCAAAAATAACAGTTTATATCAAAAATTTCATCAATCAGCACCTGAAAATTGTAGAATCAAAAGGTCTTCTGTTGAAGATTAATCCTTATTTCATGACAACATTCTTTGTAAAATATTTGCATAAAAAGTATATAAGTTTTACTTTTATACTTCTATTTACTTAACAAACATTTTATTTATGAGAATAATATTACTGATACTTACGATTTTTATCTTGTCAGGACAAATAGTTTTTACCCAGGAAAATCTGATAAACAGCCTGAAAAACAACAGTACAGAAAATCCTGACTTTAAATTTAAAGTTATCAAAGAAATCGACAATTCATCGGTTAAAGACCAGGGTTCCTCCGGGACTTGCTGGAGCTATTCCGCCAACTCCTTTTTAGAATCCGAAATGATGAGAATGGGTAAAACACCGGTAGATCTGGCAGAAATATTTACCGCACGGAATGCCTATTATGAAAAAGCGAAACAGTATGTTCTTACCGGAGGTGGCGTATCATGGGGAGAAGGAGGCGCCTCTCATGATGTCATCAATATGTATAAAAAATACGGGGCTGTTCCTCAGGAAGTATATTCAGGCTTGAATTTTGGTCAGACCCGTAATGACTTTAAGGAAATGTCTGCCATTCTTAAATCCTTGCTGGATGTTTATTTAAAAAATCCTGCAGGCAAATTGTCTCCTGTCTGGATGGACAATATAAACAAGATTCTGGACAGTTATCTCGGAGCATATCCTGATGAATTCACGTATAATGGTAAAAATTATACACCCAAATCATTTGCAAGAGAAATGGTAGGCATTGATCCTGCTGACTATGTTGAATTGTCTTCCTACAAGGATTTTAATTACTATGAAAAATTTGTAATTCCAATACCAGACAATTGGAGTCATGACCGCGTTTGGAATGTTCCTATGGACGACCTGACAACAATCATTGACTATGCCATTGACAATAATTATACGATAGCTTGGGCGACAGATGTCTCAGAACCATATTTCTCCTATAAAAATGGTGTTGCCTACGTTCCGGACCTGAATGTTTACAACATTGATCCCATGACAAAAGCTGATCTTTTTAAAGGTCCCAAACCGGATAAAAAAATAAGTGAAGCCATGCGTCAGGAAGCATTGAACAACCTTACTACTACTGACGACCACGTGATGCAGATCGTAGGAATTGCTAAAGACCAAACAGGTAAGGATTACTATATGGTAAAAAATTCCTGGGGTGCTTCCAATGATTTTGAAGGATACCTTTATGTAACCAAACCATATGTACAATATAAATCAACTATCATTATGGTACATAAAAATGGAATTCCCAAAGAAATACTTAGCAAGCTAAAACCAGATTGCAGCATCGGATTCTGATAAAAAAGTTATTCGTATTGAAATAAAAAATGCCTGCATGACAGGCATTTTTTATTTCAATATCTTTCTAACAATTAACGTCAATTACTTCGACAAAAGTGCTACATATTCTTTGGCTCTTTCATGATCGGGATTGATTAACAATACTTGTTCAAAAGCAGCTTTTGCTGCCTTATTATCTTCTTTAGCTACATTACCGTAACCAATATACATATATCCCTCGATTACATAATTTTTGTAATATGCTTTCTCCTGCTCCGTTAAACCGTTAACAACCTCAATAAACTTAACATAATCTGCCATTGCAGGATAAGTTATGTGTTCAGGATCGGACTTTTCAACACACTTTGCTATATTGTACCAGCCTATTGCATAATTTGGAGAAACCTCTACCAATTTATGAAATTCCTGCAATGCCTGTGTATAATCTTTTTTGGCATAATATGCACCTGCCAGGAAATACTGTTCAGACACTTCAAGATCTGCATACAATGCCTTCTCTTTATAAAAACGTATAGCATTATCATAGTCCTTTTCGTCATAAAAACGCTTGGCAATATTACCTAATACTTCAATACGTCCGGCCGGATTTTTCTCCCATAATTTATGATAAAATTCCAACGCTTTATCATAATTCTTCAGTCCCATTGCTACCTTACCTTTATAATAGAAGTCTGCATCATAGGGATCTTCATTAATATTCACAAGATTTGTATCCAGCAGCGTGAAAAAAGAGTCAGCTATAGCATAATTTTCTTTTTCTGTGTGCGCATATGCCAGCCATCTGTCAAGCGTATAATCTTTACTTGTTTTCTTTAACTCATTGGCATTTTGAATAACTCTGTCATAGTCTTTAGCCTCAGTATGCATAAACCTTATTAATCTAAGCTTGGCAAGCTCATCAGTTCCAGCCAAAGAAACATATTTTTCCAATACAGGCAATACTTTATCATTTTCACCAAATTTCATGTATGTCTCATACAAAGCCTTATAAGCCGGTGCAAAATCAGGTGCGAGTTTCACCGCTGTTTGCAGATTCTCGATAGCTTGTTCCTTATTCTTGGTTGCACGCCAGATTTTTGCCATGGAGATATAGGCCTCAACATTCTTGCTATCCTTTCTTACGGCTGTTTCATAAGCATTCATTGCATTTCCTGCCTGATTATCTTTGGTAAAAGCATCACCAAGATGCGCCCATGTGGAACCTACATTAGGATCTATATCCCGGGATTTGGTCAGATACTCTATTGCAAGTTTATAGTCTGGCTTACGGCTAAAAAGGTAAGCATCTCCTATTGCAGCTAAAATAGTAGCTGACTTTTTATTTTTTAGTGCCAGATATGTCATTGCTTTATCACCTTCCATAGTCTTGCCATTTTCCAGCCACATCTGTGCCTGACCTATGGAACACAATGCGCATTTTTTATCGGTGGTAACAGCTTTATCAAATAATTCCTGTGCAGCACCAAAATCCTCAAGTTCATATTTAATTTTACCTAGATAATATACAGGCAAACCATTCCTTGGTTCTGCTTTCATTATCTTTTCAAAAAATACAGTCGCATCACTATAATTTTCATTGCTTATCATTTTAATACCCGGTGTCAGATCGGTCTGTGCTGTCAGAATTTGCACCATTGCAAAAAAAACTGCTGCCCAACTAAAAACGATTCTCATTTCTAAAAAATTTTAAACTTATTTGTTAATTAATATTCTCTTTTATATTTAATCTTTGACTACATTATACTTTTCGGTTCCCTTAAACTCTATCCATCTTTCGTACTGATATTCAGGTAATAAACCTGCTTTAAGTAAGATCTTCTGTCCTCTGTCTTCACATACAAAAGAAGCAAACCCCAAAGACACATCCGTTATTCCGACACGCCTTATAATGTATAAATCTCTGGTAAATGGATAGTACTCGTTTAGATTGGCCTGCTGAGGTCCGTAAAAGGTGTTTTCAGTTACCGGTAAAATACCTGATATTTCAATTATTGAAACATTTTGCAATAATTCATCAGTATTCGGATCATCTTCATCAGCAATATTGCTCCAATCCAAAATACCTATTCCTTCCGGATTTGATTTAAGCCATTCAATAACGGCTTCTTTATTCTCAAGAGCATATACCTTATCTGACAATGATTTTCCCTTCAAATGGCGCGTAAGTTCCAGCGCTATTCCGGAATTTTTGTTTTCAATAGCAAATGTTTGGTTAGCAGAAGTAAGTAAATCAACCATTTCATTATACTTATACTTAAGTTTCTTTCGATCTGTGTTTCCAACAAAACCCATCGCACTTTTTCCAAACATATACTGCCGAGGCCAAATCTCTCTTTTATGAAACCCATTCAATTCTGTACTATCCAGCCCATGTGAAATTATCATTACATCAATGCTATCTGCATAAAACATTCTTTTGATTATCATTTCCGGCGCATAATGTACCTGTAATTTGGCATGTGGATATGATCTTTCAAATACATCCGCTTCCTGTTCAATAACATTTTTCAAACTCTCATCACACCATATTACTGCTTCACCTACTACCGGGCTGTTCTTAAAATCAGCCCCTTTATTAGTTATACTATCTTTACATGATGATAATCCTGTCAAAAATATTAATATGCAATAAAATGCTTTCATTTGTAATTAAGACGATTTAATAAAATGAGTAGTTATTTATAACAATGTTAAATAAACAATAATTTTTTTAATCTAAAAATTAGTCTTATACAGACGAGCTATATAAGACTAATTCTCTAAAAATGTATCTATATGTTATTAGTCATTTAATTACTGACTCTTGTATCCTCTATACAGCCTCCAGGAACCATATATCACAAACAAAACACTTAAAATTTTACCGTTGGGTACTAAATCCTGATCATAAATCCAGGAAAAAACACCCATACCTATTATAGCAAAACCTAAGATATAATTTTGTGCCTTTTGTACAGAAGACATACTTAGTCTTGTAGGGTAAAGTTAACTGGCAGCGTGTATTTAACCTTAACCGCTTTTCCATTCATCTTACCCGGACTCCACCTTGGCATACCTTTTACAACTCTAACAGCTTCCTGGTCACATCCTCCACCGATACCTCTGATAACCTGTACATCTTCTATAGAACCTGACTTGGATACTACAAATGACAAAATTACTTTACCCTTGATACCATTTTCACGAGCTATTGCAGGATATTTTATATTTTCACTCAAATATCTGAACAAAGCTGCTTCTCCATCCGGAAACTCAGGTTTTTGCTGAACACTCGCCATATTCATAGGCTCCTCTTCCTTCTCTACTGGTGGCGGTGGTGGCGGTGGCGGCGGTGGTGTAAAATCTACATCCGTCTTACCTCCTTCTTCTCCCTTTCTGTCCTCTTTACCCGGGTCCTTATCCTTCAACTGGCTAACGTCAGGTGGCGGAACCTCTTCAACTACCTCTTCATCCTTCTTAACCACCGGTTGCACAAATTTGATCTGGTCTCTTAAAGGAGGTGGATCTACTTTGGGTGGTGGTGGTGGTGGTGGTTTGGTAGGATCCATTGGTGGTGGTTCCGTCAGTGTTACTTCTATCATTTCTTCCTTATCTGCATTTCCTTTAGCTATAATACCTTTGTACCAGGCATATATAGTAGGGGAAAGCATTAATAACAGAAACAAAGAAATACCTATTACCGTACCACGTGTCATATTTTTGCCATACTTCTGACGGAGAACATAAGCACCATAGGCCTTATTCCTGTTCTCAAACACCAGATCATCTATATTATTTGCTATAGGCTGATTTGACATACGTGTGATATTTTATTATTTTTTAAAATTTAAAAAAATCAATTTCGTTCCAAAAAATGTTCTTATTTGCGTTTCTGATGGACTTGTAAAGCAACCAAAGAGTCAATTGCTTCCTTTGGAGGCAATATTGCATATTTGGTAACACCGTTAATGGTCATTTCATCCAAAGCATCTACGGTATTTTTTAGTTTAGATCCCGGTAGAGGCTTAATCATTACAAATAATTCATTTTTATCTCCATGCATTTCCTGAACTTCTTTCTGGCGGCGCTTAACTATTGCCCTTAATCCCTGAGCTGAATAATCCGTACTATCTAATTCAATACCTGAACCAGCCGTTATTTCATCGGGAGATACATACCAATACACCTTATTATTGTCACCCAACATTAAATTCAATGTTTTGGACATCTTGATTGTTGGCTCTTCTTTATCATCTTTATCCTTCTCATCCACCGGTTTATTAATTTCCATGGTTTTAGGCTTGTTCATCGTAGTTGCCAACATGAAAAAAGTAATCAAAAGAAAAGCCAGATCCACCATTGGTGTCAAGTCAACCCTTGTCGATAATTTTTTGGAACGTTTTTTACCTTTATTGCCTTTATCGGCTACTTCCATTTCTGCCATGGTCGTTTCTTATATTACAATTTACGTTATAAAAATAAATTTATTGTGCCACTCTCTTCTCGGTAGTAATGATATTAAACTTATTAACCTTACACCTTTGCAATGCCTGAATCAGCATATCAAAGGATTTGTAAGATGTTGACTTATCTCCTTTTATTGCTATACGCAATTCAGGATTGGCATATCTTGACCACGTTATCAGATTTTCTACCTGATGATCCCCTCCCGTCTCCAGTGAATCCAATTTAAGTCCAGGTTGAACAAAATTTGATCTGGCACTGGGATCCATGGAAAGAAAACTCGGTAAATCATTGATATTTACACCCCATAACTCTATCGTTTTAAATGCTTTTTTCTGATCTTCATTAAAGTCAAATTTATATTCTTCGGCTATCCTATCCAACAAATCCAAACGAGTGTGTTGGTCGTCCAATCCAAAAAATACCTTTCCGTCTTTAGAAATATCAAACTTTAAAACGTTAACATCAGGTAGTGGAAATTGCGCCGTTGAAGCAGGCAAATCAATTTGTGTTACCTCCTGAGGTCTGAATTTAGTGGTTAAGATAAAGAATGTCAAAAGTAAAAAACCCACATCACACATGGCTGTCATGTCGATGATAGTGCTTTTTCGTGCTATTTTTGCTTTAGCCATTATTTTTCTTTTTTAAAGATTAATTTGCTACTACTTATACTCTTATGACGTAATATTCTGATAATAGGTGATAGCAAATCTGATTATTAACTATTTAATAGCAAAATTTTGTGCAATACTGTATCCTGCTTCGTCGATACTATACGTCATCTTATCAATCTTGGTAGTAAATACGTTGTACATAATTACCGCAATAGCAGAAGTACCGATACCCAATGCTGTATTGATCAAGGCCTCAGAAATACCTGAAGACAAGGCAACAGCATCCGGTGCACCCGCTGTAGCAATCGCTGAGAAGGCACGTATCATACCTGTTACTGTTCCCAAAAGTCCCAATAATGTAGATACTGATGCCAACGTAGATAAAATTACCAGATTCTTTTCCAACATTGGCAACTCCAATGATGTTGATTCCTCCACTTCTTTCTGTACTGCAGCAACTTTCTGATCTCTGTCCAGTGATGCATCTTTGTCGACAATCTTATATTTACCTAAAGCTTCTCTGATAACATTGGCAACAGATCCTTTCTGCTTATCACATTCTGAGATAGCTGAATCGATATTTCCACCTTTTAGAAGATCTTTTACTTTACGTACAAAGTTATTCGAATTGCCTTTTCCGCCTGCAACTGCCAATGTTAGCAAACGCTCAATTGTAATTCCAATTGTAATCATAAAACAAGACATAAGGATAGGAACCATTATACCACCCTTGTACATCATACCTAAATAATTACCTACCTTGGGATGACCATTTGGATCCCCATTTTCAAAATTGGATGGATCTCCAAGTATATAATTAAATACTAAAAAACCCGTCACGACGGATGCTATAATTAATAAAACCGGAAACATGGAACTAAAAGAACTGCCTCCACCTGACTGTTTAACATTTGCATTCTGACTCATAAATGTGATTTTTAATTTTTACAACTTTAATACTGAAACTTCAATAAAAATATTAACAAAATTTAACAAATGGACTTTCCCAATTCGTTTCATTGGAAAGTGTAAAAGTATTCTTATATTTACTTATCACAAAATTTTAAGTAAAAAAAATATCACATTTGATATTTACACGACCTTGAAATTTTTAATATTAAAATCAATTCAATGTATTACTTTAACTATTACAACATAATTACAGAATAAATTTGGAAAATTGTGTATCAATATTTTTTTTTGCCTGAAAATGAAGTAGTTACTTGTTACGAATATATAAATAATTATACTCCTAAAGCTATGAAGAAGTTGATTTTTGATTTTAAATTAATGTTAATAATCATCAAGCAAAATTTAATACAAGTTAGTCTTAATAATTTAATATATACACGAAATATAATTTTGTTTGATTGAATGGAAGTGTTTCGATTAACGAATTTCCTGAATCAGATCATAATAATTACGATTATCTGTATCATCCTTACATTTAATACTAAATATAGCCAGAACGTAACCATATTGTAATTACTTCACAAATCTATAGCTACGTTTTTCCTCAATACTCAGTTTCAAATATTGTTAAAATAGGCGGAATTGCAATCTATAAACTAAAAAAGGGTTATCCATACAGATAACCCTTTTACTTAAATAAATATATTGTTGATACTGTCTAAGACTTTTTGCCTCCAAAATTAACACCAATTGTTAATTCATGAGATCCATTATTATAGTCCTGAATTATATGTGATGAAGTATTATAGGAATAATAAAAATTAAATTTATCGATTTTTGTACCTAAAAGAAATCCTAATCTCTTGTCAGCTCCCAGGGTATAATTGACACCAGCCAACAGCTTATCCTGCAAGAATCCGAAATTCAGGTTGAGATCTATGTGTGTCGGAACATTGTTAAGCTTTTTCATAATGATATTAGGCGTAAGGGAAATATCCGGATGTACGACAACCTTGTATCCAAATTGCAAAATAAATCCCAACTCTCTGGAGGGTGATTCAACGTCGATATCACTGATTCTTGCATTAATCAATGAAGGCAATACTAACCCATAGGTTAATTTATTCAGATATACCCCATACACACCAAATGACGCTTCAAAATATTCAGCACCTTCAAGAGCTCCGTTTACAATAGGATCTCCGGGAACGGCATTACCCAATCCGGCTAATCCATGCTTAATATAATCGGCCGATATACCAAAACCTACATGGTTACTTTCTGATTGAATTGTGTAAGACAATCCTACTCCTCCTTTAAACGTTTCAAGCTCTCCGAATTTATCACTCATAATGTTGACGCCCAAACCTAATCTATTGCCTACAGCTCCATTATAAGCCAATGTAATCGTTCGTGGTGCGCCATCAATACCTGACCACTTATTGCGGTAATTTACCAAAATATTGTGATCCATATTGGCACCATAAGCACCCGGATTAATCAGTTGTGGTGATAAATTGGCCTGAGTATAAATGTATCTTTCATCAAAATATCGTGCCTGTCCATGGACTTTGTTATTGAATCCTGCAATTACAAAGAAAAGTACTGATGCTAAATATATATATCCTGTTTTCATAAAATTTACTTTTTTGTATTGACAACTTTAATTATTTATCACCTCTTAACAAGGTTAACGTACCTTTATATACTTCCTTTCTGCCCTGTCCGAAGTTAACGGTTAATACCCAGATATATCCACCTTCTTTAAGATCTTTTCCGGCATTATCAATTCCTTGCCAGGTGTTGTCGTAATTCAACTGCGAATATACGAGTCGTCCCCATCTGTCAAATACAGATAAGTCTGAAGGATTGTCATCTACACAGTTAATTAAAAATATATCATTTAAATTATCCCCGTTGGGTGTAATAATAGTAGATGCATTATAACAATCTCCCAGATTTATTGAACAGGTTTTCACTTCCAAATTAGGCAATCTTAGCTCACAACCATTACCATCTGTAACAGTCAGATTGTATTTACCTACTCCAACATTTTCAATCTTATTGTCTAAGTCATTAACTTCCAGCCAAAAATATGAATAGTTACCTACTCCGGTATTATTCATTAAAACTTCTATAAAGCCATTTTCTTTATCCAGGTCAGAGCAATTTGTATTTACGGTTGCTGCCAGCTTGGATGGTTGTGTTATTCGTAATGAAGTAGATGTAACAGAGCCTGCTGAATTCTCAACAACCACAGTATAAGTGCCGGCTATCAGACTAGAAAATGTAAAATTAGGACTGCTGATAACCTGTGGTGAACCAATAGTCTGTATCCCTGACTTTAATGTGACCGTAACCGGAAATGTTCCTTTTGTAATAGATCCTGTTATCTGACCATCGTTTCCTCCAAAACAAGTAACTCCAAATCCATTATAGTTTGAAGAAACTGTTACGTTACCAATTACCGGTGGGTCAATAATCTCTTTTTCTGATGTTACTTCAATATTATTACGTACACTGGTACATCCATTCGCATCAGTCACTGTTACACTGTAGATTCCTGCCGGTATACCTGATACCAGTTGGGTTCCATTGGTTGCACCACCCTGTAAACTTCCTGACCATGAAGTTACATAACCTGGTGTACCACCTGATATATTAATAGTAATTTCTCCGTCAGATGTTGAAGTTCCACTGGTTTTTTTGATATTAGTAACCGTGACATTGACAGCCGAAGGTTCATTAATGGTAACTGATGATACTGCTGTATGAGCAGGATTGGAGCTGTCAGATACAGTAACACTGTATGTTCCGGCTTTTAGTCCCTGCGGAGCATCTCCTGATAATCCGGCAGACCAGCTATATATATAAGGAGTACATCCTCCGGATACTGTTACTTTAGCTGCACCGTTGCTATCTCCGTTACATCTTGCATGTGTAGGTGTAACCGTTACAGATAGTGGTGTAATAACATCAGTAATTACAAAGGATTCAGACGCCGTACACCCTTTTGAGTCTGTAACTGTAACTTTATATGTTCCAGCACTTAGATTCGTAGGATTAGCTGTATTGCCCAGTGACGGATCCCAATTGTACTGATATCCTCCATTACCGCCTGAAGTACCACTTATATTAATCTGTCCTTTAGACCCACAATTTTCATTCGTAACCACATTGTTGGTTGGGATACTTATCCTTGAAGGTTCTGCTATAACAGCCGTACATGTTGTAGCTACAGTTCCTGAACAAACAACACTGAAAGTATATGTACCTGCTTTAACTCCGGTAAGTGTCAGATTACCACTTGATATCGCACCACTTTTAATTACTGTACCCGTAGATGATTTCCATTGATAATCGCATGAATTACCATTGGTAACCGTCATGGCAGCACTACCATCACTGCCTCCGTTACAACTGGGTTGTGTAATTGCTCCCGTTGCGCACACTGGCGGATCAACAGTTGTACAGGTTACACTGATAGATGTCCCATTTACAGCACTGGTCACCTGGGCAGGAGAACCATTTACACTGGCAGTTATTTCTGTAGGACCAGGCACTGTAATCTGTGCTGAATAATTATTACCATCAGGACATAACAATTCAAAACACATTCTGAATATCTTATGGCCATCCGGTTTTGTCTGAGGACTTCCGTTGCTCCAGGACATACTCAATGTGTTGTTGGTATTATTAAAAATTCCGGAATTCAGCCCTTCAAGATTGTATCCTTCAGTTCTGACAAATTTCAACTGAGCCGGATCCCATCCAAACTTTGTCTGAATAGTAAAAATGTCTATAAAATTTAAAACAGATACATCAATACATACTATATCTCCTTTTTTACCGGATGCAGGATTCAAATTGATTGTAACTACTTTAGTCGGATTTGGATCTGTGTCCGTTATTGTAATTTTACCATATAAATAACATGCAGGGATAATACCGGTTACATCCTGTTCCCAGAGTGTAAGTAAGGGATCGTCTGACATTTTCAAACATCCTACTTCTCCAACTTTACCTATTGCATCAAAACACAATTCCATAATTACAGTGCTGTCAGGCAAGGTTACTTTTTTGTCTGATGACCATAGGTATCGGAATTTTCCCTGAGGAGCACCGCTGTCATTATAATCATTAGGTCCTCCAAATCCAGGAATTCCACCCGAAGAAGGAAACTTAACATTAGTATATCTAATTACTGCAGGATCCCAGTTTAAAGAACCCTGACCGGAAATCATATTGTTGAAATTTTTAACAGTTATGGGCACACAAACATTGTCCCCTTTTTTGACGCTTTTGACACCTCCTGCCAATCTGAAATTTTTAGGATCCGTACATGGTGGATCTACACAGGTGTTACTGGGTGGTGTTCCCTTAATAGTAACAGTTCCTTTATTGCTCGAAACTGAAAGTTCTTTTAGGCTAACATCAAAGATCTGAATAATCCTTGGCACCTTACTGACTACTATATCGGATTTTGTACCTTTATCACCGATTGCCTTGAAAACAATAGTAAATAGCCGCGTATTGTCAGGCAAAGAATTTCCATTGGCATTATTCCAGGTTACAACAATCTGTCCTTTCTTTAAGGTTGTTCCAATCGGTCCGGCTAAACCGCTTTCCAGATCAGGTAACAATGTTGTAACATTTGTAAAAGATACAAATTCAACTACTGTAGAATCATAATTAATTGAATATTGCATTCCGGCAATATTGGTAAATCCTTTAACAGTAACATCTATATTGGCATTTGCATCCTTATCAACAAGTGCACTGGATATAGATACCGTCACCTGTGCTTGGATGTTATTCAGGCAAAAAAGCATGCCTAACAAGAGTGTAATGAAAATTTTCCTCATTTCAGGAATTTTAAAAATTATTAAATTCAAAAGACAAAATTAATACAATTTATAACATGTTTAATATATAAATACCTCATTAGTTATAAATTTACTTTATTATGGCTATAACTACAAGGAATATAGCTATTTGTTTTACTTATTTGATACAAATAACAAGCCAAAATATTCAATGTGTAAAAATATTGGGAGAGAACCTGATTATATTTAAACACAAAAATACGATTTTTTATTAGTATAGTACCATTACTGAATAAGTAAAATTGGATTTTATTCAACTTAAGTAATAATACAAGATACATAATTTCATCTCAAAATATCAAAAAAATGAATCAGGTTGTATTATTTCAGAATCAAATTAAGTTTTAATTTTTATTATTATTTATTCTTTCAATTCCGGATTTGGCTTTCTGATGAAGGCTGTTGCCATATCCTTCTGCATTGAGTTGAAGACATTTGTTAAAATAAAATTCAGCATCTTTATATTTATATTTTCTTTCATATATAAGTCCTGTATTTAATGCAGCACTACATGCATAATATTTATTGGGGTTGCTTTTTTCTATAGTTATCTTATAATACTTTACGGCTTCATTATCCTTATTTAAAGCGTCCTGAATACGTGCCATTCTGTAGTAGTATTCTCCTTCATTTGATGAATTTACATATTCCTGAGCATGGTTTGCTATTACATCATATGCTCTCTGATAGTACCCTCCGTCATACAGGAGTCTTGACTTGAGTAAATGTATATCAGGAATCTCATTGTTCCTTGCTTCTCTAAAAGCCTGTTTGTCCTCATCTATCAGTGTTGTTCCCAGATTTTTACATTTTTCCATATACTTTAAATAAGCATTTCTATCATTTCTGACTACGAGGCTGTGCCATGCCAGTTTTTGATAAGCTTCTTTCCTGTAGTGTTGACCTTTGAAATGATTGACAAATTGTAAAATAAATTCATCGGCATCCTTGTCAAGCCTGTATAATTTGAATTTTCCCAGAAGAAAATCCAGATAATGCATTTGCAAATAGTTATTGGATTGAGGTCGTTCTTCCAATATTTTTATTGCAGTTTCATTATAGCCATTTTTTTGTGCCATTGTGGCTTTAAGGAAGGCTATCAGTGGATTCGTACGGTGGTCAAGTTTATATTTGTCCAACAAATCGTATGCGTCCTGTTTCTTATTATTGGAATAAAACTGAATATAACTGTAGATAGCCACCACTTCATTCTTAAACATATGCTGGTTTTCCAACGTATAATCTGCCAGTGCTTTAATCTCTTTGGTTCCTTTTTGGATAGAGCCATTTATTTTCAGTAATCTTCTGACCCAGGATGGTATATTTTCTGCCAGAGCATGTATAATGCTCTGGCTTTTATTATTTAAAATAAAATCGGGATATTTCTGCTGGTTTTCCTCTAACAGATTATATGCTTCATATATGTCGCGCGCTGCACTGACCTTATCATTGAATTTTAATTTGATAATCGCCCACTGCAAAATAATTTCTGCCTGACAAAACCGATAATATGGTGAGTTGGAATCAGCATTCCTTATTTTTTTTAACCTGTAATTTCGGTTAGGGAGTAATTTATTATACAATGCCTTGTCTTCCTGAATAAATAATGTAAAGAAGTCAATATAATTTTCAATATACAACCCCATCCAATTGTTATTGGCTGCATAATCTGATTTCTGAAGTATCCTTTTTCCTTCCTGGATTCTTAAAGCTGAAATTTCATTATATGCAGCTACCATCTGATCTGAGAGTATCAGCCTGCCCTGAGTCAGGGCTGTGGACACTGTGCCTGTCATTCCAAAAATCAGAAAAATAATAATTGAAAAATCCAGTTTCATAAAACAAAAAACCCCAAATGAAAATCATTGGGGGCATAATATTTTTTAAGAAATTAATTTACAGATTTACTTCATTGAGATTACTCTGCATCTTCGAGAAGTGCCTTTTCATCTATAAGTACCCGACCACAATGTTCACATGCGATAATATTCTTCATTATTCCGATTTCTATTTGCAATTGGGGTGGTATTCTGTTAAAGCACCCTCCGCAAGCACCTCTGGATACGGTGACAACTGCCAAACCATTTCTGTATGTTTTTCTGATTTTATCATAGGACAAAAGGACTCTGTCTTCGATATTTTTTCTTGCCTTGTCAGACTCTTTAATTAGTTTGGCTTCTTCCTTTTCGGATTTTTCAATTATCTTTTGTAATTCAACCTTTTTGGCTTCTACATCTTTGATTCTTTGTTCAAGTTTGGCCTTAAGTTGTGCCAGAGATTCGATCTTGGATTCATTGGTAACACTGGCTTCACGAATTTTTTTCTGTGAAAGCTGAATCTCCAGTTTTTGTAAACCGACTTCTTTTGTCAATGCATCAAATTCTCTGTTGTTTTTGACGTTATCCAGTTGTTTTTCGTACTTGCTTATTAGCAATTCTGATTCCTTAATATTGGAATTATGCCTTGAAATTTCTGTTTCTACATCATTTATTGAGGCTTCATGTTTCTGAATACGCATTTGTATTCCTGAAATATCATCTTCAAGATCACTCACCTCCATAGGTAATTCTCCTTTTAATACAGCGATGCTGTCTAATTTGGAGTCAATCTGCTGGAGATCATATAAGGCTTTTAATCTTTCTGCAATACTTTTTTCTTTTACAGTTGCCATATTTATTTAATAAAAATTGATAGGATTAGTAATTATATTTGTATAATGGGTTGCAAAGGTACTAAAATTATTAACAATCAAATCATAAAGTAAATCAATTGTAAACTTTTCACTCTCGAAATGCCCTGTATCGATTATAATAATTTTGCCATCAGCATCAAAAAATTCATGATATTTATAATCTGAAGTAATAAAAACGTCTGCTCCTGACCGTATACTCTGCTGCAGCAGGAAACCACCTGACCCACCACAGAGTGCTACCTTTAGTATCTTGTCTTTGCAAATAGCTGTATGTTTGAAAACTTTCAATTCCATTTTATCCTTCACATACTCAAAGAATAACTCCGGCTCCATTGGTGCTGGCAGATAGCCTGTCATACCGGCACCTACAGGGTAGTTTTTATAGATGATATCCGGCTTAGGTGCCAGAATCTCTATGTCATGAAGTGCGAGTTTATCCGAGATTTTAGTATTAACTCCGGATAAAAAAACATTGTCCAGATTGGTGTGGATAGCATATATGGCGATATCGTGCTTTATGGCCTTGATAATCGTTCGTTCTACATAGTTATATCCATTCAATCTCTTGAGTCCACTGAATACTATCGGATGGTGTGCAACTATCACATTGCATCCCAGTTCTATAGCTTCATCTACTATACTTTCTATACAATCGAGTGTGACCAAAACTCCCTGGATAGTCATATCAGGATGACCTGTAATTAATCCGGCATTATCATAGCTTTCCTGAAATTGTTCAGGTGCTATTTCATTCAGGAATTGTATTAAATGTGATAACTGCATAATTTATTTAAAAATTTCTGACGATTTGCGATTTATTTGTCGTAACGCTGAATTCGGACCGCTAATTTTAAACACACACATTCTCGGTATGTCTGAATAAACAGCCTATTTCTGAACTATGTGGGCATTTATGATTTTTTGTTCGATAGCCGTTGTTGAGTAATTTTCGACAAATTGTAATGATAATACTTCTCCTCCGTTTTTCAGAACTATATCTGCACCCACGATCTGTTCCGGTTTCCAGTCGCCGCCTTTTACTATAACATCGGGAACGACCATTTTGATTAATTCAATGGGTGTATTATCTTCGAAAAGCATTACCATATCCACACTTTCCAAAGCGGCCAGTATATGCATTCTGTTATACTGATCATTGATTGGTCGGTGTTTTCCCTTGAGTTGCTGCACACTCAAATCGCTGTTAACCCCGACAATTAACCGGTTTCCCTTGCTTTTTGCCTCCTCCAGATACAATACATGACCAATGTGTATCAAATCAAAACATCCGTTGGTAAACACTATTTTCTGTCCCTGTGCCTTCCAGTCTTCAATGGTTGTCTTCGCTTCATCCGGATTGTGAAATATCTTGTCTTTTATCATGGCTGCACTTTATTGTATAACGAAAGAAGTACCAGTGAAATTATTCCAAACACAATATTGGCAAAAATCTGAATAGAAAAGAATACAATATTGGCGTAGGTAAAAGCATCTGCCCCTTGCACATTGTATATAGCCAGTGCTTCAGTAGTCAGGAAGTGAAAACTACCCATTCCACCGGGAGTAGGAACCACTATGCCTAAACTTCCGAAAGCAAATACGACTAAGCCTGCTATTGGTCCCAGATTTTCAGTTGGAGCAAAGCTAAAAAAAGCAAGGTACTGCATAAGAAAATACAATATCCAGATCATAACTGTATGAAATATAAATAAAGGCAGATTGGCAACATTTTTTACACTGATTACACCATCATAAAACCCCTTGAATTTATGCATAAGCTTGCTCCCTATAGTTGTGTTCCGTAGTCTTGTTCTGTTTTTAAAAACAAAATAAGTAGCCAACAATATCAAAATTATAAAAGCAATTATCACACCCGGTCTGTCCAGTAAAAATCCGGCTTTGTCTCTTATATTAATATTTTGATCCAAGTAATCCAGCACAACTTTACCCCCTAAAAGCGCTGTCATTCCAAAGACAATTGCCATCATTATAACATCAAATATCCGGTCCGTGACGACTGTTCCAAACGCTTTTTCTACCGGAATATTATCATATTTGGATATCAGGGCTGCCCTGACTAATTCTCCTGATCGTGGGATACCCAGATTAGCAAGATAATTTACCATAACCGTACTGAATAAATTAACCATTCTGGGCTTGTAACCAAGTGCTTCCAGCATCATCTTCCACCTGTAAGCCCGCATTACGTTGGATATCATAAACATAATGATAGTAATCCATATCCAGCTATAATTCACATGATTCAGATCGTCCAGTAATTTGTCTATCAGATTGCATTCCTGCCCGGATACGCCTTTGAGTGCACAATCTGCCTGATATGCCGCATTCTGATAGTAATATACTAAAAACAACGTTGCTAATCCAAGACCGGTAAAAAGCAAGACTGTGATATAACGTGATATGTTGTTTTTCATATATCCAGTTGCTTGGATCGAGAGATTAGCCTGTAAACCTCTTAATTCAGCTTATTATTTTCGTCAGGAAAAATCGCTGTGGGCTTAAATATTTTAGCTTCTTCCGGTGTCATAAGCGCATAACTGATAATTATCACAACATCTCCCACTTCTGCTTTTCGGGCTGCTGCACCGTTCAGGCAAATCATACCTGAACCACGCGCTCCTTTAATTACATACGTCTCTATTCGTTCGCCATTGTTGTTATTGACTATCTGCACTTTCTCTCCTTCGTAGATATTGGCAGCATCCATCAGGTCTTCATCTATGGTGATAGAACCTACATAATTGAGATTCGCTTCCGTAACTTTAACTCTGTGAATTTTAGATTTAAATATGTGTAGAAACATTACCTGATATATGTTGTCAAAAAATGTGCAAAGATTATAAAAATTAGTGATTTTCCTACTCTGATTTCGGACGTTTTAAAAAAATGGAGATATTTTGTCTTCAAAGTTAACTTTTTTATATCAAATCCTTCATTAGGTAATCTCATCCTCAATACGTCCATATCTTAAATCAGACTATTTAAATTTCACATGCTAACAACACTTTTATCTGATGTATAGTTTCATAATTTTTATGATACTTTATTCAACAAGGTCTGCCATTAAGTATCATCTGATCGATGTGCCGGCTTCCAAAAGAGTACACCATATAATCCAAAGATGTATTTTGTTTTGTAATAATGAGATTGGCTTTTCTTCCTACACCTATAGCACCGTGACTATGTCCCAATTCCATTGCATGTGCTCCGTTGATAGTTACTCCATTAAACACTTCATCGGGAATAAGTCGCATATGATTGCATGCAAGAGCCATTAAAAGTGGAATATTGCCAGACGGGCTTGATCCGGGATTAAAATCCGTTGCAATAGCTATACCCAAACCCTGATCTATCATTTTACGCGCCGGTGCATAGGGAATATTTAAAAAAAAAGAACAGGAAGGCAATACTGTTGGTATGGTTTCCGATTTTTGCAGTGCTTCCAGTTCTGCTTCACCAACTGCTTCCAGATGATCCACTGAAACAGCATGATTGGCAATACCTACCTGAACACCTCCGGATATATTCAACTGATTGGCATGAATCTTTGCTTTCAGGCCGTAATGCAAACCAGCTTTGAGGATTGTATCCGTTTCTTCAACAGAAAAAAAACCTTTTTCACAGAAGACATCTATATAATCCGCTAATTTTTGTTCACCGATCTGAGGCAACATTTCATTGATAAGCAAATCAATATAACCCGCTCTGTTATTCCTGTATTCCTGAGGAAAAGCATGTGCACCTAAAAAAGTAGACTTGATGGTTGCATGTGATGTATTCTTCAGCCGTTGAATGACCCGAAGCATCTTTAATTCACTTTCCACCGTGAGCCCGTAACCACTTTTTATTTCAATAGCTCCAGTACCGTTACTGATTACTTCGTTGAGGCGTATTAATGACCGTTCATACAACTCATCTTCTGATAATTCCTGAAGTTTTTTAGCTGAATTCAGGATACCTCCGCCTTTAGCTGCTATTTCTTCATAACTCCTGCCTTTGAGTTTATCAACATATTCCAGTTCTCTTCCCTGAGCAAAAACGATATGTGTATGGCTGTCACACCATGCCGGCAATACACTTTTGCCAGTCGCATCTATAACTATATCAGCCGTAGCCGGGCATTGACTCATGTCTCCCCATGCCCGGATAATGTCGTTTTCAATCAATATAAAACCATTATCCTGTGTATTGACAACAGCCATTTCTTTCCCTTTCTTAAATGGAATATCAGACGTAGTAGTACCGTATATCTTACGGATGTGCTTTATAAGTAGCGTTTGAGACATAATTTGTTGCTGCTTTCCCTATTATATAATTAAACCATCCATATTGTATTCGGTTCGGATGGTTTTTTTAAACTGAAGCGCTTCGTCGTAGCTACTGAATTGCCCTATTCTAACCTTGTACAATACTACACCATTTTTTATTTCATTAGTTATAGTCATTGGTTCTACAAATAACTGCCTAAGGGATTTAACCATTTCGTCCGCACTCTGATACCTTTCAAATACACCTAATTGCACATTAAAAACCTTTTCATGCTTATTACTACCAAAAAATTGCTGATATTGAGATGCATTTTTATGCATGCTTTCGAGATTATTATAATCGATATCTTTAAAATTATGGTTAGGAGCGGTATTTACTCCATATTTTACTATTTGTTTATTTTCAGGAGCATTGTATTTTTTCAATAATGCGCGCATCTGATGAGGTGATAATGTTTGTTCAATGCGATCAATCATTCTGCCTTCGGAATTGAAAATAATCATAGTCGGAAGATATTTGATATCAAAAACATTTTTTAACTCAAACCCCTGTGTTTCATCAATATCTGCTTTTATTGAAATGAAATTACTGTTCAGAATATCAGCGACTTCCTCATCAATAAAGGTAGTCTGATCCATCCACTTGCATGGCGTACACCACGATGCATAAAAATCAATAAAGATTAACTTTCCTTCAGTTCCCGCTTTGATACGGGCTTCTTTTAAATCATAGGATGCAAAGTTGATTTTTAATTCATTTGCTTTTAAAGTCCCGGTATATACCAGGCAAATTATTAAGCCTAAAACAAAATTAATTGTTTTCATTATAAACTGATTTTGGGATAACAAAAATATTTAATCGCTTTTTACTGTCGTCCAATTAATACATTACATTATTATTAAAAATATAATATATTACAACACACTATATTGTAATCAATCAATAATAATACCAAATTCAACCAAAGATAACAAAAGACAGTACAATTCATATATTAATAAATATACAAATCAATTATTATCAATAAAATATGTGTTAAAGTTTTTTATTAATCAAGTTATGAAAAACCTATAAAAATCAATTTTATTTTCTCTTGAAAATAAAATGCCGTATCTTGCGCCACTTTTTACATTGATTCATTTAATTTCAATTAAAAAACGCAACCCATGTCAAAAATCCATGCAGCTATAACCGGAGTAGGCGGATATGTTCCAGATGATGTACTTACAAATGCGGATCTGGAAAAAATGGTTGACACAAATGATGAGTGGATAACCACCCGTACCGGTATCAAAGAAAGAAGAATACTAAAGGATCCTTCCAAAGCTACTTCTGACATGGGCGTGGAAGCTGTTAATCAGTTACTGCAAAAAACAAATACCCAGGCAAGTGATATTGAATTGTTGATCTGTGCAACAGTAACGGGTGATATGGTATTCCCGGATACTGCAAATACAATACTTGATAAAGTTGGTGCCAAAAACGCTTTTGGCTTCGATATCAATGCTGCATGTTCGGGATTTTTATATGCATTGACAACGGCAGCAAAGTTTATTGAATCGGGCATGTATAAAAAAGTAATAGTCGTAGGTGCAGACAAGATGTCTTCTATAGTCGATTATGAAGACAGAGCCACATGTATCATATTTGGTGATGGTGCAGGAGCTGTGATGCTGGAACCTACTGATGAAGAATCCGGAATTATGGATTCATTACTGAAGGCTGATGGTGCAGGCAGAGAGTTTTTACATATGAAAGCCGGCGGTTCACTAAAACCACCTTCTGCCGAAACAGTAGCCAACAAAGAACATTATGTATATCAGGAAGGAAAGTCCGTATTTAAAGCCGCTGTCAACGGAATGGTCAGTACAACCAATCAGGTTCTCGAAAGGAATAATTTAGAGATAGATGATATATCCTGGCTGGTACCGCATCAGGCAAATATGAGAATCATCAATTCTGTAGGAGACATGCTGGGCATACCTGCAGAGAAAGTTATGGTCAATATCCACAAATATGGCAATACAACGGCAGCAACCATTCCTTTATGCCTTTCTGAATACGAACCACAGTTAAAAAAAGGAGATTATCTGATTCTCACAGCATTTGGAGGTGGCTTTACATGGGGAAGTATTCTGATAAAATGGTCTTATTGATTCAATTTGTCAGATATAAATCATAAATAAAATTAAATTTACTAATTTTGTAAAAAATAAATATTTAAACATAAAAATTATTAATATTTCATGGCAAATACCTCAGACATAAGAAACGGACTTTGTATCAATTATAATGGAGATATTTACTCAATTGTGGAGTTTCAACACGTTAAACCTGGAAAAGGAAATGCATTTGTAAGAACTAAACTCAAAAGCCTTACTACCGGCAAAGTAATAGAAAACACCTTCCCTGCAGGACATAAAATAGAAGACGTACGGGTCGAACGTAGAAAATTTCAGTTTTTATATAACGATGAGTCAGGATACCATTTTATGGATAATGAGACCTACGAACAGGTTACCATTGAAAAAGCAATGCTGGATAGCCCTGAGTTCTTAAAGGAAGGAATCGAAATTGAAATTTTATTTCATGCTGAAAAAGATATTCCACTTACTACAGAAATGCCGCAGCACCTTGTTCTTGAAGTTACCTATACTGAACCCGGAGTAAGAGGAGATACTGCCACCAACGTTACAAAACCTGCAACAGTAGAAACCGGTGCCGAAGTAAAAGTACCTATTTTCATAAATCAAGGTGATAAAATTAAAGTAGATACCCGAACAGGTGCCTATCTTGAAAGAGTAAAAGCTTAACCAACATTAAATAACAGAGATATGAACTTTCACGAATTACAGGAACTCATCAAACTGATTAATAAGTCAAATCTTACTGAGTTTAAATTTAAAGATAAAGATGTCGAGGTACAAATCAAAACAGATAAGTACCAGAAGACAACTATTCAAACAGTAGCTGCTGCTCCAGCCATTCAGATGGCACAGGTTCCTACGCTGCAACCAGCAGTGCAGACTATGGAAAGACAGGATGCTCCCGCAGCTCAACCCGCTGAACAAGCACCTAAAGGAAGCAATCTGATTGAAATAAAATCTCCTATTGTTGGTACATTTTACAGATCTCAAAGCCCGGATAAACCACCTTTTATAAAAGTTGGCGATCCTGTCAAACAAGGAGATGTGGTTTGTATTATCGAAGCAATGAAGCTTTTTAATGAAATAGAAAGTGAAATTTCAGGTACTGTCGTAAAAGTATTGGTTGAAGATGCTTCACCAGTTGAATACGACCAGGTACTCTTCCTTGTTGAAGCATAGAATCCTGCTTGATTCAAGTATCTTTTTTTTTATTTAAGCAATTTTTAATAACCTATTATGTTTAATAAAATATTAATAGCTAATCGGGGTGAAATTGCATTGCGTATAATACGTACATGTAAGGAAATGGGAATAAAAACCGTAGCTATTTATTCCAAAGCAGACATGGAAAGTCTCCACGTCAGATTTGCTGATGAAGCGGTTTGTATAGGGCCTGCTGCATCATCTGAGTCCTATCTCAATATACCGCGAATCATGGCAGCAGTAGAAATAACGAATGCCGATGCAGTCCATCCAGGATATGGTTTTCTCGCTGAAAATGCTTCTTTTGCTGAAATCTGTAAGCAATCCGGTGTCAAATTTATCGGACCTACTGCAGATATGATCAACCGTATGGGCGACAAGGTAACAGCAAAGGAAACCATGATAAAAGCTGGCGTACCAGTAGTACCCGGCTCTGACGGACTTTTGAAAGACATAAAACAGGGAATCAAAATAGCCAACCAGATCGGTTATCCCGTCATTCTGAAAGCTACTGCCGGCGGCGGTGGAAAAGGTATGCGAATCGTGAATCAGGACAGTGAATTTGAACATGCCTGGGATAGCGCAAAAAAAGAGGCTAAAGCTTCTTTTTCCAATGATGGTATTTATGTGGAAAAATATGTTGAAGAACCACGTCATATAGAATTTCAGATCGTCGGAGATCAATTTGGTAATGTATGTCATCTGTCAGAAAGAGATTGTTCCATACAAAGAAGACACCAGAAACTCGTAGAAGAAAGTCCTTCACCTTTTATGACTGACGAACTGCGTGAAAAAATGGGAGAAGCCGCTATTAAAGCCGGAAAATCCATCAATTATGAAGGTGTTGGTACTGTCGAATTCCTCGTCGATAAGTACAGAAACTTCTATTTCATGGAAATGAATACCCGTATACAGGTTGAACACCCTGTGACAGAAGAAGTAATAGATCACGACCTTATCAAAGAACAGATAAAAGTAGCTGCAGGACATCCGATTTCGGGTAAAAATTATATTCCTAAATTACACGCCATGGAATGTCGTATCAACGCCGAAGATGTATTTAACGATTTCAGGCCAAGCCCCGGCAAAATAACTTCTTTTCACAGTCCTAAAGGTCATGGTGTAAGAGTGGATACGCATGTATATGCCGGATATACTGTACCTCCTTATTATGATTCTATGATTGGCAAATTAATATGCAAGGCACAAACCCGCGAAGAATGTATCAAGAAAATGCAGCGGGCCCTGGATGAATTTATCATTGAAGGTATCAAAACAACTGTACCCTTCCATCAGGCATTGATGAAAGATGAGAATTTCAGACAGGGTAATTTCAATACTGGATTTATGAATACTTTTGATTTTAAGAAACTTATTGATTAGTACTTAAACCTTTGTATTACTGACCAACTGAATTTTTCTGTATACCCAATAGTACTATAATACTGAAACCACAATGGAGGGATTTTGGAAATTGATTTCCCAAATAAAACATTACAAAAAGTACTTTGCACTAAGTATTCTATGTAATATTTTATACTCTGTTTTCACTATTATAAGTATTCCCTTACTGGTACCTTTTTTTAATATTTTATTTGACAGGACAAACCCTAACCCTGTCCGCCCTGATGACAGCAATATCAATTCCTGGACCAAATATTATATTTCCACTTTTATTAATGATTATGGCAAAGAGACAACACTCTTATATGTATGTCTGGCATTAATCGTTGTTTTTTTCTTTAAAAATGCTTTCAGGTATGGAGCTTTGTACACCATTACTCCCATGCGCTATGGAATTATTTATGATTTGAGGAAGCGCCTGTTTTCCAAATATCTGGATTTACCGCTAAGTTTTTACAGCAACGAACGTAAAGGTGCTTTGTTATCGTCCATAACCGTAGATGTACAGGAGATTGAGTGGTCCGTCCTTAGCGTAATAGAAGCTATATTCAAAGCTCCTATAATAATCATTGGATGCATTGTTTATATGCTGTACATCAGTGCATCCTTAACGTTATTTGTATTTATTCTGGTACTCTTTGCCGGATTGATCATCGGTAAAACCGTCAATAAACTTAAAAGTTCTTCCGTAAATATTCAGGAATCCATAGCCAACCTTTCCGCTCAGGTTGAAGAATCTTTAGGTGGACTTAGAATAGTTAAGGGATTTAATGCAGAAAATTATCAGAAAAGTAAATTTGATAAAGAAAATACATTCTTCAGAAATACTTTAATAAACGTCATCAACCGAAGAGACCTTGCTTCACCACTATCTGAATTCTTAGGAGTTTCTGTAGTTACTGTTTTGTTGTGGTACGGCGCCACACTTGTATTTAAGGAAAAAATGGAACCGGATATTTTCTTTGCCTTTGTATTCGCTTTTTATCAAGTTATAGAGCCTGCCAAATCTTTTTCATCTGCCTATTTTAATATTCAAAAAGGTATGGCAGCACTTGATAGAGTTGACAGGGTACTGAATATAGAAAACAATATCGTTTCCAAACCTGATGCGATTAAAAAAACAGGTTTTGAAGAGGTTATAGAATTTGATAATGTAAGTTTTTCCTACGTTGAAAGCATATCACCCGCTTTGGATAATATCAGTATTGATATTAAAAAAGGAGAAATTGTAGCTCTTGTAGGGTCGTCAGGTGCCGGCAAGTCCACCTTTGTAGATTTGCTGCCCAGATTCTATGATGTCAGTTCGGGATCAATAAAAATAGATGGAATCGATATCCGGGATATGAATTTAAATAGTTTGAGAAATATGTTTGGAATCGTTTCTCAGGACGCAATCTTATTCCACGATACAATCAGAAACAATATAACATTCGGAGAAGAAAATTTTACAGATCAAGCCATTATTGACGCTGCAACTATTGCCAATGCACATGATTTTGTTTCTGTTCTTCCCGAAGGATATCTGACATCGATTGGGGACAGAGGCATGAAACTATCAGGTGGACAACGCCAAAGATTGACTATTGCCAGAGCAGTACTGAGAAATCCGCCTGTTTTGATTTTGGATGAAGCTACATCTGCACTGGATTCAGAATCTGAAAAACTGGTACAGGAAGCACTCGAAAAAGTAATGCAGAACAGAACATCCATAATCGTAGCTCACCGCCTGTCTACAATACAGAAAGCAGACAAAATCATCGTTTTGGAAAATGGTCAGATTGTACAGACCGGAACGCATTCTGAACTACTGGACGTAGAAGGTCCTTATAAAAGATTTGTTGAAATACAGTCCATATCCACTGTCTCATAATGATAAATACACTCGCATCCATATTTATCCAAGCATTCGGATATAAACATGAATACGCTTCTTTTGCACCCGGCAGAGCAAATATCATAGGCGAACATACCGACTATAATCATGGTTTTGTACTGCCATTCGCTACCAGTCAGGGAATAAGTTTTGTTTATGCTCCCAACCGGGATAACTCTTTCAGAATAATCGCTGCCAATACCAACGACCGGATTGATATCAGCCGGCAGGACATCAACAATTCGACCTCAATCGGATGGTTTAAATTTATACAACAGGTTTTAAAAGTATACTCCGACGTTCCGGTTACCGGATTTGACATGGTATTTGGCGGAGATTTACCTGTTGCAGCAGGTGTTTCTTCTTCTTCGGCATTGACATGCGGTGTGATTTCTGTAATAGAAAAAATCAATGGTTTAGGACACGTAGCGGAAGATATGGTTCTTAAAGCTGTAACCGCCGAGAGAGGTTATGGTGTTCAGGGTGGCATAATGGATCAGTTTACCATATTCAATGGTCACAAAGACAAGGTTATAATGCTGGATTGTCATGACAATTCCTTTGAACATATAGACTTTCTCAGGGGAGACTACTCCTTTTATCTGTTTAATACACAAGTCAAGCACAATTTGCTGGACTCGGAATATAATCAGCGGCACAATCAATGTTTACAGGGAGTAGACTGGATAACTTCCAATTATAAACCTGTTGCAAGTCTGAGAGACATAACTCTGGCTGACCTGCAGCATCTTCGTCCTTTGATGGACAAAATGCTCTATAACAGAGTAAGCTATGTCGTAGAGGAAAATGCAAGGGTATTGTTAACTAAAGAAGCATTAATCAATAACGATGCGATAGCTTTAGGACATTTATTGTATCAATCTCATACAGGTTTATCTGAAAAGTATGAGGTCAGTTGTCCTGAGTTGGACTGGC
The DNA here is from genome assembly GCA_020850225.1 of Saprospiraceae bacterium. GTDB lineage: Bacteria > Bacteroidota > Bacteroidia > Chitinophagales > Saprospiraceae > OLB9. The sequence continues at coordinate 52,071 of JADZFD010000007.1, read as the reverse complement.
TGGTTGAATATACCAAAAACAATACTGCTTTTTTGGGTGCGCGAATGATGGGAGGCGGCTTCGGCGGATGCACGATAAATCTGATCAAAGGAAGCCTTGATGATCATACCCAGGATCAAATATCATCAGCATATCAAAAGACCTTTGGTTTACTTCCGGAGATTATACAGGTAAAACCATCATCTGGCATCATGGAAATTGCTTCCAGGGGCTGATTTTATGATAAATTTAAGCATAATTCATGCTAAAATTACGTTACACATTGGAAATAATATGTATTGTTTCATAAAAAATAAATTCAACTTTTAGAATAGAAAATCGTATTATATACCTGAATTCAGGTGTCATATACAAATTATAAAACATGGCTAAATTATTGTATATCCATAAAACAATTAAATATTTATTCGTATTCTTATTGAGTTGCTTAACTTATCAACAGGGATTAGCACAAATCAATGATAGTCCACAACTATCACCCAAAGAGACTAAAATATACCAGGAAGCCAAAGCTCTGGCACAGTCCGGAAAAACAGCAAAAAGTATAGTATTATTTAATAAACTATTGAAAATAAAACCTGATTTCACCGAGGGATACCTTCGACTTGGGTCTCAATATTTTGTATTACAGAATTATACACAAGCAAAAACAGCTTTTATAAAAGCCATAGAACTGAATCCTTCATTTAATCCTGAAATGTATTATTCAATTGCTCAAACTGAAAAAGCATTAAAAAATTACGCTCAGGCGGCTGTTTATCTGGATCAGTTTATCAACACTTCAGACAATGCACAGAAGATTGAAAAGGCAAAAAAAATGAAAGTAAATTGCCTTTTCATAGATCATGCCATTAAGCATCCTGTTCCATTCCATCCTGTAGGAGCAGGCCCTATCATAAATACAGCACATTCAGAATATTCTCCGCTAATATCTGTTGACGGTCAGCATCTTGTTTTTACCAGAAACATTCAGAATCCCGGAGATTTTATCGGACAGGAAGACATATACATAGCACAAAAAGACAGTACAACATGGATAAATGCCAGGCCTATGTCGGGTGTAAATACTGTAGGCAACGAAGGTGCTTTCGCTATATCCGGTGACGGTTACTATATCGTTTTTGCAGCCTGTGACCGCAGAGAATCCTATGGTAGCTGTGATCTGTATTATTCCATGTTTATGGACAATGAATGGACCAAACCTGTTAATATGGGCAAAGTTGTTAATTCCGTAACATGGGATTCTCACCCTACATTATCAGCTGATGGCAGGACGATGATTTTTTCGAGCAGGCGAAAAGGTTCTGTGGGTGGTGCTGATCTGTGGATGACACAAAAAGATGAAAAAAACAGTTGGATGACTCCATGGAATCTGGGATCGGTTTTGAATTCTACGGGAGATGATGAAAGCCCCTTTTTGCACCCTGACGGACAGACCTTATATTTCAGATCAGATGGACATCCTGGTATGGGTGGATTTGATATCTTTTATTCGAGATTTGACACCTACAATAATACCTGGAGTACACCCATTAACATCGGATTTCCTATAAATACTGAAGGAGACGAAGGAAGTCTCTCCGTATCTTCAGATGGAAAAACCGCTTGGTTTGCCAGCAACACAAACTATAATGACAATACACTACTCAAGAATATCAATATATACTCTTTTGAGTTGTATGAAAATGCCAGACCCGTACCGACGACCTACGTAAAAGGTTATATCCAGGATATAAACACTCAAAAACCCCTGGCAGGTGATGTTGAATTGATGGATTTAATAACAAATAAAACACTGTTTAAAACGACAACAGCTAACGACGGATTTTTTATTGCGCCTTTACCAAGTGGACAACAATATGCTTGTAAGGTCAATGCGTCCGGCTATATTTTCTTCTCACAACACTTTGACCTGCAAAAAGAAGACTTTACTTTTCAACCCTATATTTTAAATATTGACCTGATTCCGGTTGTTAAAGATACCATTTTTTCAGATAATTATTCGATGGTGCTGCACAATATATTTTTTGAAACAGGATCTTCGGTATTACAGCCTACTTCAGATTTTGAAATAAATAACGTTGTTAAAATGATGCTTGATCATCCTTCTTTCGTGATAAAAATAGTGGGACACACAGATAATATTGGCTCAGAAAAAGGTAATCTCATCTTATCCGAAGCACGTGCCAAAGCTGTCACAGACGCATTGATAAATAAAAATATTAATGCAAACAGAATCCTTTACGAGGGAAAAGGTGCTACAGAACCTATAGCAGAAAATACAAGCGAAGCAGGAAGGCAACAAAACAGAAGAACAGAATTAAAATTTGTTAAACTGTAAACATTAACTGCTTATCTTCATACCTAATACAAGTAACATCAGTCCTAAAATCAGACTGACACCGATATAAACCATTCCGGATAATATTGCTCCTTTCTGATAAAACAGATACAACTCATAGCTAAACGATGAAAAGGTACTGAATCCACCACAAAAACCGGTTATAAGCAACAAAGCTGCAGAAGCATGTAGCTGATCATTAAGGATTTTTGCGGTTAAAATACCCAGTATAAAACAACTCAAAAGATTAGCCAGCATTGTTCCGGCAGGCCAGAAAACTTCAGCCTTATTTATATTCAACGCACTCAGGTAAAACCGGGCTACACTGCCAATTCCTCCTCCGACAAACACATACACCACATTCATAAAAAATATTACACTTTAGATAATTTGCGTTTGGCAAATTTGCCTGCTATTATTGACAAAACCGTAGCAAGTAAAATGATAATGACAAGTAGATTGAAGTTGCCTATCTTTTGAAGCATAAAAGACAAAATGATAAACACTATGGATATAGCTATCAGTAATCCTGTGGCCTGCATATGCGAAAGACCTGCGTCTATAAGCGCATGGTGTATATGTCTTCTGTCCGGATGAAAAGGAGATTTACCGTTCATCAGGCGAAGTATAAAGACCCGTAATGTGTCAAATAATGGAAGAATCAATATCCCTATAGCTATTGAAGGTGCAGAAGAAAATGTATATGGTGATTCTGGTATCTGTGATTGAATCTCTATAAAATGAATAGCCAGAATAGCACATATTAATCCTACAAACAAGGAGCCGGTATCTCCCATAAATATTTTGGCAGGCGTTATATTAAACTTTAAAAAAGCCAACAAAGAACCAAATAACGCAAAGGCCATAACCGAAAATTCAATACTGCCAATTAAAAAATACCATATACCAAAGACAAAGGTAATAAGTAATCCAAGAGAGGAACTTAATCCGTTAATACCATCAATCAGGTTAAACCCATTGATAATTACTAAAATTGTAAAGATAGAAAAGATAATACTGACATATTCCGGCAGAACATAGATACCCATTAATCCGTACAAACTTGTCAACTTTACATTGGCTTTCAATACCAGAATGGAAGTTACAAATAATTCACCTAAAAACTTACTCCTGGGTGAAATCGAAATGACATCGTCTTTGGCACCTATCAAAAATATAATTATAAATGCTGCAAGGATATATTGGAGATTGTCAAAATACTGAAATGGTACCCAAAATGAAATCGAAAATACTGTTCCTGCAAAGATGGCTATACCTCCCAAAGAAGGTGTGCCCGAAGAATGAGAGCTACGCTCATTGGGTGTATCTACCAAATTCTTCTTCAGAGCTATATAAATGATAGAAGGAATGGATAAATATGTTAATGCAAATGCAGTTATTGCTGCTAAAATAACATCGTACATTGTAGTAATTTTTATCTTTTTAACGATGTAAAGGTAATGTTAAATATTTTAGAACTGAATTTTTATTGATATTTTTTATATTTTTATAGTGATATTTCTTAAAATAACCGATGATATACTATAAACTTACAAAACCAACGCCCATTTGTATTAGTACTTACTTATTACATGCTTTGATACTGAATTTGAGTGTATTCAGGTCTTTCCAGAAATTTGGATAGCTTTTGCCAGTCACTTCCGGGTGTTGAATCACAATAGGATGCAAAGCTGATAAAGGAGCAAGGCACATTGCCATCCGATGGTCATCATAAGTTATAAATACAGGGTTGCCATCCGGAAAAGTAGCTTTTCCTTCCTGAAGGTAGTATTCTATCTGCGATTGTTTACTAAGGTTTTCCGGCATTTTAATCAGGGCAACCTGAACTTTACACAATTCATTTTTCAGTGCCTTAATCCTGTCAGTTTCTTTGATTTTAAGTGTTTGCAGACCAGAAAATAAGCCCTGAACGCCATGGGCAGCACACATAACAGAGACTGTTTGTACTAAATCAGGGGTTTTTATAAAATTATATTCAAAAAAATCCGGCACACTACTGTCTCCACTTTTAAGAATACGAATCTGATTTTCAGTGTATTCCGTAACTATTCCAAAACTTTCACCGATTTGTACAATTTCGGCATCACCCTGTATACTGTTGGCATACAATCCTTTAACAGTAATATCCGCCTCTTTAACTATACTTGCTATAAGGTAATAATACGCAGCCGATGACCAGTCTGATTCAACAGCATAATTTTTTACCTTATACTGCTGTGGTTGTATGGTAATTAAATTATCAGTTCTTAGTATTTCTATACCAAAATCCTGCATAACGGATAATGTCATATCTATATATGGTTCTGATACAACATTATCTGTCAATTCGATATTCAATCCATCTTTCAATGCAGGAGCGATCATCATTAATGCCGATATATACTGACTACTGATATTTGCAGGAAGTGACACCTGGTTTTTCCATGCTGATTTCGGGCTTTTTATCAACAAAGGAGGGTATCCTGTTACTTCCAGATACTCTATATCTGCACCCAAATAATTCAATGCTTCTACAAGAGGCTGAATCGGTCTCTGCTTCATTCTTTCAGAACCTGTCAACACCTGATTCCCTGGTTGAAGCGCAAGATAAGCTGTCAGGAATCGGAAAGTTGTGCCTCCATGTTGAACATCATAGACATCAGATCCGGAATTTAACTGTTGATCCAAAATACGGGTATCATCACTGTCCGACAAATTGTCAATAACAAAATCAGTTCCGGACAGAGCACGAATCATAAGAACCCTATTGGAAATGCTTTTTGACCCTTTCAACGCTATTATTCCTTCTGCCTTTGCTTCTGTGAAAGTAATCTCAATAGCTGACATACCTGTACTTTGATTTAAAATATGTATTCACCTGTGATTTACTGCTATCAGGCATTGTCCATATCCGGCCAGACAAATGTGATATTCTGTTGTATATCCGGATGAAGGCTTAAGGCCACCGGACAGGTTCGACCGGCTACCTCCAGTATTTTTTTATCTTTTTTAGAATATTGTATACCAGGAAAAATGATATTTACATCTATTGCAGCAATACGTCTTGGATCAGATGCCATATGCTTGGTTATTTCAAGTCTTGTCTGGTCGATATTGATATTGTGATTATTTGCAGCGATACCCATTATAGTAACCATACAGGTTCCCAGAGAAGTTGCAGCAAGATCTGTAGGGGAAAAAGCCTCACCTTTACCGTTATTATCCGGTGGTGCATCCGTAATTATGGTTTGTCCGGAACGAACGTGCGTACATTCTGTTCTCAAATTTCCTAAATAAACGATAGTAGATGTCATGATATCATTAATATTTTTGGTTATAAATCCGGGGGAATAATTCCCTGTTCTATGAGCTTGGCTTTCTGTAATTCTGCTTCCTTTATTTCCCTTTGTCTCAGTTTTTCTGCCTGTTCTTCTTCTTCAGCCATATCATAAGACTTGATTATTTCCTTGACCAGGCGATGCCTGACCACATCTTCGGAACTCAGGTACAATTGTCCTATACCATCGACCGGAGCCAAGATTTCCAATGCCTTTCTCAGACCTGATTTTTGATGTCCCGGAAGGTCAATCTGTGACAAATCACCCGTGATTATCGCTTTGGCACTAGGTCCAATACGTGTCAGAAACATTTTCAATTGAGTAGAAGTACAGTTTTGTGCCTCATCCAGGATGATGAAGGCATGATCGAGTGTTCTACCACGCATAAATGCCAGTGGTGCCACTTCAATTACCCGGTTGGTAATAAAAAAATTAAGCTTTTCCATAGGTAACATATCGTCTAGTGCATCGTATAAAGGTCTCAGATAGGGATCTACCTTTTCCTTCATATCTCCGGGTAAAAATCCAAGGTGCTCACCGGCTTCGATTGCTGGACGGGTTAGAATAATTTTCTTGACCAACCTAGATTTCAATGCACGGATTGCCAGTGCTACAGCTGTATAGGTTTTACCTGTACCTGCCGGACCGATAGCAAACACTATGTCGTTTTGTTCAGAACATTCTACAAGTAGTTTTTGATTTTTGGTCTTGGCCTTGATGGGTGCTCCGTTCTTTCCGTACACGATAACGCCGTGGGATGAATGATGCTGGATTTTATCCTCGGAACCTTCCATATCAGAAATAAGATCCTCCACATCATGTACTGTAAATCCTGGTTTACTTTTCACCATTCTGACCATCATTTCCAGTTTATCCTTAACTGTTTCGACGGACTGTTTATTGCCTTTCAGCTTGATAATACTTCCCCTTGATGTTATCTGTACATCCTGATATGTCCTTTTGATGACATTCAACTTTGCATTATTCTCTCCATACAAATCAAGCGGGTCGACACCTTCGATATTCAAAACAACTTCACTCAATATTTCTTAATTTTTTATTGATTTTGTAATTTCTGATCGTTCAATCATAACAATCTCATCTGAAAATTTATTAAACTCTTTAATTATATATCTAAATTAATTATAATATGTCAATTATAAATCTTTTCTTTGTGCACAAATATTGGAATTTAATTTGAAATTCTCATAATGAGATTTACAATTTTTAGAATTTTAACGGAAATGGCATGCAAATAGTTTCTTTGACTACGGATTATGGAACTAAAGATTATTATGTTGCCGAATTAAAAGCATCTATTTTATCCCGTAGGGACGATTTAAATATTATTGATATCAGTCATAATATTGACAGATTTGATATTGTACAAGCGGCTTTCTTTTTAGGAAATACTATTTCAGTATTTGCCCCTTCATCTATCCATGTCGTAGCTGTTAACTGTTATTATAAAAGAAAAAGCGAATTCATCGTTTTTAAAAAGAATAATCAGTATTTTGTAGGACCTAATAATGGCGTTTTCAGTCTGCTGTTTGATGATATTGACGACACACAGGTATTCCTGATAGACCTACCCGAAGCAGGGTCTAATATCAATATAATCATTGCTCATGCCGTTGCATATCTGAGTCATGGACTTCCGATAGAAGAAATCGGGCCTGTAGTGGCTGATTTCAACAAAAAATTAGTCATACAACCCGTTGTTACATCCAACCAGATAAGAGCTTCGGTTATACATATTGATCATTTTGAAAATGTGATTATTAATCTGAAAAAAGAGGCTTTTGAAAAAGCACGCAATAACAGGAGATTTCAATTGTACTACAAGCCCAATGATCCTATTACTTTTTTGAGTAATGGTTACAGTGATGTATCCATTGGCGACCCTGTAGCTTTTTTCAACTCATCCGGCTATCTTGAGATTGCTCTTAACCTCGACAAAGCTAGCTCAATGCTCAATATGCAAAAAAACGAAATGATTCAAATTAATTTTTACGAATGATACCTGTACTCAGAATTGTACGCCTGTCCTTTGTGCCTGAAAACATAGCAGCCTTTGAACAAATATTCAGGGATGCACAACCCTTGATTGCCAGTTTTGACGGTTGCATGGGTGTCGAAGTAAAAAGGGATTTTGAACAACACAACGTGTATTATACCGTTAGCCGGTGGAGATCCCATGCTGACCTTCAAAATTACCGGCAATCTGAACTCTTTCGTACAACATGGGCTAAAACCAAGGTGTTGTTCGATGAAAAACCAAAGGCATTTTCTCTTTGCGATCTTGTTTAAGTTCATTTTTGACTGCCTATAATACTATTGTTGGTATCGATTGTAGCAAATAAGATATGTAATACTTTATGGAAGCAATAATTGTGTAAAGAAAAAAAATTAACCGAATTTAGAAGATTGTACACACGGTAGCAAAAGTATTACACTATTGTTTTACAGCATAATTTTCAGAATTGCCTCAATGCAGGACGTGGATAGATTATAGACAGTATACCACTATGATAACAGAAGATAATCAGGTGAGATTGCTGATTTGCAACAGCTTGGTTTTATATTAGATTTTCCAATGCATAGTCCGGTATTAATACCTGATGTGTATGGAAATCAACTCAAAGCAACCCGATTATGTGCAAAATTTAATTAATACGAATTTTATTTTGTAGTGTTTAGTATATTAAAATATCTTTACAAAAAATTATATATTTTGAAATTATCCGTCATCATACCTGCCTACAACGAAGAAAAAACCATTGTTTCCATTCTTGAGAGAATTAGATGTGTTCGTCTGAATGGTGGTTTTGACAAGGAAATTATTGTTATCAATGACTACTCAACTGATAATACCGAGTCTCTGATACTCAAATATCAGTCGGAACATCCTGATTTAAACATTACTTATTATAGACACGACAAAAATCAGGGTAAGGGAGCTGCCATCCATTCAGGTATTCAAAAGTCAACAGGTGATTACATTATAGTACAGGATGCCGACCTGGAATATGACCCGCAGGAGTACAATCTTTTACTTCAACCTGTTCTGGATGGCTATGCGGACATCGTGTACGGCTCCAGATTTACAGGAGGCAAGCCACACAGGATTTTATTTTTCTGGCATTCCATCGGCAATAAATTCCTCACTTTTTGTTCTAATGCCATGACAAATCTAAATCTTACGGACATGGAAACGTGTTATAAACTATGGCGTTCAGATATAATCATGAATATTATACTCAAAGAAAAACGATTCGGTTTTGAACCGGAAATTACAGCCAAAACATCGAGAATACCCGGTGTCAGAATTTACGAAGTCGGAATATCATACTACGGTCGAACATATGCCGAAGGTAAAAAAATCAACTGGAAAGATGGGTTCCGTGCATTATATTGTATCATTAAATACAACACTTGGGCAAGGTAGTTATGATGATATTTTTATTTTATTTGGTAGCCTGATGAATTATTTTAAGTATATTCGGGTTATATAGAATCGGTAATAATGACAAAAACAATGATCAGATTTATTATACAATATATATTGAAGCATTTCAAAACCATGAGCGTTCAACTCATTTATTCTGTTTTGTTAATGGTTTTTGCCTATAAATCACCTAATACACCTGTTTGGGCAAAACGCATCATTTTGGGTGGTTTTGCATATCTGTTATCACCCATTGACAGTATACCCGATCTTACACCTGTATTAGGATTTACAGACGACCTGAGCGTGATAAGTTTTGGGCTGGTAACGATAGCAGGTTATATCGACAATGAAATCAGAGATATGGCTAAGTCGAAACTTGCCGCTCTGATACAAGGTGTTGATACAACAATTCTGGAAGCCGTCGATGCAAAATTATAGCAACAACGCTACTTTATCAGTCATCAATCCGGATAAAATCACCCGATAAGGTAAATTCAAGATCAAGTCCGTTATCAATACCTACCTGTTGATGCTTATCCTCCAGTTCCCACTCATTTATATAGTTTCCCGGAAAATTGGATTCAACATACTGGCTGATTTTTACAGGTATTACACTATCCGGAAGTTTTGAAGTAGATTTTATTTCAGTTACTTCCTTCTTTCTGTTAAATTCAAGAACGGTATTGTTATCCAGTACCACATCATATGTTTTTGTAAAACCATCCAAATCCTCTACAACCTGTAAGATTTGATGCGATGTAAAATGTGTATTAATATAGTTTGTTATCTCTTGTGGTATTTTATTTGCATCCAATACGGATTCCTTATCACAAGCTGTAAATAAAGTTAAAAAACTTACAAACAACATTCCTTTAATCAACTTTTTCATTATCATAATTTTATTTTTAATTATCAATTCTTAAAAAATCCCCTTTTTTGTTAAATTCCAGTTCTAAACCATTATTGAGTTCAACTGACTGGTGAGACCGCTCTGTTTCCCACTTTACAATATGATTATCAGGATATTTTCCCTGAACATAAGTCTGTATTTTTACCGGAATAACACTTGATGGAAGCTTAGACTTCCCTTTAATACTTTTAATCCTGTTTTTTCGGTCAAAATCCAATTTTGTACCGTCATTCAATACAATATCATATTCTTTTGTAAGTCCTTCATAATCTATTTCTGCCTGCAAAACTGTAACATTGTTAAAATGCATTTTAATATAGGATTGAATACTGGCAGGTACTTCGGCATAGGGTATCACCTTGTCTTGTCCATAAGAAGAAATAGTCATAGCTAAAATTGCAGTAACCATCATCAATCTTGAAAATCTGATATACTTCATATTGTACGTGTTTGTTAAATTTTATTTTAAAAAATAATAGATTCCTGTCATATTTGCCATAAAACACCTCTAACTATAGTTTAACAATATCAATGTTAAGCATTAATTTAGCTGCTACAGTAAAATTTGGGAAATAAAAAATGTGTTGCTGAATAATAAACGAAAAAAGGTCAGAAAAAGTTTATTGAATCCTGGAAATATCCGGACACTCAATACCTCCAAAATAACGCACTATCGAAATCCCCACAAATGCATATTTATCTTTCCCTTTGGTATCGCCTCGCTGCCTTCCCTGAGCACCTAATCCATCTATGAGTGATCGGTCGGAAAGTGCAGCTGCTATAGGTCCGCGTGTATCTGTCAATGTTTGTTTATCCGGGAATACAGTACTTACATCATCCAGATAATCTGTAAATAAAAACCGTGTACTCATATCAATATTGATACTTAAATCCCTGTTGATATCAATTTTAAACCCTCCACCCAGAATCAGGCCACCACTTATCGAATTATATTCCTGGCCTAATGTTTGTCCTTCGGTACCCATCTGTCGCAATGAATATCGCTCACCATTCAATTCAGCAGTAGGATTGAATTGGAAAACATTGAAGCCTCCATAGAAATAAGGTGTTTTATTATATGTGTGGTGTCCATGCTCATAATGAAAAAAATTAAATTCAATAACATTTGACCAATCAAAAATATTGGATCTGAAACTTAAATTTCTGTTTCTTTCGAAATTATTATCTGAATCTGAATCATATGCACGAACTCTGCCATAGCTTAATGTAGTTCGTAAAGAAATACGATGATTAAAATTTTTTCTTGCCAGTACTCCAAATGATAATCCGGGCTTGTTTAATCTGAAATTCGTATTTAAATCACCAAAATAATAGCTGGTTCCCAACCATCCACCTAATTCATATCCCTTTTGTGCAAAGGAAGACACATACATCCCGAATGTAAGAAAAATGATTAAGAAAATATATCTGAATTGAATTTTCATGCTCTTTAAACGTTAGTCTGTGTATTTTGGTATAAATATTCTTTCTATTTCTTTAATTCAAGAGATAAAAATGTTTCACTATCAACTATTACTATCCAGGAGTTTTCTTCCAAATGCAATAAGTCATTTTCAACAATTTTTTCATTAATCAACACTTGTCCGGGAGCAAAAGGTAATCCATGAACAACAATCTTGTAGGTATTATAAGAAGGTTCATAGTGCCCCGACATCCTTAATGACAATCTGAATGTATCCTGAGCGCTATTAGTTTTAAATGTTTTCCGGTTATAGATACCTTTTTCATATTCATATCCTTCACCGGCATCTTCATATAAATAGCTCAAAACATTATCTCCACCATAATAAGTATGCAACGTAAGCTGTCCGATTTCTCTTTCACCTATGTATTGCATAACCGGATAAAACGGGATTACTGCTCCTTCCCTTATAAAAACGGGTATATGCTCTACTGGTGCATCGACCTTACATTCTTTTCCCCCTTCCATTCTGGTATTTGTCCGAAAATCATACCATATACCTTGAGGCAAATAAACAAAAATACTTTCTACATTAGGCTCCAACACAGGGCAGACAAGCATATGATCTCCCAACATAAACTCACCTACCCGATAAAGCGTATCGCTGTCGGATTGGTCGTAATACGATATGGGACGCAACATGGGTGTGTATTCCTCTACATACTGATAGAAAGCTGTATACAGATAGGGCAACAGCTGATAGCGTAATTCTATATACTTCCTGACTATTTTCAGGGTTGATTTACCAAATGACCATGGTTCCTGGTCTCCGTGATCTCCCGAACTATGCGTCCGGAAAAAGGGCTGAAATACTGCCAGCTGCATCCATCTGGTAAATAATTCCGGGCTGGGCTGGTCAATAAATCCTCCAACATCCGCTCCTACAAAGGAATACCCTGAAACCGACATACGCTGGCATTGCATTACTGCTATCCACAGGTGTTCCCAGGATGCGATATTGTCCCCCGTCCATGTAGCTGCATATCTCTGGGTGCCCGCATATGCAGATCGGGTTAATACAAAAGGGCGAAGACCATTTCTATATTTTTTTACACCCTTGTATGTGGCTTTGGCCATCAGCATCCCATATACATTGTGGGCTTTTCTGTGACTACATGGATGTCCGTCAAAATCATGTCTGACGTCATCAGGAAAAGTTTTCCCATTTGTTTCAAATAATGCAGGCTCATTCATATCATTCCAGATGCCACTGACACCATCTTCCTGTATCAGTTCATAATACAATCCTGCCCACCATTTGCGAACCTTTGGATTAGTAAAATCCGGAAAATAGCATTGTTCCGGCCATACTTTCCCCTTCATATAAGGACCATCCGCTCTTCTACAGAAATAATTATTCTTCAAGCCTTCCCTGAATACTTCGTATGTATCATCCACCTTGATGCCCGGATCTATGATAACTACTGTCTTGAAACCCTGCTCTGCCAGATCGGATATCATCTCTTTGGGATTGGGAAATTTCTTATTGTCCCACGTAAAGCACTTAAAATCTTTCATGTAGTCGATATCCAGATAGATTACATCACACGGAATTTTTTCCTTTCGCAGCCTGCTAGTTATATCTTTAACCTTACTTTCCGGATAGTAGCTCCACTTCGATTGATGAAAACCCAAAGCCCATAAAGGAGGCATTTCAGGAGTACCTGTCAGCATGGTGTATCTTCTGGCTACATCTGTTAGTTGCGGACCATTTATAAAATAGTAGTTCATTTCACCGCCTTCAGCCCAAAAACTGGCAACGACACTTCTTTCTGAACCAAAATCAAAATAAGATTTGAACGTATTGTCAAAAAAAATACCATAACCATAGCCTGAATGAATGGCTGTATAAAAAGGAATAGCCTTGTAAATCGGATCTTCTTCTTTTTTAAAACCATAAGTATCCATTGCCCAGTTGGTTACTCTCCTTCCTCTGAGATTGAGATGCATCGTTTTATCGCCCATACCATAAAAATGCTCGCCTTCCTGAATGACTTTACTCATCTTTACAATATCTCCGCCATATACTGGATGTTCCTCCCAGTGAAACCCCCGTTCATCCCTGCAAATAATATTACCAGAAGTATCTGTAAATATAATTTTACAATCGGGCTTGTATACATTAACTACCAGCGTTTCTGACTTAATAATCAGATTCTCTCGGTTATTAATGATTATCAGCGTAAATTCTTCACTTTGATACTGCTTATTGATAGCATATGAAAAATGATCATCGAATCGATCGCTTGTACAGTATCTGATCCGGACTATATCCATACTGAGGAAACTTATTTGCAATGTGACATTGTTTTCGGTTCTGATCAGTACGCCATTAATAATCTCTTCGTATCCTGTAACACGACCGGGTAAAGATTCATTAATGTTCATTTTATATTATTATTTATCAAGCTATAAAAACAAAAAGGTCGCACTATTATTCATAATACGACCCTTTGAAAGACGAGGTCGGAAGCGGATTCGAACCGCTGTACGAGGTTTTGCAGACCTATGCCTAGCCACTCGGCCACCCGACCTTTCAATGCGGTTGCAAAGATAATAGGTTTTAATGAATTTCAAAATTTATTTGAACAAATATATCTTACACATACAAAATGTTACCAATACAACTTAGTTAACACCATTATTGTTGTATCACCATTAACAAAGTCCTAAAATTTGATTTTATGAAAATTCAACGGTTTACTTTTAATGAATTTGAAGAAAATACTTACGTACTTTATGATTCAACGGGACAATGTGTAATCATTGATCCGGGATGCAACACACTGTCCGAACAAAGTGAACTCACATTATTTATCAAAAATAATAATCTGCAACCCCAACTTTTAATCAATACACATTGTCATATAGACCATATTTTTGGCAATCAGTTTGTTGCTGAAACATATAAATTGTCATTACATGCGCATGAAAAAGAAGTAGAAGTTCTGAACAGCGGAAGTTCCGTTGCTTTATTTTACCAAATGGAATATGATACCTCTCCGAAAATCGAACATTTTCTGTATCATGATGATGAAATTGAATTTGGAGACACTAAGCTTAAAGTAATTTTTACTCCCGGTCATTCGCCAGGTAGCATATCTCTGTTCCATAAAGACAGCGAAACACTTATTTCAGGTGATGTTTTATTTGAAAGCAGCATAGGCCGTACAGACTTACCGGGCGGAGATTATGATATCCTGATACATTCAATACAATCACAACTTTTTACATTACCAGAATCTACAGTGGTATATCCGGGTCACGGAGGACACACTACTATTGGCAAGGAAAAAAGAACGAATCCTTTTTTCAATTAAAAGTGCAATCCAACTGTAAATGTATAGCCATTAAATTTGGTATCCGGTTGTTTGTAGAAAGCATTAAAAATACCGTATTGATATTCAAAGTCTATATCCCAGATGCCCCAGGTATAGCCCAATCCGGATAGTACACCTAAATATGCATTGTTTAAATCTCTGTAACCATCGATATATAATCCTCCTTCTGGTGCATCATTAATAAAATTAATCGACCCCAGTACTTTGCTCCTTAATGTACCACCGTTATTGAAACGTACAAGGTTGAACCCCAGGCCTAATCTACCGCTGATAACATTAAAATCTCTCTTTTTAAAAAATTCAGGTTTCTTTGATGAGTGTAAGCTGGATTTAATAAACTGACCACCTATCAAAAAATATAAGCCGCCTTCTACCAATCTGGCATCAGCACCCACAAGCCATCCATAATGCATTTCTCCTTTGGAAGTCACCTGACGATCAGATGTATACATGGATGATAATCCGGTATATACCACTACTCCTGGTGACTGAGCATTCAAAAATAGACAGAAGAATAATCCAATTCCAGTCAAAATTATACGATTCATAGCTATAATTATATTATTTGTATTTTAATCAAAAACCATGCTAATAATAGCGAATATGTCTTTTTTTTATAATTTTGCTACAATTAATATGTTTTTATATGTATCCGGACTTATCTTATTTCTTCCACGATCTTTTCGGCACACACCCGGATAACTGGATTTCTATATTTAAAACCTTTGGATTTATGCTTGTTGTAGCATTAATGTCTACAGCTATATTATTAAAATCAGAGTTGTTGAGATTAGAAAAATCAGGCCTGATACTTCCTCAAAATATCGTTTCAAGTATTTCAGAGAAATTATCGAATAAGGATATATTGATAAATACACTTTTTTCATTTTTTATTGGCGGTAAACTACCGTTCATTATTCAAAATTTTGACAGATTCAAAGGCGATCCTGCTTCCTTTATCTTTTCAATGGAAGGTCAGTGGATGATTGGATTGCTATTAGGTTTACTAACAGCCGGATATTATTTATATACAAATTCAAAGGCATCACCCGAAATAAAAACAGAAAATATTCAGTATTGGCCATCTTCCAAAACGAATGACATAATCATCATGGCAGGATTGTCGGGTGTCATAGGCAGTAAATTGTTTTCAGTTTTTGAAGATATGTCCGGCTTTTTCAGGGATCCTTTAGGTGCACTTTTTTCTGGTAGCGGTCTTAATGTTTATGGAGGACTCATTCTCGCATTCTTCGTTGTCAGTTGGTATGTTAAAAAAATTGGTATTAAACCGATTTACATGATGGATATCGGTGGTATGGGCATTCTGTTAGGTTATGCGGTAGGCCGTATCGGATGTCAGTTATCCGGAGACGGAGATTGGGGTATCGTAGCAGCGGCTCAGCCGGATTGGTGGTTTTTACCTGATTGGATTTGGTCTTACAATTATCCGCACAATGTGAATAATGATGGAGTACTTATGGCAGGATGCGATACGGATGTATTTAATCAGGCAAGGGCAGCAGGAATGAGTATTGAAAACAGTTGTTTGGAAAGCTGTGGATACAGATACTGTCATGAACTTTCACCTAAAGTCTATCCTACACCTATATACGAAATAGTCTTCAGCTTGATTGCCTTTGCAGTACTGTGGTTCAATAAACATAAATTTAAAATACCCGGATTATTGTTTTTCACTTATATGATAATCAATGGTGTTGAAAGATTTTTCATTGAAACAATCCGAGTAAATGATAGATATCCGTTGTTTGGACTTGAATGGAGTCAGGCTCAGTATATTTCTGTTTTGTTCGTTCTTATTGGTATTGCCGGTATAGTTTTCCTGTTTAAAAAGAATAAAGCTTCCTTATCCGACTACAAGTAAGCTTTAATTTCAGAGGCAACAGAAATCATTTCTTCAGGGCTGAGTTGTATTTTGGATTTTGCAAAATTCATATCACTAACCTGATTTATCGGAATAAGATGTATATGTGTATGTGGAACTTCCAACCCAATTACAGTCATTCCAATCCTGGTGCAAGGAATGGCTTTCTTCATAGCAATAGCAACCTGTTTTGCAAAAATATGAAGATCTGCCAGTAAATCATCTTCTATATCAAAAATGTAGTCCAATTCTTGTTTTGGTACAACTAAAGTGTGTCCCTTTACCAAAGGAAATGCATCCAAAAAGGCTAAAAATCTTTCGTCCTCTGCAATAATATATGCAGGTACTTCCCTGTTGATTATTTTTGTGAAAATGGTAGACATACTACAATGATATTTCAAGGATTTTAAATTTAATAATACCTGCTGGTGTTTCAACGTCTACTATTTCATTCACTTCCTTTCCCAGTAATGCCTGTCCTATTGGCGATTTTACAGATATCTTTTTTGCTTTCAGATCTGCTTCTGCTTCTGCTACTAATCTGTATGACAATTTTGCTTTGGTTTTTATATTTTCTATAGTCACGTTACTCAAAACAGTTACTTTAGATGTATCCAATTGACTTTCATCAATAATACGGGCAGTAGCAAATACCTTTTCAAGTTCATTGATCTTCAACTCCAACATACCCTGCGCATTCTTGGCCGCATCATATTCTGCATTTTCCGATAAATCACCTTTTTCCCTTGCTTCTGCAATCGCTTTGGCTACTTCATCTCTACCTCGGGATTTTAAATCTTCCAGATCAGATTTCAATTTATCATACCCTTCCTGGGTCATATAGGATACAGACATTATTATATAGATTTATGTTTTTATAAAATAAAAACAAACGTTTCCACTTTATACAAGTGAAAACGTTTGTTGTGTTTTATTACTTTCTTACTAAACGCTAAAATGCGTCAAAAAGTTTCTTAAAATGAAAATCTGAGCGTAAAGTTGTGTGTTCCTCTGAATGGATTTGTTGTTCTGTACGCATAATCCAATCCTAATTTGTTGCCCCCATCTTTTGTGATAGGTACTTCAACTGATGCTCCCGCTGAAAATCCGGTATACAGACTCTGTGCTTCAATATCACCATGACCCAAATCTACCTTATACCCGCCTCTTAATGCAAAAATATCCCTGAATGAAAATTCAGCACCTACACCAATCTGATCTTTGGAAAATGCATTGGAGGTAAAATTAGCTAATGTTCGAATATAATTCTCTTCTCCTACATAAAAGTCATAGGAAACGCCCATATTCAATGAAGAAGGTAATTCAAAACTAGCTCCTCTTGAATCATAAGCAATCTGATATACGACCCCTCCATCAGGGGTTGGATTGGGTCTTCTGACAGTCAATCCTTCGCCTCCAAAAGCCATTGGAGTACCCACATTCTTTAGTGCTATTCCCAATTTAAAGTTATCCCTTTCGCCTGTCACATACTGTACACCGGCATCAATAGCGATACCGGATGCTGACACGTCCTGTAATCCTTCAGAAACGTATCTGACTAAGGCACCAACAGATATTTTATTTGCATACGTCAGGGAATAACCAACACCCAACTGGAAAAAACTAGGTGAGAAAAAGCCACCAGTACCGGCTGGCTGATTGGTTGTTGTTACCGGAATATCCCCGAAGTTAAGTGAAGAAAATTCAATTCCCAAAGCACCATTTTTTCCCATTTTAATACCTATACCACCGGCATTCAACTGAAGACCTGAACCTGAATACAGGTTATTATTTGTAATTCCGATTTCTAAATTCTGAATACGGCTCAAACCAGCGATATTGATACGCATAGCTTCAACACCCATTACTGATGAAGTACTCATAGAATGAAGTCCTGCGCTTCTTCCCCAAGGGTTCATCAATAATTCACCGGCACCAGCTTGTCCCTGACGGTCAGGATTACCTGCTATCAGCGTACTGCCAGCAAAAATCAATATTGTTAATACAGAGTAAAATGTATATTTCATAAAATTTTGATTTTTTTTCTTTATTAATAGGAAGAAGCAGACAAGTCATTATTGTCCACTTCTTCCCTTATATTATTACAATCCGCTTGGATCAAACTTACGACTAATACCAAACCACTTGATAGTTCGCTCTTCTCCGTAATCAGGAGCAGAGATATGTATCAAATATACTCCACTCGCTACAGGAATATCTTTGAAGTTTTTCATATCCCAATCCAAATCCGGATAAACCTGTGAAGTTGATGTTGGTCTGTTAATACCAGATAAAATCGCACCTCGCTCATCCCTGTTATACTGCTTGATGAAACTACCATCAATACTGTAAATCGTTACTACAGCTTTAGCAGGTAGGTTTGTTATTTTTATAACATTGGTAAATTGTGATGTCTCATATGATGAATATGCATAATATGGATTTGGAACTACATTCACATTGGCCAATGCGCCTACATACTCATCCTGAGTTGCCAATTGCCTGGACTCTGTACCTTTAAATTCAAATTCATATACCGGTAAATCTCCATCTGTCAGACATCCCTTCTCTGTATCCAGGCTAAATCTCTTGGACATACCATATCCGTTGTTTACGCGAAGCTTAACTGTAAGATCATTTGGTATCAGTCCCTTATCCAAAGTTGTCATCTGTGTTGGCAATGGTACTGCTGTCCATGTAACTGAAGACAATACTCTGTGTTTGTTATTGATAGAAGGTGACGCACCTGAAGCCGAATATTTAAGTCTGTTATAAATATCTGCACATCCGTCATATTCCATTCGCGTAACATAAATATAGTGCTGTGCTCCTAAAACAAAAGCTCTTACATCACTTGCTCCCAGAATTTCTCCAGTATTAGGATTTCTGGTTACAAACTCTTCTATAATTGCCTGTGATGAAGGATTGAATATCAAGTCACCACCTATAGGATTTTTACCCTGTAAAACTTCTGCATTGTCGCCTGAGAATATACTATTTTCACCGAAGAAAATATTCAATCGCTTTCCGGTTTCTACATCAATGGCATAACCAGGGAAATAACTGAAACCAACTGTACCATCAGAAATTTCTTTTCCGTTTTCGTCAATGGATGGACTATTTCTCAGATCAAAATTTTTAGCACCATTGATTGTAACACCACCCGCATCAATAATCTCTTTGGAAGCAGTTTCTACAACAACGCATTTACTCCATTTTGATTTATCACTCGTAAATACTATATCTACATTATTCAAATCCCTGTATCTCAAAGAGTTAACATTACTAGCTGTTGAAAATCGCATCACATCTTTTGGACCCGGGCTGTAATATAATGGAACATCCGGATCATCTTCATAACGGGTAGATAGTATAGGGACGAAGAATCCCTGACCCATTTTAGCTAAACTTCCGTTTTCATCGTTCTTATCTGTTCGTACAAAGTCAAAGAAACGTGTTCCTGGCACTCCTGCTTCAAATATACCACCGTCTTTAACACCATTAAACCAAAGATCTGCATTCGGATTCTTATATTCAAGACGTGCTCCTACTGCTCCGTTAGAACCTTTTTTGGCTGTGCCTGGCTCATCATAATTTTCTATTGTAACAGAGAAACCGAAATTATTGATGATATACTCTTTTACTTCAGACAATTTTCTGTTATCCAGTAAGATTTCATTTTTATTGACATCTGTTAGTCTCCAGTAAGCATCGTTATCAAAAGAACATAAGGTACCCTGATTATTTGCCTGAAAATTACCTAAAATCTCCAAACGGTATTTTCCATCCTTAATTTTTAATGGATCAACTACCTTGGCATCTATCGGACCACTACCTCCTTTATACGTAATTTTTCCATCAAATTGCTTTTTAATAATTAAATCATATAAAGCAGGGTTGACATCTAAAAATTTGCCTGGGTTACCTTCTCCCTGAATTCTTGTGATTAAAGGCCCATCTCCATATGTTGCTTGTAATTCTTCATATACGATTGGTCTTGGAACCAATGTATACGTTTTTACATTTCTTCTACCTTCAAGATAACCTTTCTTTTGTCCTTCTCCCTGTATAATGTCGAAAGTTTTCCAATTATTATGTGCATATGCTAAAACAAGGAAATGATACTGTTTGTGATTAATTAATCTTTTATCTGAAGAAGCAAACTGATCTTCTGTAATCCTGAATGATTTTTTAATACCTGAATCGATACCGGAAACAGCTTTAGTCGGTGTCCAAACAATAGGGCCATTCTGAATTATTGGATTAGGTTGACCAGTCCAGGTATAAATTTCTTTGATACCGTTCTTTAAATCTACTTTAGCAACCTCACGAGCCTTGGTAACATCTGAAAGTTCCTGTGGTGTAATGGAAGCGTTTGCCAATTGGAAAATTCGGTAACCCTCAAATTTAAACTTATTATCAACGTCCATTGGTGCCTGTAAATCCAATTCTTCATATCCTTCATTGTAATTATTAGAAGAAGATTCATTGGATAAAAGTAATACCAACTCTCTGTCGAGTTCTACGGGTGTTAAATCCGGAGCATCCGGTCCCTCTGTTATATCAAAACAGTTATCGAATAGTGCCTGCGCAATATCATCTGCTGCCCTTAATCTTGAAATATCCGGACATGGGTGTATAACATCAGGTACAAAAACGACTCCTATAATTAATTCATTCTGAGCACCAGGTTGTAATAAAAGCGGTCCTGTTGCCTGCATGGTTCTTCTGTCTCCGAATGGCATATTAACACTACACATAGACCATGCATCGGGATTTCTGTCATTAGGTGTTGAAGGGAAAGCATATCTGATTGTATCCGTACTTCCCGTATTATATCCTATACCTCCATAAGTAACCGGTGTTCCATCTCCCCAAAGACCTCTTATATAATTGTAAAATCCGTCTTCACGACCTCTCTGAGGGTCGCCTGTACCAGGTACAGGTGATCCGATACTTAGATTTTCAGCATATGTAAACGAAGTCATACCCAGTTCTATCAATGTATCCAAAGCACCAGTAAAAGGCTCTGGTTCCAACAAAATCGGATTTCCATCCGTATCAAGAATAAGATTGCCATCGTCATCTCTTTTAAATACTCGTGGTCCCAATGGTCCTCTGAAGTAATCTATACCCACAACCGGTATTTTGGTTCCGTATGTTGGTGTACCTGCACAGGCTGAGGTTGCACCTATACCGTCGATATCATCTTCATTATATACATATGCCAGAGATCTTTCTACATCACATCCTATTCTATCATCCTGATAACAACCTAAATCCGGGTCAACCCACATAGAGAAGTAACAGTCAATAAGATCCTCTTTTGCTTTATTGATAAGTTTATACCGGTAAAAAGTCATATCATTAATCTCATCATTGGTTGCATATGCAAATGACTGAACCTGAACTTCCATCTGAATACTGTTAGGTCCGGATAATGTCTGCGCTGCTCCATTATCGTTATATATCCAAAAAACCATTCTGTCAGGTATTAATTCGCGGGCTTCGAATACATTATTGGGTTCACACCCTCGAATATCAATAATCGGAAAATCACCACCACATGGATCATAAATACCATTTTCATCATGATCCCAGAAACTTCCCAATGGCTGATCTGGTAAGGTAAAAGGGTATTTCTTTCTCCAGTGTGGATTTCCCTGACCCGGCCAGTACAGAATGTCTTCAGGAACTGAATCACACTCTATAGCAACTCCTGTTTCCAATGACTTTATCACCTTATTGGCATGTGCCAGTGCAGATGTACCGTTCATAGTGAAAAATCTATCCCAGGCATCACACACTTCTTTTTCTGTAGCACCATTTAAATCCAATGGTCCTGAAAACCAGTCAAAACCTTCAGTTCTATAAGTAACTGCAGATAACCGAATGTTTCGGGATTTATCTACACCTCCAATCCAAACACCTCCGGCAAATAATGCTGAAACCTGTAATTGACCCGGTGCCGGCTTGGGTACTATATAATTGGCATCATACCATAAGTTACCACTTGTGAGCAACCTGGCACGTACATTGTTAATCTCTAATTCTATCTGCTTTGTCGGACGGGTACATGATGCTCTCCAGCTTGTAGCAGTAGCAGGAGCCGCCGGTGGATTTTTAGTTGTATCCGGATTTTTGGCACTTATATCCAAAGACAACAGCAACATTACAAAGACAGCTGAAAAGAATATTTTATTGATATTCATCTGTTTATTTTTAAAATGTTCTATAATTAATATATTAAAAGTCTAAAATAACACCTAAGTAAATCCTCCTTGGCAACGTATAGTTACCTGGAGCAAGCAATCTCCATCCATAAGCATCTAAGAATGCTTCAACATCTCTTCCTGTATCCTGTACGCCTTTGATTCTGTCCTGACCAAAACTGGATTGCAGATATCCGTCATTTTCAGCATCATTAGAGAATTTGTATACATTAACTATATTCTTGGTATTGAATAGGTTCTGGACTCTGAAGTATGCATTGAACCACATTTTTTTATTGGATTCACTGCTGATGGTTATTGGAAATCTCTTCTGAACATTCAGATCAGTTGTAAAATTCCATGGTAATCTGGCACCATTGATAGAACCAGCATAACCAACGCCGCCGAATGATGCTGGGTCTGAGTTTTTAGTATATGGTTGACCGGATACTAAGAACGATGTAATGTTAACTCCGAAATCTTCTAATATATTAACATTACCTATTCTTGGTCCGTCATAAGATTTACCTGATCCGTATCTGTAATCAATAACAGCTGTGATTCTGTGACGCTCATCAAATGAAAGCGGGATCAGGTTTCTGATAGGACCCCGTGTATTGATACCACTAGATGAGTTTGCATCACTACCTGATCCGTCAGCAAACTGTAAGGTATATGTTGCTGAAAGTTCCAGATTATTGGTTCTTCTTCTGTCAAGTGTAAATGAAAAACCTTTAACCGTTCCAAAATCAAGATTGTCAAATATCTTATATGTGTTCAATGGTGATGCCACATTTGCCAATACCCTCTGCTGTATCAAATCTTTCATCTCCTTATAGTAGGCTGACATTTTGAATGCCATTACTTCGGATAATTTTTGTTGGAAACCTGCTTCATAGTCTACGGTACGTACCGGTTTCAGATTTGGGTTATCCATTGGTCCTCCTCCATTAATTCTGGCAATATCTTCCCAGAAATAAAAATCCAGAGCAGATGAAAATGAATTGGAAGGTGGTCTCTGATACAATACATCATAGTGTGCAAAGAAGCCTGCATCATCAGATATAGGGAATGAAAATGCTAAACGTGGCATAAAGTTAATCTGTGGCTTATAGTCCACAAATGAATATTCTGACTTGTAAACTCTTCCCAATTCATCTGGTCCGGATGACTGTATATTGAGTTGTCTTTCCTGTCTTCCTGTCTCCTTGCTGATACCGGCATAGGAAGGATATACCAATCCTCCCTGATATATTACATTACCACCTGATACGGCAGTTCCATTGGGTAAAAACCACTGATCTCCTTTTCGGAATGCTTTTATAGTAGGATTTTCCTCACTTTCGATATATACATTATAATCATTACCTACAGAAGCAGGTTGTGATAGACCTGTTCTGTCATAATAACTCTTAGCTGTTTCAATTTCATACAATGCGTACGGATCTCTCATGACCTTGGTATTGGCATCATAGTAATCCATCCTTACACCCAATCTGAAAATGATATCCTTGAAAGAAAACTTGTCCTGTAAAAATACAGCACCATAGATAGGCTGCTGTGGCGCAACTACAAATGTTCTTCTGTTATCCGCATCCCTGCTGGTAAAGAAATCATCAAAACGCACATCTGTTCCTAATTTATTTCCTAAATAATCATAACCTGAATAGCCTATCAGTCCTTGTCTGTTAATCAATTCAGAGGCTGAGAACATATTCAAACTTAACTGACTTGGGTCTAATGACCAAACATTGACATAATCATGATCTGACTGATTGGTTACGTTACGAACAGATCGGTAGAATTTATTATCTGTATTGATATTCAGAAATGTTTCATAAACAGGGACACTGATAGGTCCGACACCCGGAATATTCTGAGTTGAAAATCCAAGAACAGAAGATGTATCTACGCCATTAATGTGGCCATTTGCCTGGAGATCGGCTACGTTCCACAAATCGAAAGGAGATATGCTCCAATTTCTGTTTATACTCTGTTCATATAAAAATCCAAGCTGAATATTATGTCTTCCTTTCTCAGAACCTCCGGGAAACAAGTCAAATCCTGTCGTCAGGTTCAGAGAATATCTGTCATTTTCAGATTTTGAAAAATTATTGTACACCTGACCTACATTGGCAAATAAATTGTTCCAGGCACTATTGATATTCTGATCGAGCAATCCGTTTACATTTACACCATTGATGGCGTTATAAGATCCTAAAATAGGGTTGATGGTAGGATTTAAAGTATAGTCACCAATGGTTTCCCTGTAACCCAATAAACCTGCAAAATACTGTTGTACAACACCGTCTACTTCTATGTTGCGCACTTCATCAAAAAATCCATATATCGGATCCCAGGTTCTTTCTGTTTTTCCAAAATATCCATAATCAAACAACCTGTCTTTATGTCTGAAGTCTTCTGCTCTGGATTTACCTTTCTGATAACCTAAAATGACCGTATAAGAAAAGTTTCTGATGCCGTTGAAAGTTTTTTCTTCTCCATCACCGCTTTGTCTTCCAATTTTATGGGTAAGCCTGAAATTACCCCTGTATGTATTGGAATACTGATAAGGATTATTTACCCAGTTTAATAATGCCCAGGAAGACCCTGATCCAGAAACACCGGATGAACCTGGAGTAAATCTGTCTTTTTTGTCATTATAGTTTCCGGATAATTGTATATTTATATTATCTGACAATTTGATGTCCAGTCTTCCGGTTAAGTCAAGGTCAATATTTTCGTCATTAGGTCTTGCCTTAAATGGTGAACCTAAATCAGATGTGTGTTTTGTCTCCAATGATGGAAATCTGGATGATCCGATTGAATAAACCGGATTTTGCTCCAATTCTCTTACCAGACTTTCTGGAGCTCTCCACACACCTATTGAAGAAGGACTGTTGTCAGTGACATTTCTGTACTGACCTGAAAAACGGTAACCAAGTATTGATTGACCTTTGCTGTTTCTCAAAATAGGACCGGATATGTTTCCACTTACAAGATTATATCCAAACCCATCCAAAGACTTTTCTACCTCAACACTTCCGTTAACCTTGTCAGAAGGGCCTCTGGATGTAACAGATATTATTCCACCTGTCACGTCTCCATAACTGGCTTCGATACCTCCTACTACCACCTGTAATTGTTCTATTTCAGATTGAGGAATCAGATTACCACTCACTCTCACACCGTCCAGGAAATATACTGTTTCGTTGGAACGGGAACCTCTGACCGATATATCTCCACCATCCCGCGAAGAAATACCTGCTGCTGTTGCAGCAATTGCATTAATTTGCTTGGTTGGTAAAGCTCTGATTTTTTCAGCTGTAACTACGGCACCTTGCGTTGTATTATCAATCTCAATCAACGGTACCTTATAGGCTTTAATTTCGACACCTAAATCCAATAACTGAGCATCATCTGATATTCCAAAATTAATTCTGTTGGTTTTACCAGCCTGAATTACAATACCTGTCAGTCGTTGTGATGCATATCCGATATAACTTGCTTCCATTTCATATGTTCCGGGTTGAACATTGGAAATAAAGTAGTTACCATCCAGATCGGTTTCTGTACCGACTATCAGTACGCCGTTTCTAAACAAAGATACAGCACCGAGCACTATAGGCTCCCCGGTTTCTACGTCTTTAACTTTACCCTCTATCGTTGTTTGGGCTACCAACCCGGCACAACTAACAAGTATAAAGCCAAATAAGAGTAATAATCTATTCATACACTGAATTTTTGATTATGTTAATAAATGCTTAAAATGTCCGCAATGTTAAGAAATTAAAATCCTATTATCAAAGAATTTTGAATTTTTAATTAAAAAATGTATTTTAAAATACATTCAGCTATTGAATCCGTCTCTGATTTTAATCAACAATACTTCAGCTATCATCCTCAGAGATTCTTCTGTCCAGCCTGCAATGTGTGGTGTTACAACCACATTGTCAAATGTATACACCCTGGAATACATTGCTTTTTCTTCTTCATTAAATGACAGTGGATTTTCATTTTCAAAAACATCAAGACACGCTCCTCCAATTTTACCTGATTCAAGCCCTTTCAATAATGCAGAAGTCTGTACTATCTTTCCCCGTGATGTGTTGCTGATGATTACACCTGATTTACATTGATTGATAAATACATCATTTACCAAATATCGTGTTTCATCTGTTAATGGTAGATGAAAACTCAAAATATCCGATTGTTGAACCACTGTATTCATATCCGTTTTTTCTACGTAATCCAGATTACGAGGGTAAGCTGTCCGATATTTGTCATATGCCATCACATGTACACCCCATCCATAAAGTTTTTCTGCAAAAGATGACCCTGTATTACCCAAACCAATGATGCCTATGGTTTTTCCTCTCAACTCTCTACCTCTGTTTTTTTCTCTATTCCAAGAAAACGATCTGACCTCTCTGTCTGCTATTAATAAATGATTGTGAAGTGCAAGCAGCATGCCCATTTCGTGTTCTGCCACTGCGTTGCGGTTTCCTTCAGGAGAATTATAGACATGAATGCCTTTTTCCCTAGCGTATCCTACATCTATAATTTCAAGTCCTGAACCGAGCCTGCCTATAAATTTAAGATTGATACCCAAATCTATACGAAACCTGTTCATTATAATTTTACTGTTGATAATGATTCCGTCATACTGATTAACTAATGTTTCCAATATTGAATTGTCAACACCTGTATCATAATCCACTTCAAATCCAATTTCTTTCAGACCATCAATCAAAACAGGATGCACTTTATCCGTTATCAGTACTTTCATCAGCTATTTTATTTCAATTCAATGACAATATTAAGGATTTTAAGCTTTTTATCTGCCAAATAGTACTAAAATATTCACTTAATATCACTTTTACCTCAAAATGTTCATTTTAGAATATTTTAAATATTTACCTTTGTGTCCCGATTATATATACTCCACACTACATGCCTAAAGATAACAACATCAAATCCGTCCTGATAATTGGGAGCGGACCTATTATTATAGGACAAGCCTGTGAATTTGATTACTCAGGAACGCAAGCTTCAAGATCACTGCGTGAAGAAGGAATAGAGGTAACACTCATTAATTCCAATCCTGCAACGATAATGACTGATAATGTTACAGCAGACAATATTTATCTGTTGCCATTGACTGTTGAAAGTATCATTTCAATCCTCGAAACACATAAGATAGACGCCGTATTACCAACTATGGGAGGTCAGACAGCACTGAATTTAGCTATTGAAGCGGATAAAATGGGTGTTTGGGACAGATATGGGGTCAAAATGATAGGTGTAGGTGTGGATGCTATAGATCTTACCGAAAACCGGGAAGCTTTTAAGCAACACGTTCAGCAACTAGGAATGAAAGTTGCCGATTCAGCAATAGCTAATTCATTTCTGGAAGGTAAGGAAGCAGCACAAAAGATTGGCTTTCCCCTGGTTATTCGACCATCTTATACACTTGGTGGTACAGGTGGTGGTTTTGTGATGAAGGAAGATGAATTTGACGAAGCACTCCGCAGAGGGCTGGAAGCATCACCTACTCACGAGGTTCTTGTGGAAAAAGCAGTATTGGGCTGGAAAGAATTTGAACTGGAATTGCTCCGTGATGATAATAACAATGTCATCGTGATATGTACCGTAGAAAATATTGACCCTATGGGCATACACACGGGTGACAGTATCACAGTAGCTCCTGCCATGACTCTATCTGATCAGGCTTTCCAGCGTATGAGAGACGATGCCATAACAATGATGCGTTCATTAGGGCATTTTTCCGGTGGTTGTAATGTTCAATTTGCCCTGGATCCTGAAACTGAAGACATCATAGCAGTCGAAATAAATCCGCGTGTATCCCGGTCATCTGCACTGGCGAGTAAGGCAACGGGGTATCCAATAGCAAAAATTGCTGCCAAACTTGCAATAGGATATACCCTTGATGAATTAAAAAATCAAATCACAAAAACCACATCAGCCTTTTTCGAACCTGCACTCGATTATGTAATTGTTAAAATGCCCCGTTGGAATTTTGAAAAATTCTATGGAGCTGACGCTACTTTAGGTCTTCAGATGAAGTCTGTAGGCGAGGTAATGGCAATAGGTAGAAATTTCCTGGAAGCACTGCAAAAAGCATGTCAAAGTCAGGAAAACAACAGGGCCGGACTGGGTGCAGATATGAAGGAATGGATACAAACAGAGGATATTCTCCGAAGGCTTGAAACCGTATCTGACGATAGAATATACAGAGTTAAGGATGCGCTGCGATTAGGTGTACCTGAAAAAACAATCTATAAACTAACAAAAATTGACCCATGGTTTATTAAACAGATCAAAAGACTGGTCAGATACGAAGAAAAACTCATGAGATACAACGTAGCTGAAGATATATCACGGGACTTTTTTCATGAATTAAAATCAGTTGGATATTCCGATGCACAGATAGCCTGGGTGCTGCGTATCAAAGAAGAAGAAGTAACCCGATACCGTTTACAACTCGGAATCACCCGAACATATAAGATGGTAGATACCTGTGCAGGCGAATTTGAAGCACATACTCCCTATTTTTATTCTACTTTCGAAAAAGAGAATGAAAGCATTCCCTCTGATAAGAAAAAGATACTCGTGTTGGGTTCCGGTCCCAATCGCATAGGTCAGGGAATAGAATTTGACTACTGTTGTGTCCACGGATTAATGGCAATAAAGGAAGCAGGCTATGAAGCTATAATGGTCAATTGTAATCCTGAAACTGTTTCTACGGATTTCGACATTGCAGACAAACTTTATTTTGAACCGGTTTTCTGGGAACATCTTGAAGAAATCATTGAACTGGAAAAGCCTGAAGGAATAATTGTTCAGTTAGGAGGACAGACAGCGCTCAAACTTGCAGAAAAGTTACATAAAAAAGGTGTTAAAATCATAGGTACAGACTACAATAACATGGACCTGGCCGAAGACAGAGGGCGTTTTTCAGATCTTTTGAAAGAATTGGAAATACCCTATCCTGATTATGGTGTAGCTACAGAGGTTGATGAAGCCATAGCAGTTGCCAACAGGGTTTCCTATCCTGTACTCATCCGGCCTTCCTATGTGCTTGGAGGTCAACGGATGCGCATAGTCATCAACGACCAGGAACTCGAAACGCACGTACTGAGTATTTTCAAGCATATGCCGGACAATAAAGTGCTTATTGACCAGTTTTTGGAGAGAGCCAAGGAAGCCGAAATTGATGCCATATGTGATGGTGAAGATGTACATATCATGGGTATTATGGAACATATAGAACCTGCCGGAATTCATTCAGGTGATAGTTCTGCTGTATTACCAACCTATTCCCTAAGTCCCGACGTGGTAGGTCAAATGGTGGAATATGCCCGCAAAATCGCTTTTGCCCTCAATATAAAAGGACTTATCAATATTCAGTTTGCTATCAAAAATGAAAAAGTATATGTAATTGAAGCCAATCCCAGGGCATCCCGTACAACCCCTTTCATAGCCAAGGCTTATCAGGTACCTTACCTTAAAATGGCTACACAGGTTATGCTGGGAACACATAAAGTCAGCGACTTCAATGTCGAAAGAAAATTAACAGGTTTCGCAATCAAAGTTCCCGTTTTCTCTTTTGAAAAATTTCCCGGAGTTGATAAAAATTTAGGACCTGAAATGAAGTCGACAGGCGAAATGATTTACTATATCAAAGACATTTACGACCCTTATTTCAGAGAACTGGACAGGAAGAGATCCATGTTCCTGAGCAGGTAAGTTATTTCTTTCTTTCTTATAAATATAAAAAAAGCGGTTGAATACCTGGGTATTCAACCGCTTTTTTTATAGGATAACATTTACTATTGTTTTACAAACTTGGCAGATTGAACATCTGAACCGGATTGAACAGATACAATATATACTCCGCTTTCCAATGCTGATACATTGACTTCGGTACGCTGACCATTCGTTTGGTTCAGTGATTTTTTTAATAAAGTACGACCGGATACATCCGTAACTGTTATAGTAGATTGGTTAAGAACCTCTTTGCCGAATTGTAATACCAAGGTTTGACTGACTGGATTATTGGCAATTGTAAACAAAGATTCACTTTTAACAAAATTATCTACACTGGATGTAGTTCTTTTACCATTACTGAACCAAGTAGCCCAACGTTTATTCTGAGTGAACAATACCGGATCCTGAGCTACTTCAATCTTGTTGGTTTTCATAGTTGCAACTCCAATATTATAGCTACTATTATTACTTAAATTGTCAAATACCACCTTATCGTCTTTACTGGAGTAATTTGGATAGCCCAGCGCATTATTTTCAAATATTAATCCTGTTTCACCTCTTTCAATATTGGCACCTAAAATAGCAACGTTACCGTCACTGTCAATAAAATCGAATGCGATAATATAAGGTGAATTTTTGGAAAAACTTGGATTAACTATGCTCGTTCCTTCAGGAAGCGAAGAGTACAATTTAGATACCTCACCTAAGGAAAATGTACCGGAACTGTTGTTCCAAACTTTTACAAAACTGATATCCCAATATTGTATTGAACCATTTGTATTTGACTTGATTTCATTTTCGGCATCATAGATAACATATTCCCCTGATAAATCGAATTCCATTGCGTCAGCATATTTGACATCAACTGTTTTTACACCTGAAGAATACGTTGGATTATACAAGTCAAATTTATTCTGGATAACACCATTCTTTCCAAAATAAAACACATACATACTGTTTTCCTCTTGGTCAAGAAGCGCTGCCAGTTTACTACCATCTTTTGAGATTATCACATTACGCCATATAGGATCCTTGCTTAACTCCTGGTCAGGTGTAAAACTTCCTTTTGTCCAATCAATCGTCGTATAATACATTTTCTTATCAGCACCAATATATACAATCTCGCTTCCGTCATCTGATATGCTGGGTTTGGATAGTATTTGTTTGGAAGTCAATTGTGCTACTTCCGTTTTGTTTGCATCGGTTGCCAATATGTATATGCCGTTGTTTTGCGGACCGGTTACGAGAACAAATTCCTGTCCAGGATTGGTATCAACATCATTTTCATAATCGCCGCCCTTGTCTCCGTAAATACCTACTTCATCAAATGCCTGTTTGGCTGCATCTACTTCGGCTTTTGAATACAAATCTCCTGCTGCCTTAACAACTGCAACACGACAATCTACAAATTTAGAAGATTTGGTCAGGTAATTGGCAATTGCCCTGTAATATACTTTTTCTGCCTTGTCTTTACCTACTGCAGTAGCAAATTTATAAAAAGCATAATTTGGAATACCACTGTTTATATGTACACCACCATTATCCTGAGAACCTTTATATCTTTCATCGTAATGTCTGGGTTGCCATCCTGCATTGAAATCATTGGCTTTTGCTCCGTTATGCGGATCTGACATACTCCTTAACGCACCGGAAGGGAAGGCTGATTTTATGACCACATCTTCACCTATCAGCCAGTCATCTCTGTCTATCATCACACCGAAAACATCGGCAAATGATTCATTCAATGCACCTGACTCACCTTCGTAATCCAAATTGGCAGTTCCCTGTATAACTCCATGAGACATTTCATGTCCCGCTACATCCAGCCCTTTGGCAAGTTCACTGAATGCATTATCACCATTGCCATAAAACATAGCCTGTCCATTCCAGAAAGCATTGCCCATAGACTTTCCGTTATCATCTGCTACATTGATGAAAGATATGATATTTCCTCCATTACCATTGATAGATCGCCTGTTATGTGTATTTCTGAAATATTCAAATGCTTTCCCTCCGTTATAATGCGCAGATACAGCCGTTTTATTGTTCCATTGATTATTGGAGGATGTTACGTGGTCATATCTGAAATTATTGTTGGCCGGTGATGTGTTGAAGGCATTGATAGTCCATATTACACCCGATGGATTATCCGGCATTTTACTGCCTGATGCTGAGAAGATATCCCTAGCACCATCAATCATATAATAGGTTGAATTTACCTGATAAGTATTTATCTGTCTGTTGATATTGAATAAATCAAGTGCTGTAGCTGTGGAAGGTCCGTCAAGTAATACAGCTGTTTCCTGATGATTATCCTGACTTGAGCAGCTTGTATTTCCATCGTGTTGATGGTTGTGAAACTTACACATGCTCTCGTATTTATTGATAATATTTCCAGAAGTCGCGTCTATAAAATACTCCCATCTTTCTATTAGATTTTTGTAGACGGTATAGTGATATACCAAAAAGTAATCACCCTGATATGGATAGACTACCAATTCGGATTGGGTACTCAAATCACCGAATTTTGACATATCTGTATCATAAACCAATTGTTGTCCCATATCTGCAAATGCCAGAGAACTTCCCTCTCCTATTGTAAGAGAAGGCTTGACATTGTCCAACTCGAATGAAGGGTAATAACTTCCATTCAAAAAGTTGATTTTACCCTGAGTTGCATGCAAAACGACTTGCCCGCCATATACAGGTATCCCTTTATGTATTTGCTGCATCCGGATGTGCTGCATGCCAATTTCATCAGTTTCATCGGAAATAACCGAAAATTCAGACTGTGGATCCTTGATTTTCATAGCCGGAGCCGCTGCTTTAAGATATTCCTCAGCCATAACTGTTATACTTCTGCTTCCTGAAGCAGAATGTCTTAGTTCACCTTCTATATATGAAGGAACTTGTCTGTCGTTTAAATGTCCAGGCTTAAGTCCGTTTTTCAATCCGAAAAGCATTCCGTTATCAATCGATTTAAATGTTGCTTCCAGGATTCTTTCCGGATTCATTTCCGTCATTGTTGTTTTGGGATTTATTTTTATATCCGTAACCGGAATCGCAGCTTCAGAGAATTTGATTTGTTTCATCTGAGCCTGTAAATTACTCATCATAAATCCTGTAAAAAACAATAGAAGTATAATTCTACTTTTCATTTGCATTTTCTATTTTTGTTTATTAACTTTTTGTGATTACTATTTGTCCTCAGGCATCATCTTGCTGCTAAGGTCCAGTAAAATATTATAAAAAACGGAAAGATTTTTATTATCCAACGGATTTAATCCCCATTTCAGATTTTTATTGATATCTTTTGATTTAAACTCTATAAAATAATATTTATTACCCGGCTCATCCAGCATTAATTCTTTTAAACCAAGAGACTTATAGTTGGCAAATATCTGATTCACCACTTTTTTATCTGCCTTACCCAATAAGGTATACTGATCATGGTTTGATGTATATAAATCCCCTCCGGATGTTAAACTGTAGCTGATTACCCTTCCTGTAAAGCCACCACCTGATCCAAATGTTATCATTGGCTTTTCATAGGTACTCGGATTAAAAATAGTTTCTTTGGTTTTACATGACATAACCGAACATATGCTTCCCATTAACAGGATTAGTTTAAGATATTTCATTCTTTTGATTTATATTCTATACGCAATATTAACTGTGATTGTTTCGGAATTTTAAATATTTAAACAGGGTAATCAAATTATTTAAGATTCCCTCATAATTAGTTCATTAATAAAAGTTGTTAATTCTGACTTCTTTTCCGGTGAAATGTCACAGGCATTCAAATGTGAAACCGACAAATCCCTGTAAGCATCAATCACTTCTTTAGAATAAGCAGAGACGTGTAAATCTTTGAAAATATCCGTAACTAACCGTATTTTTTCTTCATCTGAATAAGTATGGTCAGATGTAAAGGAGAGTTCTTCCAACAATGCTTTCTGATCAGTGGAAGCCAGCTCTAAGCTTTTAATAAAGAGATATGTTTTTTTATTTTGCACAATATCGCCCCCGATACGTTTTCCGACTTGTTCATGTGTTCCAAAAACATCCAACATGTCATCCTGCAACTGGAATGCTATTCCAAAGTACTTGGCAAATTCATAAATGTGTTTTTGATTTTTTTCATCTGCACCCGCAATAATTGCCCCAATCCGTATGGCAGCACCCATAAGTACAGAAGTC
Organism: Saprospiraceae bacterium; assembly: GCA_020850225.1. GTDB lineage: Bacteria > Bacteroidota > Bacteroidia > Chitinophagales > Saprospiraceae > OLB9. The sequence continues at coordinate 17,122 of JADZFD010000007.1, read as the reverse complement.
TTTTGCGTTATCATGTCCAGATAATTACTAATAGAAACATCCGTTGATTTCTCAAAATCCATATCTGACTGCTGACCTTCACATACTTCAAACGCCATAGTATTCATAACATCCAGTATAGCTTTGATAAGCACCGGATCCCCGTAATCCAGAATATACTGATATGCCTGAATCAGCATAACGTCTCCCGATAGAATAGCAGTATTTAGCCCGTATTTTTCATGTACAGTTGGCTGACCACGTCGAGTAGCGGCCTTATCCATTATGTCATCGTGTACCAGCGTAAAATTGTGAAAAACCTCAATAGCCATAGCTGCCCTGAGAGCTTCTGATGCCGGTTTACCATAAAGATCACAACCCAACATTGTAAAAATTGGCCGAAGTCGCTTCCCACCAAGAGACATTATGTAATCTGCTGGCTGGTACAGGCTTAGGGGTCGTCCATTGATAGGATTTTCTGAAAGATATTGCTCAAACTGATTCTGAAAATCAATTATTTTTTTCATTACACACGCTATTGTTGAATACAAAGATAATAAACTACCTGTCTTAATTTTTAATTAATATAGTTATGTCTTTAAAAAATATAACTTGTTGCAACAAATAACGTATCCCGATTGTATTATGTACAATTAATTTTTCAATTCCAATACATTATGGAAATAGGGATAGGGATGTTCGGGGATTTGTCTTTTAATCCGGACACAAAAGAATTTCAACCGGCAGGTGAAAGATTACATCAGATAATCGAGCAGATCAAATTAGCAGATGAGTTGGAAATCGATCTGATATCATTAGGTGAACATCACAGACCGGATTATTCAATATCATCAACCGAGATTGTGCTGGCTGCTCTTGCTACTGTCACCAAACGTATAAAACTGGCAAGCGGCGTAACCGTATTAAGCTCGGCGGATCCTGTCAAAGTATATCAGGATTATGCTACTATAGATCTGATTTCAAATGGTAGAGCTGAGATCATTGCCGGAAGGGGCAGTTTTATAGAGTCATTTCCATTGTATGGTTATAATTTAAAAGACTATAACAGTCTTTTTGAAGAAAAAATCGAACTTCTCCATAAAATCAACAATGAAAATCCGGTTACATGGTCGGGAAAACACAGAGCAGCCTTGCAAAATCAACCTGTTTATCCTCAGGCTGACCGTCCGATACCGATCTGGATTGCTGTAGGTGGTACACCTGAATCTGTACATAGAGCCGCAAGATTAGGCTTGCCATTGATTGTGGCTATTATCGGTGGTCAACCCAAACAATTCAAACCTCTTATTGAATTTTACAAGGAGGAATATATAGCCTTCGGTCATGACCCTGAAAAAATGCAGATTGGTGTACATTCACACACCTTTGTTGCTGACAACAGGGAAAAATTAATTGAAAATTATTTTCCAGTGTATGCTGCACAAATGGATCGCGTAGGTGCATCCCGGGGTTGGGCTCCTTATGCAAAGCAACAGTTTTTGCACGGTATAGATCCTGAAGGTGCTTTATATATGGGTGAGCCCAATTATGTTGCAGAAAAAATAATCCAGACAATTGAGATGTTTAAGATTTCAAGATATGTGGCACATATCGATATTGGTGCTCCGTCTCATAAGGATATGATGAGGTGCATAGAATTACTTGGAACTAAGGTGATACCGCAGGTTCGCAGTGCGTTTGTATAATTAATATAATTCAATAAAAAATGTCTGTACCTGTAGATCCTGAAATTATCCACCATCTGAAAAAAGACAGGATTCTGGTACCCATACTTGAAAATTTTTCACCTTCGTTTGATAGCAATCCATCGGATGTTTTTGATGAATTAACCCGATCCATTGTTTCGCAGCAACTTTCTGTCAAGGCTGCAGCAACCATCTATAGCCGGTTTTTATCGCTATTCAATAACAATAATAAACTCCGTAATACACTAGCCGATTTTCCGGAAGAGACGTTGAGAAGCGTGGGTTTATCAGCTCAAAAAGCTAAATACCTTAAAAACGTGGCGCTGCATTTTGATACTAATCAGTTGCATCATGTAAACTGGAAATCCTGGAGTGACGATGACATCATTAACGAATTGATCCAAATCAAAGGTGTAGGCAAATGGACAATAGAAATGATTCTTATGTTTTCACTCAACAGACCAGACGTATTGCCACTTGATGATTTAATCATAAGAAACAATATACAAAGACTATATGGTGTAGAATCCAAAAACAAGCAACTCATAAAAGACCTGACTACCATTGCCGAATCCTGGCGTCCGTACAGATCCTATGCCTGTCTGTATCTGTGGGCTGCAAAAAACTCTGCTTTCATACCATAAAACACGCAAAAATCAGGTTAACTCCGGAAAATACACTTTTATAAAAATCGTGAATTCATTATTCCTGACCCCAAATCTGAATAGCTTCCAGTTTTATATCTTCCCCGTAAAATATCCTAGTTGTACTTTCAAATGAGGTCGTATAATCAGATACATAAAACAAGTCATCAGCCGATTTTTCATAACTCTTCAAATCCATTTCTGTCAATAACTGTTCTACTTCATTTTTAACTACCTCAATCGAGTCAAGTATTGCTACTTTTCCCTGATAAAAGTCGTTTATTTCATTTTTGATCAGAGGATAATGGGTACATGCCAGCAATAAAGCATCTATACCTTCAAGTTTGGGGTTACTTAAATAGTTTTCTATTATATTCCTGGATATATTCCCATTATAGAACCCTTCCTCAATCATGGGTACCAGCAGTGGAGTTGCCATCTCATTTACTGTTAATTCCGGGTTGTAGGACTTAATCTTCTTACTGTAAATCTGTGAATTAATTGTCGCTTTGGTAGCGATAACACCGATGTTTTTATATCCTTTACTGATTACTTCGTGTACCAACGGATCTACCACATTGACAAAAAGTACCTTTCCGTCAAAAAAATCAAGTAACATATCATATGCAGTCGATGATGCAGAATTACAAGCAATAATAATCAGCTTACAATTTTTTTCCAATAAAAATTTACTAATCTTAATGCAATAATACCTTATAGCATCAGCGGACTTATCCCCATAGGGCAGATGATATGTATCTCCGAAATATATGAACTGTTCGTTGGGCATATGCTCATGTAAGGCTTTAGCGACAGTCAATCCTCCGATTCCACTGTCAAATATTCCTATAGGCTGTTGCCGCGACCTGTCCATATATTTGTCTACATTTTATTTTATCCCCAATTTATCCTTAATCAGCTGTGAAACATCTGTAGAAGGGTCAGCATACAAAATAGTTCCGCTACCGGATTCAAATATATACAAATACCCTTTTTCTTTAGCAATATCGCTGATTGCCTGATTTACTCTGTCGTGAATCGGTTTTAGCAATTCTTCACTCTTATTGAATATGGTTTGCTGACTTGACTTGTCAAATTCCATAATCTTACCTTCTTCCTCTTTCAATTCCTTTGCTTTCTTGTCCAAATCAATCGGAGAAAGTACACCATTAGCCTGTTGTTGCTGAAACTCCTGATATTTCATCTGAAGTGTTTTTATCATGTCTTCTCCCTTCTTCTTAAACATATTCTTCATTACTTCCAAGTCAGAATTTGCTTGTTTCACTTCAGGCATAGCCTCCAATATGAGTTGTGAATTAAAATATCCGACTTTCTGTGCATTTGCACCAAAAGTCACCATCCACATACATAATGCCAAAATAATAGTACGATACATAATTATTATGCTTAAATTGATTTTCGTTATTTAATTGAACTGTTATTTTATATTCAGTTTTTTCTTAATATCTGCAGTTTTATCGTATTCCGGGTTGGAAAACAACAATCCTGTTGCTCCTCCTTTATCAAAAATGATGTCTATACCACGCTCAGCAGCATAGCTTTCCATAGCGGCAAAGACCTTATCCTGAATCGGAGCTACCATTTCCTGTCTTTTTTTAAAGAGTTCACCATCCGGACCGAATTTGAGTTTTTGTTTTTCACGGATTTCTGATTCTTTCTTTACTATCTCATTTTCTCTTTTGGTCTTGTCTTCCGGACTCAACAATACCTGCTCTGCCTGAAATTTATTGTACATACTTTTTACTCCATCAAAATCCTGAGATATCTGCTGACGCCATTCTGCAGCAATTCTGTCAAGTTCTTTCTGTGCATTATCATATTCTGGCATTGAAGACAATACTTCATTGACATCTACAAGAGCTATTTTCTGCGCTGTAGCAAATGACATGGTTCCCATTACCAAAACCAGCATCATAATTATACTTTTAATATTCATCTTTTAAAATGTTTTTAATGTTCTTAAAAAATTTTGCCAAAAATACGGCTTTTATTAACTAATTATAAATTAACCCTATAAAATATATTTTCTTATGATCGTGTAAACAGATTCATAAAACTTAATTCAGGATTACTTAACATAAAACGTTAAACCTTTGGTCTTCATTATTAAAGACAGCATCATAATATAAAAAGTTACTGGCACCAATCTTCTATAATTTGAAAAATATAATTATAACTATCTGTTTATAAGATACTTATATTCATTTCATTCTACATTATTGCTTGATTTTTAACTTTAGTTTAACGATGATGATCAATTCCGTACTCAACTTAGATATATACATTTGACATATAGAATACTTTGAGGCAAATTGCTTCCGTAAATCTAAAAAAACTGCTAACTTTGCAACGCTTCATGTATAAAAAAGTATAAATCAACATGTCTGACTTTATAATTGATGGTACTATAATCAGTCCTGAAACCATTAAAAATATAATTACCCTACAGCAGACTATATCACTGTCTGATTCTGTTAAAAGTAAAATTACTGCAAACAGATCGTATCTCGAACAAAAACTGAGCAACCCTGATACAATAATTTATGGTATAAATACGGGTTTTGGATCTTTGTGCAATGTAAGGGTTGATGATAAAAACCTGGGAATACTTCAGGAAAATCTGGTTCGTTCCCATGCATGTGGTATGGGCGAAAAAGTACCTCAGGAAATTAGCCGGCTTATTCACCTACTTAAAATCATCAATCTCGCTCACGGATATTCAGGCATTCGATTGGAGTTATTACAGAAGTTGACAGATATTTACAACAGCAATATTGTCCCCGTTATCTATCAGCAGGGTTCCCTGGGTGCGTCCGGAGATCTGGCACCCCTGGCACATCTGAGCTTACCACTATTGGGTGAGGGAACAGTCTGGTATAAGAATGAGGAAGTATCTGCTTCTGAAGCGCTCAAGATGGCAAACATCACTCCTATAGAACTCAAATCCAAGGAAGGACTGGCGCTGCTAAATGGTACGCAGTTTTCATTGGCATATGCTACTGACCTGGTTACTAAGGCTGAGAAATTGATACATATTATCAACAAAGTGAGTGCCTTGTCCATGGATGCCTATCTATGTGATATTGCACCTTTCAATCACCTGCTCCATGATATCCGGCCTCATAAGGGTCAGCAACTGACTGCAAAGGCAATATTTGATTTACTAAGCAAGAGCGAATTGAGACATGTTGAAAAACAAAGTATTCAGGATCCCTATTCTTTCCGTTGTGTGCCTCAGGTACATGGTGCTTCCTGGACTGCTATTCAGCACGCTAAGGATGTTATTCATACAGAAATCAACGCTGCTACTGATAATCCAATGGTCTTTGACAAGGAGGATGTCGTACTGAGTGGCGGTAATTTTCATGCTCAGCCTTTGGCACTCGTTTTGGATTATCTGGCTATTGCTCTCGCCGAACTGGGTAATATTTCTGAACGAAGAGTATATCAGCTGATTAACGGTGACAGAGGCTTGCCGGCATTTCTTACCAAATATCCGGGACTCGACTCAGGATTTATGATCGTACAGTATACTGCTGCATCCATAGTGAGTCAGAGTAAACAGTATTGTACTCCTGCTTCTGTTGATTCCATAGTATCCAGCAAAGGGCAGGAAGATCATGTCAGTATGGCTGCCAATGCAGCCACCAAATGTGCAAAGGTAATGGACAATCTCATCTCATTAATTGCTATTGAACTGTTGACTGCCGGACAAGCTCTTGAATTCAGGAGACCTTCCAGATCATGTCAGGAGTTAGAAAGTATGTTTGCTGAATTGAGGGCAGAAATACCAGTACTTGAACAGGACAGAATTATGCATACAGATATGGTCAAAGCCGTAGCGCTCGTTAAAAGTTGGATATAATCTGTTTTCTTATTCTTGCATACGTCCAGTAATCTGTATTGGGTTCTGTTATTCCAGGTTGTTATCTTCTTCTGGCTGATTTACCTCCTGATGTATACGTTTTCAGAAATCCCAATAGAAAAAGTAGTACAATGGCACCGCCAACTGAACTGATAAAGGTGCCGAAGATGCCTGACATCATAGAAATTTTTGCTTCTCTGATAATCCAGTCACCTATAATACCGCCTATAACTCCGACTACTATATTTCCTAACAAGCCAAATCCATCTCCTCCAAGTATTCTGCTCGCTATATACCCACTAACAGCACCTACTATTAGCGCAATTAATAAATTCATAATTACAAGATTTCTTACTGAAACAACAATTTAATATACGTTTATTCTTCTACTTTGATTTCTATAGTTTGCGGACCTGCAATGATTCTGAATTCAGATCTTCTGTTGAGTTGATGTTCTTCTTCACTGCATTTTACACCATCCTTACATTTATTCAGTAATCGTGTTTCACCATACCCTTTAGCTTTGATTCTTGAGGCTTTAACTCCCTCTCCCACTAGCCATTTCTTTGTTGAATCTGCCCTGCGTTGAGACAATTTCATGTTAAAATTATTATCGCCCCTACTGTCCGTATGTGAAGACAACTCTATCTCCAAATCCGGATACTGATCCATCAGTGATTTCAGGTATGCCAGATCTTTTTCTGCATCCGGTAATATCTGGTCATCATTGAAGTCAAAATAAATACTCTTCAATACGATAGGCTCGTTGCGTTTTACCACACGTTTGGTTTCAGGTTTCGTCTTTAATATGCTCGTTTTCTTAACTGAATAATCATCAAAAATACCATTGGTATTGAATTGAACCGTATCCGGGTAGTAGCCTTGATGGGTAACAATAGCTGTATAAGACTTGTCAGCATCAAGAAGGAAGGTAAAGTCGTTAGATAATGTATTGTTTTTGGATTCTACAGGTACTTTGCCGGTACCTTCATACAACTCAACTGTTGCACCTTCCAGATTACCCTTGTCATTCTGTACCAGTAATTTCAAATCAATAACCAAATCTCTGATCTGAATCATATAAATATCATCACAACAGGTAAGTGTATTTTTAAATTTCTTTTTATCCTTATGTGTACGATTGGATACAAGTGCTCCGGCATTACCTGACTGGTTCAGGCGAAAGAATACATCGTCGTAAGAAGTATTGTAATTATAACCCATATTGGACGGTTCTGACCAGACAGACCCATTCCACTTGGAATAGAAGATATCCATACCACCCATACCCGGATGACCATTACTGCTAAAGTACAATGTTCCATCTTTATAAAATGGTGAGTTTTCAGTCTTAAAAGTATTTACAACAGGTCCAAGATTAACAGGCAATCCATACTCATCACCTTTAATAGTTGAGTAGTACAGATCAAAACCTCCATAACCACCGGCCATATCTGAAGAAAAATACAATACTTTATTGCCGAATAACTCTCCCTCATACGGATGTCTTGAACGATTTTCTGCATTTACAACTTCGATGGGATACGGTGTTGACCACTTATCGCCCTCACGTTTGGATAGAAAAATCTGAGAACTCTCAACTTTATTATTATGGTATTTTTCGCGGGTAAAATACATTCTCTTACCGTCTTCAGAAAATGAAACACCGTTATTATAGAATCCTATTCTGTTGATGGATTCATCCAGAGCGGATGCTTTGTCAAAATCATCCTGACCTGAACGTACAGCTGCGTATATTTTTGCCTGATATTCCTTTTCTTCACCGTCGAGTGTAACCGGTTGTTTGGAATTCATACTTGAAAAATACATACTTCCATCCGTATAAAAAGCAGGTGAAGACTCAGCTGAAGGTGAATTGACATTTTCACCTGCAAAACCAATGGCTGCTTCTATATTTTCAGGATAGTTTTCCATAAGAAGGATACCTTTCAACTCTAATTTGGCTTCCTTTCTCAACGAATCATTTTCAGTAGTGGAAGCAAAGGAGTTCAACTCGTCCATGGCCTGCTTATATTTCCCCTGTGATTTCATTGCTTTCGCCCAATCCAGTCGAACATCAAAAAATTCATCCTTTCTATCTCTTTTTATTACCCGTTCATAAATTTTTTCTGCTTTGGGGTAGTCTCTGAGCAGAACATACATATCAGCAATTGCAACCTGTAAATTCTGGTCTTTTGAGTCTTCAAATGCTTTGCCAAACCATTCAATTGCAGTCAGATAATCTCCTCCTTCAGCAGCTTCAACTGCCGTATTGATCATAGTCTCATAGGAGCTTACCTGAACCGGTTGTGCGCTGATAATACCTGAAATTAATAGTAAGATATATATGAATAAATTATTTTTCATTTTCATTTTAATATTATTAATATTCTATAACTTGGATTGATGTGGTAATTATTACATACTTGGGCAAAAAATCACCGGTTTTACCTTCGGTTTCTTATATATTACTCCAACATACCGGGCAGCAATCTCAAAACCTCCCAAACCATTACTTGCTAATGTTCTGTCATTAACATTAAGGTCGTAAGCAATACCTACCTGAATTGCATTAATCCTTGCCCCTAAGTAAAGGACAACATCCCTTAAATTACGAACTCCCAGTCCAGCACCACCTCTCAGATCTTTTTCGGGATTGAACTGATACCATACGTGACTATTCACATTAAACGCATTGAATTTACTTATACTATAATAATAAAAAGAAGGTTCAATACTGGTTCTTGCATTGACATTCAACACATAATCCCCATGAATATTCAATCCAATCGGTTTGGTTTCAATACTGTCTTTGGACGGTCCTCCAGAGTTTGTTCCGGAAGAACTATTGCTCAGTAACCCAACCTTGGGTTTTAAAATACCTTCCACAGCCACCCCTAATCTGAAATCACTGTTTTTGCGTCGGGCATTGAATAATAATCCGGCTCCTAAATCTTTGGATCTGAATTTGGTAGCCTGATCAGGTTGATTAGATGAAGTTAATTCTTTGAAATTTTGCAAATCCAGATCTACACCATTTATAATGCCGTTTCGTGTATCCGACACATTAAAACCCGGATACTGCCTGCTTCCGTTATTCAGCTGTGCTCCCAATGTAAGGATATTAGTTTGTTTTTTATCCAATGCCAAATGATATGCAAGAGACACCTTAAAGAATGTCCAGTTTTGTGCATATTTATCCGTGCCACCTGAAATTGTTTCCGATGATAAGTCTCCTGCTCCATTCAGTGCGTTCAACATATCAGCCTGTAGCCCGATTCCTATCCAATCCTGCTTTCTGAGTCCCCTGATTATAGGTGCATCTGCCGTTAACGAAAAATTCTTAAAACTCCTGTCGGAAATAGCACCGTCCTTACTGGTATATATTCCTCCAATACGGTAAGAGCCGGCAAAAGCACCTGCATTGGCAGGGTTTACAGCCATAGGTGTAAAATGATAATATGAATAGTGTAAATCCTGGGTAAAACTTTTTTCACTCATTATCAATACAGCAATCAGGGCTGTGAGAACAATCTTCATGCGCATCATCCCAAAAATATTTTTGTTTCAAACACGAAAGATAAGAACATTTTTGAAAATGGAACTATTTGTTAGCTAATAAACATTATTTTTTTAGAATAATTGTCTCTTATCTATTCAGATTTTTACTGAAGTTTAGCTTTTGTGGTTAAAAGAATATCAACATAAAATCCATAATTAACATCACATTGAAATCATGCTGATTCGGTAAGTCCTGAATTTCTGAACTCAAGTGTCAAATGCAACTTTGGTTAATTCAAAACCCTAAATAAAATAGGTGAATATTTAGAACAGTCATGGAAAAATGGCTACTATTTTTGCAAGCCAGCTTCCCGTTTTAAGTTGGTATGACGTGATTGGAGAAAAAACCATAGCCGTTGCAATAATGGATAGATTAATTCATACCTCTTATAGAATCGAAATAAAAGGAGAAAGGTTAAGAAAAAATCTATAATATTGTCATGAAATCAACTCTTTGATTACCAAAATCCAGTAGGTGGGTCAATATCACCGGTATATACAAGATGATCTGTGTATTTTTCCCAAATCTCCTGCCTGGTACAACCCGAACTCATCAATTCCTGAAGAATATGGTGTTTTTCAGAATCTTTAAAATATTTATTCGGCTTTTTAAATGATGATTTTTCCAGTTTTTAGTTCTGAAATGACTTTACTTTTTTTGTCCATTTTTACACGTTTTGGTGTAACCTATTTTAGGACAAGGCAAATTTACCTTGTTTTCTGAATTTTTACACTCGAACTGTTTGGTTTGATTCATATGTACAATTGCTATAAATACATATTAAAAAATCACCAGTAGTTCAATTCAGATTTTCAAATCTGATTTTTTGATTATCTTTGTAAAATATTAAAATCGACTTTTGAATATTCAATACGTTACTGTAATCCTACCGCTTGCATTGCCTAAACTATATACCTATTCTGTTCCGGAATCTATGGTATCCAGCATGCAGCCCGGAATACGGATAGAGGTACCACTCAAAAACAAGCTATATTCTGCCATCGTTTACAGGATGCATGGGGCAATGGAGGTGCCGTACAAACCCAAGCCTGTAGTCTCCATCATCGATGAAGTACCGGTGGTTACAGCTATGCAATTGCAGTTCTGGACGTGGATGGCTGATTATTATTGCTGTACTATCGGAGAAGTGATGCATGTGGCACTACCATCCGGACTCAAACTCGAAAGTGAAACAAAGGTGATTTACAATGGAGATCCGGAAGAATTGGACGTACTGGAGCTATCTGATGAGGAGTATCTGATTGCTGAAGCCATATCTATCCAACAGGAGTTGACGATAGCTGAAATCCAGGACATCCTGAATAAAAAATCTATATTTCCTGTATTACGCAGCCTGATGGATAAAGGAGTCGTAGCCATAAAAGAGGAACTGATAGAAAAATTCAAACCCAAGCTCATCAATTATATTTCTCTTTGTGAGCCATACCTTTCAGATTCCAGTCTTTTGGCCGGAGCATTTGACAAGGTAGCAAAAAGTGAAAAACAAACCCGTCTGTTACTGGCATATGTTCAGTTGAGCAAGAACAGTCAATTGCTGCAACCGGCGTCAGAAGTATGTACCCTGGCAGCTGTGGATAGTGTCACCATTAAGGCTCTGGAAAAGAAAGGCATATTTACTGTAGAAAAAAAAGCAATCAGCCGTATATCTACACAGGAAATGCACGAAAACATACAGGAGCATAAGTTGAGTGATTCACAACTTGAAGTACTTGCAGATATCGAATACCACTTTAAGGAGCAAAAACCTGTACTATTGCACGGCGTGACAGGAAGCGGTAAAACCCATATATACACCGAACTCATTCAAAAGGTATTGCAGCAGTCCGGTCAAACGCTGTATATGCTACCTGAGATAGCACTTACAACACATATGGTCGAACGGCTCAGGAAGGCATTGGGTGAAGAAATCCTGGTCTATCACAGCAGGCTAAGCAACAATGAACGTGTAGAAATCTGGAATGCCGTTATGCTGGGTGCTAAAGTCGTAATCGGCGCCCGTTCTTCGCTGTTTTTACCATTCAACAATCTTAACCTGATTATCGTGGATGAAGAACACGATCCATCCTACAAGCAGAACGATCCCAATCCCCGGTATAATGCACGGGATGCTGCCATTTATCTTGCCAACAAGAACAAAAGTAACATCATTCTCGGAAGTGCCACGCCCAGTCTTGAATCCTATGCCAATGCAAAAGCACAAAAATATGGGCTTGTGGAAATAACAGCGCGACATGGCGCATCCATACTGCCTAAAATACACCTTGTCGATCTAAGGGAAGAATATAAGGATAAAAGTTTCAGTGGTATATTCAGCAAGGCAATGCTGACAGCGATAGAAAATGCATTATCTCAAAAAGAGCAGGTGCTCTTATTTCAAAACCGCCGGGGATATGCACCTGTTATAGAATGTCAACTGTGTGGTTGGGAAGCAGAATGTGTAAACTGTGATGTGCGGCTGACAAAGCACAAATATAATAATGAGTTAAGGTGTCATTACTGTGGTACACGCAGCAAACTGCCCGAAATGTGTCCTGCCTGCGGTAATTCTGAATTGCTGGAACTAGGATTGGGAACAGAAAAAATAGAGGAAGAACTGAAAGATATTTTCCCGACAGCGTCCATTTCACGGATGGATTATGATACTGCGCGGACTAAATCTGCGCTGGAATCTATTATTTTGGATTTTGAAAATAAGAAAACCGATATATTAGTCGGTACGCAGATGATTACGAAGGGGCTGGATTTTGATAATATTTCATTGGTTGGTGTATTAAATGCGGATAGTTTACTCAAACATCCGGATCTCAGAGCCAATGAGCGTGCATTTCAATTGCTGACACAGGTAGCAGGACGAGCCGGAAGACGCCAAAAACAGGGAGACGTAATTATACAGACTTTCAATCCGTCGCATCCGATAATTACCGAGACAATGCACAGCCTGTACGACCGGTTTTTTATACGGGAATCAGCGGAAAGGAAGATGTTCAGATATCCTCCTTATTTCAGAATGATTCAGATATCATTTTTACATAAGAATGCCGAAGTCGTCGCAGGTGCTGCGTCAGAATATGCGCTGTTAATCAAAAAACATCTTGGTGAACGCGTTCTGGGCCCAGCTATACCATCCATAGCAAGACTGCGTGGCCAATACATTAACACCATAACCGTAAAAATGGAAAAGGAGCATCAATTGGTGTCCAAAATCAAGAAATTACTTCTTTATACATCCGACACTATCCGTAATATCAAGACATATAAATACGTTCGTATCAATATTGATGTCGATCCGTATTAGGATAATATCAGTATTATCAGAAATCCTGTAGTAAAGATCCGGATAGTCGCATCAATTCGAGCATGGCACGTTTGCTATCGTTTTCGGCTGATATCTTCCTGAATTCTGCATCGATGAGATTCACCTGAGCCTGCCTCAATTCGATGGAAGTAATGGTACCGATACGCATTTTTTCCTGAGCTATGCCGAGGTATTGACGGGCAATAGCAATATTTTTGTCCTCCTGAACCATCATACTGTTGGCATTGGTAAATAAATTGTAGCTGGCATAAATATCAGATTTCATATCTGTCCAGACCTGTTCCTTAAGGAGTTTTTGATTTTCGATATTGAGCTTTGCCACCTGGATTTCACGTTTATTGTTAAATCCGTTGAATAGGTTCCAGCGTCCGGTTAATCCTAAGGAAAAGCCTGTATTCTGATTAAACTTAAGGATACCTATTTCAGCATTCATCCGGCTAAAGTTATATCCTGTATTCAAGTCCAGTTCGGGGTACTGGTTGGCCTTCCACTGATCGAGACTTAGATTGGCAAGCAAGATGTTTTTATCTGCCAACTGCAGCATTTTATTTCTGCCGGCTGCATGTGTCATAAGTTCGTCGATACCAGCCAGTGGAAAAGCCGAAGGCGTAGTCGTTTCAAAGTCAGAATCAGGATTTGCAATCATTAAATTGTTGAGGCCGACTTTCAGGTTTTTAAGTACCAGCAACTGATTGATCAGTGCAGAACTGTCGGCATTGATGTCTACCTGAGCTTGTAATACATCCATTCCCGAGCCTGTACCGATATCACGGCGCAGAGTTGCCAGATTCAGTCTCTCCTGTGATATACCGATAGCTTCCCGAATGGTTTCGATCCGTTTTTTCTGATATTCAATCATCAGATAGGTGTCCATAACTTTTGTCACGGTATTTTCCATCTGCAATCTGAGATTGACCATACCTTTATCTTCGTATTCCCGGAGAATTTCCCTGTTTGTAAACATTTTCATTCCATCAAACAATGTCCAGTTTGCCAGAATATTAGCATTGGTATTTGTAGTTTTTACATGATCTCCTTCGCGTATATCCCCCGAAAAAAACTCCTGACGCGTATTGTTAATATTGTATGCCTGTCCAAAATTCAAGGATACCTGAGGCAGCATTCCAGCATTACCGGCTGTATTATTGGCTGTATGGATGTTGATTTCATTTTGGGCAATCCTTATGTTATAATTATTTTCCAAAGCCTTTTTGACAGCTTCCTCCATTGTTAGCTTATTTTGTGCAGATAACACGGATGTTGTCAGAAGTAAAACGATGTATATATACCTGAACATAAAAATGGGTTGATGATGATTAACGGTTTATTTAACAATCATTTTATTAAATAGTTAAAAACCAATACAGTGAATCCGGATATTCCCGCTAATAAAAAGGTATAAAAAAAGACGGCACAATAACCGAATCAGATAATTATGCCGTCTACAGGATATTTTTACTATGTTGATTTTAGTTTAATTCACCTCCATGAAAGAGGATGAACAATTCGAACCACTCTTCATTACTCAATTGCATATGGCTTAATTCCACAGCTTCCCTGAATTTATCGGCCTTGGATTGGTTAATCACAGGACGTATACCTGCAGGGTGATGAAAAAGGAATAACAATGCCATTTCTGTGATTGTCCAACCTTTGGTTTCTGCATATTCATTGAATTTCTTTTCACGTGCCCTTCCTGCCTTTGTATTGGTAAATATCATTTTTCCGCCTATCGGGGACCAGGACATAGGTGTTATATTGTGTGCCATACATGTATCTAAAGTACCATCCAGTAATGGGTCCAGATATGTGATTGATAATTCTGACTGATGAGAAGTAATGGGATAAAACCGGCTCATTGCCCTGATCTGATCGGGTGAAAAATTGACTACACCAAAATCCCTGACCTTTCCGGCATCTTTAAGCAGATGAAAAGCCTCTGCCATTTCCTCATAATTCATTATCGGGCTGGGTCTGTTGATCATCAGTACATCCAAATAATCCGTATTCATGTTTGTCAATGACTGGTCTACAGACTCTATAATATGTCTTTTGGACGTATTGTAATGAGAAATGGTAAATCCCGGTTTTTCAGCACAAGGTTTGATAATACCACATTTGCTGATTAATTGAATCTGATCCCTCGATACTCCGCTTAATATCAGGGCGTCTCCGAACTCTCGTTCGGTTGTATAGTTTCCATAGACATCTGCATGATCATAGGTTGTAACTCCAGACTCTACACATGCTTCAATTAATGAAGCCATCTTAGATGTAGATAGTTTTGATCCCCAACTACCCCATCTGATAACTCCTGCTACTACTTTTGAAAATTCACTCATGGTCTTTAATGGTTTAATAAATTTATTTTTGGTTTTTTAGATTATCAAGGGCATTTTGTACATTTTTATCATTGTTATTTAAATTTAAAGAGGAAGTATAGTCCTTAATCGCTGCTTCTTTATTGCCTCTTTTTTCATTGACTATTCCTCTGTAGTAAAATCCGAGGTAGTTGGTTGGATTTATACCCACCAACAAATTAAATTGTTCGTATGCGTTGTTCAGAGAATCCATCTCTAGGTACAGGATACCGGAATTCAGGTAAGCATCACTGTAACTCTTGTCTTCAACTATAATAGATCTGTATAATTCGAGGGCACCGGGAATATCCTTATGATTCTGCAGATAATAGGCTTTTGCATGCTTTGCCTGCATGGATGCCGGATTACTCAGAACAGCACTTTCATAATACTGTAGTGCTTTGGGATCTTTCTTTTCTTCATATAGCTCTCCCAGATATATCCATGCATCAGTCAGTTTACTGTCGAGTTCTACGGCTGTCTGAAACGAATTAATGGCTCTGGTATTATCGTTGAGTGCAATAAAATTCATGCCCAACATAAAATATGCTTCTGCATTTTGCGGATCTAACCGGATAATCTCGTTGACAGTGAGTATTGATCCGTCATAGTCTTCATTAATATATTTGAACTCTGCCATTTTTAGTAAAGTAGGTATCCTTTCAGGAAACACACGTAGCACTTCATTCAATTCCTGTTCTGCTTCATGTATATGACCATAATTCAGGTATGCATCGGAAAGCAGATGTCTGAAATCGGGATTGAGGGAATCTATCTTGACGGCAAATCGCAAATCTGCAATCGCCTGATCGTATTTTTCTTTATCATAATACAACTGTGCTCTCTGATAATAGAGGGAAGCGTCATTTGTATTCTTATCTATCAGGGCATTCAATTCTGTGATAGCCGGGTCATCATCAGCATGAACTGTAACGGCAGATGTGTCGGATTTGCATGATGCAACCAACACTATTAAGCATAGAAACAAGCCAATCTTTGTATAACTAACAATATTTAATATTCTACTTTTTTTCATCAAAATTGTACATTTAATCCAAAACCAATTCCCGCGCTTCTGGCATTTTCAAACGATAATAAATGCAATACATCTGTAGTCGAAACATAGAGGTGTACCGGACGCAGATTCAAACCTATATGTAAGCCCAAATTCCTGTAATCTGATTTATTTATAGTATATAACAATCCTATGTCTAAAAAAGATATTTTTTTAACAGTCCCCAATGACATTTGATGCCAGTTATAACCAAATCGTCTGTGCATCTGGTATAAAACGTGAAAAGACCAGCTATCCAGTATATAATCCGCACCTAATGTATATCTGCTGTTGATAGTTGTAGAATAAGGCTCCAGTGAAGATTGGACGTCCAGGAGTTGAAGTAATGTATCCCTTACATTCAGGGTACTATCCTGTATATAATCTATAATATCAACGCCTTCAAAGTTAAAGATGCCGTTCGTCTCGTATTTGCGTGGGGCATAATCCCAGTCTATACGTCCGAGATCCAGCGCACTTGCATTCAATGAAAACCGGTCATTCAACTGATAATGTACACCCATATCCATAGCGAAGCCACGGTTATTGTAAAACAAATTATCCAGCGTAAACCCGGCATAGTCAATAGTGATA
>JADZFD010000006.1 GCA_020850225.1 Saprospiraceae bacterium | reverse complement strand
GTCGTTTTTGTTACTGCCGTTCCTAAAGGTAAGGAATATTTGACTGCTAAAAAACGACAGTACAAATATACAAATTATTTACAATATATTGGTTGTCTGTATATTAAATTTAACAAAGTAGAATTAATAAATCCCGAAGCAAGCGAAGTGGTTATCAGTTCATCAGCCAATGATGATTTTGATTTCAAGCAGAAATATGCAATGGATAAGGACAAACAAGAAAAGGTAGTTGAGAAATTCAACGATGCTGACAGTCCTTTAAAATTCCTGATTGTAACAGCAAAATTGTTGACGGGTTTTGATGCTCCGATTTTACAAACCATGTATTTGGACAAATCGCTGAAAGACCATACGCTGTTACAAGCCATTTGCAGAACCAACCGACTATTCCCAAACAAAACATTCGGCAGAATTGTAGATTACTTTGGAGTATTTGACGACACCGCAAAAGCCCTGGCATTTGACGAAGAAAGCGTAAAATTGGTTATCACCAATTTGCAGGAATTGAAAGACAAATTACCTGAATGGATGGAGAAATGCCTGAACCATTTTGCAGGCGTTGACAGAACCATTTCAGGCTTTGAAGGATTGTCAAAAGCGCAGGACTGTATTAATACTAACGAAAAACGTGATGCCTTTGCCAAAGATTTCAGCAGCTTGACAAAGTTGTGGGAAGCACTATCGCCTGACCCTGTTCTAAATCAATTTGAGAAAGATTACAAATGGTTGTCGCAGGTTTACACTTCAGTAAAACCAAGTTCAGACGACAACGGCAGACTGCTGTGGCATGCTCTTGGAGCTCAAACCACAGCACTCATACATGAGCACATTCATGTTTCGGGCATCAATCACGATATGGAAGAAATGATTTTAGATGCAGAAGTGATTGATGATTTGATGAATAAGAAAGACCCGAAACAAGCCGAGAAGGTTTTGAAAATTCTTATCAGTCGCTTAAACAAACACGGCAACAATCCTATTTTCAAACGACTAAGCGAAAGATTAGAAGCCATTCGTGACAAAGCAGAAAAAGGACTGATTAATTCAATTGAATTCATCAAAGAGCTTTGTCAGTTAGCCAAAGAAACATTACAAGCAGAGAAAGGAACAGAACCCGAAGTAGAACAAAAAAATGCAAAAGCAGCATTGACAGAACTGTTCCTTGAATTAAAAACCGACACGACACCAGCCATTGTAGAGCGCATCGTAAACGACATTGACGAAATCGTAAGAGTAGTTCGCTTTGACGGTTGGCAAAACTCGACAGTTGGCGAAAGAGAAGTAAAACGAGAATTACGCAAAGTGCTGTGGACTAAATATCAAATTAAAGATGAGGATTTATTTAATAGAGCTTATGACTACATTAAAGAGTACTATTGATTATACACATCGAAATCCAACATAGCTTCATCTAAATATATAAGTATTTTTCCTGGAATAAATCGATACATTTTTCAGATTTCTTAATAATTTCTTTCTAAAAATGCACTAAATCACTATCTTTACGTTCTTAATTAATAAATAAACTTTCATTTCTACATGTTAAACATAATACTGTTTGGTCCTCCGGGATCCGGAAAAGGTACGCAAGCTGAAAAATTGATTGAAAAATATGGCATTCTGCATATCAGTACGGGAGATTTATTCAGATATGAAATGGGGAACAACACACCTTTGGGTCTTAAAGCTAAGGAATATATGTCTAAAGGTGAGTTGGTACCTGATGAAGTTACCATAGGTATGCTTCAAAATAAGGTCAATGCGAATCCGGAAGCACAGGGTATTATCTTTGACGGATTTCCGCGTACGATACCACAAGCAGAGGCTCTGGATGCATTTCTTAATGAAAAAAACACCGAAGTTGTAGTTCTTATCGCACTGGATGTTCCTGAAGAAGAGCTCGTGAAACGCTTACTTAACAGGGGACAATCCTCCGGAAGGGCAGATGACGGCGACGAGCAAATTATCAAAAACAGAATTCAGGTATACAAATCCGAAACAAGTCAGGTTTTTGATTATTATAGTCAATTCAACAAATCGGTCAGTATCCATGGAGTAGGTACCATAGAGGAAATATTCGAAAGAATAACGGATGCCATAGATACAGCATGCTGTTAACAGCTATACTAATAAAAATCCATATAGTTAAGAAGTGGCAGGAGACAACTTTGTAGATTACGTTAAAATATGTTGCCGTTCCGGTGCAGGTGGTGCTGGTATGTCACATCTGCACAGAGACAAGAACACCATCAAAGGAGGTCCCGATGGTGGTGACGGCGGAAGAGGCGGTCACATCATCCTGAGAGGTAATGCGCAAATGTGGACACTTTTACCACTCAAATACCGAAAACACGTAATTGCTGCACCCGGTCAGAACGGTGCAAGCAGCCTGCGCACAGGAGCCAATGGTGAAGATATCATCCTGGAAGTTCCGCTGGGTACAGTAGCCAAAGACTTCGAAACAGGAGAAACTGAATTCGAAATTACTGAAGATGGTGAAACACGGATTCTGGTCAGTGGCGGACGGGGTGGACTGGGCAATGCCAATTTTAAATCAGCTACCCGTCAGACACCCGAATACGCACAACCCGGAGGACCAGGTAAAGAAGAATGGAAAATCCTCGAATTAAAAATCCTGGCTGATGTCGGCCTTGTTGGGTTTCCCAATGCCGGAAAATCCAGCTTACTGGCTTCTATAACAGCAGCCAAACCCGAAATAGCCAACTACCCTTTTACAACATTGGTACCCAATCTCGGTATCGTAAAATACAGAGACAACCGATCATTTATCATGGCCGATATTCCGGGAATAATAGAAAAAGCACACTTGGGAAAAGGTCTGGGTTTGCGGTTTTTACGCCATATCGAGCGAAATGCTGTCCTGCTATTTATGGTACCCATTGACTCCAATGACATCAGCAAGGACTACCATATACTGCTCAACGAATTAAAAATGTACAATCCTGACCTGGTTGATAAACCCCGTATTCTCGCTATAACCAAGTGTGATCTGGTCGAACAGGAATATCTTGATCTCATTGAGCCCGAAATTGAAATTGATGTTTCGTTTATCTTCATATCTTCGGTCAGTGGATACGGTCTCCTGCAACTGAAAGACACCTTGTGGTCACTCATGAATGAATAGGCTTTCCACTAATATCTTCCTGTGATAAATGTTCATTTCTCAACAATACTTCATGATTTTTTTTTTTAAATCACTGATATTGAGCAAATTAATCTCAACTAAAAAGCAATATATTCACAAGTATTAATGAATCGGCATTCATTATATGAGGTTGGTCACTGAATTTAAAATGCATATTAGTATCGCTGATGATTTGTATCATCCGGTTTGCAAAGGGATTCTCTTAATTTTGCATTGTAATTAAATAAATAGATATAATGAAAGAAGTATTTGACAGATTGAGCAGAATTCAGGGCGGTGTATGTGTTACCATAATTTTGAATACACACAAAACCACTCCGGATAATCAGAAAGATTCCATTGTACTGAAAAACATGATTTCAGAAGCGGCTACAAGATTGGAAAATGAATATGACCACAAAATAGCCAAAAGTTATACAGAAAAACTTACACAACTGGCTAATGAAATAGATCATTATCACAATGACAACGGAATGATGTTGTTTGTCAATGAAAATATTGCTGAATATCTGAGAATACCTACACATCCTGAACCACGGGTGATTATCGACGATACATTTGCTACCCGCTCCATAGTACGGGCTATGAAAAAAGATACAGACTACTATGTACTTGTATTGACCAAAGGAAGAGCCAGACTGATTGAAGCTTCCAGCGAAGATGTTGTTGAGGAAGTACGCAACAGGGAATTTCCTGTCAAAGACAATAATTCAGTATCCTTGTCAAAAGAAGAAGCAGCCAAATCTCAACGTATGACTAATATACTTGATGAGTTCTTCAATAGAGTTGACAAATCCATAAACCGGGTAAGAACCAATAATCCACTACCCATATTCATTTGTTCAGAGGAAAACAACTATCACCTCTATCTGAAATCAGCGGATTATCCTGACACAATAAAGGGACACTTAACGCTCAGAAATTTTGATGAAAAACCAGCTAACCTCATAAAAGAAATCTGGCCTGTAGTAAGAGATCTTACAGTTGAAAATAACAGGACAAGAATAGCTGAATTGAATCAGGCTGTCAGTGCCGGAACCTGTATTACGGATATCAATGAAATATGGAATGCTGTGAAGGAAGCTCGCGGAAAAACCATTTTTGTAGAAGAAGGATACTATCAAGCTGCAAAAAATGATGATGGATTCTTAACACCAATAGAAGCCTCTGAGATCAGCCACAGAAACGATATAGATGATGTCGTGGATGATATGATAGAATATACATTAAAATATGGAGGAGATGTAGTATTCCTCGAAAAGGGAAGTATGAAAGACTTCGATAAATTAGCTTTAGTAACCAGGTATTAATTATATTATTCTCATCTATCCGGTTATATTTAGTTTGTGAATATCTTCACGGATTTTCAACACAGAATACAAAGCTTACAACTACAGACTACGGCTCCGTAACATTGTTACGGAGCCTTTTTTGTTTTTGCTCAGTATGAATTTTTATAATGTTGCTCATAATACAGCATCAGGGGTACCAGATGCTGGTAACTATCAAGTCCGGATTCGACACCATGAACTTCAAGATAGGAATTATATATATAGTCTCTTATTTCAGGAAACAGCTCCGGATAGCGATCCAGATTGAGTTTGACTGCATTCAAATCAGCTCTGACACTTTTAGAAAGATTGGCGTGGACCTGCTCTGCATATCCATAATAACACAAACTTACTTCGTAATATAGATAACGCCAGTAACCCAACAATCCGGAATATCGTATATAATCATCTGATGACCTGAGACATGCCAGCAACCCAAGCAGGTTGCATTCTCCTTCATCCGTTATACCATAACCATGTGACATCTCGTGTGCCATCGTAAAGGGCCATTGCAATGTGTGCAACCCTTTATCAAAATGACCTTCCATAACATAGGGAATATAAATACCGGCTGTAGAAAATACCAGCAACGAGCCTTTGGGTTGCAATGCGCGTACTCTGACCCTTCCCGGATGTGGTAATGAAAACGCATCGAAAACCTGTATCAGCCTATTTCTAATACTATCTTCCAGAACTACCATGTCAGGCTGATATATATACGCTGTGGTATCGTGTGACAAACGCATCCGCTGTTGCTGAATCTGTTGAGATACTTCATTAAATTCATTAATCAGTTTCATGGAATCTACTTCCATAGCAGACCAACCTAATGAGTCAGCCAAGGGTATTCTGTAGTAATTAAATCCCCACAACAGGTAAAACAACGCAATCGCATTAAGTACCAATCTTATTGATTTTAAAATACGATTACCTGTGGAAACTTCATTATTCCTTTTTTCTTCATGGTAGTACCTAATCCTAATTTTTCTGATCCGGATAAAAACAATTATTAATACAATAGTATAAATAAATGGAACCGGAGACCATCCCAAAGTGTAATCGTAAACATTGCGCAATGGTGTAAACAACATATTATAATAACATTGAAATACACATTCCTGCATTCCAGTGAGTGCCAGTAAATGCATACAAAGTACGGGTATAATCAACAACCAGTAGCGAAATCTTTTGATCAACTTAACTAAAAAATGTATTAAACCTGACAATTCAATGATTTTATATATTGTATTAAAAAAGAATATATACTAAGATAACTTTACAAAAAGCAGTTCACCTTCAAGGTAAATTTCCACCATACACATAATATGGTAAAGATATACACTAATCAAAACTTTAAAAACAGAATGACTTGTATACGTCAAAATTTAAATAAATCTTAAAAAGATTATAATAAATAGTATGAATAAATATACCTTAGCAACATTAATTTAAATTCCGTATTCATACAATTGCCATGAATCGCAGAGATGTAATAAAAACTGGAATATTAGCATCAGGATGTTTGATCCACCCTGGTTTATCAGGTAATATTGAAAATGTAAAACCAACAAATCTTAAAGGTAACATCCGACACGCTGTATGTCAGTGGACTTATGATTTTTTAAGTATCGACGACCTTTGCATACTGTCAAAAGATATAGGTATAGAAGCTATAGACCTGGTAGAACCGGGTGATTGGGATACAGTAAAAAGACATGGACTGACCGTATCCATGTGCAGTGGTGCCGAAATAGGCCTTACCAAGGGATGGAACGATACCCAATATCATACAACGCTAATCCAGAGATATACTGACTACATGCCCGGGATGACAAAAGCCGGCTTCACCAATCTGATATGCTTTTCGGGCAATAGGGGAAGTATTGACGATGAAATCGGCTTGAATAATTGTGTTGACGGATTAAGTAAAATACTACCCATGGCAGAAAAACTCGGTATTACAATACATATGGAGATACTCAACAGCAAGGTAGACCACAAGGGATATATGTGTGATAAAAACAGTTGGGGTATAGAATTATGCAAGCGGCTGGACAGTCCCAATTTCAAACTTCTTTTTGACATATACCACGTACAGATAATGGAAGGTGACATCATCCGCAATATACGGCAACATGCCCAATATTACGGACACTATCATACCGCTGGAGTACCTGGAAGAAATGAATTGGACCAACATCAGGAGCTTTATTATCCCGCCATAATGCAGGCGATACATCAAACCGGATTCAAGGGATATGTAGCTCAGGAATTTATGTCAAAATTCAAGGACACTGAGGCTAAAAAACAGTCACTCAGGGATGCGATCTACTTATGTGACATTTAATAATTGATTCATTTTTATAAAAAAGATATTCTATGTATTTCAATTCAAAAGGCTCAGAAGAAATCACTTACGATGCCATTGTTGTAGGATCAGGGATAAGTGGCGGATGGGCAGCCAAAGAACTAACCGAAAAAGGACTAAAAACCTTAGTACTCGAAAGAGGTAGAATGGTTAAACACGGTGACTATCCTACTGCCAATCTGGAAGCCTGGGAATTGCCTAACAGAAACCGGATGACGCCCGAAGAAATGAAAGATTATAAAATTCAGGAAAGGACCGGGTACACCATGACACCCGCTTACCAGCATTGGTGGCCGAAAGACACTGAAAATCCCTATACAGAAACCAAACCTTTTGATTGGATAAGGGCTTATCACGTAGGAGGCCGTTCTCTGTTGTGGGGAAGACAGTCTTACAGGCTGGGTGATCTGGACTTCGAAGCCAACCTGCGGGATGGCATTGCAGTAGATTGGCCTGTCCGGTACAGGGATATCGCTCCATGGTATGATTATGTTGAAGAATTTGCCGGTGTCAGTGGTCAGAATGAAGGGCTCTTTCAGTTGCCTGACGGAAAGTTTCAACCTCCATTTGAATACAATTGTCTTGAGAAAGTTGTTAAAGAACGGGTAAAAAAAACGTTGGGACGGGATATAATCATGGGAAGATGTGCACACATCACCAAAGAAGGCGGACACTACGGTAGAGGCACCTGTCAAACCCGTAATCGTTGTATGCGCGGATGCCCATATGGAGCCTATTTCAGCTCTAATGCATCAACCATACCTGCTGCAGAAGCTACTGGCAATCTGACCATCAGACCCTTTTCCATAGTTACGGAAGTAGTGCTGGACGAAACAGGTAAAAAAGCAAAAGGAATCCGCATTGTTGATTCAGAAACAAAGGAAACACATGAATTCAATGCTAAAATAATCTTCCTGTGTGCATCTGCTTTTGGCAGTACACAGATATTATTGAACAGTATATCGGATATACATCCCAATGGTATGGGTAATGAAAGCGGTGAATTGGGTCACAATGTCATGGATCATCATTTTCAGATTGGCGCCTATGGTACGTCAGATGAATTTCCGGATCAGACGACCTATGGAAGAAGACCTACAGGCATCTATGTACCCAGATTTCGCAACATCAGCAACCAGTCAAAAATGCCAGATTTTATAAGAGGCTATGGTTATCAGGGTGGCGGCAGCCGCCAGGGATGGGGACGTTACATTGCTGAAGCTCAATATGGCAAAGGATTGAAGGATGCACTCAGCCAAAGCGGGAAATGGTCATTTGGTATCATGGGCTTCGGAGAATGTCTACCCAATCATGAAAATAAAATATCTATCAACAGAGATCTGCTCGATGTACATGGAATGCCAACCCTAACCATGGATGCAGAATGGAAGGAAAATGAAAAGAATATGCGGAAAGATATGCAGGCTTCCGCAGCAGAGATATGCGAAGCAGGAGGGCTCAAGGATATTAATTCCTATGACAGTGGCTGTAATCCCGGATTGGGCATACACGAGATGGGAACAGCCCGGATGGGACACGACCCCAAAACATCTGTGCTCAACAAATGGAATCAAATCCACAGCGTACCCAACGTATTTGTTACGGATGGTGCATTCATGACTTCATCCAGTTGTGTAAATCCTTCCCTGACCTATATGGCATTTACTGCACGTGCAGCTGATTATGCAGTTGAACAACTCAAAAAAAGAAATCTCTGATTGAATTAAAATTTTTCCGATAATACACTAAATACAACAATATATGGACAGACGTGAAGTACTCAAAACATCAACCCTATTGCTGGGATATGCGTTGACTTCAGGCACAACTGCTGCATTGCTGGGTGGATGCAAAGCCAGCACAGCTCCCGACTGGAAGCCGTCAACGCTGAACGATAGTGAAATGAGTGTTTTGGCAGAAATTTGCGAAACTATTTTGCCTAAAACAGATACTCCGGGTGCTAAGGATGCACTATGTCACCGGTATATCGATGAAATGATTACCAACTTTTATGATAAGGAAGCTCAAGATCATTTTCGTACTACTCTGAAAGCATTTGACAAAGAGTCAACACTCAAATTTTCTAAAGCATTTGTTGCGCTTACTCCCGGAGAAAAAGAGGTCATTCTCGATCACTTAAGCAAACAAGCTTTGGAATACAAAGACGAAACCGGCAAAAAACCACACATCTTCAACACTATAAAACAAGCAACCATATCCGGCTATTTTACCAGTGAAGTGGGTGCCAAAGGAGGATTGTGCGAGTTCATACCGATTCCGGGACCATATCAGGGATGTATGGACTACAGCAAAATAGGCAAAGGATATGTATTGTAATTGTTCAATCTGATATTTTAAACTCAATTATGCATCGCTTTCTGTTATCCTTACTCTTATTTGCAGTAATTACAAGTTGTAAAAACAAGTCCATCGATGATGTACAATTACCCGATAATAAGGTTCCCGAAATCAAAATATCATTGGCTCAGTGGTCATTTCACCGGGCACTGAGAAATGGAGAAATGGACAATGTTCAGTTCATTAAAAAAGCTGCTGAAATGGGGTTTTCAGGTGTAGAATATGTCAATCAGTTTTTCATTGACAAAGCGCAGGATACAGCTTTTCTCAATCAGCTCAAAACGACTGCGCAGCGACACAATATACAGCAAGTCCTCATCATGATTGACGAAGAAGGTAATCTCGCAGACACTAGTCTGACCGCACGGGAAGAAGCGGTTGTCAGACACCAGAAATGGATTGATGCCGCTACGTATCTGGGATGTCATGCCATACGTGTCAATCTGTACGGGTATGGTGATAAAAAAGATGTTGCCCAAGCAGGAATGGACGGACTTAGCAAACTTGCAGATTATGCAGCTACAAAAAATCTGAACATTTTGGTAGAGAATCATGGCGGATATTCCTCAGATGCTGCATGGTTAACCGATATTGTCAAATCAGTCAACAAACCCAATTTGGGTACCCTACCCGATTTTTCCAACTTCTGTATACAATATGAAGGTGGCAATATGTGGGGCACCAACTGCACTGAAGCATTTGACAAATACCTCGGGGTACAACTTATGATGCCTTATGCCAAAGGAATAAGTGCCAAGTCATTTGACTTTGGAGAGATGGGTTATGAAACATCCATTGATTACAACAGAATGATGGAAATTATATTTAAATCAGGTTTTTCAGGATATATAGGTGTAGAATATGAAGGCGATAGTTTCAGCGAGGAAAAAGGCACGCAGATGACAAAGAAATTGCTTGAAAAATGCATCAAGGAGCAGCAAATAAAGATGTAGTAATATTCAGTATTTATTTTTAAAAACATCTGTTCTATGATTTAAATGCTGTATTGACACACAAATATGGTAAGCCCTCAGAAGTTAAAGAAATATTTAATTCATATTCTCATCCCATGATGACTAAAGTAAAATGCATTGGGTAAAATTTGATTATTACTAATATTATTCAGTATGGAAACTGAAAAGGGAAAAATTCAAATGTCAGTTGTTCAATATAGCGTTATGGGTATTAATATCAAAGGTGGTATAGTATGAAAGATCAAAAACCAATGGACTTCTATGAAGCATATTATAAGTTGCTGGAGCAACAAAAACTACTAATTGATGATCTCGACTATTCAATTTTAGACCGTATTAAACCAACATTGCAAAAAATAGGAGATATCAGCAATTCTGTAGTCAGTATTTTTGATCTTTACAAAAAAAATCATGCTTTCCATTCGTCCAAATTGGGTTTAATAATGGGTTACAGTTTTGAAGAAGTAGATAACGGTGGAGAACATTTTATAGATAATAAGATACATCCTGATGATTTCACAGTATTGATGCAAAATGGTTTGACGCTTTTCAAACTTTTCTTCAATTTTTCCACGGACGAGAAACTCAATCACAAGTTGGTCAGTGAATACCGCATCATGAATGCAGCTGGAAATTATGTTCGTATTATTGAACAGCAACAAGTTTTGGAATTGGATAATAAAGGAAATCTATGGTTAGCTTTGGGTATTGTTGATATTTCTCCCAATCAGCAGAATATGCATGAAAGAATAAAAAGTGAACTAATTAACTTCCGTACAGGGAGTATTATTCCTTTTTCAGAAACAAGGGAAGACATTACAATAAAACTTACAAAAAGAGAAACCGAAGTACTTAAACTTGTAAAAGACGGCTATCTGAGTAAGGAGATTTCTGACAAACTTGCCATAAGTATGCATACCGTAAATACTCACCGACAACGCGTTTTGGAAAAATTAGGAGTAAATAACTCAATGGAAGCTGTTATGCTGGCTTCAAAATTGGGCTTGATATAGCTTATTATACTGATAAATCAGTATTTTAGATTATTGAAACAGTACTGACCTTTGCAGAACAATAATTTCAATAATATGCATCAAAAAATAATAATTTATATCATCTTATTATTTTCTACAGGACTGATCGCACAACAGCCAACCCAAACTATAAGGGGAACTATCATTGATGAATCATCCAATTTACCTCTTCCATTTGTTTCAATAGGCATTCAAAATTCCACTTCTGATACCTTTTCGGATAGTCTTGGAAATTTTATTTTACACAATGTTGGCATTGGCAGATATAATATAGTAGCTGCCCTGCTTGGTTATGAACCTGTTATAATAAAGGAAATCCAGGTAACTTCAGCTAAGGAAGTTGTTCTGAATATAACCATGAAAGAAAACTCAAACTTATTGGGAGAGGTAATCATAAAACCAAAGATTAATAAAGAACGACCACTAAACACAATGGCAACTGTTAGTGCCAGGATGTTAAGTGTAGAAGAGGCGAAAAGATTTGCAGGTGGTTTTGACGATCCTGCAAGATTGGTTTCTGCCTTTGCAGGCGTGTCCGGCAATGTGAGTAATAATGCTATCGTGGTACGCGGCAACAGCCCACAATCATTTCAATGGAAGCTGGAAGGAATCGAAGTTTCCAATCCAAATCACTTTGCTGATTTATCTGCATTTGGTGGAGGCGGGCTAACTGCCTTGAGTACACAGCTATTAGCGAATTCTGATTTTTTTTCGGGGGCAATGCCTGCTGAATACAGCAATGCATTATCCGGAGTATTTGATATTTTTATGAGGAATGGAAACAATCAAAAACATGAACATACCTTTCAATTGGGAGCCATAGGCCTGGATGCTGCTTCTGAGGGACCTATATCCAAAACCAAGCGTTCATCCTATATTTTTAATTTCAGGTATTCCACATTAGGATTAGTAGCACCATTATTACCCGAAAATGCAGCCGGTACCACATACCAGGACTTAGCTTTTAAATTGAATTTTCCTACCAACAAAGCCGGAACATTCTCAGTATGGGCTCTGGGGCTGCAGGATCATTCTGATGCCAATGCTAAAGATAGTATCACCACCTGGAAGTATGATACTGACAGAGAAAATCAGGATGTAAATCAATTCATGGGCGTGTTAGGTATTACTCATAAAGTGATACTAAACAATAAACAATATTTAAAATCTACCTTCGCCACCGCAGCTAACGGCTTAGACCTGCATACAGATAGATTAGATAGTAACAGGGTGATTTCACCCTATAATATAATTAGAAATAAATATTTCAATTTTATTACAACTTCGATGATCAACACAAAATTAAACGCGAATCATACTAATAAGTCCGGCTTCACAATTACTAATATGCATTATAAAATATTACTGGAAAATGCTTCGACTACTCCATCCATACAATCCTTAGTTGATGAAAATGGCAACAGCAATCTGGTATCAGCCTTTAGCAACTCAATGTTGCAATTAAGTAATAAACTAACTTTGAATATCGGTCTAACCGGACAATGGTTTACATACAATAATGCATGGTCTTTAGAGCCGAGAGCAGGAATCAGGTTCAACACAACGCAGTTTCAAACATGGAGTTTTGCCTATGGGCTGCACAGCCGATTGGAAAGATTGAATTATTACTTTATCAAAAACGATTGGAATCAATACATAAATAAAGATTTAGGATTTTCTAAGGCACACCACTTAATTTTGGGATATGACCTGAGTACATCTGACTATACACACCTTAAAATAGAAACATATTATCAATACTTATATGATATACCGGTCATTGAAAACACTTCATTTTCATTGATTAATCAGCAAAATGAATGGTTTTTTGACAAAATTCTGCTTAATAAAGGTAAAGGCAGAAACTATGGGATGGATATTACATTCGAAAAATACATATCAAATGGATACTACTATCTGGCAACAGCTTCAATTTTCAATTCTCAATATTCAGGTGGAGATAAAATATGGCGCAACACCCGATATAACAGAAAATACGCATTTAACTTACTATATGGAAAAGAATGGCTTATAGGTTACAAACAAAATAAAATACTCGGTTTAAATGTAAGACTGAATTATCAGGGTGGCGACCATTATACACCTGTTGACTACGTGCAGTCTACACTTGTTCATGATGTAATCTTTGACGAAACCAATGCTTTTTCACAACAATACACACCTTCTGTAACAGTGCACTTTACCGCAAGTTATAAGATCAATAAAGTGAAAACATCCCATGAATTTGCCCTTAAGATAATTAACCTGAACCAATATAAAGAATATGCAGGATTTAGATACAATCATCAGACACAGACTGTAGATTTAAACCGTGAACTTACATTCATACCCAATTTAAGTTACAGTGTTGAATTTTAAATATTTACAGTAGAAGCAAACAAGATGTCCAACACCAAATAGTTATATACGGGATTCTCTACTTAATTACCTATTTGGAATAAACAGTATGAATTAATAGAAATTCGACTACTATAATTCATTGATTCATGTATAATTGAAAAAGAAGATTATTTAAAAAAGATTTGAAGATACTTTCCTGATAAAAAAATCAATTTACCTTTTAACTTAAACAGAACTTCAATTACCAAATTCATGTCATAAATAATTTAAAATCAGTTCCAATTGAATTCATATTATTGAAATTTCAAAAATTCTGGGATGTACGATAGAAAATATTATCAGTTGGTTTAACAACCCAAATCCTAAAATAATTGTTATGATAAACAAATTAGACAATAGCTGAGTTGACAAAGTCATTCAAAATTTAAATTATCAAAAAATTTACTTTATGACATCTGAAAAATTAATACCCAATCAAGTACAGTATCTTGAATTTTTAAGTACAGACCTAAATCAATCAAAACAATTTTATTCCCGATGTTTTGACTGGACCTTTACTGATTATGGGCCAGCTTATACCGCCTTTGAAGGCAAATTTGTAGATGGTGGATTTACAATAGGTACACCTGTAAATGGTAGTATTTTAGTTATACTATATTCTGATAATTTGGAAGCAACTCAAGATAAGGTCATTCAAGCTGGAGGTAAAATTGTAAAAGAAATTTTTAGCTTTCCAGGTGGCAGGCGTTTTCATTTTAAAGATATAGATGGCTATGAACTTGCCGTGTGGGCTTTATAATATTTGAAAAAAATCTATAAAAAAATACAAAATCAAATTTTTTATCAATCTCGCTGTAGAAGATTTGTGTGTATTACAAAGTAGAACCTAATCATCTACTTAAATGTATAGTTATGCATTATAGAATTAGTCAGGTCTGTGATTTGATGAGAGAAACAGTAAAAATACTTCCTTTGCCTATTTCACTTTGTAGTGTTATTGTACCACCCTGTGCTTCAATAAACTCCCTGCAGATTGCCAATCCAAGACCTGTTCCCGTTTTACTGCTTCCCGGAATTTGAAAATAACGGTCGAAAAGATGGGGAAGGTATTTATTATCAATACCCATACCATGGTCCTGAACACGGATAATCATATGCCCATTCTGCTCAGATACTATAAGTAAAACGTTAGTATTATCATAGGAATAATGAATGGCATTAGTCAATAAATTGGTGATAACCCAAGCCGTTTTTTCCGGGTCTGCATTAACGTCAGGAATGACATCAGGAAATTGCGTATTAATGGAAATATTTTTTTGTATGGCGTGTGTTCTTACTGCTTCCATTGCATACTGCACGATCATCTTAATAGAAGTGTGCTGCAAGTTTAAATGAATCTTCCCACTTTCTACCTGGGTCATATCCAGCAATTCTCCTGTTATTTTCAATAATCTTTCACTATCTTCCTTTACACTCTGTATCAACTGATCTTGTTCAGAATTTATGGAACCAATATTTTTGTTCCTAAGAAGTTCCAAACTCATCATAATTGATGCAATCGGAGTTTTTAATTCATGTGAAACAGTAGCTATAAAATTGGTTTTGGCAAAGTCAAGTTCTTTGAATGGTGTGATATTCTGTAAAATAATAACATCACCTATATGTTTCGATTGATTTTCTGCAACGGGAACAATGGTTATCGGAATAATTTCTTTGTCGAAAAAACTTTCCTTATTGTCTGCATAAATCTTCAATGGTTCCCTGGAAGTATAATTGTTAAAATGCGGGTCAAGTACATCCTGAATGAGAGAGCGGACTAAATCGTTATAAATCGCAATCTGCTGGGCTGATTTTCCAATAACGTTTTCCAGCTTCAAACCTGATATTTTCAAGGCTTCATTATTGATAAACAGTATTTTCTGATTTTCATCCAATCCTATTACCGCATCACGCATATTATTGATTAGTGTATCAATCCGCTCTTTTTCCATCATCAACTTAGCGATATTGCTATTATTGTACTCTTCCAGTTTCCGGGCCATTGTGTTAAAAGAATCTGCTAATGCTCCAAATTCATTATGGCCACTTAAATGTACTCTTTGTGAATAGTTTTTAGCTGCTATCGCTTTAACGCTTTCTGTTAATTCCCTGATGGGATTTGCAATATTTGAAGGAAGATTGACCAATAGAATAAACGCTAAAAGAAAACAAATTGTACCAACAATGGAAAGCATTATTGTTGCACTTTCTGCTGTTAACTTTGCAACTTCGCTTTTCCGCTGTATAGCTTGCATATTGACATACATGATTTCTAATATATCATGGCGTAGTTTTGATAGAAGTATACTGTCATTGGGATTCTGAAATAATGCTTCGATGTCTGAAGTGACCATTTGTGTCAGTTCTGCTTCTCCTATTTCTGTATTGTTTGTCTGTTGTTTTTCCAGGTTTCTTCGGAACTCTGTCTGTCTTTCACTACTGGAAATACCTTGGTTAAGTGCATTCAGCATCTGCCTTGAGTAATCAATACTTAAATAATTATCAGCTAATATATTTTTGGTATCGCCTGATAATTTATTGATATGAATTACGCTCAGTACTGTCAATAATGTAATCATGACAAATAATAACCCCACACCTAATGTTAATTTTAATTTGATATTCATATTATGAAAGAATTATTAAGTCAATACTGTTTTTGGATATGTTTTGAAGCAATTCTTTAATTATTCCTGTTGATAGTATGATACCCAGCCATGTTATTTTCGGCTTACCGATACATATGGTTGTAATATTGTGCAATGAAGCCTGATCAACTATAGACTTAGGTACATTTTCGCCCTGTATCTGAATAATATCTGCACCTAATTCAGTTGCCAGCTTAAAGTTATTAATCAGATGCCGTTGTTTATCCAATGGTATTTTTGTAGTACTTTCTTTAGGTACTTGTACATACAATACGAACCATTTGGCATTATAATAGCTTGCCAGACGAGCCGTTTTTCTGATAACATTTTTAGCTGATACTTCATCGCTACTAATACATGCCATGAATTTTTCACTTTTAAGTGCTATGGATTTGGGTAATTCAATATCAACAATACGTTCAACCTGGAAAGCTACTTCCTTTAAAGCAAGTTGACGTAATTGCAAAATATGCTCTGGTTTAAAAAAGTTATTTAATGCTGTCTGAATTTTATCTGCCTGATATATTTTTCCTTCTTTCAATCTTGCTATGAGTTCATCTGATGTAAGGTCTATATTGACTACCTCATCTGCCATAGCTAACACTTTATCCGGAATCCGTTCAGCTACTTCAATACCGGTTATAAACTTAATTTCGTCATTTAAACTTTCAATATGCTGGATATTTACTGCACTAATTACATTGATACCCGTCTCCAGCAAATCAAAAACATCCTGCCATCTCTTTTCATTTTTACTGCCAAAAATATTGGAATGAGCCAACTCGTCAACTATAACTACTTCAGGTCTTAAATTGATAACAGCTTGTACATCAAATTCTTCCAATTCCTTACCTTTATAGAATAATTTTCTTCTGGGTATGATAGGCAGACCTTGCAACAATGCGTGTGTTTCAGCCCGATTATGGGTTTCAACATAACCAATTTTAACATCTATTCCATTCTTAAGCAATGTATGTGCTTCCTGCAACATACGATAGGTCTTACCTACACCCGCACTCATACCGATATAAATTTTAAACTTACCTCTTCTTGACTTTTGAATCAAATCCAGAAAATGCTGAACTGCAGGATTATTATCTGTCATTCATATCTAATTTTTATGATACATAAATATATACTACATCATTTATATTCAGAACTATGACCTGATTGAAATTTCTGGCATAAATCCACTGATATTTATGAGAATATACAACATTCTACTAAAAAGTAACTAATCTTTTATCTAACATAAAGATTCAATTCCTACATCAAGTTTAATTAAAAATCACATGTAATTAAATTGCATAATAATCTTTAAGACAACAAGTTGGCTTCGGGTGGTTCAGATGGCCTGGATTTGTCCGAAGGTAACGGTATAAAAACTTTATCGTCATTAGGTGGAAGCAAAATTCTTCCGGCTGTCCAATCTGCTTTGGCTTGTTCTATCCGTTCTTTTCTTGACGACACAAAATTCCACCAAATATACCTGTCTCCAAGTGGTTCTCCTCCCAGCAATATTAAAGTTGTCGCCTCTATGGCTCTGAATACCGGTCTTTCTACTTTTCCGAACACCAACATTTGGCTTTCGTTATAAATGGTGCCATTCAACTCAATACTGCCTTTGGTAATATAAATACCCCGTTCGGGATAACCTCCAGGCAATTCGAAAGCCGTACCTGGTTCCAAATTGACATGGATATAGAATAAGGGTGAATGTGATTTAACATCACTTTTCAAACCATATGCTTCACCTGCTATCAGTCGCATCCACAAGCCTTTGTCAGTAAAAACAGGTAATTCATCAGCTGAAAAGTTGCTGAATGCGGGATCCGATTCTTCGTCTTCTTCAGGTAATGCTACCCACGTTTGCAACATTTCCAATTGATGTTGCTTCAGAAAAGCCGCATCTTCAAATCTTTCGGAATGTGCAATCCCTTTACCTGCAGTCATCCAATTCACTTCACCCGGTCGAATTATTTGTTCAACACCCAAGCTATCCCGGTGTGTTACCTGACCACTTAACAGGTAAGTAAGTGTCGACAGACCAATGTGCGGATGCGGTAATACATCCATTGATGATACATCTCCCGCCATATTTGCAACGGGGCCTGCATGGTCCAAAAATATAAATGGACCAACCATTCTTTGTCGGCGAAACGGGAGGATCCTCCTTACATTCAGGTCTGCACTAATGGTAGCTTTTCTGGCTTCTATTACTAATTTTGGCATCTTTTACTTATCGATAATTATGTCAGACTAAATATAACTATTCACAGATTATCGTGATAATGGATAAATGGATAATAGAAATAATCTTTTTGAAGTCATCCGTTTTTAAAAATATTTTTTACTCTTCTTAATGCTCTTCTGAAAGTTGAAGGCGATTCTCCCTGTATTTTCTTAAAAAATGATTTATAATCGACATTCAAATCAATGATTTTTCCCGTTTTCATATCATAAACCCATCCATACACAGCCGGATATTTGCTGAAATAATATTTATTTTTTACACAATCCATTTCCAATACATTTTCACATTGCTCCAAAACATTCAACTCTACCAAACGGTCGTATCGCATACCTTCATCTTCAATAGCTGCAAGTTCCGGTTGATGAATTCTATAGATATCCTTTATAATCTGCAACCAAGGGCTGTTCTTTCCTATTCCTTCCTGCTTCATTGCTGCGCCAATTCCACCACAACCGTAATGTCCGCATACAATAATGTGTTTGATATTCAGGTTTTCGATTCCGTATTCAATCACAGATTTTACATTCAGGTCTATCGGATTGACAATATTGGATATGTTTCTGTGAACAAAAACCTGCCCCAAGTCCAATCCTGTAATTTCTTCAGGATCAGCACGACTATCTGAACATCCAATAAACAAAAATTCTGGTTTCTGATCCAACGACATTTTACTGAAAAATTCCGGATCTCCGGCCAGTTTTTCTGCAATCCATTTTTTATTATACTCAAATATTTCCTGATATCTTAATGACATATCTTCCTTTTGTTAATTGGGTTCAACACATGCAATGTTCTATCATGTAAAGATACAGGATTAATATTAATCAGCACTAAATGTTAAATAATAATCAGAATGATACAGCCAATGAAGTAGTCAATCCACTATGATGGTTTCCTGACTTATTGTTTTTAAGAAAAATTTCATCCTTACTAGTCAAACTTCTCGCTTCAACTCTCCAAATGATATTATCTCTGATCTGGTAATCATAATTTAA
The DNA here is from genome assembly GCA_020850225.1 of Saprospiraceae bacterium. Lineage (GTDB taxonomy): Bacteria > Bacteroidota > Bacteroidia > Chitinophagales > Saprospiraceae > OLB9. Next base: position 934 of record JADZFD010000006.1, on the reverse strand, counting down.
GGAAAAACCCCAGGTTTGAAAGCCGTTTGCTGTACCGGTACTGACAATTACTCCTTTTTCATCAACATAGTATTCCGCCCTTATTGTTATATTATGTAAATCGTGTGGTAAAAACCTGAATATCATAACCGGATTATACCATACATTATACTGTTTGCTGCCCTTGCTTATTTGTTCGGCCCCGAGATCTAAACCAGCAGTCAAACCAACTTTATCAGATAGCTGGAATATACCGTAAATATTATGAAAGTATCTCATCTGACTGATACTGTCATGTTTGTCATTACCAATGAATGAACTACTGTTCAATGTGATTTTGTCATTTGGTTTGTATACCAACTGATGACCTATGGCAGGTGTATGATTTCCATCAATTCTTTGAATCCTTTGCCAACCATTTAATACCAATCCACTTAAAAGCCATCTTCCATCTTCAGTTATACAGGTGATTTTTGCACCGGTTTCAAAATAGGGTGTATTTTCGGCATTCAGACTTCTTGTAAGTGTCCAGTTATCTTTACCTATGGCGCTTTCAAACCCGATATGTGACGGAAAAATACCCGCATCGATCCAAATATTTTTTTGTTCTGAAATTTTTATTCCTGCATTTGCCTCATAAATATTTTTCAAAACTCCCGGTTCTGCTGCCAGATTAGCATTGGGATACGTTCCGGTCATTAAGGATAAATTAGCCCTGACATGATCCGTCTGATACGCTGCCTTCAGAAGTCCTAAATTCAGATTGATTTCATTATGTCTGTTATGCGAATACAGGAATCCCGGACGATTGTGATTATCAGGATTACCAAAATCATAACTATAATATGTTTCGACATATCCACTTATCGTTAGATTTGATGATGTACTGTCTGACTGTGCGATACCTTTGACAGCCAATACTGAAAGTATTAAGATGATTAAATTTTTCATTTGT
>JADZFD010000005.1 GCA_020850225.1 Saprospiraceae bacterium | reverse complement strand
TTTTTGACGTCGGCTATGTCAGAGTGCAACTCAGGTACATAATCTTCCCACAAAGGCAATCGCCATACGCGCTCATTGATAGATTCTCCGATTTGTGTCAATATGTCTGCCATCTCATGGTTATTGGTAAACATACCGGAAGTTGTATATCCCAATGCCTGAATGACACTTCCTGTTAGTGTAGCCAGATCAATCAGATATTCCGGTTTATAATTCTGGATGATGTATGCCAATCCGTCTGCAAGAACAAGTCTACCTTCTGCATCCGTGTTTATTACCTCTATGGATTTTCCACTGTACGACTGAATGACGTCACCAGGACGGATACTATTGGCATCCACACTGTTTTCAGCAGCTGGAACCACACCTACAATATGAATATTGAGTTGGAGTCGTGCTGCCAGTTCGATAGCACCAATTACAGCGGCAGCTCCACCCATGTCGCTTTTCATGTAGCCCATATTGTTAGCAGGCTTGATGGATATACCACCTGTATCAAAAGTAATTCCTTTACCAACAAGTCCAAGAGTCGGATGCAGAGATTTCATACCCTGTGGTTTGTACTCCATGACGATGAGTTTAGGCTCATTGACACTGCCCTGACCTACAGCTATCAATGCGTCCATCCTGAAATCCTGCAATTGTTTTAAACTAAAGACTGATACATCATATCCGTGTTTATTGCCAGATTCTATTACAAAATTGGCCATAAATTCGGGTGTTTTGATATTGGAGGGCATATCCACCAGATGCATGGCTGACAATTGAGCTTCTGCTATTTGGATACCTTTAAGGGCAGTTTCCTGCTGAGATGAATCAATGAGAAGGTGTAGTCTGGGTTCATCATATTTCGAACCATTTGTACCGTTGGTTTTGAATATGCCGATATTATACAGACCTAGTCTCAGTCCTATTGCGGCATTGATGAGTTGGCTGTCATCCAGATGCGTAGCTACAACAGTAGCTTTAAGGCTGGATTTGGTTTTGAGTTGGTGTATTAGGGTTCTGAAATAATGATACGATTTAGAGGCATCTTTTGCCTCTCCCAATCCAAGTACTACTATTTTCAGTGGTTTGTCCGGATGGTAAAAAGTGATGGTTTCTTTAGCATTCAGGCTGATTTCAGGTTGGTAATTCAATCGTGCCCAACGTTGGATTTCAGCTATGTTTTCTTTGTTTTTTTCATATGGAAGGATGATCAAATCAGCACTTGTATCATCCTTAAGAGCTGTCTCTATAAATAGTGGCATACCTTTTTCGATTTATATCAATATTTACTATAAAATAACCATTTGAAAGCTATGGGAAACTGCTGACCCCAGTTGATTTCACTGTGCCTTCCGGATGGATTATGTGCAAATATAACATCAAATCCATCATATTTTCTCTTTTCCTGAAGTATATTATCCAATCGCATTACCTGTCCGTAGTGGTTGGCACTTTCCATACCGCCTGCATACAGGTATATATCTGTCGGACCGCCGGGTGTAAAAGTCTTTGCCAATGTATAAATGGCTTCAGAAATCCATAGACTTGGTGAAAATATCATCATTTTCCCAAATTTATCCGGATGTTGAAATCCCGCATACAAGCTGATCAGACCACCCAGACTACTACCACCTATACCGGTAGATGCACGGTCACCGAGTACCCGATACTTTTCTTCAATCATTGGTTTGAGATCTTCCAGCATAAACCGGATATACAGGTCGCCTTCAGCCTGCGTGTATCGAGGTGTCGAATAGGGTAGATACTCCTGTATTCTAAGCTCTCCACCGTGATCGATAGCCACTATGATGGCATTGAATATGCCTTCTTCACTTAAGCTTACTAATGATTTGTCTATACCCCAGTTTCCGTAAGGAGCATATTCATCAAACAGATTTTGTCCGTCGTGCAGATATAAAACAGGATATTTTTTATCAGATTCATAATAATCATAGGGCAAAAGTACAGCTATACGCCTCTTGCGTCCTAACTGAGGAATTTCGAAGCCCGAGTCAAGAATCTCTATTATCGGTTGGTATGATTTGGTTAACTGATCAGTCATGAGAATGCAAAAATATAAAATAATTGAATTTCTCTGTATACAATTTTAAATTATTTTGAGCAAACTACAATATCAGCTATGCATTTGTTATTAATTGAACGTAGCTATGTATCAGTACTTGTTTTTTTATAAACAGCCTCATCAGTTAATATTAATCCGATGTTACCCGTTTCTTACAAAGTTTTTACACAAATAAATATTTTAAAAACATATTAATATCTTGGGTAAAATGTCAATATAGTTGTATCTTTGCACTCCATTTGAAAAAGGTCTTTATTAGTATGCACAATTCTTCACATTTTTCCTTGCCTTATTTGGGGATGAAAGATGGTATTCATACTTATTACTTTGATATAGGTGATGATTTTTTTAAAGAAATTGATCATTCACCTGTAACCCGGGGGCGCTTTACTACAAAAATAGTATTTGACAAACAACCAGGTGTAAGTGAAATGGATTTGTTTATTGATGGACATGTGGATGTCATTTGCGACAGATGTCTTTCCAATATTCAACTACCGGTAAGCGGACAATTCCATTTGTATGTAAAGTTGGGCAATGAAGATATAGATGAAGATGAAGTGATTTATATCAAGGAAGGTACATCCAGATTGGATATGAGTCAGGTGTTGTATGAGTATATTTGCCTGTCGCTACCTCTCAGTAATACCTATGATTGTGATGAAGAAGATCCGAAACCCTGTGATCAGGAAATGCTGGATAAACTGCATCAACGTAGTGAAGACACAATTTCAGATGAAAATGATATATGGAAAAATATAAAAAACCAGATATCAGATAAATAGATAAAATTGATTATTTTTATAAAAATTTTGAACAATGGCACATCCGAAGAGTAGGGTATCTAAATCCAAGAAAAATAAAAGAAGAACACACCACGGTGTCGTTATTCCTCAGTTGGCAGTCTGTAAGACTACTGGTGAAGGTCACATGATGCACAGAGCATACTGGCACGAAGGAAGTATGTATTATAAAGGTAAAGTTGTAATACAGGCTTTGGAAGAAGACATCGAGGTAGAATAGATAGCAATGAATACTTCTTTTAAATAATATTAGCTCCCTGTATTTTATATACTTGGAGCTCTTTTTGTTATGAACCATCAAAATGAATATATATATGAAAACCATCATCAATGCTCCCGAAGCGCCTGCACCTGTAGGTCCTTATAATCACTCTGTTCTGGCTGGAAATACGCTATACGTATCCGGCCAAATCGCAATTGATCAGAATACGGGCCAGCTCGTCATGGATACCATCGAAAATGAAACGCATCAGGTCATGAAAAACATGGGATTCATCCTGAAGGCAGCAGGGATGGATTATGAAAATATAGTCAAGTGTTCAATTTTTGTGTCAGATATGGAAAATTACGGACGTATCAATGCCGTGTATGCATCCTACTTTAATGAGGCAACAGCACCCGCACGTGAGTTGGTACAAGTAGCTAATCTCCCCCGTTATGTCAATGTGGAAGTAAGTTGTATCGCTGTAAAGTAATCTACTCTTTCTTAATCTCTATAAATCAGATATTTACTTCTGATCTTGTGAAATTGTGTCAAACCAGCCTGCCACGAAGCACGGATTTCCTGAGCTGATTTGCCTTGTTCAATCTGTAATCTCAGCTGATTGCTACCTGCAAGTTTGTCGATAAAATGATTGTCTAACCAATATTTTTGATTTACCTGCTTCATCTGTCTGTAAAAATCAATGAGATAGTTTAGATTAAGTTGTTTCTCTATCATTATCTGATCAAGTGGTATGTTGCTTAAATCTTGTCCATGACATAATTTATCATTTAGCGGAGGTTCTTTGGCACCTTCGTTGGGCTTTGGAGTAAATACAAAATTCGATTTTAATGCGGGATGTCCGATGTACTGAAAGGGTTTGTCAGTACCACGGCCTAAGCTGAGCGTAGTACCTTCAAAGAAACAAATGGAAGGATATAATAATACCGACCGCATATCCGGTAGATTAGGACTGGGACGTACCGGCAATTCATAAAATGTTTTATGGGTATAATTGCTGCATGGGATGACCGTGAGATCAGCTTTTATTTTGTTGTTCAGCCAACCCTCACCATTGATCATTTGTGCGTATTCACCAATCGTCATACCATAGACTACAGGTACAGGATGCATACCTACAAACGAACGAAATGCAGGATCAAGCACTTCCCCATCTGTATAGTACGCATTCGGATTAGGCCTGTCCAGAACGATGAGTGGAATATGCTGCTCTGCACAGGCTTCCATGATATAGTGTAATGTAGAGATATAGGTATAAAACCGGACACCGACATCCTGTATGTCGAATATGACGACATCAATGCCCGTGAGATCTTCAGGAGCAGGTTTTTTCTTTTTGCCGTACAGCGAAAATACCGGAATGCCGGTACGGGCATCTCTGCTATCAGCCACATGTTCACCGGCATCTGCTTTGCCTCTGAATCCATGTTCGGGTGCAAAGATAGCGCCGATATCTATGTTGTGACTAAGCAATGTGTCAACGATGTGACTTGTCCCTATGGTACTCGTTTGATTGACAACCAGAGCCGTTCTTTTGTGAGCCAGTAGTGGGAGATATCTGTGCATTTGTGTCGCTCCCGTCAAAACAGACGGTGCTTTTTCAGTCAGTAATATCGAATTATTGACGTTAGTCTCCTGCTTATGCTGACATTGTAACCCAAATATTAAAATAAAGATGTGGACAAAAAAATTCATATAGAGTACATTTGGTTATTCTAACGAATTTTACATGATAAATGTTATTGATTTTCAATAACAGGCCACCTTTTGCCAGCTACCAGATGTATCATGAAGACTGTAATGTCCAGTATATAATCTATCATTTAATTGTAGGATATTGTTTATAACCGGTGAATTTAAGTGTCGAATGCAACATCACAGGTATCTGATAAAATATGAATACACCTTACGATTATTGAAATGGTTCAGAGGAATGAAAGGAATATTTTTTTTAATAAAATACTTGCTGATTTCAATTTAGCAATTACCTTTGTGTCATAATTCAACAACAAATGCGTCAATTTTTAAATACAAACTGGTGGTGGCAATCGTTCGGACAGACGATTGGGTTACCTTTGTATAAACGTAAAGATTGATATAAGCATATATA
>JADZFD010000004.1 GCA_020850225.1 Saprospiraceae bacterium | reverse complement strand
TGTAAAGTTACTACACGAGAATTTTATTTTATTGCTATCCTTTCTTATGATCAGTGTCCGCTTCTGTGCTTTTTCCGATTTGTTATCCCAAACCCATATTGTTTGGACATGGAACAAGGCTTTGAGCCAACCCTTCGTACCTTTGCGCCATGCTACTTGGGTAAAATCATTCTTAATCCGTGTTGGAACGTTCTGCACAGAACAAACCTTCAAGATATTTGACTGAATTTTCGCAAAGGTCAATAGTCTTTAATTTGAAAACAGATTGATAACCAATGACATGCGTCCATAGGTCACCACCCTTGACGACCTGAAAAATTTCATAAAGGGTGTTTTTTGTGTTTTTAAAAAAGTCGTTTTTGTTACTGCCGTTCCTAAAGGTAAGGAATATTTGACTGCAAAAAAAACGACAGTACAAATATACAAATTATTTACAATATATTGGTTATCTGTATTTTAAATTTAACAAAGTAGAATTAAAAAGATGACTTACCAATGTATTAAAAACGATAATTCTTTATTGACTTCCGATTACTGACTTCCCGTATCTAATACCTATGGACTCAAAGAAGAAGTTATCATTCGTTCAAGAAATAAAATTGAACTGGTGTGAATGTACAGTATAATTATAGTGTTATAAAAATTATTATGAAATAGAAAGTGCATCCTGATAGACGGAGCATTGCTCCTGATTCATGTCTAATACATTAAAACGTATGCAATTTGAAACATGGTTTAGCAGATAATTACACATTACATAACTCATGATTTTATAAAATGTTAACTGTCTTTATTTTGTGTTAAACTCTTGTTAATAGTTTGTCTTGGAAAATCTATTTTATTGCAGTTTACATTTATACCATTAATTTTGTATTCGTTTAATTAGTATTTCAAACAATTTAAAAAATTTTGGTATAATGAAAAAGTTTAATTTATTGGCAATTTTAGCTTTCGCTATTGTTATGTCAATCACTTCATGTAAGCAGGAAGCTGCTACAGACACTGCTAATGCGCCAACAACTCCTGGAACAGAGGCTACAACGCCATCAGCAACAGTACAAGGTGCAGGTAATCCAACAGTAGTAACTGACCCAGCAGCTGCTGCAACTACACCAGTTCCAACTGGTCCTGCTACTACTATTAAATTTGAACAGGATACTTACGACTGGGGAAAAATCATGGATGGTGACAAGGTAACTCACACATTTAAATTCACTAACACTGGTAACGAACCATTAGTAATCAGTAATGCAAAGGGAAGTTGTGGATGTACAGTACCTGAATGGCCAAAAGACGCAATTGCTCCGGGTAAATCCGGTGAAATCAAAGTTGTATTCAACTCTCAGGGTAAAGGAGCAGTAGGTGGAAAAGAAGACTCTAAGAGAGTTACTATCACAGCCAATACTGATCCGGTTGATTCATATTTGACAATAAAAGGTAAAATTGACAAAAAAGAAGGATAATCCTTTCAGTCAGGTATAAAAAAAAAAGCGGTTGATATATCCTTAATGTCAACCGCTTTTTTTTTGATTGATATTCCTGTTATTTAAAATACTCCAGTAATCTTTCTACAGCTCTGGCCCTGTGACTTATTTCATTTTTTATATTTGAAGGAAGTTCAGCAAATGTCTTACAATATCCGTCCGGTATAAATACAGGGTCATAGCCAAAACCTGCAATTCCTTTTCGTTCTTTTGCAATGATTCCTTTAACTACACCTTCAAAATATTGAACACCATGTTTATCGATATAACAAATGATGGTCCTGAACTGAGCTTTTCTGTTATCTGAATCATCTAATTCGTTCAGGAGTTTATCTATGTTGTCATCCGGATTTTTCTGAGCTCCGGCATACCTGGCAGTCAGTACACCAGGTGCATTATTCAAAGATATGACCTCAAGGCCTGTATCTTCCGATAATGAAGGCAAGCCTGTATGGTCAAATAAATATTTTGCTTTTATATATGCATTTTCTTCAAGAGTGGATCCGTCTTCAACTATTTCATCATAAATCGCGACATCATTAAGGCCTTTAATATCGTAATCCTTCAGTATATCACGTAATTCCGTTAGTTTATGTTCATTGGCAGTAGCAAAAACAAGCGTCATTTTCATAATCATCCTTTTAAAAACATAGTCTGAAATACACTCCATAACCGCTGTTTTTTTACTGCATCAGCACCAATGGTTTTCAAATCATCAGCAAACAATACGCGTTTATTATCCATCGGTAAAACCGAGTAAGACTGATAATTGATATTGATGCCTACCCTGTCAGGCGAAATGCCAAATAATATAAGATTGTCCCATTTATCAATAATACTATTCAATGAAATGTGTGTAGTATTGTTAATAACAATCAGATAAACATCAGCTGATAAATCATAATGAATTGCCTGCATCATTTTACTCAGCAATTCTTTAACCATTATATCAAAACCATTTGAATCAACAACAACAACCAATTTTTTCTTCCCTGTACCTGATAAATTATAATCCGTCAAAGGATCAGGTTCTGTAATTTTATATAACTGACTTTTTATTGGCATTACTGTACAATAATTGTTTGTATTTATTGAAATTTAAAAATATTATTCTAAAATGATAAAATATTGTTCATAAAATTGAAATTTTATAAATTAAAACATTACTTTTGCATGCAAATATATGAAGTATATTTTAATCTGGTTGACATAAATCTGTCCAGTGTCTTAAATCGTAAAAAATATCCTGAACTCTTGACCCATCGGCTTGTTTCGATTTGAATGACTTAAGATATTAACTATTTTTACAAAAATGCGATTTATGTTGTTATGAAACCAAGAATTTTTAACAATAAAAAACCAATCTTGATGAGTTACACGTTCAAAATCACAAAGATAGAAAAATCAGGTATATCCAATCTGGATTTCAACAATATTCCGTTTGGTAAAGTTTTTACTGATCACATGTTCGTGGCAGATTTTATCAATGGTGAATGGACCAACCTGGAAATCAAGCCTGTTGCACCCATTCCTACACATCCGGGCAATATGGCGTGGCATTACGGGCAAGCTATTTTTGAAGGTATGAAAGCTACCATTGACAATAGTGGAAATGCCTTACTTTTCAGACCTGAAATGCATGCTGAAAGAATAAATAAATCTGCCGTACGCATGTCCATGCCTGAAATTCCGCACGATTTATTCCTGCAGGCAGTTCACAATCTGGTAGATATGGAAAAATCATGGATACCACCCCAAGCTGGATCTGCACTTTATATTAGACCTTTTATGTATGCAACGGACGAAACTATTGGCGTCAGATCTTCTGAAACATATAAATTTATCATTTTCACTATGCCGGTTGGTCCTTATTACACAAATCCAGTCAAATTACTTGCACAAGACAAGTATATAAGAGCTGTAGTAGGAGGTGTAGGTGAAGCTAAAACAGCAGGTAACTATGCTGCTTCATTACTACCGGCAACTATGGCAAGAAAAGAAGGATACGACCAGGTAATGTGGCTGGATGGCGTCCATAAGAAATACGTTCAGGAAATTGGAACAATGAATATCTTTTTTGTCATCAATGACGAAATTATCACACCCAATCTGGACGGAGCTATTCTCGCAGGAATAACCAGAGACAGTATGCTTACCCTTTTCAGAGATCAGGGGTATAAAGTCACGGAACGACCCATTTCTATTGATGAATTGATCGAAGCCGGTAAAAATGGTACACTTACAGAAGCATTCGGTTCCGGTACAGCTGCTGTGATAGCTCCTGCTTCACATATAAAACATAACGATGATGTAGTCATCCTGGATACAGATAATCGCAAATACAGCAAATGGGCATTTGATACCATAAATGGCATAAGAAACAGGACAAAAGAGGATAAATTTAACTGGATAGTACCTGCAGAACCTTACAGGAATTAATCAGGCAGATCAATTGTTGTTAGTTACATTTATCTGATGGAATCAACATAACTGACGGAATTGGTTCAAAGGAAAGGATATAATAGTATTTAAGAATAAGAAAAGCCCTGATTTGATAATCAAATCAGGGCTTTTCTTATTTAGCTTTTCAAATAAATTTAACAAAATTTATCAAATGCTTCTATCAGGTTACCGGCTATTATTTGAGCTGAATTACCTTCAATATGTCTTCTTTCCAACATATGAACAAGATTTCCATTCTTAAATAATGCTATACTTGGAGAAGATGGCGGATAAGGCAACAGATATTCACGTGCTGTCTCAGTTGCTTCCTTATCTACTCCGGCAAATACAGTAATCAGCGTGTCAGGTTTTTTACCCTGAGCCACTGCAAGTTTTGCTCCTGGTCTGGCATGAGCGGCTGCACATCCGCAAACTGAATTAACCACTAAAAGCACCGTACCTTCTTTCTTATCAAGAACAGATGTAACCTCTTCGGGTGATGTAAGCCCCTGAAATCCAAAATCAGTAAGGTCTTTAGCTAACGGTATCGTAAATTCTCTTGGATACATTTTTATAATCAAAAGTTTAAGTAAAATAATAATTTATACGATTTTCTAACAATTACATTTCAAAAAAGTTGTTCCAATCTCAACTAACAGTATATTTAGTTTTCAGATTAAATAAAGATTCAACAAAAAGATTTAAAACATAAAAATAATCATAAATGGAACGAACTGTTAAATAATTCTCAAATATGCCATGATATATATATCAAAACTATTATAAATTAAGGAAAAGTATATCTTTGTTGTCCAAAATAAAATAATTTCTACAGTGAGTATTTTGATATTTTTGATAGTTTCATACATATTATTGAGTTTTAGCTTGTATATGCTTTTTCCCAAGGCAGGAGTAGATGCTGTAAAAGGGCTCATACCAGGTGTAAATTTTGCCGAGTGGTGTAAACTAATAGGAAGAAAGCCTTCATATGCTTTATGGTTACTTTTTCCTGTCGTCAATATATTTATATTTTGTGGAATGGCAGTGGATTTGGTGCGTTCATTTGGCAAACTTGATTTTACATACGCTGCAGCTGCCGTTTTGTATGCACCAGCAGCATTCTTCAAGTTATCTAAAACAACTGAAGACAAATACGTCGGTCAGACATTAATCCGGGAAGCCGATTATGCCAAAAACTTGGAAGATGCCAAAGCCAAAGGAGATACATATAATCTCCAAAAACTGGAGGAAAACAATCCCTATAAAAAATCAATCTTACGTGAATGGACTGAATCTTTGGTATTTGCTGTTTTTGCTGCATCTTTTATCAGAATGTTTCTCATTGAAGCTTATGTTATACCTACACCATCCATGGAAGGATCACTGAATGTGGGTGACTTTCTGTTTGTATCCAAAGCCAATTACGGAATACGATTGCCAATGACTGTTATTTCATTCCCTCTGGTACACAATCAATTACCTTTTTCAGGAAAGGAATCCTATCTTACGTCTCCCAGTCTACCCTATAAAAGACTGCCTGCATTTGAAAATGTGGTAGCTGGCAAACCCTTTGTATTCAACTGGCCTATAGGTGACAGTGTTTATATTACACATCAGCGTTCTTATGCTGTCAGTCAGATAAAAAGTATGCCCTGGGCAATGCAGTCCGATCCGGAATTGGCTTACAAAGTTAAAAACAAGGAATATGTAGTCAGACCCATTGATAAAAAAGACCACTATATTAAGAGATGTGTTGCAGGACCCGGTGATTCACTGCAAATCAAAAACAAGCAATTGTATCTCAATGGTAAAGCCGTAACCAATCCAAAACATCTTCAATACCATTATCATGTGTTATTACCTCAAAACATAACTATCAGCACTAAAAAATTGGATGAATGGGGTATTGATTATGGTGACAATGCCAATTATTTTTCTAAAGATTTGTTTATTGATGGTCGTGCAGATCTTCATCTTGACAATCAGCAGGTAGAAAGATTAAAATCCCTGGATCCGAATGTACAGGTGATTCCGGCAGAACAACAAGCTGACCCACTTAAGTTATTCCCGTTTGACAGTATCGTAGGCTCACAAAACTGGACTGTTGACAATTATGGACCCATTTGGATACCCAAAAAAGGGGTGACAATACAGCTCTCATTGAAGAATCTGCCATTCTACACTAGAATCATCAGTGTCTACGAAAACAACAAGCTGGAAGTTAAAGGTCAGGATATATTTATCAATGGTCAGAAAACGGATACCTATACTTTTAAACAGGATTACTTTTGGGCAATGGGCGACAACAGACACAATTCAGAAGATTCGCGTATGTGGGGATTTGTACCAGAAGACCATATAGTTGGCAAACCGTTATTTATCTGGTTTTCTACCAAAGAAGGAAATATCAGCAATGGTATCAACTGGGACAGAATATTCAAATCTGCTACCAAAGACTAATATCGGTACTGAATAAATAAAAGTCATTATTACCTGTTCTTTTCAACGAGAATACGTGCATCTATAACAATCATTTTATCTGCTTCTGCCTTTATTGGGTTCAGATCCAGCTCTGCAATTTCCGGAGCTATTAATACGAGTGCACCGATGCGCATGATGATGTCAGCGAATTTAACCTCATCCAGCTTAACCTTATTACGATACCCTTTAAATAATGGATAAGCTTTCAACGAACTTATCATAGCGTGTGATTCTGCATGGGATACAGGAGCCAGCGCTGAAGCTGTATCATTGAGTAATTCCAGAAATATCCCTCCTAATCCACAGATTACGACATGGCCAAAATTACCTTGCCGGATGGCACCGCAATACAATTCTTCACCCGTTATCATTTCCTGAACCAAAACTCCCGAAGCTCCATCTATAGCCATGAGTGATGTAAAGGCCTGAGATACCTGATTATGATTGATAATATTCAGTATGACGCCACCTACATCAGACTTGTGCACAGGCCCGACTACTTTCATGGCTAAAGGATACTGCAATCTATTTTCAATAAGTATAATCTGATCTGCATCTTTTAGCAATACCTGGTCTGCCAGGTAAATACCGGCAGCTTTCAATATTTCAGATGTTTCAACTGCATTCAGATATCCATTGGAAGCTGTATTAATGACAGACCTGATAGCGAGTACATCCATTTCCGGCAATACTGCTTTTTCGAAATTTTGTTTTTGAGCATTGTAAACATTGGCGAGAGCCTTTCCCAGATTGACTTCATCCGGAAAATTGACCCGGCCTTTAGCCAAAAAATCCTTAATTTCATTGGCAGCATTTATAAGCGATGGCAAAACAGGGAAAATAGGCTTGGAACATGTATGCATTTTCTCATCCAGTATATCATAGACATCTTTAACATTGAATAATCCCGGGCTACCAAAGATAATCGCCATACCATCCACTTCATCATAGTTTTCACAAAAATCAATAATCTCACCCAGCTGCTGCGCTGTGCCCGTTGCCAAAAAATCAATCGGATTACCAACAGATGATCCCGGATTTAATTTTTGTAATAATACAGCGGATTTTTCAGGATTAAATGGCGGCACATTCAATCCATTGGTTGACAATGCATCTGTCAGCATCACAGCCGAGCCGCCTGCATGCGTAATAATAGCAAAATTACTACCCTGAACAGGCTTGGATTGAAAAACGCTCGCTACTGCTATCAACTCATCCCTGCTGCTGCAATATACGATTCCACATTTTCTGAATAGTGCCCGAATTACTATATCAGAAGTTGCAAGGGCACCGGTATGTGAAGAAGCTGCTCTCCCACCCGCTTCGGAATAACCCGACTTAATTGCTGCAATCCTGCATCCTTTTTGAACAAGGGATGACGCATGTTTTAAAAATTTGAAAGGATTCTTGACCTGCTCCAGATACAGTAATTTTATCCGGGAATCACGGGAAATATCAAAGGTTTCATCCATATACTCAAGAATCTCCTCAACACCTGTCTGAGCAGCATTTCCTATGGAGTATATATTTGCAAATCGCAAACCTGTCAAAAGAGCTGATTCCATAAAAAAAACAGCAGTAGCACCAGAACTTGATATCAGATCACAACCATGTGTATCGTATTCAGGTACAGGAGTAGTAAAAATACCTTTGTACTGATTATTGATTACGCCGATACAATTGGGACCTATCAGGGTAGCATTGGCTTTGTTTATCATATGCACCAACTGTTGTTCCAATTTAATTCCTTCTTCTCCTGCCTCTGAAAATCCGGCAGATAAAATGATGAATGCTTTAGTCCCTTGCTTAAGCAGTTTACTTACTACGTCAACACATTCTGAAGCTTTGATAGCAAGAATAGCTAAATCAACTTTTTCCAACAGATCGGGGCTTTTTATGTGTTTAACGCCACTGCGTGTTACTGTACCGGGATTTACAGCATAAATCGTTCCTTCATAACCTCCGCTAACCAGATTTTGCAGAATCATGCCTCCGGGTTTGGTTGTATTGTCAGAAGCACCTATTACTGCTATACTTTGAGGATTGACAAGTTGTTTGGTAATCATGTATTTTATCTGTATATATCTGCAAATCTAAAAATTCATTCAACCATTGTTGATGATACAGATCATATATCATTTAAATTTATACCTGTAAAAATCCTGCCTTTGATTAATTACAGCTATCAGGAAGGAGATTTTGCACCCAACCCCATCTTCAATTAAATAACATTGCCATGAAAGTCAGTTATTCTGACAATCATGGCAATATCCATAATAAATCTATCTTATATATTATCTGTTGAGTACGACTATAAACGCGCCTTTATAACCTAAATTTTTTAGTTTTTCACGAGCTACTTCAGCAGATTCACGGGATACATAATCACCTACCAAATACTTGCTGATTCCATTTTGATTGACTACACTTAAGGTACCTATCTTCCTTAATTCCGGAGAATCCATATCTGCATTATCATTTCTGAAGGCTGCAATCTGCACCTTATATATATAAGCACCTGCTGATGTAGTATTTGTAGCCTGGTTTGTACGCCCGTTAGATGTAGCATTTTTCGCCACATCAGATTTACTGCTACCTGAGTTTGAATCTGCAACAACATCTTTACGTACATCTTCCTGAACATGCTGATTGCTTTCATGGAATTTTCTTATTGCATTAAATACGGATTCTACGACTATTTGCTGTCCCTTATCAGACAAAAGAAAAGCTTCATCAGTTTCGTTACTTAAAAATCCGGCCTCAACCAATACAGAAGGCATACTGGCTCTCCTCAATACTGCAAATCCAGCTTGCTTGACGCCTCTGCTCTTACTGAGATGAAGTTTGGAAAACTGATCCTCAATATTAGCCGCAAATTCAATACTCTTTTCTAAATAATTATTCTGATACATCGACATCATAATATGACCTTCTGTAGAATTAGGGTCGTAGCCATCATAATTCGATTCATAATTGGATTCCAGCAATATTGAAGCATTTTCTCTTTTAGCTACTTCCAGATTTTCTGTGGCTCTGTGCAATCCCATGACAAAGGTTTCCGTTCCTCTTGTTTTGCTATTGGAAATATAGTTACAATGCAGGGAAATAAACAAATCTGCTTTCTCATCATTGGCATATTGTATTCTTCTGAATAAAGGAATAAATACATCCGTATTTCTCGTAAGCAGTACATCTACTTCCGGAAGATTTTTATTGATATACTTTTCGAGTTTTAAAGCCATACTTAAAGTCAGATCCTTTTCTTTAGAACTACTTCCTACAGCTCCTGTATCATGACCTCCGTGGCCAGCATCGATTACTACCTTGAATCGTTTCTTCCTGGCAACCTTGTTAGTATTCAGCTCTGACTTGATTGCCTCAACTGATTGGTATATTAATTTACCATCATAAATAGCATAATCGTACCTGTTATTGCGTTCAATTATATCATTAGCTATTGCTGATGTAGATAAAATTCCAAAGATCATCATTAATAAAATGACAATTCTGAAGATTGCGACGTGTTTTTGAATAAAATCTGAGACCATTAGTGTATTTTTGTGCTGAAATTTAATGCAAATATAATAAAAATATTTAATATATAGTTCACAATTGATTTGAAAATAAGATTTTATATAGTATTTTTATTCTTAATATGTAATAAAACCTTTTTATTAGCTCAGGAAAAACCTGTGATAAATCCGTCGTTAATATCCGTAAATGATAGTTTGCATATTAATTTGAAACATTTTAGAAGTTCAAATGATACATTACCATCGTCAGATACGATTATACAGCATCTCCAAAGAGATACTGCAGGTGTGTATGAATTGGGGTATAAACTGTCTAAAGATGCTATTGAAGATTACATCAATTATAATGCCATAGATTCATCGAGGACTGTCATCAATGACAAAAAAATATATTTGTACGGAAAGGCCGCGATAGAATACCAGCAAATTAAGATTACTGCCGACTATATGGTACTGGATTTTTCAAATCATCTTATACAAGGCTACAGAACACAGTTTAAATCCAACCTCAAGGAAAATCTACCCTCATTCATTGAAGGTGAAAGTCAATTCAATTATGACAGTCTTACATTCAATTATAAAACAAAAAAGGGATTTGTCTATAATGCTAAAACCGTGCAGGGTGATTTCAATCTGTTGGGTACCCAAACAAAATTCATAGGAGGTAAGACGGATTCATTAGGTGTAAAATCAGACGATCAGATTTACAATAAATCTGCCATCATAACAACTTGCAATCATTTTCCACCTCATTTTGGTATCAGAACAGGAAAACTTAAGTTAATACCCAACAAACTCGCTGTTTTGAGTCTCGCTCAGGTTGAAATAGCAGGCGTACCAACACCTTTAATACTTCCCTTTGGGTTTTTCCCATTAATAAAAGGGAAATCAGCCGGGCTTATCCTTCCTTCAAGTTACGAATTCAATGATCAACTGGGACTTGGGATCAGAGAAGCGGGTTACTATATTCCTTTAAGTCAGTACATGGATTTAAGAGTCACCGGAGATATTTATACCAGAGGAACACATGGAATCCGCGTAAATACGAATTACAAAAAAAGATACGGCTATTCAGGTAATATCACATTAGGTTATTCCAATAATATCAGTGAAAGTGCCAAAGATGGTGCTAAACTATCAAACAAATCCTTTCTGATTAATATACGACATGATCAGGATCCCAAAGCCCATCCATACAGAAGAATCGGAGGAGCCATCAATATTCAATCCAATAGGTACGACCAGAGAGTCTACGAAAATCCAAATGCAGTATTAACCAACCAATACACTTCTAATTTCAGTTACTCCAATGAAATGCCAGGCACACCATTCAGATTCAGTGCTGAATTCAGACACAGCCAAAACACCAAAACAAGGCTGATGGAAATAACATTTCCGAATTTGTCACTGCGTATGAATACCATTTATCCGCTAAAACCCAAAAACGCAACCAAAGAAAAATGGACACACAGAATCGCCCTGTCCTATAGCTCGGAATTCAGAAACTTTGTACGTACCACGGATACCACTCTATTTACAACTCAGACGATACGGGATTTGCAAACAGGTCTTCAAAACAGAGCTGGTATCAGTACGAATTTCAGATTGTTCAAATACTTCAACGTATCACCTTCTGTAAACTATGATGAAACCTGGTTGACAAAAAAATATCAGCTGACCTTTAATCCGGATAGCATCCGAATCGATACCTTATCCGGTGATACACTTGGATACAAACAACCTATACCATCCTATATATCCGATTTGTCTGCATTCAGAAATTTAAATGCTGCCATATCCATCAATACCCAAATCTTTGGTACTATCAGAGGAGGAAGAGGATTTTTCAGAGGTATCCGTCATGTAATGAAGCCAAATGTTAGTTTTGGTTTTAAACCTGAAAACAAATCCAGATATGAAGCCATAGTCAATACAGATACGAGAGCGGAATACAACAAGCCTATTACCTATAATACCCTGAACAATGGTCCTTTCGGATCTTTAACCGGCAGTCAGCAGCAAATGGCACTCAGTTATGGCATTACCAATGTTATTGAAGCAAAATATTATTCCAAAAAAGATACCATTGAAAAAAAATTAAGGTTATTTGACAACATAAATATCAGTGGAAACTATAATTTTGCAGCAGATTCGTTTCAATGGTCTCCTATTAACATTTATGGTAATACCCGGATATTCAAAGGTTTGTCAAACTTTTCATTCAGGGCTTTATTCAGCCCTTATATGTATGATAGTAATAATAAAATTACGCAGAAAACAGTATGGGATGATGGAAAGATCATACCTGAGTTCAAAACACTCGGCGGACAATTTTCAACTGGATTCAGTTTTGGACAGTTAAGACAATTATTAGCTGGCAAATCATCTGAAAAACCATTGTCCAGGGGAGACAATAATAATTCCGACAATAATAATAAGGACAAAAGCAATAGTACTGAAATCGCATTAGCCGATTGGTTTGAGAATTTTCAAATCTCACATTCCTTGAATTTTGAATACAGGAAGTTATATGACCGGGATACTTTTTATGTCAGTAGTAATAGTATCAGTCTGGGCGGATCAATACCACTTACCAATAACTGGAGTATGAATATTGGAAATATTGCCTACGATTTTAAAAACAAATCATTTGTATATCCTTATTTTTCATTTGCCCGTGATTTGCATTGCTGGCAAATGAATTTCACATGGGCACCTTCCAATGGAGTATATAGTTTCTTTATAGGTGTCAAATCTTCAGCGCTTGAATTCCTCAAGTACGATTACATACAGCGCAATGCCAATACATTATTTACAGGTCAAAGGTAACTGTAAGAGTATAATTTTATTCTATGTCTTGTAAAATTCATCTGATTTTCCAAATTCATCAATATAAATCCTAAGAAGAATAAAAAATACAGATATCAGCAATGGCCCGAATATAAGACCTATGAATCCGAACAAATTAATACCCAGGAAAACGCCTAATAAGGTGATCAGCGGGTGCACATCAGCCAATTTTTTCTGTACCAGAAACCGGGCGACATTATCTACACCACCGATAACTATAAATCCCCATAAAGCCACACCGATTCCTTCATAAGATCCGCCGACTATAAATTGATATACTGCTAAGGGGAGATACACTGTCATAGTGCCTATTACTGGTATAACACTACTGATAGCTGTCATTATACCCATGATTAAAAATTCTTCCACACCAAAAATCCAGTATCCAATCACGCCTGCAAAACCCTGTATCAATGCTACGATGGGTATACCCAATGCATTACTATAAACCAAATTACGGATTTCTGAAATAATAGTTTTAACGTTTGCACGTTTAAATGGCAGCGTTTGATTGAGCCAGTGTTCCAGTTTTCTGGTATCCACCAGCATAAAATACAAAATCAGATACATCAGAAAAATCATACCTATCGTCGAAAAAGTGCCACCCAAAGCCTTCTGTGCAATCGGTACGGCATGTCCGCTTAACATCTGGATATTCTCTGCATTCAACACATCAATATTGTAATTTGAGAGGAGGTAATCGTGTATCGTTTTAAATACATCATTGATAATCGCAGGATTGGTAACAACAGGCATTAGTCTGCTGATAGCTATCGTAGTAAGATAGATAAATGGTATAACCATCACAAACAAGGATATCAGCATCAATACCAACGCAGCAAGCCAGGATGGCCACCTTTTGTATATTACCAAATACTTCATTGGATACATGAGTATGACATAAAAGGTAATCGCACCTAAAAAAGAACTAATCATAAAATACAGGCCATCAGCTATAAGATAACCCATAAATAACAAAATACACAAAAACATCATCTGACGGATGACATTCGGATGTATCTGAAAACCGGAAATTTCTAATTTAGGCATTTATTTATTAATTTATTACAAAGGTAGCTTGAAAATGATAAATATTACCATTTATTTATCAAAGGGAAACCATGTAATAATCGAAAAGCAGATAATAAAGAAATCGATAGGAGTTCAGGTTGTCAATATTGTAATTGTATAAAGACAACCAGTTACATACACAAAAAAAAGGAGTTCTTCATAATTGAAAAACTCCTTTTTAATTTTCTATACTATTGAACCTAATAGGCATCAAGTGCCAAGATAGTTCTTCAATAATTTGCTGCGATTAACAGATCTCAGTTTATTGATAGCCTTATCTTTTATCTGGCGAACCCGTTCACGGGTTAATCCAAACTTATCACCTATATCTTCCAGTGACATGGGATGCTCTATACCGATTCCAAAATATAATTTTATCACATCCGCTTGTCTGTCAGTTAGCGTATTCAGCGATCTTTCAATTTCCTTTCTAAGAGAATCCTTATATTCGAGAGCGGCATCTGTATCCGGCGTACTGTTATTTTCAAGTACATCAAGCAGAGAATTGTCTTCGCCATCAATAAAAGGAGCATCCATAGAGACGTGTCTTGATGCTACTCCCAGAGTCGTTTCAACTTCTTCAGTAGGGATTTCAAGTAATTCAGCCAATTCTTCCGGTGAAGGCTCTCTTTCGAATTCCTGTTCCAGTTCTGAAAATGCTCTGTTGATCTTATTCAGTGATCCGACCTTATTCAGAGGAAGTCTTACTATCCTTGACTGTTCCGCCAACGCTTGCAAAATGGATTGTCTGATCCACCATACAGCATAGGAAATGAATTTAAATCCCCTTGTTTCGTCAAATCTTTGGGCAGCTTTAATCAAACCGAGATTACCTTCATTGATCAGGTCACTCAAAGACAAGCCCTGATTCTGGTATTGTTTGGCTACTGATACGACGAACCTCAAGTTGGCTTTGGTGAGTTTTTCCAATGCTTCCTGATCTCCGGATTTGATTTTCTGAGCCAGTGTAACTTCTTCTTCGGGTGTAAGTAAGTCTACTTTTCCTATCTCCTGGAGATATTTTTCAAGGGACTGACTTTCCCTGTTGGTAATTGATTTGGTGATTTTTAATTGTCTCATTCTATCAATATATTATACAAGTATTTATTTTTTCTTAAAAAAGGTGCAAAATTAATACATTACACTTTAATTATCAATATTTTGCAGTACTAAAACAACTATTATAATACAATTTATTGATTAAATTGTTTAAATACATACTGCAAAACCATAAGTCGCTTAAAAAACACAAATGGTTCTATCTTGATTTTAAGCCGGCATTATTTATTAAAATATATAAATTCTTAATTAATAAGTAATAAATAATAAAAAAAGTTCAATTCTTTTGATAAATGAATATTTTTTTTATTACTTGCGCCCTGATTCTACCAGCAAGAAGCAGGTTACAATCATATTTCAATAAATGTACCAAATTTTTAATTAATGGCGACCAAAAGAGTAAGAGTTGATTTAGAGTATATATTCAGGGCATCACCCACAATCCTTTACAATTTTGTAACCACCAATACATGTTTGGTCAGATGGTATTGTGATGATGTTGATATCACGAACGATGTCTTTACTTTTCATTGGACCGGCAGTAGTGAAAAAGCGTTTCTAATAGATGATATTGAAGACGAAAGAGTCCGTTTCGAATGGGAATTTGCAGATGAAGATGGTGAGTTTTTGGAATTCAGAATGTACAAATCCGATGTTACAAATGAAACTATATTAGAAATAACTGATTTTTGTGATGATGATGAAGTGAATGAGACCAAAGATCTTTGGAACAGGCTTATGGATAAATTGAGACATGAATGCGGCGGTTAATTTTATTATTTAAATATTTTATGTCTGTAAATTTATCGTGAAAATAATTATTAAAACTTTGGAAGGACTCGAAAACGTCCTTAAGACAGAATTACAATCGATTACCGATGAACCTGTCACAGTATTAAAAAGAGCTGTTTTGTGTGAAGGTAACAAACAGTTGCTCTATACTGCCAATCTGCATCTGCGGACTGCACTTAAAGTACTGGTAATATTACAGGAATTTACGGTCAGAGATGAAAAAGATCTGTACGAGCAGGTCAAGAAGATAAAATGGGAAGATTACTTTGGACTGAATGAAACATTTGCCATTGATTCCGTAGTAAATTCCAGTATTTTCAGACATAGTAACTATATCGCCCTGAAAACGAAAGATGCCATTGTTGACAGATTCAGGCAAAGAACAGGTGACAGACCCAATGTAGATACTACTAACCCTGATTTCAGGATCAATGTCCATATAAGAGAGGAAATCGTAACAGTCAGTATAGACAGTAGTGGCAAATCCCTGCATATGAGAGGCTACAGAACAGAACAGGTTGCTGCGCCTCTCAACGAAGTTCTGGCTGCAGGGATGGTTCTACTCAGCGAATGGAATGGCAAAACACCCTTGACAGATCCTATGTGTGGTTCCGGCACCATCCTGTGTGAGGCAGCCAAAATCGCCGGTAATATTCCTCCTCAAAAATTGGATAGGGATTTTGCTTTTAAAAAATGGAAAAATTTTGACAGCGTTCTATGGAATGATATAATTAACGAAGCACAAAAGCGTATTAACTATGATTCAATACCTGAAATAAAAGGTTTCGATATCTCTTCAAATGCCGTTAAAATATCCAAAATCAATATTGAAAATGCAGGCTTAAGCGAATATATTCAAATAGAAGAAGAAGATTTCTTTTATCAGGATGATTTTGAAAATACAACATTGATTTTCAATCCACCATATGACGGCAGGATGAAGGAAAGTGATATTCTGGTTTTTTATAAGGATATAGGTGATAAATTAAAACGTGCATTCAAAGATTGTACAGCCTGGATTCTGTCCGCACATCTGGATGCTATAAAAAACCTGGGACTGAGAGCAAGTTCAAAAATAAAACTGCTAAACGGAGAATTACCCTCTCTTTTCTGTAAATATGAAATGTATTCAGGTAGCAAAAAACAAAAATGGCAAACAAATGAATCTTCAGGTGATCATTAAAAGTACAATTGCATTGACAGTATCTCTCTTGTTCCATTCTGTGGCACATTGTCAATTTCAGAATAAGCCCGTATCTTTAACGGATACTTCCTATACTTTTCATAAGCCTTTACACATGGCTTTTAGTCCAAAAATCAACATTAAGTCAGATGTTATATCTTTATTACAACCCTATACCAAATGCCTGCCATTATTTTGTAAAATAGAATATCAGTTTGAAAAATCCAGCAATATCAATCTGCGTGTCAGACTGGGTGATTTGGATTATGTCAATTATCTTGAAAACAAATAACATAACACATTATAATTTAAATTTTAACAGCAACATTATGAGCATAAAACTTATCAGCAATTTATTAGCAATCTTCTTAATTTCGGGTATATTATTGTCCGGGTGCAAAAAAGATCCGGAAGATGATATTAAAGAAATATCCGGCTGTACAGATCCTGCTGCCGACAATTATAATGCCCAAGCTACGATAGAAGCCAAAAACTGCATCTACCAAAACCGTTTTTCCGGCAAATACAATATCAATGTTGCCTGTGATCAGTCTTCTGCCTTATTTTCAGATGCACAACTGGAAATAAAACCGGCTTCCAATAAAGATCAGATTGCCTTTTTTATAACGAGTTCGTCAACAGACATTCATTTTTTAGGTAGGATTATATCCAAGGATACTGTTGTTGTTGATACTTTGATTCCAAATTTCAAGGCGGATCTGAAAAATCTGATTCCACTTGCTACTGAAAGTAAAATCATCACTGTCGATTTAGGTATCAAAAGCAAATTCGGATTAACCAAGGACATCCGTAATCTGGATGGAGATATGAAACTCAAGCTGATATCCAAAGATACTGTGGAATATAATGGTCTGAAAATTCCACCAATCACATTGGATGACAATTGTACGCTTAAAGCAACAAAACAGTAACCTGATTTTTATTTGATAATTCGC
>JADZFD010000003.1 GCA_020850225.1 Saprospiraceae bacterium | reverse complement strand
TTACATTTCACTATTTACATTTCACTATTTACATTTCACTATTTACATTTCACTATTTACATTTCACTATTTACATATCCCTATTTACATTTCACTATTTACATTTCACTATTTACATTTCACTATTTACATTTCACTTTTTACATTTCACTTTTTACATTTCACTATTTACTTTTCACTATTTACTTTTCACTATTCACTTTTCACTATTCACTATTTTAAAATTTTTCAGGTTTTACAAGTACGTAGCACATATAGCCAAATACGCCTATCGATATAATAAATAAGACTGTCATATTTTTTCAAATAAATGGATTAAGTAATAAAATAGCCCAAATAGAGCGATGCCGAGTAAGATTAATATTATAGCCATCATAATCCTGAAGTGTTGATTTGTTTGTAATATTCCTTCTGTAACTTTTGAGGAAATAAAGCCTTTATATTACAATGATGTACTTCCATAAATTTTGATATGGAGTATACATATACATTTGCAATTGCATACTGAATTTCTTTACTTCCATGTATAAAAAATCTTTCAGCAATTTGCATGCATTGCTTAGCCTTACGAACATTGCCACGTATCAGAAATGCTTTGGTTACTTCTGCAAAGTGTTGCGCCATCTTATAGATGTTGCGGTTATCATGTGTTATCATTTTTAAATTAGAACTTTAGTTATGCCAAACTATATTCAAACTAAGTTCCAATTAACACAAACGTGCTATAAGCAACTGAATGTCAATATAATAAAAATATAAATATTACTTAAGACACATACAACCCTATCATTTTGAAAGGGTCAGTCATAGCATTTTGAAAGGGTAACTATCCTGACCATGAAAGCAACATCTGTGAGTAAATACTTAAAACCTGAGCAGTTTATGATTCTATACCGTACTCATTTAATTTTCTGTACAAAGTAGTCAGAGCTATATTGAGCAATTCCGCAGTTTTAGTTTTATTTCCATTGGAGTAGTTCAAAACCTTCTGTATATGAATCTTCTCAGCACTTGCCAGGTCGAATGCGGATAGGAGTCTGTCATTTTTAAAAATATTTGTATGCTTTTGCAACTCAACTGGCAGAATATCAACAGATAACGCATCTTCTTCCGACAATATCATGCTTCTCTCAATAATATTTCTGAGTTCCCTGATATTACCCTTCCATTCATGTTGATTGAGTGCTTCCAGAAATGCATTTGTATATGATTTGGGTTTCTTCCCCATTTTGGCAGCGAATATATCAATATAGTATTTTACTAATATCTCAATATCAACTACTCTCTCCCTTAACGGAGGAAGATGAATCTGAAATACAGATAACCTGTAGAATAAATCTTCCCGGAAATGTCCAGTTGATATTTCATTCATTAAATCACGGTTAGTAGCTGCAATAATCCGGACATCCACTTTATTAACTTTATTATCTCCTACTTTCAAATATTCTCCTGACTCCAAAACTCTTAATAGTTTTGCCTGTAGCTCTAAACTCATCTCACCTACTTCATCCAGAAAAATAGTACCGGAGTGCGCTTCTTCAAAAAGCCCTTTTTTGTCTGTAGTTGCTCCGGTAAAAGCACCAGCTCTATGTCCAAACATTTCACTTTCCAACAATTCTTTACTGAAAGCAGAACAATTGATAGCAACAAAATTCTTCCTGTTCCTTAAACTTTCCTGATGAATGGCTTGCGCAAAAACTTCTTTTCCTGTTCCTGTTTCTCCGGTAAGCAGAACTGTTGCATCCGTTACTGCTACCTTTTTAGCAAATTCTATAGCTTTTTGAAGTACTTTGGATTTTCCAATAATCTTATCAAATGATTGTTTTTCTCCCAATTGTTTTTCAAGTAACTGAACCCTCTTAGACAAAGTAACTTTTTCTATTGCTCTGTTGATCAGCGGAATTATTTTGTTATTGTCGTCTCCTTTAGTAATGTAATCAAATGCACCATTCTTGATAGCTTGAACACCATCTGGTATATTGCCATAGGCTGTCAATAATATGATTTCAATTTGTGGAAATGCACCCTTAACCTTGGCCGTAAAATCTACTCCGTTGCCATCAGGAAGTTTTACATCGCATAGCATTACATCAATATCATTGAGTTCTAATTTTTTAAA
This sequence comes from Saprospiraceae bacterium, assembly GCA_020850225.1. Taxonomy (GTDB): domain Bacteria; phylum Bacteroidota; class Bacteroidia; order Chitinophagales; family Saprospiraceae; genus OLB9. The sequence continues at coordinate 45,988 of JADZFD010000003.1, read as the reverse complement.
TCCACTTTTCAAATCATTCGCCTGGATTACTTCAAAGCCTTCCAAACTTATAATTCGTGCCAGTAGTGAACTCAACTTTACTTCATCATCTATAATTAATATTTTGGCCAAGGCATTTAAAATTGAAATTAGCATCAAAGATATATGATTTTTCAGATCATAATATCTTTACGAATTCATATAATTTGAAAATCAAGGGTTATCTGTTGGATTTTAAGTTGTCTATGTTTGGTAATTCTTACATATATTCTATTGTCTTAACAACAAACAATACATTATAATAATCTTTAATATTCTCTGTCAATATTCATGAAATAAACTCTTATACGACCACTTATTATTAAGGGACCAGCATTATCCCAATAATTTTATCATCTGACCTTGGAGTCCGGGTACTTAATTGTTATCAATATAAACTCGATTCAATTATTTATCAGATGATTTCAACAGATCTTTGATTCCACCTATAGAACTTAATATACCCGTTGCCTCGTAAGGCATATATATTACTTTATTGTCTTTACCACTAACCATTTCGCCCAATTTATCGATATAACGGACTGCTATCAGGTAATTTACCGGGTCACCGTTGGAAGATGAGATAGCTTGAGTGATTTTCAGTATGGCTTCCGCTTCACCTTGTGCTGTTCTGATTCTTGCCTGTGCTTCACCTTCAGCCAGTAATATTCTTGCCTGTTTTTCACCTTCAGCTTTTTCAATCTCAGCAGATTTCATTCCTTCAGCCTCCAATACCTGTGATGCTTTCAAACCTTCCGCTTCCAGAATTTTTGCTCTTTTGGATCTTTCTGCCTGCATTTGCTTTTCCATGGCTTCCCGGATATGGTTGGGTGGATTGATATCCTGCAATTCAACTCTGCTTACTTTAACACCCCATTTATGTGTTGCTTCATCCAGTACTGTCCTGAGTTTACCATTGATTGTATCTCTTGAAGTAAGTGTCTGATCCAATTCCAGTTCACCGATTACATTTCTCAATGTGGTTTGAGTCAGTTTTTCAATTGCTTCGGGTAAATTTGAAATTTCATATACTGCTTTAACAGGTTCTATTATTTGAAAATACAGAATGGCATTGATCTCAGTTACTACATTATCCTTGGTTATAACATTCTGTTTTGGAAATTCAAAAACAGTCTCTCGCAAATCTATTGTACTTTTGTAAGAAAGCTTACCACCTACTCCATCTCTCCAAAGTGTTGCTCTGGGCCTGTCAACAATAGGCCAAATGATATTGATACCTGAAGGAAGCGTACGGCTATACTTTCCCAATCGTTCAATAACCATTGTCTCAGCCTGTTGAACAATTTTAAAACCCATTAAGGCGAAAACAACTATAAAAATTGCAAAGAATGTTAAAATGATTGAGAAACCCATTGAATTAGTATTTAAGGTGTGAAACAATTAAAATTGTGGAATTAACTTTTAAAACTTCTACTTTATTACCAGTTTGTATTATTTCCTCTTTATCGGATTCTGCTCTCCAGTCATCGCCTTCCACCATGATTCTCCCCTGATTTTTGGTGTTATCAATCGTTTCTGATACATAACCAATTTTACCTACCAGTGCATCTGCATTCGTTTTTATACGGTCACTCTTTTTGTGTGCAAATCTAAGCATAAACGGACGTACCCCGAAAAAACCAATAAGTGTTCCTACTGAAAAAAACAGGAGCTGGATTTTTATTCCAAAGCCCATAAAAGACATTATACCAGCTAAAAAACAACCAATTGCAAATGTAGCTGTCAAAAATCCAACTGTAAATATTTCAACTATCAAGAGTATAATCGCGACAATAATCCAAATGTGCCAAATATCCAAATCCATATAAAATACATTTTTTAATATTTACGTAAATATATTAACAGAACGGCATAAATACAAGTTCCAAATGAAAACAAATAGTTTTATCGACAAATACCTAAACTATAATTTCATCTGTGTAAAGTTGCATTTGCGACTTGAATCAAGGTATTATAAATATGCAATCACACAACATTACACCCGGAATAATCATTTTTTATATTGAACTTTTCCTCCAACAATGGTGTACAATACCTGCGTATTGAGTATTTCTGATTCTTCACACCGGATAAGATCATTGGAAAGAATAACCATATCTGCCAATTTTCCAGTTTTGAGAGATCCTTTAATATTTTCCTCAAAAGCTGCGTAGGCATTAGCCAGTGTATAGGTATAAATTGCTTCTTTTCTCGTCATCACCTGTTCCGGAAAAAATGCTTCACCACCTCCTTGTTTTTTTCGGGTAACAGATGCATAAAAATTCTCAATGGGATTGATGTCTTCTATAGGTGTATCTGTTCCGTTAGTTACAACTGCACCAGAATCCAGCAAGCTTCTCCATGCATATGCTCCTTCTTTCGCTCTTTTTTCACCCAATCGCTGTATAACATAAGGTGCATCTGATGTACAGTGAATGCCTTGCATGGATGCAATTATCTTACTTTTTCCAAATCTGATTATATCATCCGGATGCAGGTGTTGAGCATGTTCGATACGCCATCTCCAATCCTTTTTTTCAGGATGTCTTCTCATTTCATCCTCAAATAAATCCAAAACAGTCCTATTACCTCTGTCGCCAATCGCATGAACACACAATTGTAAATCAAGCTTTACTGCAAGATCAGCGATACCTTTTATTTCAGCAATATCAGTGGTATTCTGACCTTTGAAACCCGGTTTATCGTTGTATGACTCTAACAACCAGGCACCATAGGAACCCAATGCTCCATCAATGTCTGTTTTGATGGCATTGCAGGTATAATAATAACCACCCAGATTGATCTTTTTATATTTTGAAGCATTCGATTCCAATGCCTTCAGTGGCTCGCGCATCATGACCCAGAGCCTTACCTTCAATGCATTGTCTTTTGCCAACTCCTCATACTTATCCAGGTCAACAAACTTACTGCCTGCATCCTGAAATGAGGTAACACCCTTGCTCAAACAATCCTGCTCTGCCAAATGCATCGCTTTTAGCCATATGGAGTCCACTACCTTTTTATCTAATGATGCCTGATAATCAGCATACTTCCGCATAAACAAGTCCATAGCTCGTTCTTCAAAAACGCCTATAGCTTCACCATTCTTATCCCTGACAATTTCTCCTCCCACGGGATTGGGGGTTTCCCTTGTTATACCAACCTCCTGCATAGCCTTTTGATTGGCAAATAATGCATGTCCTGAAGCATGATACAAAACTACCGGATTATCTTGCGAAACGGCACTCAGAGTATTGTGATACGGATATTTATATACATTGGGTTTGGGAATACTATCCCACTTTTCCTGATGCCAACCCCGACCAATAATCCAGGATCCTTTGGGAGTCATTTGAACTTTGTCAGATACATCGTCTACAATGGACTCCCAACTTGATGATTTTAGAAAATTAAGATTAATAAGGCTGGTACCCAATCCTCCATAATGTCCGTGTCCTTCTATGAATCCAGGCATTAAAAAATTACCCTGAGCATCAATTATTTCAGTATTTTCATCAGAAAATGATTCGAGTTCATCCCATTTACCAGCTTTCCATATTTTCCCGTCTTTAATGGCTATGGCATCACCATTGTAGGTAGTATCTACAGCATAAATATTAGCATTTTTTATGATCATGTCTGCCGTTTGAATATTGGCACAACCTGATAGCATCACACCAAACACTAAGATTATTAATATCATTCTCATCATATCATCAAATTAATTTATACAAAAATTATCACGAAGTTATGAAAGGAACCGTAATCATTCAAATAATTCAATGAGATATTAATTTCACGTATGCATTATTCGATTGCCCTGAATAAAAAATGCACCGAATATGGGGGTCGGTGCATTTTAAGTTTGTACTAAAAGTACTTAACAAATCAAATTTAATTATACAGTTATATCATTAATTCATCCTAATGACAAATACAATATCGTCATTAAACAAAAATTTATGCTACATATCAGATTGATGATAATCTGTAAAGATTCAACAAATTATTTTGCTGGCTTCTTAACACTTCTCTTGGAAGCAACTACTTTTACAGCTTTTACAGTTCCTTCCAAATCAACCTTTTTGGAAGTTGTAGCTTTTGCTGCTTTAGCTTCCACTTTTTTAGTTTCAGTAGTTGTCCTTTTGGAGGAAATAGCTTTAACAGCAGTCGTTTTCTTAACCGGTGCTTCAACAGCATCTAATTGAAGAAGACTATTATTTGTTCCTGCATATAAAGATGGAACATGCTGATCAGCATGCACATCATTTTCCCATTGGTTGCTATTGATTAAATATCTGAATTCATAAGAATTACCAGCATTTAATTCCAATGTAGTTGTAAATCCTTCTTTACCCTTTTTTAACTTAGGTGCCTCATTAGAGTTCCAGTTATTAAAGTCACCCAATACCTGAACTGTTTGTGTTCCTTCATTGGCAGGATATGTAAATGTTACCTTATAATTTCCCTTAGCTGCCTGATATTTTTTTAAGATGCTCATAAAATTAATTTTTAATTGGATTTTTATATTTATAAACGATACTAATATTTTATTAATTTTCGCAAAGAAATAATATTCTATCAATATCAACGACACAAAGTTATGTAATATTTCATTAATCATGATCATGTGTATATATGATTAACAATAATTAACATAAATAAATAAGTTATTTACAATATATTATTCTTAACTTAATAAAATTAATAGCCAGTAATAAATTTTTCTATTGTTTTACTATAATTAGCATGTTCGAGATTAAGTACTGCAGCAGCAATTTCTTCTGCGCTCATATCCTGCGTTATTACAATCTTTTTCTGAAATAAAATTCTTCCTTTATCAAATTCATTGTTTACCAAATGTACAGTCATCCCCGATTCAGCATCTCCGTTGGCTTTAACGGCCTCATGCACGTGCATCCCATACATACCCTTACCTCCATACTTAGGTAGTAACGAAGGATGTATATTCATAATCCTATCAGGATATTTGTCAAGCAGCCATACAGGTATTAACTTCAGGTAACCTGCCAGGATAATATATGCAATTGAATATTTATCGAGTAGTTCCGTTAGAAACCCGGAATCATTGAGTTGCTTACCGGTTAAGATAAGTGAAGGTATATTATATTCTTCTGCTACCTTAACAACACCGGCTTTAGGGTTATTTGTAACAACAAGTCCTACTTGAACTGTCGCATGGTTTTCAAAATGTCTGCATATTTCACGGGCATTACTACCTCCTCCTGATGCAAAAACAGCTATATACACCATCCTGAATACTGCTTGTTATAATAGTTTTAATCCAATGCCTGGTAATCGCTTTTTCTGGAGACATCAATACCTGTCATGATAGCTTTGACCTTCTCCTTTTGTCCCTTATCGGCTACCTTAAAGATTTCGACAATTTCGTCCTTTTTGGTATCGCTGAATACAAGTGTAAGATATCCATTGGGATAATCCAGATTTCCCTGTCCGATGGATGTTAACGCACTTAGTACCACTGCCCTACTCCTGTCCGGCTCACTATACATTTTATCCAATCCCATTCTATGATATTCATAAAATGCCTGTCTGAACTGCCTGAACTGGGTATTCAAAGCATTATCTACCATCCAGTATCTGTTTTTCTTACTCGAAATACTACTTTTCCATCCATCATCGTTCGCAAAACCAGATGGTAAAGTCTGCACTACCTCCTGTGCTTTTTTATAATAATAATCACCACTATTCACTTTGAAGGAATCACTATCCAGGCCTAAAGCCATATATGCATAATAACTGAGAATAGACGACAGATTATCATAGAATGTAGAAGATGTTTTCTGAAGAACACTCATCTCTGTAAAGGGAAAGATAATATTATTGTCTTTGATATTCATTATGGGAGTAACATAAGTGGTGTAGAAAACAGGCCGTTCTGTTTGAATGGATATTTCTGCTTTATATACGCGATCTGCTGATTCTTCTGTTATGATGACAAGTACATTACCTTTGATTTTTTCATAATCGCGATACCTGTCTTCGCCCCACTGAGTATTATTAAAAAACTCTTCAATTCTTCTTGCCAGGTCTGATAAAAACTGCGGATCTGCCTTAACCAGGCTCAATGCAGGGATTTTATCTACTGTAACTTTAAAATTCAATTCCTGCGCTTGTGTATCGTTAATATTGAAAACAACAAAACAAGATACCAGTATTAATAAAGATTTTAGTCTCATTTTTTAAATTTAAGTATATAATCCACAATATCTCCGGCTACGTCTCTTTTATTCTTCAACCCGTAAGACACCTCATTTCCTTTGTTATCAATAATAGTTATTTTATTGGTATCATGCATAAATCCGGCGCCGGGATCATTTAATGAATTAAGAACGATAAAATCCATATTTTTCTTGTGTAATTTTTGAATTGCATGACTTATCTCATTATCAGTTTCAAGAGCAAATCCCACCATCAGCTGATTCTCTTTTTTTCTTTTACCAAGTGTTGCGGCAATATCGATATTTTTAACCAGACTGATAGAGAAGTTATCTTCCTTTTTCTTGATTTTATTTGGTGCTACATGTTCCGGTCTGTAATCAGCTACAGCTGCTGCAAAAATAACAAAATCAGATGTATCAAAGACAACATCAGCAGCCTGATACATTTCCTGAGCAGATATTACCCTGATCAACTTAATATTACTGTGTGTAACAGTTAGTTTGGAAGGACCGCTAATCAGCACCACTTCACCTCCATGTTCTGCACAGACCTGAGCCAATTCGTATCCCATTTTACCACTGCTATAGTTGCCTATAAACCTGACAGGATCGATTGCTTCATAGGTAGGTCCTGCTGTTATCATTATTTTCTTCCCGGCAAGTGCAAGGCTTTCAGTATAGAAATCAGTAACATATTGTACTATTTCAGCAGGTTCTGCCATTCGTCCGTCACCTGTCAGACCACTCGCCAGAAATCCATAACCTACAGGAATCATCCGATGACCATAGGACAGAAGTGTCCTGATATTATGCTGCGTAGCTGAATGAATCCACATATCCCTATCCATAGCTGGTGCAAATATTACCGGACATTTGGCTGACAAATAGGTAGCCATCAGCATATTGTCGCATTGACCCTGAGCCATCTTTGCTATGGTATTTGCTGTTGCGGGAGCTATAATCATTAAATCAGCCCACAATCCCAAATCAACATGATTCGTCCAGGATTTCCCGTTTTCCCAATCGGAATATACAGTATTAGCAGACAATGTGCTCATTGTCAAAGCAGATACAAAATGCTGTGCCGCATCCGTCATAACGACCTTTACTTCACAACCGGCCTTAATCAATTCCCTGCACAGCAAGGCAGATTTATAAGCAGCGATACTTCCCGTAACTGCAAGGATAATTTTCTTTCCTTTGAGCAATTCAAGAGTTTTTTAATCTTCTGTGGATCTTGCTTCTTCCTCCTTATACTCGTAGTTGAGATTGCCTCTGATAAACTCTTCTGTAGCAATTATTGAAGGGCTTGGCAACCGCTCATAAAATTTGCTTATCTCTATCTGTTCTTTATTCTCGAGTATTTCTTCAATCGTTTCAGAACTGGTCGCAAATTCATTGAGTTTATTATGCAATTCTGTCTTAAGCTCAACAGCTATTTCTTCTGCTCTTTTGTTGATTACGGCTATAGACTCATAGATACTCGATGTCTTTTTTGAAATTTCCTTGATATTTCTTGCCTTGACACTTGAATCAAGTCCCTGAACCTTAGATTTAATATCTGTTATAGTTGTCATGCTTTCAATTTTTTAAGCTCTGCTAATGTTTGTTTTTCAATATTTTTTGCTTCCTTCAGCATTTTAGAAGCAGGATGTTTCTTTATAAATACATTATAATGATCTAAAGTTTCATTAAAACGTTCTTCTTGCTTTTCATAAATACTGTTGGAAGCTAATATATATGAAGATTTTAAGATTAAAAACCTTATTTCTTCGATTTTTGCGGATTCAGGAAAGTCTTTTATCGTATTCTGAAATGATATAACTGCTGCTTGATATTGTCCTATTTTATAATACAGCGTACCTTGCTCATAAGATTTTTGCTCCAGTTTTCTCCGCATTTCATCAATCAGCCTATTGGCCATCTCGGCACGTTCAGTACCAGGATACAAATTTATAAACTGCTCCATACCTTCAATTGCCTTAACAGTATAAGACTGATCCAATTTAAAGTTGGGTGACATTTTATAATTGGAATAAGCTGCCATATATTCGGCTTCCTGTTTGTTGGGGCTGTTGCCGAATGTTCCTGAATAATTCTTGAAATAGGTTGCTGAAAGGATATAGTCTCCCTGATAATAATGCGCATAGGCATAATTGAAAAACAAATCCTCAGCTTCCTGCCGTCCTCTGTAAAACTGAATTACGACATCGTACAATGCGATGGCCTTGTCATATTCTTTGTTCTTATAATACTTATTAGCTGCAGCATATACCTTCTCCGGCTGGTTACTTGCACGAAGTGTTTCAAATTCTGATTTACACCCGGACAAAATGAATGCCAATACTATTACTAAACCTATATATATTCTCATAAGGCCGCAAAAATAGATAATATTTATAAATAGTAATACTATTCATTTTAAAATTAACTTTTGAATAAGACTATTTAGTATATATTTTTTGATTTAAATATTTAAAAACATGGTTAATTAGTGGTAAAACTGTTAAATAATAAATAAAATACCTATATAAAGCTACTCACAACGTAATTTTCTATATCTTTACATCGTTTTATAATAAGTTATCCATTCATTGTCATTAAAAAATTAAAAACAAAAAAAATGAAGCAATTATTATTTCTATTTTCTTTTATTCTTTTAGCATCTTTTTCAGCTAACGCTCAGTGTGGTTCAAAAGCTGCTACTGCAGGTAAGTCATGCTGCATGTCAAAAAAAATGTCTTCTGCTGACCAAAACACAGAAAATAAAGATATGGCATCCTTATCCGGAATCGAAGCAGAAGCTGAATCAGCTATGCAGGCATCTAACGGAAATATCGTTAAAAAAACATGTGAGGTATCAGGCACTACTAAATACTATGGTAAGTCTGTAAACAAAGCTGGAGAAGAAAACTGGAATGAAGTTACATACGACAGTAACAAAAAAGCATTTACAGAGGTAGCTTCCGCTTATATGGAAAAGGATGATGCCGGTAAAAAAGTTGAAACTAAAGCTTGTGCCGGAGAAAAAGCAGCTGAAGGCAAAGCATGTTCTGCCAGCAAAAGTGCAACAAAATCTTGCTGCAGCAGTAAAAAGTAATATAATACGTTTATTAGTTATAACAAAATAAGCCTTTCCAAATTCGGAAAGGCTTTTTTTTTGACTTACACTATTTCTATATCTGAATATCCAAGACTGTTCTTATTAATCCTTATCTGGGTAGTTATTCTTTCTTTCAGGCTTTCCACGTGAGAAATGATGCCTATGGTTCTGTTACTTTCTGACTGCAATTTTTCAAGCGTTAACAGAGCTGTTTCAAGAGAATCCTGATCCAGGGTTCCAAATCCTTCATCAATAAAAAGGCTTTCCAGTTTGACATTATTGGATGCCATATCAGAGAGACTCAATGCCAATGCTAAACTGACTATAAATGTTTCTCCTCCTGACAAGGTTCGTACACTGCGAACAGTATCCATCTGGTACTGATCTATTACTTTAAAGTCTTCTTCAATTTCCGTTTCTTTAAGCAGATAGCGGTCGGTCAGTTTTTTTAACCGCTGATTGGTAAGACGTATAAGCTGCCTCAGATTCAGATTCTGTGCAAATTTGGCGTACTTATTCCCTTCTTTATCACCGATAAAATCATTTAATCTAAATAACGGATCAGATTCAGCAAGCAGGTTTTGAATTCGATCCTGCAGTTCCTTATGTTTTTGAAGCATGTCGGCATTATGTTTCAGTTCCTGCATCAATCTACCGGATTCAACCTGAAGGGTATCACGCTCTGCATGGATCGATTTTAAATTACTTTGTATGTCATTTAGAATACTTTCCGTTGCTTCTGTATCTGACAATTTTATCAATTCATCAGATATCTGTTGCTTTTCAAGCCTAACATTCAATTCAGCTACATGAAGCCTGTCTCTTTCATTAGTTATATGCTGTAAAACATCTTCCGGAAGCAAATGCTGTCTTGCAGTAATAATATCTGGGTATCCCAATTGCAAAACATGTGACAGCAGCTGCCCCGATAGTTTCAGATAAGCTGTTTCAGTTTCCTTAAGTTGCCTCAGCGTTTCACCTGAAACAGAATTGTTTTTCAATATTGTTTCTCTGATTTGGTGCCATTGGTCTTTGATACCATGACTTACTGATCGGATATCCTTAGCCGAAAACAGCATATTACGCTCTTTTGATATTGCCTGATGTTGTCTGATTAGTCCGTCTACTTTATCTATCATCAAACGAGCCGAACTCAATATCTTTATTTCATTGATAACCTTCATTTCATTTTTAATACGCAACTCATCTGCTTCAGCTTTCCGGATACATTCAGTCAATTCTTCAGTAGACATAATTTTATCGCTTAACTCCGATTGAATAATACTTATTTTTTCGACATTCTCATTTTTCTGCTGCAGCTTTGTATCTGACGTAGTTTTTAAAATGGTGATATTATTTTGTAAAACCTTCAATCCGTTTTGAAGTGCTGTTATGTCTTCCTGATTTTTTTTGAGTTTCAATTCAACATCCAGTACCTTGACAGGTAATGTATCCGCATAAGGGTGATGCACTGAACCACACAGCGGACAGGGTTGCCCATCTTCCAATTGTGCACGGTGCTCGTCCAGAGATGCTATTAGCAGCCATTCATCCTTCTCTTTTCTAAGATTTATTTCATCATGATTGAGCAGATCTATCTGAGATATGTATTGTTCTGTCTGTAAGTTTTGTTGTTCAATTTCCGATGCACTTTTGCTAATCCAGCTTTCTATTTCCTCGTTTTCTTTCAATAATTTTTCGTATAATTCAACCTTATTGTATTGTGTGAGATAAGCTCTGTAATCATCCTGTACTTTATTCAATGCTGCATTGAGTTTGTTGACATCACCGTTCAAACCTACCGGTATTTTTTGCAAATCGGATATTCTGTTATTCAGCCTTTCTATAATTATAGCAGGATTTCTGTCTGATATCAACTGAAAATCAAAATATTCCATATTTTCTCCTGCAAAACGATCAAAATCAGATCTTTCCTTCAATCCCTGTTCAGCTATATGGCTCATTTGAGAATCATACGATAAAATTTTGTCTTCAAACTCCTGCAACACATGTAAGGCATTTTCTTTTGAAACAGTAGAATGTACTAATTCAATTATTTTAGCCAACAGATTGATTTGTTGTAATTCTGCTTGGTTAGCTTCGTCTTTTAATTTCTCAATTTTGATTTTCAATTGTAAAAGTCTCTCCTGATAATTACGCTCTGTTGCGAAAGCTTCCCTATGTGGATTCAGTGTAATGTGCCGTTGCAGCTGAATCTCTTTGTCAGCAAATTGTTGCTTCGATGCTTCTAATGTTTCGACTGCTATATTAATCTGAGTTGATTTTTGCAACAGCTGAATTTTTCTTTCGACTTTATTCAGTGTTTGTCTGAGCATTTCAGATTGCTTATCCAGCTCCTTTTTTATACTAATACTTCGTTTAAGTATAGACTCTTTTTCCTTAACTGTCTCCTCCGGCAAAAATGTTACACCTTTGGCTTCTAAACGCAACAGGTCAATATTTTTTACTGCTTCACGCGATTGTTCGAAAACCCGTTTTCCAATCTCTCTGTAAATCCTGCTACCTGTAATATCTTCAAGTAACTGAGCTCTTTCCTTGTCATCGGATTTGAGCAATTTAGCAAAATCTCCCTGGGACAACACCACAGAACGTATAAATTGTTCGTACTTCATTCCCAATATTTCTTCATTCTTCAAAGGTATTTCACGATTACCCAAATCGAAGAAAGTATTGGAATCGAGGTCAGCCAGTGACATTTTATAGTCTTTCAGATCTCCTTTACGTGTTCTGCCGATTCTCCATGTCGATCGGTACTGCTTATTTCCTGCTATATAGTCTATTTCTGCATATGCATCATCACAGAAATGTGTAATGACAGCGCCTAAACTTTCAATCTCAGTCTTAGAAATTGCACCCTGACGGTTAGCAGCAAATCTGGGTATCTTATTAAAAAGTGCAAGTGTTATCACATCCAGTAAAGTGGATTTTCCCGCTCCTGTTACACCTGTAATCGCAAAAAGTCCTGAACTTGCAAGTGGTTCCGACGTAAAATCCACCAGAAATTCTCCCTTTATGGAATGAATGTTTTTAAGACGAAGTTTTAGAATTTTCAATGATTATGATTTTTTCGGATTATTGATTACTATATAAATTCACAGTCAGTATTAATCATGCATACTTTCAATAATTTCTGAATATTGCTTGACTATCTCTGCTACAAGTACTTCATCCAATCCCTCATCTTCCAGTAGGATTTCCAACATCCTGAGTGGAGTCATTTCTTCCATACGTTCATATTGTATCAAGTTATTTACCAACAGATTATCTTTATTCCCCATACTCATTTTTCTTTTTATGATCTTATATTGCGCATGATTCACCTCCATTAAATCATCCAATTGTTGCTGTACTTCCAAAGAAAATCCGGGCTCTGTTATATCCAGCTCTACGAATGCTTTCAAAGGATACTGATTGGTAAAAGTATCCAAAGCTGCTGAAACTTCGCTGTAAGTACCGCTAAGCCGAAGCAACTCCCTGAATTTAGGTATGGGCATCGGTTGAATGGTGAGTTTCCCTTGCTCTATCTGAATTATTACTACCTGTTTGGGATACCTGATCTCTGAAAAATCCAGATAAACCGGTGAACCACTGTACCTGATCCGTTCATTGCCTCCTATACGCTGTGGTTTGTGAATGTGGCCTAATGCAAGATATGCAATATCGGGATGAATATATTTACTTTCTATTCCCTGCAAATTGCCTACATGAATATCACGTTCGCTCTCGGAAGTCAGTGATCCGCGCATAAATAAATGCCCCATCGCTATTACAGGCACATCACTTCCATATAACTTACGTGCCAAAGCAGTACACCTATCATAATACCCCTGCACAGCAAGTGATACCTTATCTGCATCCGGGTCTGATTTATCTGCAGTTTCAACATTTTTGAGGTCTTTCTCTCTCAGGTAAGGTATAGCCAGAATAATACAGGACAATTTGTTATCCTTATATACAGGTATGATGTGATTTTTAATATCCTCGTTTACACCACCGAGAACATGGATTTTCATATTCTTCAATATCGATTCAGGGGCATTCAACAGAGATACCGAATCGTGATTTCCGCCGGTTATTATAGTCTCTATACCTGTTTTGGACAGTCTGTTCAGCATTGAATAGTACAGCTCCTGATCTTTGTTGGATGGGTTAGCCATATCAAAAATATCTCCTGATATTAAAAGTAAATCAGGGTTCTCCGTCATTATGTACGCTTCAAGCCAATCAAAAAATAAGCGGATTTCTTCATTGAGTTCCTGCTTATGCAATATTTTACCAATGTGCCAGTCTGCTGTATGGATGATTTTCATATTAAATTTCGTATTAATACCATATGCTGCGAACTGATAGAAGACAATATTTGTCCATCAGGAATTATCAGAATCCGCAAATGTAAATATAGACAAAAATTAATTTTGAACAGAATATCAGATAAGTATTTTAAAAAATATATTCTGTGACTAAATCCAGCAAGTATTATTCACCCATTAAATCGGGTCGTTTATCTTTAGTAATCTTAAATGCCATATCATTTCTCCATTCTTCAATTCTACGGTCATGACCGGATAGTAGTACTTCAGGTACACATAATCCTTTAAATACTGCCGGTCTTGTGTATACCGGAGGTGCCAGCAAATCGTCCTGAAACGAATCTGTCAATGCACTTGTTTCATCATTCAAAACGCCAGGAATCAACCTGCCAACGGCATCCACAACAATGGCAGCCGCCAGTTCTCCACCCGACAAAACAAAATCCCCCACCGAGATCTCCATCGTTACGTGCAAATCGCGTATACGCTGATCGATTCCTTTATAATGTCCGCATATTATAAGCAGATTTTCGTAGCAGGACAATCTGTTAGCTATCTTTTGATTGAAAACAGAACCGTCCGGAGTCAGATAAATAATTTCATCATAAATCGTCTTACTTTTCAGCTCTTCAATGCAATTATCCAATGGTTCACACATCATGACCATTCCCGCTCCACCACCATACTGATAATCATCAAGTTGCTTATGTACACCAAGCCCATATGGACGCAATGGCACAATATTTACATTGAGTAAGCCTTTATCAGCTGCCCTTTTCATTATAGAATGCTGAAAAGGACCCTCCAGCAATTCGGGTACAACAGTTATAATATCTATTTTCAAAATCACATTAATATTAACCAGATAATATGCATGAACATTATCATCCTATTAAAAAAATTCCGTAACTTGCTAAGCAAATCCTGTTTCAATTTTGATTTGTCGTAATTATGCAAAGCCGGTAAAACTCCTGCAAAACGTCTTTTATACTTCAAAATTCAATTCGGATAGGTCCAGTACCTATAATATTAGTCTTCACCGGAGCACGTACCAGAATAATTACCAAAGACCAAAATCTACCTATAAGTAACAGTCATATACATCTATTGAAAATGCCGGTTCACTTACTTTTTTAACTGTGTATAATACTTGTAAAAATACGGAATCGTTTCGATACCTTTGTAATAATTGAAAAGTCCATAGTGCTCATTAGGCGAATGAATATCATCCGAATCCAAACCAAAACCCATTAGCACTGTTTTGACATTCAGTACTTCTTCAAACAATGCAACAATAGGTATACTTCCTCCGCCGCGTACAGGTATAGGATCCTTGCCAAAAGCCTCCTTCATAGCCATTGCTGCTGCCCTGTACTCAGGTGTATCTGATGGAGTAACAGCCGCTTCTCCACCATGGTGCGGCCGAACAACGACCTTTACCCCGGCAGGTGCGATACTTTCAAAATGCTTTTTAAACAACTGTGTGATTTTATCACTCTGCTGATTGGGTACCAGACGCATACTTATCTTGGCAAAAGCTTTGGATGGCAATACTGTTTTAGCACCTTCCCCTATATATCCACCCCATATTCCATTGACTTCAAGCGTTGGTCTGATAGACGTCTGTTCCAGAATAGTATAACCCTTTTCTCCCATTGTTTCCTCAATACCAAGGCTTTTCATGTATTCATCCTTGTCAAAGGGTGCCTGATTCATAGCCTTCCTGTCTTCTCCCGATACAATCGCAACATCGTCATAGAAACCTGGTATCGTGATGTGTTTGGATTCATCTTTGAGCGAAGCTATCATATCACAGAGAACCTGAGCAGGATTGGCTACGGCACCACCATAAACACCCGAATGCAAATCCTTATTCGGACCGGTAACTTCTACTTCAACATAGCTGAGACCACGAAGACCCACCGTTATAGAAGGAGTATCATTAGATATAATAGATGTATCAGAGATCAGCACTACGTCACAGGAGAGCATTTCACTGTATTGCTTACAGAAAGTACCCAGATTACCTGAACCAATTTCCTCCTCTCCTTCTATCATAAACTTCACATTACATGGCAGCGCATTCGTTCTAATCATGGCCTCGAATGCTTTTACATGCATATACATCTGTCCCTTGTCATCACACGAACCTCTTGCAAAGATAGCTCCCTGTGGATGTTTATCAGTTTTGCGGATGACAGGCTCAAATGGTGGGCTATCCCATAAGTCAAGCGGATCCGGTGGCTGTACATCATAATGTCCGTAAACCAGCACTGTCGGCAAATCCGGATTAATCATATGCTCGCCATAGACTATAGGGTGTCCTTCGGTTGGATAAATCCGTACCATGTCACATCCAGCTTTGGACAGACTTTCACTTACGGCTGTTGCTGTTTTGGCTACATCTTCCTTGTATCGCGGATCTGCACTTACTGATGGAATCTTTAATAAATCCATCAATTCATTAAGAAACCGATCTTTATTATCTGAAATAAATTTTTGAACTTCCTGCATTAGTTATCTATTTTTTAGATGAATAATTATACGTTTTACCCATATTGTATAGAGCGAAACAATATCTGTCAGCTGCTTCTTCTATTAATTTGGATGTAGGCTTTCCTGCTCCGTGACCAGCACTCTTATCTATGCGAATCAACACAGGATTGGTACCACTTTGTTTTTTTTGTAATTCAGCTATAAATTTATAGGAATGTGCAGGAACTACCCTGTCGTCATGATCCGCCGTTGTTACCAAAGTCGCGGGATAAGCTACTCCACTTCTTACATTATGGACCGGTGAATACCTTTTAAGATATGCATACATTTCTTTACTGTCATCTGCTGTACCGTAGTCATAAGCCCATCCGGCACCGGCTGTGAAGGTATGATACCTCAGCATGTCCAATACACCAACAGCAGGTAGTGCCACCTTAAACAAATCTGGTCGCTGTGTCATCACAGCACCTACCAGCAACCCACCGTTCGATCCACCCGATACGGCAAGATTACCAGAAGATGTGTATTTATTGGCAATCAGATACTCTGCAGCTGCTATAAAATCATCAAATACATTCTGCTTTCGCATTTTGGTTCCTGCGTCGTGCCAGGATTTGCCGTTCTCACCTCCTCCGCGGAGATTAGGAACAGCGTAGATACCACCCTGCTCTATCCACACAGCATTCGGTATACTGAATGAAGGAGTCAGACTAATATTGAAGCCACCATATCCATACAAAATAGTTGGATTTGTTCCATCCAGTTTGATGCCCTTTTTATAAGTAATCATCATGGGTACCTGCGTTCCATCTTTGGATTTGTAAAACACCTGTTTGGATTCATACAAATCTGAATTAAAATCCACATTCGGCTTCACAAAAAGTGACGATGTTCCGGTTTCTGCATCATATTTAAAAATACTCGATGGTGTGATATAATTGGTAAATGAATAGTACAGGATTTTATCTTCTTTTTTGCTGCCACCCATGGATGCAGTACCCAATCCTGGCAATTTCAATTCTCTAATCAAATTTCCTTTATAATCATATTGTTTGATCAAAGACAGGGCATCTTTCATATAGTGTGTGAAAATATATCCGCCTCCTGTCACAGCATTCAAAACATTTTGTGTCTCCGGTACAAAATCTGACCATTTATCTTGTCTCGGGTCAGCAGCATCTACAGTGACCAATCTCTTATTAGGTGCTTTATAGTCAGTAATCAGATAGAGTTTTGAACCATCATTATCCAGAACATCTGTATTGGTATTCATATTTTCAACTATAGTAATCAATTTTGCCTTGGGATTCTCCAAATCAAGCATATACAACTCATTACCCGATGTAGCATTGGCAACACTGATAAACAGATATCGTTGATCGTCACTTACACTTCCACCAACATATCTGCGTTTGATATCAGCACCAAAAATCACTTTATCCTCTTTTTGTTTGGTGCCCAATTTATGATAAAACAGTTTATGCTGATCCGTTTTGGCTGACAATTCACTTCCGGAAGGTTTATCGTAACTTGAGTAGTAAAATCCATCATTTCCTTTCCATGAAAGCCCACTGAATTTGACATCATATAAGGTATCCTCAATAATTTTTCGGGTATGCGCATCGAGTATTATCACCTTTCTCCAGTCACTTCCTCCTTCAGATATCTGATATGCTACTTTACTACCATCTTTTGAAAAATTTATTCCTGCCAAAGATGTTGTTCCTCCCTTAGAAAACTTATTGGGATCAAGAAATACATCAGCAGCCATGCCTTTCTTCTCACGATATAATACAGATTGATTCTGAAGACCGTCGTTTTTGAAAAAATAGGTATAATCACCTTCCTTAAATGGGGCTGAGAAACGCTCATAATTCCATAGTTTCTCCAATCTTTGCTTAAATGACGCTCTGAAAGGTATACTGTTAAGGTATGCAGAGGTAACTTCATTTTCAGCATCTACCCATTGTCCTGTTTCTGCTGACCTGTCATCTTCCAACCACCTGTATGGATCTTTAAGTTCTTCACCAAAATACTGGCTTGAAACGGGGATTTCTTTTGTTTTTGGATAATTTAACTTAGGCAACATATCTGTTTTTAATGGTACATCCTTGGTTTTACTACATCCTAGTACAACCAAACTAAAAATTATCATTGAAAATATTTTATTCATATGGCGAATTTATTGGGTTAAATAAATAACAGTGTAAAGGTAGGTCAAAATTATTAATTTCAAAAAGTATCAACCTTCAATTATTACACATAGTTAATCGTAAAATATCGAATGCACAATACACAATATCTGTATAATATGTGATCAGTCCTGACTTTCCAATGCAGGCTGAAAGTATTTACTACGGTTATATCTGCGGGTAAATGCTTTCCAGATGGTGTTTTTATAGAAATTTCCAGCATAATATGCAAGAAGCATTTCAAAATTATGAGGTTCTATAAATCGGTTATAGGATGATATTTTTTTAAAATTTTCATCCAAAAAAACGATGGAAGGAAAGGTCATATTGCCATTAAGAAGTTCTATGGCCAGTTCATTAAACTCGTGAGATCCATGCTGTTTAAGAGCATACACCCTTTCGTTGATTATTATTTTATTCTTGGAGGAGGCACTTAGACGTAATGGAAGAAAGTTATTATTAATAAATCTTGCTATGTCGGTATCTGCAAATGTTGAATCTTCCATCTGTTTACACCATCTGCATCCACCGTAACAGATATAAACCATGTACTTTTTATCGAGCTTCTGATTTCTATCAGCCACTACCTCCCAGGATATCCATTTTATTTTGTTTTGTCCACTGCCCGTTAAGGAAAACCCGACAACAAAACTTAAAATAAGTGCATTATAAAGCCACATATTCTTCATTATACTCAATGATTGACAATTTGTCAATATGAAACAAAGTTATAACCTTTGCAGGACAACCGAAAATAATCGTCCTGTACAATGAATGATTTAATAAAATTTTAACAGAAGAACCTTACTCTAAGCATAAAGAATATAAAAAATATCCTTTATTTAAAATCCGCACTTTCAAAAATTGTCTTGATAACTCTTACTACAAATTCAACTTCGGGTAAATTGGATTTTTCTTCAAAAGACCTATCGTTACTACTAATTTTATCAATTGAAGAATCAAATTCAGGATAATGAATAGTCAGATATATCACACTAAATAAGCTGCATAAGCATGCTGCTACTATCACTCCATATACCTGCTTTTTATAATTCATATAACTTCTTTTTAAAAATCGAAAGTAAAAGTAATATTAATTTTTGATACGCTTAATTATTTAATACATATTTTTTTTCAGAATAGTTGTAAAGTAAGTACTATTAATCATGTTCATTTATAATTTTTTATCTTTTAAGTCAATTTAGATAATAATCTGCATAAACAGTAAAACCGGTAACGGGTTAAAATGGAAAATCGTGACAGGTATTATTATTAATATTATGGTACAAACTTCATATAAAAGTTAACTAAAATGTATCTAACCAATAGTAGTACACAACAAATTATAATATTAAATAAACTATATAAATATCGATATCAGTCATAAATACATTAATAATTAATTTTATATATTATTATCAATATATTTATACTATTGATTATCTGATATATACAAATTCAATAAAAAAATTATATAAAATTTTTACTTTTATATATACAACATATAATTAATATGTATTACATTTGCATTGTGTAAGTTTTGGTTATTAAATTGTAAAATTCGTAATTGCTCATGAAAAGTCATGAGCAATTTTACTTGAAGTTTCATTCTCTGTAAGAGATTTAAAATAAAATTAATTTAAATACACATTAATATTTAAAAAATGTTTGGCACGGTATTTGAATTATAAAGAATGAGTTTTGGTTATTAAATTGAGTAATGCCCGTGTTTTCGTCTTACACGGGCTTTTTTATTTTCAGAACTGCCCATCACAATACTGCATATCACATTATACTACTTCTAATTCACACTATTAAGACTTATATTAAATAATTCAAACCTGCATAATAGCAAGGTATCTACTACCTGATATTATGTAAGTCTAACTTAGATACTTGATTGAATACTTAATCACCACATTAAACGGATGTGTATACAATCCAATCTTCGATGAAGAAATAAATAACTTAAACTGCAAATATCCTAAACTCAAACTTATGGATACCTGATAAAAAAAAACGTCCGAATTCGGACGTTTTATAATAAACATTTTTGATGAAATCTATTCCACTTCGAAACTCAACTTCATTGTAACTCTGTATTCTGCCACATTACCATCTTTTACAGATATACTCTGATCTTTTACCCAGGCAGATTTTACATTTTTAAGTGTTTTCGATGCTTTTTTAATTCCTTTTTGTGCTGCATCTTCCCAGCTTTTTTCAGAGCTGGACATAATTTCAATTACTTTCAATACTGACATTTTAGATAAATTTAATATTGATTCAAAAATTTAATATCATTATATAAATTTAAAAGAGATGTAAATTGTTCAATTCACTGTTTACCTGTAAACAATAAATATAATCCAATCAAATGATAATGTGTAAATTGTATAACATATAGGAAAAATTTATAAAAAAAATGTTTGTATTATTTATTTAGACTAATTCTTAATTGTATGTTTGTGGGAAATTTAATCTAATTACTATTTTATGAAGTTAAATTCATTTGCTACCGGTATTCTTTCATTTATGATTGTACTCTTATTAATGCCAATTGGTCATGCATTGATGATACTGAATGAGCACATCATGGGACATTACAAATTATTAGGCGCTTTTATTATAGGATTTGTTGGATTAATAATATTGGCTATTGGAATCGTAAAGAACAACAAAGCTGCACTGGCAACCATTCTTGGATTATTGGGAGGAATACTGATTTGGACAGGATGGATTGAATTTTCATTTGTTTGGATAGCTGAAAAACTTAAAGTTTCTCCCCTTATGAAAGATGGTGAAATTACAACCAAACCAGAATACCTCGTTATGTTATCATCATTGGGGCTCTTAATGACATTTATTGTTTTGTTTATGTTTTCCCGTACCAAATGTACTTTTTTCAATTGGTTTCAACGTATATTTAAACTGAAAAACAATTTAAGAATTAATGATAATAGCTATAAGCCGTATGCTGTCATAACATTTATTGAAAGTATTATGATTATCTGGACTTTCTATCTGGTATTACTTATAGTATATGATGACGATATAGCAGGCGATTTTCATCCTGCTACCTATATTATTGCATTTGGTTCATTGATATGGTCCTTATATCTTTTGGCTAAATTGCTTAAAATAAACAAATTTGACTATTCTATCAGATATGCTGTACCAACTGTTATTATCTTCTGGAATTTTATTGAAATATTAGGCAGATGGGAATTTTTTGATGAAGTCTGGGTTCAACCTGTAAAATATCAATTGGAAAATGGATTGATTGTACTTGCACTGATTGGATTTATCATATTTTATATTTATGGAAATAACACAAAAATTAAAGACGATTCTCAAAAATTTAAAAAACTGAAAAATGAACGCACCCTGTTTCTCCAGCATAAGAAAAAACAGTCTTTACCTGTTGATTAGTTTAGATTGATATGATTGATATGATTGATATGATTGATATGATTGATATGATTGATATGATTGATATGATTAATATCATCCTTTTAATTTAAGATGTTATTATCTATAATTTTATCAATATACGTATTTTTGCAGTCATAAATCATATTAATTTTATGTTTTCAAAAGCATGTGAGTACGGAATAAAGGCAATTACCTATATAGCCAAAGAGTCTTTGAAAGGAAACCGGGTTAAAACTGGTGAGATTGCTTTTCATACGGAATCACCCGAGCCTTTTACAGCAAAAATATTGGGTACATTAACCAAATTTGATATTATTCATTCTCAGACAGGACCTAATGGAGGATTTATTATCTCTAAGGAGCGAATGAAATGTATTAAACTAAGTGACATTGTCAATGCAATAGATGGTGATTCTATATATAACGGATGTGTACTGGGTTATAGTGAATGTAATCACCTGAAACCATGTCCAATGCACCATAAATTCGTCAAAATCAGAGGCGATATCAAGAAGATGGTTACTACTACTACTATTTATGACCTTGCCATAGGTCTGAAATCCGGGAAAAGTGTACTTAAAAGATCATAGTATTGATGGCAGATGGTTGCAATTATCATAAAAGAGTAAAATTTCATGTATTATTTGTCAATAACTTTATATTCAACTGATTTTTTAAAACTAAGGTATACTATATCTGTTTAATCTATAATATTTAAATTACCAATAAATAATTCATTAATCAAGAAGATTGTTATTAAACCGATTTTATTTATTTTATTAATGTGTAATTATATATAATCTATTAACTTTTAATCTAATACAAAATGTCAGGTAACGAAATTTGGTTGGAATCATTGATAACCAAGACCCCGCAGGAAGGAAGAGAACTTGCTATAAAAATGTCAAGAAAATCCATTGCTGCCATTCAAACCGATCCGGAAGTAAGAAAAAATCTTAGAAAGGATTATGCTGAAGATACAAAGCAATTGATAGCTTCTGCCAATGTTATTGCAATAGAATTTCAAACGATTGCGGCAGCAAATAATTACTGGAGATAATTACATTCTCGTTTCCAATATCAAAAACATGATTGATTTGATTATTTAATTGTAAATCAAATATAATTTTTGCCTTGTTCTCATATAAAAAGACCTTAATAGCTTTAAATTACAAAATTAACTGACATTACATTGGTACCGGATATGGTAGATGACAGAAAAGACATTCAGGATATAGACGATATCAGGCTTATGGTTGATACCTTTTATGGTAAAATCAGAAAGGATACTATGCTCAGTGATATTTTTAATAATGTTATTCAGGACAGATGGCCTGTGCATCTGAATAAGATGTATCGATTCTGGCAGACCGTATTACTGGACGAGCATACATATTACGGCAGTCCCTTTGTACCGCATGCTCCACTGCCTGTTGAAGGCGAACATTTTGATCGATGGGTTGTCCTATTCAATGAAACAGTCGATACATTTTTCAAAGGTGATAAGGCTGAAAAAGCTAAATGGCAGGGAAAACGTATGGCAGATATGTTTCTAATGAAAATACAATACATTCGTGGTACCAGTCATATACCATTAAAATAATATTACAGAATAATGTTTTTTAAATTGGATTTTTTACGTTGATTATTAATTCTATAAATATTTTTAAAAAATGAATATAACAAAAGATACTATTATAGGCGATCTTGTAGCGCATGATTACAGAGCTGCTTCGGTATTTAAGAAAAACAAAATTGACTTTTGCTGTAACGGTAACCGTTCCATAGAAGATGCCTGCACCAAAAAAGGACTTGATACAGAACAAATAGTAAAAGACCTTAACAATACCAATAATGCCGGAACTTCAAATCAAACAGATTATACATCCTGGCCATTGGATTTATTGGCTGATTATGTTGAGAAAAAACATCACAGATATGTCAGAGAAAAAATCCAGGAAATCACACCTTTCTTACATAAAATAGTAAGGGTTCACGGTGACAGACATCCCGAACTGCTTGAAGTAGCTCAATTATTTGGTGAATCTTCCGAAGACCTTACAGATCACATGGTAAAAGAGGAGAGTATATTGTTTCCTCATATCCGGCGAATGGTGGAAAGTAAGCATTCCAATACTCCTGTTTCAGCTCCGTTTGGCACTGTACAAAATCCTATAAAAATGATGATGGCAGAACATGACAATGAGGGAGAACGCTTCAGGAAAATAGCTGAACTTACCAATGACTATACTATGCCTGCAGATGGATGTACTACCTATAGAGTTACATTTGCTATGTTAAAAGAATTTGAAGATGACTTACATCTGCATATTCATCTGGAAAATAATATTTTATTTCCAAAGTCGATTGAATTGGAAGAACAATTTGTTAATACTTAGTATTTAATTTTTGTATTTATTATCATTTATTTTATTAATTTTTTAAAACTCTATTTTACAAAATGAAAAAGTTGATTTATTCTTTTGCTGTAGCGACCTTTTTTTTAGTTGCATGTAAAAACAATTCTGCTCCTGCAGAGACCACTACTGAAACCACACCGACTACTGAAGTTGCTCCGGAAGTAGCAACTGATATGGCCGAATTAGAAATCTCAGGAGATGATCAGATGAAATATGACAAAACAGAATTGAAAGTAAAAGCTGGTCAGAAAGTTAAACTTACACTGACACACATTGGAAAAATGCCTAAAGATGCTATGGGACACAATTGGGTACTTTTAAATCAAGGTGTAGATTTAGCTGCTTTTGCTGCTGAAGCTATCAAAGCTAAAGACAATGATTACATTCCTGCAGGTAAAGAAGGTGACATTGTTGCACATACAAAAACTATCGGTGGAGGTGAATCTACATCTGTAGAATTTGATGCACCTGCAGCAGGTACCTATGAGTTCCTTTGTTCATTCCCTGGACATTCAGGTATGATGAAAGGACACTTTATTGTAGAATAATTGTTTCTTGAGTAAAAAACCGGAAGTCAATGATATCAATACGATGTTAAGACCTTCGATTTATTAATTAAAAACTGGTAATTACCTTTGATAAATGGTAATTACCGGTTTTTAACCATTTGAAGATAATCTGTATATAAGTTGGGGTTGATTGAATCAGAAGTTGTATTATATATTTTACACAGAATGTAAGTAATGAATATATTATCAATCAAAAAACAATTTAATTTTACAGAATATGTGATAAATAAAAATTCCATGAAAATCAAACGGATATACGAACCTGTTTCTCCTGAGGACGGATACAGAATTCTCGTTGACAGAATATGGCCAAGAGGTATCAGTAAGGAAATGGCTGCTCTTGATGAATGGGATAAAGATATAGCACCCTCCAACGAGCTCCGAAAATGGTTCAACCACATACCTGAACGCTTTGAAGCATTTAAACAAAAATATATTACTGAGCTAACTAAGAGTAAAGACAGATTAAACAGGCTCCGATCTATCGCCAAAAAGCAAAACCTGACGCTACTATATTCAGCAAAAGATATCGAACATAATCAGGCAGTTGTGTTGATGGAAATATTAAATAATCAAATTTAAAATCATGGCAACACCCATAAAAAGACACCCTTCCCTCATTCAGGTTAGCAGAGAGCATCATTTTGGATTATTGCTTTCATGGAAAATACGTGAAGGTCTGAAACGCAATGTTGATCCAAAGAGGATAAAAGAATATACGGATTGGTTTTATAATAACTATCAAAAAAAACACTTTGAAATCGAAGAAAAATACATGTACCCTGTTTTAGGCAATAATCATCCGTTAGTTATTCAGGCACTACATGAGCATAGAAGCATGGATGCATTATTTCAGGAGAAAGATCATATAGAAGATGCACTCAAAGCACTTGAAAAAGCAATGGAATCTCATATCCGTTTTGAGGAGAGAGTGTTATTTAATACAATCCAGGAAACAGCCTCAGATGTTCAGTTGCAATTGATTGAAGCCAATCATAATGAGCCATTCGCTGATAATTGGATAGACGAATTCTGGAAAGATCCTAAGTCTTAAATATCCTTTTCAGTCTATTAAAACCAACCTATAATGTTGTATTTACATTTATAACAATAATACAACCATTTTAAACCTAAGAATTTCATATCTCATTTTTCGTTGATATGGGTAGAAAATGAACTGTACAATAGCTATAGCAAAATTCTGAAATTATCTAAAAATAGTCCTTTATCAAGTAAATAATGTTAAATTTGCATGCTAAATTTAGATTATCATGCCACAAATTTCCAAAAAAGCTGTTGACATACCAGCTTCTCCCATCAGAAAACTGACCCCTTATGCCAATAATGCCAAAAAGGCCGGTAGAAAAGTATATCACTTAAATATTGGACAACCTGATATTGAAACACCTCAGGTCGTTACAGATGCAATAAAAGGATTCGACCACAAGGTTTTGGAATACAGTCCATCTGAAGGGTTTGAATCTTACAGGTCAAAATTGGCCGGATACTACAAATCCAAAAATATACCTGTTAATCCTGAGGATATAATTACAACAGTCGGAGGATCAGAAGCATTGGTTTTTGGATTCATGACAACATGTAATCCCGGTGATGAGATTATTATACCCGAACCCTTTTATGCCAATTACAATGGATTTGCTACTTTTGCGGGGATAACTGTGGTTCCCGTTACAGCAAAAATCGAAAATGGATTCGCTCTTCCATCAGTAGATGAATTTGAGAAAAAAATCACCTCAAAAACAAAGGCAATTCTTATATGCAATCCAGGAAATCCAACGGGATACCTCTATACAAAAAGTGAGTTAGAACAACTGAAAGAAGTCGTTCTTAAACATGATCTTTTCTTATTTGCCGATGAGGTTTACAGAGAGTTTTGCTACGAAGACACCCAACCCTACTCCGTATTAAACCTGAGTGGTCTTGAAAATCATGCCATACTGATAGATTCTGTTTCCAAACGATATTCTATGTGTGGAGCAAGAATCGGTGCATTGATTTCCAAAAACAAAGAAGTAATCAGTTCAGCTTTAAAGTTTGCTCAGGCACGTTTATCTCCTCCTACTATAGAACAGATAGCTGCTGAAGCTGCACTCAATACACCACTCTCCTATTTTGATGATGTAAAAAAGGAATATGTAACAAGGCGTGATATACTGGTAGATGGTCTTAACAATATTCCTGGTGTTTTCTGTCCTAAACCAAGCGGAGCATTTTATGCAGTAGCCAAATTTCCGATAGACGATGCTGACAAATTCTGCCAATGGTTACTGGAAGAATTCAGCTATGATAATCAAACTGTTATGATGGCTCCTGCAACCGGATTTTATGCAACACCTGACACAGGTAATAATCAGGTTAGATTGGCCTACGTATTAAATCAGGAATCACTTAAGAATGCCGTAAAATGTCTCGATGAAGCACTTAAAATCTATCCCGGAAGAGTTGATTAGTAGCATTTAAATTGTATTTTTGTCTTATACAAATTCATATTTTTATGTTAAAAAGGTAAGGTTAAATATTTATCTGTCTTTTCGTATTTATGAATTTTATTTTTTGTCCGGAAAATCTGATTTATCCATATAATCTTCCTGTCATAAATGCTGATTCAATGGATTAGTAAAAAAAGATACTTAAAAGTATTACAAACGAATACTAATATATTTTAAAAACAATAATTTTATGTCCGATTGTCCGGTTTGTCATAATACTAAGACACAATTTATTCTGAAAACTGCTGATTATTCAAACACAGGAGAGTATTTCGATATATATGATTGTCCGGATTGTGGAATCAGATTTACCCACAATCCTCCTATTGCATCAGAAAGTGGACGATATTATGACAATGCAAATTATATCTCACACAGTGATACAAATCAGGGTATCATAGCCCGGTTATATCATCTTATCAGAAATTATATGCTGCATAGGAAGTACAGGTTAATAAAAAGTATTTCAAAAGACAAAAATCTACTGGATGTAGGATCGGGAACTGGTTATTTTCTGAATTATCTCAAAAACAGAGGATATAATGTTACGGGAGTTGAAATAAGTGATAAAGCCCGTAATTTTGGCAATGAGCATTTCGGATTACAGGTAAGGAAAACTGTTGAAGAAATAGCAGATAGTGTAGATTATAAATTTGATTTCATTACCCTGTGGCACGTACTTGAACATCTGTACAATCCTGAACAATCAATGATGAAATTCCATGAGCTTTTAAAATCTGATGGAACACTGATAATTGCTTTGCCTAATCATAATTCATATGATTCCAACAGATATCAGAATTATTGGGCAGGATATGATGTTCCACGACATCTATGGCATTTTAATACTGAATCATTCACTAAATTCGCTAATCATAACGGATTTTCAGTTGTTGCAAAATATATGATGCCTTTTGACCCTTTTTACAACTCCATGCTCAGTGAAAAATATAAAAAGGGTAGTTTCGCAATAATTAATGGTTTTGTTACAGGACTTATTGCTTACTTTAAAGGCTTAATATCTACAGATCATGCCAGTTCAGTCATATACATTCTGAAACCAAGCAAACATTAGATTACAATAAAAATCACATAATATATTTCATCCTCTTATCAGAAAAGACTTAATTGCGTAGCATTCGTATCTGAATCCTTTTGATTTAGCGGATCGATAATGTCTTTGCTTCGTTCATATACACTATTGACTTTATTTGAAACCCTGCAGAGATTTAATAATTCTGACGGATAAGGAGATAATATCTCAATCGCATCTTTAGATTGCAATCCCGTATCCAGCCATAACTTTTCTTGATGAGGTGTCAGAATTGCAGGCATTCTTGTATGTATCGACGACATAAATTCATTGGCAGGTAAGGTTATCATAGTAAAACTTTTAATTAAGGAATTGTCTGAAGGATTAACCCATTCTGTACATAGACCTGCTACACCGAATAATGTCTGATCTGATGTCATTATTCTGTATGGTACTTTGTCTTTGCCAACTTTCTTCCATTCATAAAAGCCATCCATAGGGATTATACACCGACCATTATGAATCAGATTCCTGAAAGATGGTTTTTCATGCAATGTTTCAATCCTGGCATTAATAAGCTGATTACCGGTAGGATAACTTTTAGACCAGGAAGGAATCAATCCCCAATTCATCATAGTAAAATGTGATCTGTCATCACCCCTTAAAACTGGAACAAACTGCGTAGGAGCTACATTGTAATTAGGTACAGGGTTAACATCCTCTGCATCATTAATATGGAAAGATGCATTAAACCTGGTTTCTAAATGTGTTACATCGGTTGCTATCGAAAAACGACCGCACATTACTGGCTTACTTTTACAAAATTGTCAATGCCTTTCTGATTTAACTGGGCTGATACTACACGTGCCTTATCTTCAGAATTATATCTGGCTGCCAAAACAGAATGATACTGAGATGAAGTAAAAATAACTACCTTAGAGTCAGTATATCCAATCTTCTTCAATTTAGAAACTACGGCATCCGCATTTTCCTTCAAAAGAAAACTACCGGCTATAACCATGAACATTCCTTCATTATCTGAAGGATAGTATACAGACTTATTATCACTGGATTCATTTTTGACAGGTTTGGGTGGGTTATTTAGTTTAGGTTTAGATTCATCAGATTTGCCTTTAGACTCTGTTACCTTATTTCCGGTCTTTTTTTCTGCTTCGATTTCGTTAACTTTTTTATCAAGACTTTCATAATCAAAATCTCCACTAACGATATCATCACTATTAATCACTTGATCTACAGTATCCAGACTATCTGCCAACAATCCTGAATTGTAGTCTGTTAAACTATCATTTACATTGGATTCGACAGTTGGCACTTGTGGCTTTCCCATATAAGTATCCATAGTATTAATTACCAGAAAATAGATAATTAAAATAGCCAAAGCATAAATTATTATTCTGACTAACCGACCCAATATTTAATATTTTATAATAGATGTAAAATTAACTGAAATCATTTTAATTACAAAATTAATTAAATATTTAAATACATGTATATATTTCAAAGTAGAATTAATATATAAACTTAATTCAAAGTTTTCCAAACCGAATATATATGTACTTATGCATAAAAGAAAAGGGAGACGATATTATTGTATCGTCTCCCTTTTCTTTTATACTTAAATAAACTTACTTAATTACTGTAACGTCACCTGTTGCTACAATATCGTCATCTGTATCGCTTGACATTTCAAAAATGTATACATAGACTCCCTGTACCACATCTGCACCACCTTTGCCACTCGCATCTGACGTTCTCTTACCATTCCATCCCGGAGGATCATTATATGCACTGAAGTTCTCCTTAATATACACCAAATTACCCCATCTGTCATAAATACGCATCTTCTTCACCCACAAGCTTGGATCCTGTGATGTTATTTTAAATATTGTATTTCCTGAAGTACTGTTCGGATTAATGATATTAGGGAAGAAATACTCCAATAAGTCAGTTACAACATATGGCAATCCTGCTCTTACTGAACACCCATTGTTATAATAAATAATCACTTCATAATTATTCGGACCCTTCGGTGGTGTATTTGTAATCGAGCTACACGAAGATACCGGACCACTACATACCTTTTTACCATTCCAGAACCATATAACAGAATCTATCTGATTGATATACGCTGACATACCAGATAAATCCAGAACATGCGTTGCCGAGTTACCCAACTGCACAATCACTGGCCCAGTCACTTTGAAAGAAGGCTGTGCAGGAATTTTAACTTCAAATGTCTGTGTTGCACTACATCCTTTTGAATCAGTTACAAGGAAAGTATGCGATCCTGATGTTATACCACTTGCAGGGCTACTAACTGTTACTGTTCCATCAACTGTATGCGTAAAAGGAGCTGTTCCACCTTGAATTTCATATAGCAAAGCTCCTGTAAGATCATTATAGCAATTAGGGTTATCGACCTCCCAAACAATACGAGGTAATTCATTCACTTTTATACTTATCTTACTCTCAAACGGACATGTAGAATCCAGATAACTATAAGTTATCTCATGGGTTCCAATACCTGCCACCTTAGGATCAAACACTCCATTAGCATTAACACCAGTTCCACTCCATGTTCCTTTACCATCCGGAGTGTTTCCTGTCACATTAGCTGTAAGTTGTATCGTTTTAACATCATTTGTCAAACAAATTTCAGTTTGTGATGCTGTCAGGCTGATTACCACAGGTGGACATGCTTTTGCCTCACACACCAATTTGACAGGCGCTACTGGACATTGACAGGTAGATATTGCACGTACTTCAATCTCTACCTTTTCTCCTTCCTTGAGATTATCTGCCACATACGTCAAAGCGGTTTGTTTACCTTTCGATACTCCGTTGATGAATACTTCATATTCTGTAGCACACTGTATAGCATTCCATGTGAATGTTACAGCATCCAAACGGGATGAACATGTAATCACAGGTGATACCGGTACAGCTTCTACTACCACTTGTTTTGTAAACAATTCAGATTCACATCCATTCAGTGTTACTTTCAGACCTATAGTATAGGTGCCAGGAGCAGGGAATTTAAATCCAAACGATGTTGCCGTAAGATCCGTTCTTGTTGCACCTCCATTTTCCCATGTAAGGATACGACCTCCGGTATTTGTACCTGTATATGTAACTGTCAAATCATCGGTAATACATATTTTATCCTTAGATGTAAACGATGCAACAGGTACAGGCTTCAGTGTTACTAATAATGAATCTTCCCAAATACAATCTTTCTGCTGATAGGTCACCTTGATAAAATGCTGTCCTGCACCTGCTAACTGAGGATTAAGTGTGGCGGGAGTTGTACTGTTATTTATAGCTGCATTCGTTACAGGATTAGAGCTACTCCATACCACAGTCGGTGTCGCATTTGGAAGATTATTTGTAATCTTAAATGTAAG
Organism: Saprospiraceae bacterium; assembly: GCA_020850225.1. Taxonomy (GTDB): domain Bacteria; phylum Bacteroidota; class Bacteroidia; order Chitinophagales; family Saprospiraceae; genus OLB9. The sequence continues at coordinate 14,253 of JADZFD010000003.1, read as the reverse complement.
TGGTATAGGTTGTAATCCCAGAGTCAGACATTCTGTTGTTACAGGTTTGTCAAATGTTATCTTAGCAGGTGGACAACTTGTAGCTATACAATTAAAGCTCGATGAAGTATTAGGGCATCCATTGCCCGAAACAGCCGTAACAGTTATTTTTACCTGAGTCCCCTCCGGTATACCTGAAACATCATACTGGGTATCTGTAACATTTCCCTGAAATAAAACAGCTCCACCAACTATTTCTACCACAATATCGTAACTGTTTGCATTAGGTACAGCGTCCCATCCAAATGTAACTCCATCTATCCTTTGATCTGCACACGTAATCTTAGGAGCTACGAGTACAGGATTGACTGTAACAGTTTTGGTTGTTAATGTTGATGTACATCCATTTTTGGTAACCGTCAGCGTAATTGTTTTTGTACCAGCATTTGTCCACGTCACCTGATGAGGACCGGCACCATTATATGTACCTTTCACATCCTGACCAAAGTTCCATGTATATACACCTCCTGTTGTGCCTCCCGTATATGTCACTGTTACTGGATCGAGTACACAACCTCCCGGACTTACTGTAAAGTCAGACAAAGGTGTTTCATTAACTGTAACAACCAATAATGCCTCCTGACGACATCTTGCGTTGTCCCACGTCAGAACATATCGTATAGTATGCTGACCTGCACCCAATTGTGCCGGATCAAATACTGTCGCCGGATTACCATTAACTGTGAATGTTCCTACACTTCCGGGTATATCAAATTCTACCGTTACAGCTTTATCATCCAGAGCGATTGGTGTTCCCGGCAAGCAAATTGGAGCAATAGGATTTATAGCAATATCCGGCAATTCTCCACAGTCTTCGGCTGTACATGCATGTGGTACTGATGTAATATTACCACATGGACCCGGAAGAACAGCTGTTACCTCTATGGTTACAGTTGCACCCAGATTCAATCCTGTTACCTCATACTGATTCTGACCTGGTATAATTGTCCCTGTAACTCCTGAAGGGCTAATTACAGTTACTATATAATCTGTTGCACCAGGTACAGATGTCCATCCAAACAAAACACTACTTGATGTTCCACCGAAACAACTTATAACCGGTGGTGGTGGCAACTCTTTAACTTCAATCTGATGTGTTACCGGGTCTCCTTCGCAACCATTTTCTGTAACTGTTAAAGTTACAGTTTTGATTCCGGTTGTAGACCAGCGTACATTATGCGGACCAGGTCCGTTATTTACAGGTGCGTCCGGATTACCACCATCGAAATTCCAATTGTAAATCACAGGTGTTGCAGTGTGTGTACTCGTTGCCACTATAACCGTAGCATCATCTTTACATACATCTGCGGCTAAACTGAAATCAGGTGGTATTTGATCAATATACAGTACCGGTAAACAAGTCAAAGGTCCGTCTCCACACAGATTTCTTGCTTTAACACATATATCTCCACCTACAGGACCGTTCCACCTTACAATCAGTGTTCCGGTACTGTCATCCTGAATCTTGGTTGCTGTTGACGGTACAGTCCACAAATAAATCAGATTAGGATCTGCATTCAATACATTATAGGTTGCTTCAGGTGATTTCTCACAAATTTTCTGAGGCCAATTGTCGGCTAATGGTGCTAAAGGTAATCGTCCTGTCAAATCTACTTTTCGTGTAAATGTAAATGGACAACCTTTTCCATACTTATACACAATTACCTCCAGGGTATATGTTCCTTCACCCGGTACGATTATAGTCGTTCCATCACTATCATTATCCTTGATTATATTTCCATTGCTATCTTTCCAGACATACTTCAATGAATCTCTGTCAGCATTGATGTATGCCAATCCCATAGCAAATTTTAATTCAATTCCTCCGGCAATACACTCATCTGTAATTTTACCTCCCATATCCAGTACACGGGCATCCAGACTAACCAGCGAGTCACAGCCACTCTTTGTTTTAACACCTTCCAATTTTGAGATAAAATCATCCAAATTATCCTCGATAATTATACCTTTATAATTAAATGGTATTTCTCCGATACATACAGCAACTGAATCGTATCCTGTACCTGTTTTAGCTTCAACTATCCGCATTTGTTGTAGATACTGACATCCACATTCGTTGGTATAATAACTTCCGCTTTCCCAAAATCCACCACCACTTCTCACCATTGCCAGTGTCACTTCTCCTCCTACCCAGGCATATTGATTACCATATTTATCCACTATAGGCTCTCCATCTTCATCATAAGCACCAGGCCATGGAAAATCACCGGTACACACAACAAATTCCTTATATTCGTCCTCAATTGGTACAAAAGTAAATTCCTCACAATACTGTTTCCCGAACTGATCACATGGGTGATATGGTGTAACACAAATATTATAAGTTCCTTCCTGATAAAATACATAATCAATATTTAATCCATCCGGACCTTCAATGACATAATTACTCGTTGTACCATCCGGATTCGTTATATCCCAGTAATACACAGCGCCTGAAATTTCTTCTACAGGTGGAATAGATGCAGGATCACCCGTAGCGGTTACTGTTATTGGATTGAATGATGGACATAATGGATCACATGGCGAATCCAGACTAATATCAATAATTGGTGGTACAGAACAGTTATGCCAGTCTCCTGTGACAAAAGCATAGTAACTACAGACTGAACCTGCCCATCCATCTATCCAGAATACGTAAGTCTTACATGGCGTTAATATAGAAGAATTAATTGTAACAGTACCTGTGTTAGCATCTCCGCTATAAACAACACAAGGACCACCCGGGCTACATACACCATCCAATATACCATATTGAACTCCGGATCCTGCACACTGAAATATAGTGAAATTGATATCATAATTACCTGAACCTGCAACAAATCCATAGAATGATGTATTATGATATACACCACCACCTGTACATTGAGACTGATTTAACCATGGACCATATTCCAGTGGATTTTGTCCGCATGGCCAAGACTGAATTACACGTAAATCACATAATGGATTCTGTAAAGCTGTTTCACAAATATTATCTACTGAATAAGGATTTGATGTACAATCAGGCGGTGGACATGGAAATAATACGGGATCCAACATTCCAGTACAAGGATCCAAAGTAACACATACTTCTACTTTTACATCACAGGTTACATCTCCACTCGGATCCATAGTGATTAAAAATCTTGTAGGTGGTGGGCCAGGCAACATATTCTCAAATGTAAAACTACCGTCATCATTAGAGGTAACTGATATTGGTGATTGTCCTTTATCACAATTTGGATAAGCCAAAATATTAGCTCCTCCCAATCCTATATCATTACCACCCAGCTGACCATCACTATCCAAATCCACAAAGACAGATCCTTCAATAGGCGGTGCTTCAAATACTGGTGTTATCAACATAGAATAGTCGCCCTCATTTGCTTCAGATGAACTCAGTGTAATATAAACAACACTACCAGGAGCAGGACATTCCAATACTGTTTGACCTTCCTCACAATTTCCACCTCCACATGCTCCACTGGCTCCTACAAAGAACCGGGATGCCTGAATGATTAATCTGGTCAATCCTTCCTGAGGTACTGTATATGTAAAAAATACAGCGGATTCATTATCCGGACCACCACAAGGTCCGCCAGTTAAAGCACAGACATTATTTCCTGTTACCTGTATCGGATTCATTCCTGTTCCGACGTCAAATGCACTTCCACAGTCATCATTTGGCGGTGATGGATTAACCGTCACCGCAATATCGTCTTCTCCGGTACATCCATTCGCATCTGTTACGGTTACTCTCCACAGACCATGATGTATTGCAGGGTCAACTGTAACAGAAATTGGATTACCTGTCATGGTTGAACCATTGGGCAACTGCCAATCATAGGTATATGGTCCCATACCGACGCCAATCACAACATCCAAATCCATCATTTCTCCTTCACAAATATCAAAATCAGCTCCGGAACCATCATACTGAATCTCAATAGGATCAGGTGGATCATTAACTAATATATTAAATGTTATTTCCTTAGTACATCCGTTATTATCTCCTTTCAATGTATAAACACCACTAAAGGTTATGTCAATATTTGTTATTGTCAACGGATTGCCGCTTAACACAGTACCATCCGGTAATGTCCATTCAAATTCGGTATTCGGATCCGGATCACTCGCTGTAAGTGTTAAATCGTCACCGGAACATAAGATACCATCATTGTCTACTAATCCGCTAGTCTCAGCAATAGTATACGTCGGATCAGGCAAAGCAAAAACTTCAATATCTATCTCTTCCGTATCCGTACAACCATTGACATCGGTCACAGTAACAGTATAGGTATGTACTCCAACAGCAGGAGAAACGGTTATTGTACCTGTCAATTCTCCTGAACTCCATTCGTAGCCTATACCTCCGGATGCTGTTAAAGTAGCATTTTCCATTTCACAGATTAAACCATCATCATCAAATTCAGCACTCATATCAAATACGTCAATCACTGCTACAGGCAAATCAAATACCTCTACCATTACTTCACTTGATTGTGTACATCCGTTTACATCTGTAACAGTAACTGTATATGTATGCTGCCCTACTGCAGGAAATTCATTAATAGTCTGAGAAGTAAGGCCATTATTCCATTCCCACGATACGCCACCTACAGCTTCCAGTGTCAGTTGGTCGTCCAGACATAATAAACCATCGTTATCAATATTTCCACTCGTTTCAATTATATCTATATCAGCAGTTGGTTCCGGAAAAACTTCAACAGTAGTCATTTCAGTATCTGTACAACCATTAACATCTGTTACCGTAACTGTAAAAGTATGTGTTCCTACAGGTAATACAGGATTAATCACATCAGTTACTTCGCCACTACTCCAAACATACGAAGTTCCACCAGAAGCAGTTAAGGTAATCATATCATTGAGACAGATATCACCGTCATCATCAGCATTACCACTTGTTTCAGTTATATCTATCACTGCTGTTGGCAGAGGATGGACAATGATCTCCTGATCTACAATATCTTCACATCCATTGGCATCAGTAATCGTAACAAAATAAGTTGTTGTTACTGTTGGTGTAACTGTTAACACTGCATTTGTACTGCCATTATCCCAAAGATAGGTTGTTCCACCACTAGCTGTCAAAGTAGCCTGATCTCCTTCACAAATCTCTGCATCATCATCGGTTGATCCACTTGTTTCAGTGACACTGATCACCCCGTTAGGTAGTGGATTGACGGTGACCAATCTGCTGGATGTAGCTGTACATCCATTATCATCAGTGATAGTAACGGTATAGGTGCCGCTCTGTCCTACTGTAGCGTTTGTAATCGTCAAATCCTGAGCTGTACTTCCATCTGACCAGACATATGTAGCTATCGTAGCCGGTGCACCTACATTATCATTTGCTGTCAATGTGATATCATCTCCTTCACATATTATACCATCATTATTAGCCAATCCACCGGTATCTGTAAATGAAATATTAACCGAACTCGAATAATTTGTAACCGTAATTGTGAAAGTACCCGCAGTACTTGACGGGCTTGTAACCTTTATTAAATAGGTACCTGAAGCACAAAATGGTGCAGATTGTGGAGTCTGAGTCACACAGTTGTCAATAATCTCAAAAGTCATATCACCACTTCCTGTAAAATCGAAGTTCGGGTGCTGACCACCTGGTACAGAAAAACTGTAATACAAATCTGTACCACTATTATATGTACCCGGTGTTGGCGTTCCATTAGCCAGTATGGTCGGTGTATTACAGTTCGTACTAAAAAAGGAAGCATAATCTACATTATAAGACAATCTTCGTTCGACTTGTTTAGACGGGGCATCAGCGTACATACACAGATTTACTACTAAAGTCTCTTCTGATTCCTTCATTAATTTACCTCCATATACAGGTGGTCCGATAAAAGAAACAATAATTAACAAACACAAGCTTTGTAAAAACTTATTCATTATTTAACTTTAAATGGATTGAATAATAAAATTATTATAAGACAATTACTTGCCTTTATCAAAAAATAAAACCTATAATTTCGTACGGTGGGAACCGCTTGTCTGAGTTTAAATCACCTGATTAGCAATTTAATCGACGTAAAGATATAAAGTAAGATTCTATATTGCAAAGAAATGTTAATTTTATTCTAATCATTTCATAATTTTTACTAAACGACTAAAGTATAATTTGTGTATTTTAGTAAAATTTAATTTTAAATTATTGTCAATATTATATTAAATATTTGTAATTTAAAAGCAATACTTTGATTGTAAATAATAAAATTTTTTTTATAATTATAAAATATTTCAGTCTGTATGAATCTCCTGATAATGGCATTTCTACATTGAATATAAGGTTTGAATCATATAAATTTTTAATTATTTGAAATTTATTGAAACTTTTTAATAATTTAATCGATTTATATTTTGTGATTAATATTAATCAATAACTAAATCAAAACATTTTTAAATTATGGGTTTATTTTCTTTTTTAAAATCAGCAGGTGCAAAAATATTAGGAACTAAAGCTGCTGAAAATGATGCAGCAACGACAGCTGCTCCAACCGGTGCTGATGCATTACAAGCATTAAAGGAAGCCAATGAAGGCAGAAAAAGTGCTGCTTTGGTTGCTGCTGTAGCTGCCAATGGAATCAATATTCAGAATCTGGAAATCAAATTTGATGACGATACTGATACTGCAACAATTTATGGACAAATAGAGACTACATCAGATAAAGAAAAAGTGGTACTTATCGTAGGTAATACCGAAGGTGTTGAGCATGTTGATGACAGAATCACTGTTACCAATCCAGAACCTGAAGCAACATTCTATACAGTTGTAAAAGGTGATTCACTATCAAAGATTGCTAAAGCGCATTACGGAGATGCAATGAAGTATCCTGTAATATTTGAAGCTAACAAGCCAATGTTAACTGATCCGGATTTAATATATCCTGGTCAGGTTTTAAGAATACCTGCTCTTTAATTATATTAAATAAGAAAAGACAAACAAGAAGGCTGCCTGATCAGGCAGCTTTTTTTGTTTTTAACATAATCTAAATATTAAAAACAACATTTAGATTATCGAAATGGTTATTCTTAATAAGTATTATAGTTTTTTTTAAAAAAAATCAATTCAAAGTTGATGTTTAATAAACTTAAAAATAAATGGGGCGTAGGTTGGTTACAGTTTACCTTGATTTTTATAACTTTTGCGTTGGGCGGCAGTTTATGCGCTAAAATTGGCAATCTCATTTTACTTAATTTTCTTACAGAATCAAGTATTTGGTACTGGATTATTTATATTCCTTTGGTTACCGTGTTATGGCCCCTTTGTGTATTGCTTATCAGTATTCCTTTCGGGCAATTCTCATTTTTCTCAAATTATATCAGGAAAATTGGAGTTAAAATGGGCATAATCAGAGAATAGATAGCCATAGCTTAATCGAATGATAAAAAAATATTTGATAATAGTCTTATGACTTTTTCCTGACATCAGGTCTTTATTCTTATCAGGTTGATTTTATTATAAATCCGGGAAACATCTATATTTGTACTTTATTCGCCTTTCTTTTAAAGATTCAAATGTAAATGAAACAGATTTTATTGATTTTAATATCGCTGATTGTGGTTTCAGCACATGCTCAGGATACAGTATGGGTAAACACACTGCACTATGGTTCCAAAACAAGAGATACTTTAGTTCGATTTCCAAACGGTGACCACAATCAATATGAAAAAATTCTGATGTACTATTCCATGCGTTGCAAGGGAGGATTAGTATCCAATGGTACTGATAGAAATAAAGGTTGCGGCGAATGGGATTATAGCTGCAATACCAGTATAGTGGATTCTTCCAGAGTAGATTCTTTAAAAGCAATTCATCCGGATTATATAATAAGTGGCTATGACAATCCTTTTCTGCTATATACTTCGACTCCTACCTATACTTGGACTCAATACCATCTGACTAAAACTGTTGCTACCAATACAAATAGTATTATCAAAACATTTCCACATGATCCGATTGGAGACAATGTATTGATCAGTCGCCATCACCCTAAAGGCAAGTTCTATATACTGTATACAAAAGAAGAGTTAAACAAACTACCACAGGGAAATATTTCCGGTATCTCACTTCAACACCGTGGAAGTGGCATCATCAACATGCTCAGGGTACAGATTGCTGCTACAGATTGGACAACATTGGAATCCTTTGATGCGAACAAAGTAAGTTTCAGTGAAGTTGTCAAAAGTAGAATTGATTTTCAAAATAATGGCTCTACCGATATTTATTTCAGCAAATCATACAATTATATTGATTATCAGTCACTTGTATTTGAATTCACCTATGAAGGCAATGAGATAGAATTGGACGATCTGGAAATTCTGGCAAGTAATACTGGCTCATCTCTGTCCCTGATTAATAACCAGGTTGACAAATACATACAATTGGGTGGTGTTGGCAGAGGACAGGTAGTGTCACAGGCATTGAGTCAGATCAGTGATCAGGTTACTATAGCTTTCCGGGCTAAAGGTGATGCAAATAACCAGCCAAAAAACAACTCTGTTTTCTATGCTGTTGATAAACAGGGAAACCGACAGTTCAATGTTCACCTACCCTGGTCCAATGGTAAAGTATATTGGGATTGTGGCGGTGATAATTCAGGATATGACAGAATCGAGAAAAATGCTCAACCTACAGACTATAAAACCAATTGGAATCACTGGGCTTTCACCAAAAACACAGCAACAGGTGTTATGAATATATACCTGAACGGCAATTTATGGTTTTCGGGTACAGGCAAAACAAAAAGTATTACTATTGACAAATTCTTTTTAGGTTCTGCCAATGATGGCGGCAATCCGTATTTTGGTAGTCTGGACGATTTTACTGTATGGAAAAAGGCTCTTTCTGCAGAGGAAGTTCAAATAATTATGCAGCAAAATCCGGCAACCTTAACCCATTTAAAATCCGATTTACTTTTACTGTTTGATATGAACACGAATACGGAGAAATCAATCGCTGACCTGTCCGATTTTCAGGGAAAGGCCGAGTTTGAAAGTACAATTTTTACAACTCCATACAGAAGTACCAACTATACCAAAGGTTTCGAATTATCTGGAATCAGACCGGATATGGCTTTTCTAACAGGTAACGCCAGCATACAAAAGACAGAACAGATATGGCAGGATTCTATAGAAAATCTACCTTATAAGATTACGCCATACTCAGTTGTCAATCGAAAACTACAGGCTGGCGATGCTTTTTACTATTGGGATGCAGTCCCACAATATGTCTATGATGAAAACGGTTCTGTCATAGAATCTATAGATACGGAATCTGAAGATGTACTGGAAATTCAGGATTTGGTCTATTACTATTTTTTTCCTGCCAAATTTGAAATTATGTCATTTGTCACTCCATACGGAATAGGTCTCAATCTTGGACTCAACGGGAAAACATGGATTTTTGACGTAAGCGACTTTGGTCCAATATTGGAAGGCAATAAACGACTGTTAATGGATCAGGGCGGGGAATATCAGGAGGAAATAGATATACAGTTTGCCTTTATTAAAGGTACACCCGCGCGCAATATAATTGACATACAGCAGGTTTGGCCGGTAAGACAATATGATTTCACTTCCATACTTAATAACAGTCAGTTAGAACCACGAATTATACATTTTGACAACAATGTCCAAAGCCTGAAAACCCGGGTAGCAACAACAGGACATGGACAGGAAGGTGAATTTATCCCACGAATCCATTCTATCAACATTGATGGCGGAACACCTGAATTCTCCTGGCAGGTATGGAAAGAATGTGCCGACAATCCTGTATATCCTCAGGGAGGAACCTGGATATATGACCGTGCAGGCTGGTGTCCCGGAGCTCCAACAGATCTGAACGAATTTGAAATCACCGACTTTGTTAAAGATAAAAACAATTTCACCATCGATTACGGTATTAATACAGCTACCGGTGATAGTCGTTATATTGTCAACACTCAGGTTGTTAAGTATGGCAGTATGAATTTTACCAACGATATATCATTGGAAAAGATTCTTTCACCATCGGATGAAATAGCCTATTTCAGAAACAATCCTATCTGTTCAAATCCTGTTATCGAATTTAAAAACAACGGATCATCAACAGTTACAGAAGTGACATTCGAATATGGTGTTGACAATACAATTACAAATACATACACCTGGAAGGGAAATCTTCCAGCCTTAGAGAAACAAAGTATAGCATTACCAGATATAGATGTTGCTACTTTTAATCAAGCTTCCTCGTTCTTTGCCAACGTAGTACGCGTAAATAGCAGAGCAGATGAATACATACAGAACAATAAACTGGTTTCCAACATATCTCCTGTAAGAAATTTCGACACAGGTATAATTGTCTCTATGAAAACAAATGGTGCACCACATGAAACAAGGTGGAATCTTAAAGATGCTCATGGCAATATCATAAAATCCAGTCCTGCAAAAATGGACGCTTTTACCATATATAATGATACAATTTATAATCTTAATGGCTGTTATCAGCTACAATTTACAGATAGTGATCAGGATGGTATTTCCTGGTGGGCAAACAGTGATGGTACTGGTTATATCCGGGCAAAAGGTATAAAGGGAGCATGGTATGAATTTCAACCTGATTTTGGCAGCGAATTTACACTTAATTTCGTATGTGGTAACCTCGTCGGAACAGATAATAACAGTATAGAAGAAAGTTTTGCCAACATTCATGTTTATCCGAATATAACCCATGATATTTCAAAAATAAATATGACCGGTATGTTTGGGAATGCTATAATTTCCACCATAGATGCTAATGGACGAATTGTTAGAAATGAAGAAATTTATCTGTTATCGGGTGAAGAAAACACTACTTTTATTGATTTGGAAAATGAACCTGCCGGATTCTATTTTGTAAAAATCACTAACAGACAGGTTGTAAGGACTTTTAAGATTATAAAAATGTAATAAGAATTCTCATTTCAGTTATTAATCATACATACTTTTGGGCGAAGTTTTATCGATCATTATTGATAAATATCCACGCACAACATGACTATAATCATAAGATATTGGCAGAATAAAGCCTATATTTGCGATATTATTACACCAACCTATATAATTATAATAGCATATGGCAGCAAAAGAATTGCTTCAGGTAAAGGTAGAGGACGTTATGACTCAGGACTTGATAAAGGTAAAACAGGATACTATTCTCAAGGAAGTTAAGATTTTGTTTGACAATACCAACATCCATCATATACCCGTAATCAATGATCAGAATAAATTTGTCGGGATTATTTCAAAAACTGATTTGATGTTGTTATTGGATTGGGGAACCAAACTGAATCTCCCATCCAGCATGAGGCGCAACACATTCCTGCTAACCAGCAACTTAGCTAAAGACATTATGGAAACAAACGTTTTGAAACTTAAACCGGATGATGTAATTCAGAAATGCGTACAAATATTCAGGGAAAATTACTTCAGAGCATTGCCTGTTGTCAATGACCAGGAGGAGTTGGTAGGTATCATAACAACTTACGATCTGATGATACTGGCATACAGATAAACAGGATTAATTTTTTAAATCAAAACCTATATAAATTACTTGACTAATGGAGTTTAAAAAAACATTCAATATACATAATATTAAAGAGCAATTCTCTGAACAGTTTCCTTTTCTAAAGATTGAGTTTTATACCAATGAACATAAAAAAGAAGAAGGATCCAGTATCACAGATCAGCTCAATGAGGCAACATTATTAAGCGAGATTAATCCAGGAATGATTGAAACTGAAGTAATGGTAGATCCGGATATGACAGTTGCTTCATTTGAAAAGCTGATGCGCGAAAAATTTGATTTTAATGTACAGGTTTTTAGAAAATCCAATGATTTGTGGCTTCAGACATCAGCTACTGATAACTGGACACTCGACAAACAGAATGGCAAAGGAGGAAGATCTACCCTTGACTACGATATAGATCCTGTTAATATTTCTGATTTTGATTTGGATTAATTTGTTATTTTTACATTTTAAAATCTAAAATCAAAGCTTTTAACAATGAATAATAAGTTATTAATTGTACTTTTTACATTATTATGGACAGGGATTAATGCCCAAAATTGGGAAAACGACCATTATTGCACCCGGATACCAGGTAAAATTTCTGATTCAAAAAAGGATATAACCCAGATTGTACCTTCCTTATTTACAGAAAATTACGACCTCAAATACTACCGTTATGACTGGTATATTGACCCTGCAGTATGGTATATTCAAGGTACAGTTACTACTTATTTTGAGATAATCGGTAAGGATCAGCATTCTATAAGTTTCGATTTCACAAATAATCTGGAAGTGGACAGTATCGTTTGGCGCGGTAAGAAAATAGATTTCAAACAATCGGATTCCTACAGATTGGATGTCAATTTCCCTCAAGCTCTTGCTGAAAATGCTTTAGACAGTATCTCTATAACATATCATGGAGAGCCACCAACGAGTGGCTTCGGATCATTTATTCAGGACCAGCATGGTGGTGTTCCTATCTTATGGACCTTGTCTGAACCTTTCGGCGCACAGGACTGGTGGCCTTGTAAAAATGGCCTGGATGATAAAATTGACAGTATTGATGTGCTTGTTACAACACCTGACAAATACAGAGCTGCCAGCAACGGATTATTAATACGAGAATTTATTTCGTCTGAAGGCAACAAAACATATCACTGGAGGCACAGACATGCTATATCTCCTTATCTGGTAGCCATAGCTGTCACCAATTATGAAGTATACAGTCATGATGTTCACTTATCTGATGGTACAACTATGCCTATGCTTAATTATGTCTACCCTGAATCCATAAATCAGGCAAAAATCGGCACTTCATACAATGTAAAAGTGCTTGAGTATTTCGATTCACTTTTTGTAAATTATCCTTTCAGAAATGAGAAATATGGACATGCACAATTTAATTGGGGTGGTGGCATGGAACACCAGACGATGAGTTTTGTAGTCAATTTTGGTAACAGTCTGTTATCACACGAACTGGCACATCAATGGTTTGGAGACTATGTTACATGCCGGACATGGCAGGATATCTGGCTTAATGAAGGATTTGCAACTTACCTCGATGGGCTGATACGTGAAAGATTTCCTACATATCCAAACGATTGGTATAATTGGAAATACGGAATTATTAATAGTGCTACATCACAGCCTGGTGGATCCGTAAAAGTCACTAATCCTACCAATGTCAACAGCATATTCAATTCCAGATTATCCTATAACAAAGCGTCATATCTGGTACATATGTTGAGGTGGAAGCTGGGAGATACTGATTTCTACCAAGGTATCAGAAACTATCTGAACGAACATCAATACAGCAATACTACAACCAATGATCTTAAAAACAGTCTGGAAAATGTTTCAGGTCAGGATTTGACAAGTTTTTTCAAAAACTGGTATGAAGGTGAAGGATACCCAACCTATAATGTAACCTGGGCGTATAAAGATAATAAATTGATAATACATTTAAACCAGACAACCTCACATCCTTCCGTGACTTTCTTTGATATGCCTGTACAGATTGGTCTGAGTAGCAAAGTTCAGCAAAAATACATAAGATTGGAAAATACAGAAAACAATCAGACATTCGAGATTACAACCGACTTTGATGTTGAAAATATTCAGTTTGATCCTGCATTATGGTTACTTTCCAAATCAAGTGTCAAATATGATGCTGGTTTGCTGACATCATCTGTCAGTGATTACAAAAACAATGTGACCATATTGCCAAATCCGGTTCAGGATGTGTTAACATTAATCACAGACAAAGGCAACTGGGATTCATACCATATCATAAGCTTGGACGGAAAAACTGTTCAATCCGGTAAATGTCAGGATAAAGAGACACGTATCCAGGTAGGAACGATACATTCAGGTCAGTATTTATTGCAATTAAACAGTTCAAAGAATACCAGTAAAATTTTTAAATGGATCAAATTATAGACCCAAACCAAGTTACTGGATAGTTATCACATCCGATTGAGTAAGCTGAAATGTTTGAAATTAGAAGTCAATTACTTCTACTTTGTTAAATTTAATATACAGACAACCAATATATTGTAAATAATTTGTATATTTGTACTGTCGTTTTTTAGCAGTCAAATATTCCTTACCTTTAGGAACGGCAGTAACAAAAACGACTTTT
>JADZFD010000002.1 GCA_020850225.1 Saprospiraceae bacterium | reverse complement strand
ATTGCCAAAACACGAATACGATATCGACCACTATGGTAATAACTGGTATATACGAACCAATACAGACGATGCCATCAACTTTAAAATTATGAAAACGCCTGAAAATGCTACACAAATCGACAACTGGCTTGATTTCTTACCATACAATCCGGATATCTTCATTGATGGTATTCATTTATTCCGTGATAACATGGTCGTTTCCGAACGCAGGGATGGTATTACACAATTGCATATAAGACCCTGGAACGGTATCGGAGCACATTACATACAATTTGAAGAAGACGATTATACAGTAAGTGTATCTGTCAACCCTGATTTTGATACGGCATTGCTGCGGATAGACTATACATCCCTGACTACACCGTCCACCACCTACGATTATAATATCCAGGAACGAAAACTATACAAACTTAAGCAACAGGAAGTACTTGGTCATTTTGATCAGGATGATTATATATCTGAAAGGCAAATGGCAGAAGCACCGGACGGCACACTGATTCCTCTTTCAATTGTCTATAAAAAAGGCTTTAAAAAAGACGGCTCCCGGTCTGTATTGCTATACGGTTACGGATCCTACGGCATTAGTATAGACTCGTATTTTTCATCAGCAAGACTGAGTTTACTGGATAGAGGATTTGCTTTTGCTATAGCTCATATCCGTGGAGGTGGTGAAATGGGCAGGCAATGGTATGAAGATGGGAAATTTTTGAAAAAGAAAAATACCTTTACGGATTTTATAGCCTGTGGTGAATTTCTGATACAGAACAAATATGCCTCACATGATCTGCTCTTTGCCCAGGGTGGCAGTGCCGGAGGATTGCTAATGGGTGCCGTTATGAATATGCGACCGGAGCTTTGGAAAGGAATCCTTGCTGCAGTTCCTTTTGTAGATGTAGTCAATACAATGCTGGACGAAAGTATTCCGCTGACAACCGGGGAGTTTGACGAATGGGGCAATCCCAAAGATAAGAAATATTATGATTATATGCGTTCTTATTCTCCTTACGACAATGTCGAAGCAAAAGCCTATCCTCCAACGCTGATTACTACCGGATATTGGGATTCACAGGTTCAGTACTGGGAACCTGCCAAATGGATAGCTAAACTTCGGGAATTCAAAACAGATAATAATCCGCTACTGATGTACTGCAATATGGATACAGGTCATGGTGGTGCTTCAGGTCGATTTGAACGGTGGAAAGAAGTAGCAATGGGATATGTATTTTTACTGGATTTGGCAGGAATAACAGAATAATGAAACAATTATTTGACACTTACCTTTTCAGAGGCACGGATAAATCTGCGAATAACAGAATAGCACTGGCACCGATGACCAATAAACAAAGCTACGATGACGGTACATTGGGTGAAGACGAATACCGATGGCTGACAAGAAGAGCCCGGGAGGGGTTTGGCATTGTTTTTACCTGCGCTGTTCATGTGCAACCCGATGGCAAAGGCTGGGAAGGCGAACTCGGCAATTATGATGATATACATATCCCCGGACTAACCCGATTGGCATCAGGTATTCACCAATATGGCAGTCTGGCCATTATGCAGCTTTTTCATGGTGGCGCACGTAGTCCGGAGAATCTTATCCATACTCAACCCTGGAGTGCTTCCGAACATATATTTACTATAAAAAACCATAATATTCCGGTTCGGGCTGCAACAGAAAAGGATATAACAAAAGTTATCCAATCCTTCACCAAAGCAGCTATCCGTGCTTATCATGCAGGTTTTGATGGTGTGGAATTGCATGGCGCACATGGCTATCTGCTCCATCAATTTCTAAGTACGGCCACCAATCACAGAACCGATCAATGGGGCGGATCCGTCCAAAACAGAGCAAGGCTGATTACAGAAATTTTACAATCCATCCGATTGCATCTTCCACCCTATTTTCTGGTAGGTGTACGATTATCACCGGAAGACAAATACAATTACAAAGGTATCGACATCGATGACAGCCTCCGGGTAGCAGAAATATTAAAGGACAATGGTGCCGATTTTATAGATATTTCTACCTGGGGAAGCACTAATCCTCCTCAGAAATATCCTGAGAGTACTAAGCCCATCATAACCTGGTTCAGAGAATATCTGGGCAATGAAATTCCATTATTTGTAGCCGGCGAAATATGGACGCATCAGGATGCAGTTAATGCGCTGATTGCCGGTGCTGATTTTGTGGCTCTAGGAAAAGCAGCTATAGGCATTCCGGATTGGCCAACCTTAGCCAAGACCAAAACTCCACACATTACAAAACCTCCTTACAGTACTGCACAGTTGAGCAATGCTGATGTAGGTAATGTATTTATTGAATATATGCGACGATGGGACAATTTTGTTTCAGATGGTGATATTTAAGTAAAAATATTTAAAATCCAGCGTATAAATTCAGACGCATTTAACATCTGTATATCATAAAATATCCTGTATTTATCGATAATTTGCATATTTTGCAACCAAATCACGTTATATTTGTGTTTAGATAGCATAACAAAACAATTCAATAGATGAACAGGGAATTTCGGGTAGCAGGAAATAATGGACCATTGGGATTTTTAGGTCCGTTACTTATACTAACTGTTTTTTTTGCAATCCTCTTCTTTATAGCGAGAGGTATCTTCAAACTACTTGCTTTTGTAACTCCTGTTTTACTTATTATAACACTTATACTGGATTATCGGGTCGTTGCCGACTTTCTGCAATCCATATGGAATTTATTAAAAAAAAGTCCATTAACCGGCATTTTAGCTATCGGTTTAGGTATTTTTGTATACCCGGTTATTGTTGGTTATTTATTCTTCAAAGCGCTGGGAAAACGCAATATGAAAAAGATGTATGAAACTATCGATAAGGATAAAAACACCTATACTGACTACGAAGAAGTGGAAGATGTAGTAGAAGATACAAGTTTTCTGGAACTACCACAACTCAATAAAAAAGGTGAAAAACCTGCACAGGAAGAAAACAAATACGACCGACTTTTCTAACTCAACTTTGTGACAGGATTATGCATCATATCGATAATCATTGCCACCTTTTACGCAAGTCTCATTTGGTGGATATATCAGGGATGGCGTCAAACTCAAAATAAAGTAAGCAGCACTTCCAGTACACAAACCGGTGTTTCAGTGATTATTCCGGTTAGAAATGAAGCTACCGGCATCCTGCAATGCATCCGTAGTGTATTAAACAATAACTATCCGGCACACTTGTTTGAAATCCTGGTCATTGACGACCACAGTACTGACAAAACGGCAGAATTGGTACAATCCGTAGAAGCAGTAAATCTGCGTTATTATTTACTATCTGAAGATGTTACCGGTAAAAAACGGGCAATAACCTTTGGTGTCCAACTTGCGCGTTTTCCAATAATTCTTTGTACAGATGGTGATAGTCAGGTCAGCCAACTATGGATACAGGAACATAACAATATGTATTCAAACGACAACCTGCAAATATGTGCCGGACCCGTCCTGCCACAACAATCCAATTCTCTTTTAGGTACTTTTCAATGGTTGGATTTTGCTTCAATGATGGCCGTAACAGCCAATGGGTTATTCAGAAACTGTTATGCGCTATCCAATGGTGCCAATCTGAGTTACCGCAAAACTGCTTTTATACACTATAAAGGATTTGAAGGCAATTTTGACAGAGCATCCGGAGACGACATCTACCTCATTCAAAAAATGACCAGAGAAACTCCTGAATCTGCAGGATTTCTGACTGGAAGAAACGGCCTTGTTACAACCAAAAGTGAATCATCCTGGACTGATTTTTTTCATCAAAGAAAACGGTGGGCAAGCAAGGCTATGAGTAGCTTTGACTCCCATGTCAAATGGGTACAAGGTTTTATATTTGCTTATACTCTCTGTATGACTATTCTTATTCCCTTAGGTATTATAGCAACCAAACTGTTTCTTATACCACTGATTATTATATTGGCAACAAAGATGGTGGTTGACTATTTATTCTTAAAAAGACTATCCGTCTCCTATTCAAATCTCTATGCCATGCAAAGGTTTTTGCCGGCTTTTTTTATTTATATGCTGCATATATTATTGTCAGGATGGTATGCACTGGTGCCACCTGCTTATAATTGGAAGGGGCGGAATGTCAAATAATACTGGTTTTAGATTATAGAATCTCACAAAAAAAACTCCTCCTGAAAATTATTTATAAAAAATCCTCAGGAGAAGCTTATCAAAACATAAAACATAAAAAAACCAACTCTCTGTTCTACACTGCAAAACTTTCGCCGCAGTTACATGACCTGGCTGCATTAGGGTTATTGAAATAAAATCCTTTTCCGTTCAATCCACCTGAAAACTCAAGTGTTGTGTTGTACAGGTAAAGGAAACTCTTTAAATCTGTAACAATTTTAATTCCTTTATCTTCAAATACCTGATCGTTCGGTTTGCTTTCGTTATCAAAATCCATCTTATAACTCAATCCCGAACAACCGCCACTAACGACACTCACTCTGATAAAATATTCATCAGAAAGGTCCTTGGATTTAATAATCTCTTCAATCCTATTTTTAGCATTATCGGCTACGAATAACATAAACCTCTACACATTACTATTGATAATAATTAAATACTGGTAAGCTAATATTAAACTTTACCGCTTTTAGTCTTGTAATCCTTGATAGCACTTTTAATAGCATCCTCTGCCAATACCGAACAGTGAATTTTAACAGGAGGCAATGCCAATTCTTCAACTATGTCCATATTATCGATAGTCATAGCTTCGTCTATCGTTTTACCTTTGAGCCATTCTGTCGCTACTGAAGAAGAAGCAATCGCTGATCCACATCCGAAGGTCTTGAATTTTGCGTCTATGATGGTGTCTGTAGTTTCGTCTACTTCAATTTGAAGTCTCATTACGTCACCACATTCAGGCGCACCCACTAATCCGGTACCCACATTCTTTTTACTTTTGTCCAGGGTGCCGACATTTTTAGGATTTTGAAAATGATCTAATAATTTTTCTGAGTATGCCATTTTATAATGTAATTAATAATTTATTTAAATATTTTTTTTAATACAGTGAATATTTACAGATTAATGTCCTGACCATTCGAATATTGTAAGGTCAACGCCTTCCTTATACATTTCCCATATCGGACTTAAATCCCGCATATGTGTCACACCTTTTGTAAGGGCATCAATAGCGAAATCGACATCTTCCTCCGTTGTAAATCTACCCAGGCTAAATCGTATGGATGAATGCGCCAAGTCATCACCCAGTCCCAACGCTACAAGTACATAGGAAGGCTCCAGAGAAGCAGACGTACATGCTGATCCTGAAGAAACGGCCATATTCTGGTTAAAAGTCATCATTAAACCTTCTCCCTCAACATGCTTGAATGACATATTGGTTACATGCGGCATTCTGTGATCCACATTACCATTTATATATGTCTCTTCAAGGTTATGCATCAGTGTGCTTTCCAATTTGTCTCTAAGTTTTGATAACCTTTCTGCATCCTGTGCCATTTCATTTCTGGCAATTTCGGCTGCCTTCCCAAAACCCACGATTCCAGGTACATTCAGTGTTCCTGAACGCATTCCGCGCTCATGTCCGCCACCATCTATCTGTGCAGTCACTTTAACTCTCGGATTCTTTCTGTTGACAAACAAGGCACCTACACCCTTAGGACCGTACATCTTATGTGCTGAAAAAGCCAGTAAATGCACTCCGACTGCTTTGGGGTCTACAGATATCTTACCAACTGCCTGTGTAGCGTCACTCATAAATAAAACACCATGTTTTTTACATATATCTCCGATTTCTTTCATTGGTTGAATAACGCCTGTCTCGTTATTTGCCCACATAACTGAAATAAGTATCGTCTTGTCTGTAATTGCCGCTTCCAGTTGTTCAAGGTCAATCAGACCATCTTCCTTAACATCGAGATAAGTAACCACTCCACCCATCTTCTCAATTTTTTTGCATGAATCCAAAACGGCCTTGTGTTCTGTCTTGCAGGTAATAATATGGTTGCCTTTGGAAGCATACATTTCAAATACGCCTTTAAGCGCAAGATTATCTGCTTCGGTAGCACCGGAAGTAAAGATTATTTCTTTAGGATCTACATTTATCAGGTTGGCTATCTGCTCTCTCGCATAGTCTACACCTTCTTCTGCTGCCCATCCAAAAGGATGGTTCCTACTCGCCGGATTACCCGGAATATCATGAAAATAAGGTAACATAGCTTCTACAACTCTCGGGTCAACGGGAGTGGTAGCATTGTTATCCAAATAAATTTTTCTATTCTTATCCATACTGTAATTTGTCTTAATTATATTTAATCTAAATACAAAATTACTCGATTTTGTTCAATCCTTACACAGATTCCTCCCGAACTTTTATTTATCAATATATAAGACACGCTTATACAGTTCATTACCTGAAATTATAATTCTGTATCACAAACTTAACCAACTGTTTAAATGTGCAACAATAAACTATATGATATTATGAAGTATTTATGTGATCTTAATCTCGTGTATCGGCAAATATAGCTTACAGATTAGATTTAATCCTGACTTTGACCTCTTCGATTTTGGTTTCAGATCTGGTCAGCACATTAAAAACATATGAATCTATATCAATTTCCTCGCCTACTTCAGGGATACTGCCCAATGTCATGACTATATATCCGGAAAGCGTTGTATAGTCATCTTCAGGTAAGTCAAATTGAGGATATTTGTCATTTATGTAAGCCAATTCAAGTCTTCCTGAAAAAATAAACTCGCCATCACTGATTTGTTCCTCTGTATAAACTTCATCGTCGTGTTCATCATCGATTTCCCCGAATATTTCTTCCAGTATATCCTCCAATGTTATCAGTCCGGCAGTACATCCGAATTCATCAACAACACAGGCTATATTGGTACCCTGCTTGATAAACTTGTACATCAAATCCTGTACATTCATTACAGCCGGCACGATATCAATCTGCATAATTATGCCATTCACTTTATCGATTTGACTGAATAATTGTTGATGATGGATATAACCGACCACATCTTCCAGGTCATCATCAATCACCACCAACCGCGAATGCTTCGATTCCAGAAAAACCTCCTTAACTTCAGATACTGAATCTTTAATATCCACAAATACAATTTCATTGCGGGGTATCATACAGTCCCGAACTTTCAATTGGCTTAGATTCAGAGCATTGTTCAATATTTCTTTATCAATTTCCTTTTCTTCGTTGACATTGGTCTGTATATAGCTTTCGAGATCATCTTTTGTAAAATGTGCTTCATCACTTTTGCTTTTCCGTCCGTAAAACAAGCGTGCAAGGCCATCTGAAACCTTTATCAGTAACCAGCCTGGCAAGCTGAATATCCATTTTGAGACAAATAACGGCCATGCAAGGAAAATTATTAGTTCATTGGCATACAGTCCGAATAAAAGTTTAGGCAGATATAGACCAGTAACTATTAAAATCAGTGCCATAATTACAACAGACAATAGTAGTGACAAAACTGGTAAATCCGGTATAAAAGCCGAGAAAAAAGGAAGTAAAACGCTGAAAAACAGCATAGTGTACATCACCATAAAAAACACAGCTCCGATGAGCACTGTAGTTATAAAAAACCTTGGGTGATTATACAAATCGGACAGAATCTGCGCTATACCGGGTTTCTTGCTTTTAAGTATCTCTATACTCAGTTTATTGGATACTTTATACATGATTTCTGCTCCATGATAGAAAGCCGTCAATACAAGCATCAAAATAATCAATAATGCATAAACCATGTCTGAATTCTATATATGTATTAAATCTGCGTGCAAAGTTACTTAAATTCGGCAATAAAATCAGATACGTTGAGTTTGCCCTGTACTTTCTGTTTGATTTCAAAGACAGTGAAGGACTGATTAGCCCTAAAACCAAACCCATAGGTTGTATCTCCTTTTTCAGCCTGAGATATTCTGATCAGCTTATCGGTATACACGATTCTTTGCTGCTCATCAAAAATCAGCTCAGGTGTTTCAAGTTTTTCATTTCTGGCATTGTAAAAAATGACATTGCCCCTTGCAGTGATTTTTTTTGTTCTGGATTCCCTGATAGCAGACTCTGCCTTCAGCCAACTATCTGTCTGATTTTCATCATTGACAAATTCTATCATAATACCTTTGGGAAAGACATCGCTTGTACTTCCTTCCTCATTGTATCTTAACAGAGATGGAGCATTGACAATCAGCTTGATTTTGGCTGAATCACTGTATATGATTCGAACATTGGTACCTTCCTCCAGATTCGCATTGAACTTGTCATCCAGAAATGCATCGACATCCCCAACCTTTGTGGAACAGGAAATCGACATTAAGATAAATATTAAATACAACCAGCGCATCATTTGTCCGAAGGTGCCAGAACAGTTACATCTCCTGCATGATTGGTCGTTGTATCATCGAGCCATCTTGCCAGTACACGCCAGGTATAAACTCCTGAAACGACAGCTCTTCCACTGTCTGCCTTATCTCCGTGCTTGTTAATCCTTCCATTCCATCCACTGAATCTGTCGTTTCTGTGAAAATTTTCACCATCGATGCCTTTGTATACCAGATTGCCCCAACGATCATAAATCTCAAGCAGGTCGATACTCTTGACACCCTTACTTGCCCAGACATTGAAGAAGTCATTGAAGCCATCATTATTGCCCGGTGTGATAATATTGGGTGCATGAATATGCAGATTCTTCTCAACCCGAATGGTAACCTGTGATGAAGCTTCACATCCGCTACTGTCTATTACCGTTACCGTATATGTAGTGGTAACATTAGGAGCTGCTTTATACGTAAAGGGATCAATTTGTTCCAACGGAGGTTCCCAAACCACCCTGTCACCCGGTTTCACTGGCGTATAACTGATCCGAACGATAGTATCACTCCCCAAATCCAGTTTAAAATCCGGGCCTGCATTAACAATAATTTGTTCAGGTTGATTAATGATAACATCTATTGAATCCGTACATCCTTTGATGTCCTGTACATAAACAGTATATTTTCCGGCAGATAACTGGCTGAACAGCGGATTGGGACCAAACGGCTGATCATCAATTTTATATTGGTAATCAGGTGCTCCACTAACACCCTGACCAAGCACCGACCCTTCGGGAATGTTGTAACAACGCAAATCGGTTAATAGCCCATCCAGACTAAGTGTACTGGTATCCTTACAGCATGGTTCTACATAGATATCCTTAATTTTGGTCACTGTACATCCCCGTGAAGTTTTGACCGTTAGTGCAGCTATTTTATCACCAAAGGACTGATAAATGACATCAAATGGTCCTAATCCAGAGCCCGAACCCGGAACTGACCTGTTACCAAAATTCCATGTATAGGATACTATCGGGTCAGTTGCTGATTTGGAATTATTGGTAATAACTACAGACTTATCACATTCAAATGCTTTATTTGCATTAATTTCAAAATCAGGTTCAGGTCCCAAAAATGTTCCGCTACCGCCAAACTCTATGGAAAACCCACGTCCTTCACGGGTAAAATTATTAACAATCAGTACATATGATTTTCCGGATTCCATATGCAGTTCCTTCAAAAAATTGTTGTCACCCCTTGAGCACCCTGCTGTTTCTATCTCATCTTTTTCGCCCAGACGCAGTCCGGTAGGCCCATTACAGTCTATCCAGGTTGACAGGGGATTGTTTACACCATTTATACCGTTGGCACCTGATGCCATACACCGCAACACCTTTTTATTGGCACAATCATCCAGACCTCCCGGCAACTCATACACTGCAAAATCCAGATCATCTGATACTTTATTCCTGTCAATATAGTCGTTGGGAGTCAGTGTAAACGTCAGCGTACCACTGACATCACAAGTCCATTTATACCATGCAGACTGAAATTCCTCTCCAATACAACTATTGGCTTCTATTTCTTTATTGTCTTTACCTGAATTGGT
Organism: Saprospiraceae bacterium; assembly: GCA_020850225.1. Classification (GTDB taxonomy): domain Bacteria; phylum Bacteroidota; class Bacteroidia; order Chitinophagales; family Saprospiraceae; genus OLB9. The sequence goes on along the minus strand of JADZFD010000002.1, from coordinate 13,648 downwards.
CAGACTTTCAACCTTAAATGATGATTTGTCACAGAGTACTACAGCATTTACACAGTCAGATTCGGGTGTAGGTACAGGAACAAATTCGTCAATACACAACCTGAATGTTCCGTTGCCATTACGTGAAGATTCCACCATTATAAAATAAGTATGTCCCGGTGTAAGCCCTGTTTTCAACATTTCAGCTGTAGATGTATTGCTTCCGGGAGAACATTCAAGATATTTTCCACATTCCTCAAAAAGAACGATTTTGGGATCTCTCATTGATCCACCGTTACCGTAACCAAATACGCGTATCAAAACTCCGGGTTTCTTTGGTGTAAAACTAAACCACACGCCGTTTTCCCAAAGCAGAGAAACACACGTATTGGGGAATGAAGGATCTGGCTTTGCCCCTACATTCGTAAATGCAGCATCCTGCGAACAGTAATCATCTGTACTCGGTATCGGAATTGCATACCGGCATTCATCATTAATAACCTGACTTATGGCAAATGCTGGCAGTATAAATATAAAAATACTTACTATTATTATAGATTTAACGTTGCAGAACAATCTGTTTTCCATGTAAATAATTTAACAAGATAACTATTTTAGAATACCAAGTGTTTAATTCTTTAAAAATATAATGGCCAAAATTACGCAATTGAGCTAAATATTTAACGTAAAAAACGCTTTGATGTCACAAAAGCGATGCGATTAATGTAAATTTGCGTCATTTTTAAATATAATAACGTATTGCATGCTATATATAGTACCTACACCTATTGGCAATCTGGATGACATGACCTACAGAGGTGTTCAGGTACTCAGGACGTGTGATGTTATTTTGGCTGAAGATACCCGAACAAGCAAAAAATTGCTTCAGCATTATCAGATAGATAAACCACTTTGGGCTTTTCACGCCTTCAATGAGCACAAAGCATTGAAAGGCATTCTGGACAACCTCCATCAGGGCAAAACATTGGCTTTAATATCCGATGCCGGAACTCCCGGTATATCAGATCCTGGTTTTTTGCTCGTTCGTGCCTGTATCGCAGAAAACATCAAAGTAAGCTGCCTTCCCGGTGCAACAGCCTTTGTACCTGCACTTGTAGCATCAGGTATGACTTCAGATAAATTTTATTTTGAAGGATTTTTGCCGCATAAAAAAGGTAGACAAACCCGGCTTAAATATCTTGCACAGCTATCCTGCACTATAATTCTATACGAATCTCCGTACAGGCTTCTGAAATGCCTTGAAGAGATAAGGGAATATCTTGGCAATGAAAGAAATGTGTGTGTTGCCCGGGAAATAAGTAAGGTATATGAAGAATTTTTAGTTCTTGATGTTTCAACTGCAATTCAACACTATACTAATCATCCACCAAAGGGAGAAATCGTAATCGTTATTGAAGGCACTGCCAATACTTCTTCAAATCCAGACAAAGAGTAATGATACATTTTGATAAATTTACCCTGAGTAACGGGTTGACAGTTATTATTCATGAAGACCATTCAACGCCGATGGTTGCTGTCAGCATAACCTATAAGGTAGGTTCCAAGGATGAAGATCCTGAAAAAACCGGGTTTGCACACCTTTTCGAACATCTGATGTTCGGCGGCTCTGTCAATGTTCCTGATTTTGACAATATTATGCAGGAAGCAGGTGGTGAAAACAATGCTTTTACCAATGCCGATCTTACCAATTTTTATGACATCGTACCTGCTGACAACTTAGAAGCTGTATTATGGCTCGAATCAGACAGGATGCTTCAGCTCAACTTTAACAATAAGGTGCTTAAAACACAAAAGAACGTTGTCATTGAAGAATTCAAAGAGACCTGTCTGAATGAACCTTACGGTGATATGTGGCATCATCTGAGTAAACTTTCTTATCAGGTACATCCGTATCAATGGCCAACCATAGGCAAAAGTATGGACCATATTGCCAATGCAAACCTCGACCAGGTATCCTCTTTTTTCTATAATTTTTACCATCCAGGCAATGCCATTCTGACACTTGCAGGGCATATTGATTTTGAAACCGGTAAAAAAATGGTCGAAGAGTGGTTTGGCGATATACCCGGAGGAAACACAGTAAAAAACACACCCAACCCTGAACCCAAACATATATCACATAATCGCATTGAAGTAACAGGTAATGTGCCGCATGATGCCATATATCTGGCGTACAATATGGGCAACAGACTTAGTAAAGAATACTACGTGTGCGACCTGATTTCCGATTTACTTGCCAACGGTCGTTCATCCAGATTTTACAAACGGCTTTACAAAGAAAAACAATTTTTCAGTACGATTGATGCTTTTGTATCAGGTTCGGTTGATCCGGGATTATTTATTATCGAAGGTAAGCTGATGCCAGGTATTACATTAGAACAGGCAAGACAAGGAATTATGGACGAATTAGACCTGCTTAAAAACGAACGAATTCCTGATACAGAATTGCAAAAACTTAAAAATTCTGTTGAAAGCAGTCTTACCTTCTCTGAAATCAGCGTACTGAATAAGGCTATTAGCCTGTCATACTTTGAAGCTTTGGGCGATGCCAGACTGATAAATGAAGAGGCTGGAAATTACCAATCCATTACTGCCGGTGATATCATGGAAACTGCCAGGTCTTTGTTCGTAGATATTAATTGCAATGAACTGATTTATCTGCGGAGTGACACAAACTAAGACTTTTGTCATTTAATGAAATATTTCAACAAATATACTGACCTCTATAAAAAAATGGCTACCAGTTTTTCCTGGGTTGTGATTTTTCTCCCGAGCGCCTCATATTTTGCTGAACCTTTTTTTCTTCTTCATCCATGATTTCCAATAGTTTTTTAGCCTCCTCTTTACTCATCTTAGAATTGTTCTTATCCTCATTGATCTGATTCTGTGCCTGCTGTTCATTATGTTTGTCCTTACTTTCCGGGCTACCATTTGGATTATCCTGGTTCTGCTGATTTGAATTATCCTGGTCCTGCTGATCATCCTGTTTGTCTTTGTTGTCCTGGTTCTGCTTGCTATTTTGTCGCTGTTGTTGCTGGACTTTTTTCAATGCCTGTCGAGCCAATGCAAGATTTTCTTTCGTTTTGATATCATCCGGATTATATCCGAGAGACTTTTTATATGCATCAATGCTTTCTTTATAATCTTTATTCTGATAATGCGCATTTCCTAAATTATAATAGATATCTGCCTTATCCAGTTCAGATGTAGCTGTTGCAGCTGCTTCTTCATAGCTTTGTATTGCCTCATCATATCTGTTTTGCTTATAAATAGCATTACTCCGATTGTACTTTGACTTTACAACAGGCTTTATTTCATCTGCCTTTCTGTAGGCTGTTTCAGCCTTATTATATTCTCCTTTTTTATAATATTGATCACCTTCCCGCAACAATTGATGTGCAGACTGACCAAATGTAATCTCTGTCCCACACAATAAAAAAAAGATAAGAAACAATTTTATCTTCATGATACCCTGCGTTTAAAATCATAGAAAAATCCAACTAACAGCAATACAATTGCAGGAAAAAGGAAATACTGATAATAACTGGCATATTCCGTATAGGATCGCGTTTCCCTTAAATGCTTCTGCATTTTTTCCAACCTTTGGTTAATATCCATAATAACTGATCTCGTATCATCTGTCAGGTTGTAATATGTACCACCACCCTGTGCAGCAATATCCTTAAGCAATGTTTTGTTGACAACTGATTTTACAGGATTGCCTTTATCATCGTATATGTAAGTTTCCCTGCCGTCTTCATTGACTGGAACCAGCGCACCTGCTTCTGTTCCAACACTTACCGTAAATACGCTCCAACCTTTGTCCCTGGCCTGTCTGGCCATTTCAATAGCTTTATCATCATGGTCTTCACCATCAGATATCAACAGTATGGCCTTTTGCTGTGGTTCCTGCGTACTTTTCAACGCCAGTTGTAATGCTTCACCAATATTGGTACCCTGTGTTCCTGCCATATTTGTATTGACTGCTTTGACAAACATACCGGCTGCTGCTATGTCAGTTGTCAGAGGCATTTGCAAAAAAGCACTACCGGCAAAATAAATAAGTCCTACCTGATCTCCGTACCTCGTTAGTAAGAAATCACTGATGAATTTCTTAGATTTTTCTATTCTTGATGGACTTATATCCCTGACATTCATACTATTGGAAATGTCTAATGCAATAAAAATATCACTGTTTTCGACCTTCTGTTTTTCTTTTTTCAGGCCTGCCTGTGGATTAACATAGGCAATAGCAAGAAATAAAACAATAATTCCAAGTAAAACAGGTTTAACCCAATCCAATACTCTAAAGTTAATGAGCTTTTCCATCATCTCAGTAGAAATAAATCTGTCGCGCTGACGTTGTTTATTGCTACTTATCCACCACCATAGCAGCAAAATGGCCGGTATCAAAAACAGCATATAAAAACCAGAAAAATCTTCCCATCTCAACATATCTTAGTCTTATTGTATGGTTCTGAAAATTGTTTGCTGAAGTACAAATCCCAACAGCAGAAACCCAAGACCTGCAACGAGAAACATCCTGTACTCGTCCTTGTAACGTTTGTATACTTCTACCTCAATTTCTGTTTTTTCAAGACGATCAATCTCCGAATAAATATTTTCAAGACTTGCTCTGTCTGTCGCTCTGTAATATTGCCCTGATGTCATTTCAGAAATTTTTTTCAATAAATCAGTATCTATTTCCACTCTGGACATAGCAAAATAATACTCACCGTTCAATCCCCTATTCACCGGAGACAATGCACTTCCCATCGACCCCACGCCGATTGTATACACTTTTACATTGTATTGATGTGCTATTTCAGCAGCCGTCAAAGGATTGATATATCCTGTATTGTTCACACCATCTGTAAGTAAAATAATAATTTTGGATTTGGCTTCTGAATCTTTTAACCGATTGACAGCCGTTGCCAACCCCATACCGATAGCTGTACCATCCTGTACGATTCCTACATGTAATCCACCTATAAAATCTGTCAGGATATTGTGATCAACAGTAACCGGACATTGTGTAAAAGCTTCTCCTGAAAACACGACAAGTCCTATTCTGTCATATTTTCTTTTAGATACAAACTCCTGTGCCACTACCTTACTTACTTCCAGTCTATCCGGACTAAAATCCTTGGACAACATACTACTTGACAAATCCATTACCATCATTATGTCTATACCATCTGCCTTAACTTTCTCTTCTTTCAGATTGAGTTGCGGCCTTGCCATAGCAATGACAAAACATACCAATGCAGCTATAGTAAGTATAGGCAGAAAAGTATACAACCTTTCTTTCCAGGTTTTATGTATTGGTAATCCGCTCAGGTCAGAGATTCTGATACGCGGATATGACCTGTTCCTTTTAAAATACTGCCACCATACCATTACTGGTACAAGCAACATACCCAACAACCACCACGGATTATCAAAATGAAACTGATTCCAGTATTCAATCATGACTATCTGAATTTTGTGTCTTGTTATCAATAACTCCCATCTGTGTATGTATCACAAAATCTACCGCTTTACACATGAAAACGTCGTGAATGTTTTCTTCCGGAACAGCTTTGGCAAATTTTACTAAATCAGCCACCTGCAGTATCTCTTTCAATTCCGTTTTGTACCTTATGTCAAATGCCGTCTTTTCAAGGGCTATTGTTATTTCATCCGTTGTCATTTCAGGCGCATTGATATAATATCTTTCTTCAAGATATGTACGGATTATGTCTGTCAACTCAGATTGGTATGCTTTGATATTGCCAGTTTGCCACAATGATTTATCCTTCAGATGCTGCAATGCAGACAGTGCCTTTTGATGTGGTGATATCACAACCGGAGCTACTTCAACAACTCCTTTTTCTACCTTTTTTCTTAGTTTGAAATACACAATCAACAATATAACTGCAATCAGCAACGAGAGTACATACATTATCCAGACATAGTCACTCCAATCAGCCTTTTCCCTCATGATGTCTTTTATTGGATTGAGTGCAATGGAATCCGATTGCATTGGTGCCGGCAGATATACATGCACCACTTTTCCGGATGCTGGTACTGTTGATTCACCGGAGTCCTGTAGAAATGCTGGTTCCGGAATTCGATAGGTTCCTTCATTGTAAATAGCAATGGTGATAATATTATCTATAATAAAATCATTTCCTGACAAAACAGGATCAAGCTGTGCTGCCGTCACCTGAAAGTCTTCTGCTATATTTTTCCATTTGCCTGCATCAAGAATCGAAATATCTGCATATTTATCCAGATGAATCGTATCGGCAGGGTATTTAGTGTTTGGAATCTGTTTATATCCGGACAAATCAAGTCCTTTCAGCACAACGTCCTTTGGATATTTAATCCGAACCTGCAGTTGAATCCTATCACCAATAAGTACAGAATCCTTCGAAAGTTGAACCTGAGATTCGATACGCTGAGCTTGCGAAGGCAAAACAAACAACAACAAAATAATTCCAAACAGCAAATAGAATCTCATTATACTTATCTGCGGGTTCTGTTTTTAAAAAATAATTGTAATGCTTTCACGTAATCCTCTTCGGTATTCAGCGTTAATGTATCCGATTTGGACCGGGCAAAAGTTGCTAAGAATGTATTATGTCTCTTCTCATAAGCCTCTTTCCATGTATTTCTAACGACAGCATCAGAGGTATCCATCCATCTCCTTACACCTGTTTCGGCATCTTCAACAGCGGCTAATCCTACATCCGGCAGCTGTTGTTCCAAAGCATCCACGACTTTAATACCTATAATATCGTGCCTTTTGGATGTTATCGAAAGAGCCTGTTCATAGTTGGAATCTATATAATCAGACATCACAAAAGTTATGCTTCTTTTCTTTTCTACATTATTCAGATAGATTAATGCTTCACTCAGATTCGTTGCTTTATGCTGCGGTGTTATGTTGACAAGTTCCCTGATGATTCTGAGTATGTATTGTTTGCCTTTTTTAGGTGGCAAATACTTTTCGACCTTATCCGAAAACAAAATCAACCCAACCTTATCATTATTGGTTATAGCTGAGAAAGCAAGTATCGCTGCCAGTTCTGTCATCAAATCGCTTTTAAATCTATACCGGGACCCAAAATAGGATGATGCAGATATGTCGACCACCAACATCACGGTTAATTCTCTCTCTTCTTCAAATATCTTAACATAGGGATCTCCTGTTCTGGCCGTTACATTCCAGTCTATATTACGAACATCATCACCATATTCATAACTACGCACTTCACTGAAAGCCATTCCGCGTCCCTTAAAAGCAGATTGATATTCCCCTGCAAAAACATGCTTTGTCAGCCCTTTTGTTTTAATTTCAACCTTCCGTACTTTTTTTAATATTTCAGAAGTATCCATCAATATTTTATTAAGCCCTTATTCAAATTAATATTCTTAAGATGTTGCTCTATTTCTATATAAGGTATCAGTATCTCTTGTTCACCATATATAGTATTCAATTCGGTTTTAAAACTAAAACCCTGATTTTTAATCGTACAGAACTCAAAAGTCTGGCCATCTATCCATTTTTTAATTTCAGGTGACCAGGATATTTCTTTTTTTCTTGCGCCCAATACATGCCTGAAGTAATCCTTATAATCAAATTTCTTATCAAAAAGATCCTGCAACTTCAGCTCCTTGCTCCATTTCAGATCATAAATAAACGGTACCTTCCGGGTTCCGGACTTTAAAGAAGATTGCAGATATATCGTACCGCTGAGATAATCACTGGTAAGCAGATCGATATCAATCCATCCTTCAGCATATTGAATCCATCTGTCTTTTGTGGCAATATTATCGCGTTTTATACCCTTAAGCTCGCTGATATTATCCTCCATCCAGTCAATCATCTTTCCCTCTATCCACTTATTAAACTTCTTGTTGCTGTTTACAGGTTTTTCAATAAGTAATCTGGAATAGTAGTCTGCATACTCATAGCATTCAAAATCGATAGCATCAGATTGTTTTAACGTACCAAGCAATTTAAAATCATTATTGACCGGTTCCATGATCTTAATCTGCTTCAACTCAGCCGTATCAATTAGAATCAGCTTATTCCCCCACAACAATGACGCGAAAGCCGGTTTCAGCATCTCGCTCTTTTGATTATTGGATGGTATAACATCTACCAATTGCAGACTATCCTGGTAATAGGTAATTGTGTATTCACTGTTCTGCTTTACTATATAAATCCTTGATGGCTTCTCATCTATTTTTCCAGTATAAATCCTGTGCCAAACATCACTTATACAATCTGTACTTTTACCGGTTGTTGTCTGGATTGTATTGCTGAGCTGCATATCCAGTTGCATCGTTTTATCCAGGTTCATCCACTTACCATTGAATCTCTCTCCGTCATAGTGACCAAATATCAAACCGGTAGTCCTGGCATCCGGTGACAATTCAACCAGTTTCAATTCATTTTTCGAATCGCTACCTTCAAAATAAAATGATTCTCCCGAATTATGCAGGGTATAATAACCCTTACATACCTGCCCATCCGTACCTATAACCATATCGATCCAGTGCTTATTGTCCAAACTTCCAGTCAGGTTATTGATCCACAGATTCTTGATTTCAACAGGAAATAAAGCCCTGACATCGTCTCTGTTATATTTGTGCTGAGCCAATACGTCCGCAGGTAGTACTAAGTACAGCAATAGTGTTAATAATACGCTATGAATAATTGAACAATTCAAATTAATTCTTTAATCAGGGAACAGGAATGGTATTGATGATTCTGGTGATAATTTCCTCCTGTGTGACATTCTCTGCTTCAGCTTCGTAGGTCAATCCAATCCTGTGCCGCAAAACATCTTTGGCTACATTCCTTATATCATCCGGTATAACGTATCCTCGCCTTTGCATAAATGCATATGCCCTGGATGCAATAGCAAGATTGATACTGGCACGAGGTGAAGCACCATAAGCCAATAATGGTGTAAGATCATTAAGCCTGAAAAGTGCAGGTGTTCGGGTTGCAAATACAATATCAAGAATGTAATTCTCGATTTTTTCATCCATATACACCTTTTTCACTGACTTACGTGCACGTATAATTTCTTCAGGCTGTATAACGGGCTGAAGTTTTTGTGCTGTTTGTCCGGATATGCTCCTTCTGATAATTTCCCTTTCTTCTTCTCTTTCAGGATGTCCAATATTGACTTTAAGCATAAATCTGTCTACCTGTGCTTCAGGTAATGGGTATGTACCTTCCTGTTCGATGGGGTTTTGTGTCGCCAATACCAAAAAAGGTTCGTGAAGTCTGAAAGTTTCCTTTCCTATAGTGACCTGTCTTTCCTGCATGGCTTCCAGTAATGCAGCCTGTACCTTGGCTGGCGCCCTGTTAATCTCATCTGCCAGAATAAAATTAGCAAAGATGGGACCCTTCCTCACCGTAAAATCATTATTTGATGGATTGAATATCATGGTACCTATGATATCTGATGGCAGCAAATCCGGCGTGAATTGTATCCTGTTGAAATCAGCATGAATAACGGATGCCAATGCCTTGACCGCAAGCGTTTTAGCCAATCCGGGCAACCCTTCCAGCAATACATGCCCTTCAGCCAGCAATCCCAGCATCAACCTGTCCACCATGTGTCGTTGTCCTACTATCACTTTGGCGACTTCTGCATTCAGGGTATCCATAAATGCACTGTCTATATAAATCTGTTGGTTGATTGCTTCAATATCTATAGCTGTCTGCATGGATTTATTTTAACTCATTTAATAATAACTATCAATTAACGATTTATAAAGGGTGAATTTGTATAATTTTCCTTAGCTATTTACCTAATAAACTGTTAAACTTTAACTGTCATTGTATGCTGCATCAAACAGTCCGCTACATTTAACATATATCGCAAATATATATCTAAACGATGAGTAAAATCGATTCAATTATTTGTTTAACTCAATATTAACTTAACAATTGAATATTATCAAAGCGAAAATTAGATAAAACTCCTATCTTTGTTCTTTTTTCACTTATACATTTTATAAAATACGTATTTCAGTGCTTTTCAGAAACTTAGTCATTAATTTAATATTGATTACAGGAATTATCCTTACTCATTTTCCAATATTTGCTTCCGGTATTTATGCTGACAAAAGCTCGATGATAATCAGTGTGTCGAATTCTGATTCCTATACTTTTGAGAAGGGTTACATCTATTCAGACAATACTGATTCATCAAAATTTTGTGTAATAGTCAGATATCCTGTTCATGGCAATAAGCTGGTATATCTGAAAAAGCAAATGGATAATCCCGGAAATCCGCTTAATAAATCGGCCCAATACAAAGGATTATACGATAAAGCTATTGAAGAAAACAGCAAAAATTTCAATACACTTTTTCAACTATTTTCAGAACATTTTGATGCTACTCCTTTCTACTTTTTACCGGATTCTTCCTATAAGGCTTTCAATTCAGGTATTGCCCCGGCATTTGTCAATATGCATGAGGTTACGGATTTGTCATTAACCTGTCCTTATGACAACTATTATTTTATAATTACTGGAAAGGATGAAGATCAGCTTCTATTTGTAACCAGGCAACTCAACAGGGCTCCTGAACCTCTGCCTTATAAAAAGAATATTTTTCTTCCTTCTTTCAAAAAAATATTTAACAGAAACGGATATCTGACAACTCAGATTAAATATTTCAATAAACAACTCAAACAATCCAATCCATGAAAATAAAAATTTTATATCTAACATGGTGCTGTTTAGTATGTATAACTTTTATGACTCAGTGTAAATCAGAACCTAAACAGGAGGATATTGTACCTATCCATAAAAATGAAGAGATTGAAAGTCATGATATTACACCTAATCAATTAATGGATACTAACACTGAAGAACACTCAAAACCTGAAAATAATGATCCAGGATTACCTGATAATACAACAGATGAAAAGAAAACTACATCTGATTTTACAGAATTAACGGAAGATGAAGGCATCGCTCTTGAAATCAGATATGCTACTAATAATAACTTCACCAAGCAAAAAATATATGATTGTGCCAGGTGTTATCTCCGTCCTGAAGCAGCTGATAATTTGCTGAAAGCACAATCAGAGTTACAGAAAAAGTTTGGTTATACATTCAAGATATTCGATTGTTTTCGACCAAGACCCTACCAACAAAGACTTTGGGATGTAGTACCCGATGACAAATATGTAACTCCTCCGGCAAAAGGATCTATGCACAGTCGAGGATTAGCAGTTGATCTGACCCTGATCGATGTCGATGGTAAGGAACTGGATATGGGAACACCTTATGATTTTTTCGGAGAAGAAGCGCATTATGGTTACAATCACCCGGAAGCTGTAAAACGCAATCGATGGATTCTTAAGAGTACGATGGAAAAATATGGTTTTGGAGGTATTCGTACGGAATGGTGGCATTTCAGTTATAGAAAAACATCCTATCCTCTGGACGAGTGGGTTTGGGATTGTAAATAACCCCCTAAATATTACATCTGAATAGTAGTAGCTAATGCTGTAATGCAGGAATCTGTTCGGGCATAGTTATATCAATCATTCTTAGTCTCGTATACTTACCTATGGTATAGTTCTTTTTACCTACTACTCTCAATAAAAGTTGGCCAACCCCCAGACTGGTGGCTCCAATTGCCAATGTCGTCCATGTAAACGGCTCTCTGTCAGCTACATCCAGTATCCCCCCAAATAAAAGCCAGGTTGCTCCAAATCCTGTAAACAACTTTCCCATGCCTCTTGAAAATTCATTTTTGAGTTGAACCTTGTTTATTTCGCTTATAGTCACCATACCGTCTTCAAAGAGTATAACATCTGATTCCGGTATCAGCCTTATGATGGTGCGATGTTGCCATTCATGCTGATCTTTTGTCTTATAAATGAGTTGATCACCTGAATAAAATTTTACAGCTTCAATCTGATTTTTGATTTCAAGTAAAAGTACATGTTGTGCATTTGCAACATTACAAATCAACAAAAAACTGTTCCATATAAGAATCGATATACCAATATTTCTTCTCAACTTCATACGATAAAATTATAATGTACCCCTATTTATCAACCTGAACATTACAATTCTCCAAAACAACAGCATAACCCTGACCTACTCCAATACACATGGTTACCAGAGCGTATCTTTTATTATTCCGGTTTAATTCCAATGATGCTGACAATAATATCCTTGTTCCTGACATTCCCAAAGGATGGCCCAATGCTATTGCACCTCCATTTGGATTAATTCTTGTATCATCCATGGACAAATTCAATTCCTTCATGCATGCCAATACCTGTACCGCAAATGCTTCATTAATCTCTATGATATCCATTTGATTCATACTTAATCCGGCTTTCTTCAATGCCTTAATGGATGCTTCTACCGGACCAATACCCATAATCCGGGGTTCTACACCTGCTACTGCTGTTGACACTACTCTTGTCAGCGGATTCAGATTGTATTTATCAACCGCGGATTCTGAGGCAATCATCATAGCTGCTGCACCATCATTCAAGCCAGATGCGTTACCTGCTGTAACCGTCCCATCCTTTCGAAATGCTGTTCTCAATTTAGACAGACCTTCCATAGTTGTGTGCGGTTTGATAAATTCATCTGTATCAAAAATAATTACATCAGATTTTCCGGATGGTATCTGGACAGGCATAATCTCCTGGGCAAGTATGCCATTTTTTAGAGCTTTCGTGGCTTTCATTTGTGATTGAAATGCGAAAGTATCCTGATCTTCTCTGGATATGTGATACTTGTCAGCCAGGTTTTCAGCTGTTTCTCCCATAGCTTCTACTCCATATAACTTCTCCATTCTGGTATTAACAAATCTCCATCCAAAACTTGAATCATACATCCTGGCATCAGAACCAAACGCTTGTGATGGTTTGGCTACCACATAAGGTCCACGTGTCATATGTTCCACTCCTCCTGCGACAAATAAATCACCGTCTCCAGCCTGAATTGCCCTTCCTGCATGTACTACGGCTGACATACCGGATGCACACAATCTGTTTACTGTTTCACCGGGGACGGAATAATGCATACCTGCCAATAACAGTGCCATTCTTGCTATATTACGGTTGTCTTCACCGGCCTGATTGGCACATCCTAAGATCACATCATCGGTATCCGTATTCAGGAAATCATACTTCTCAGTTAAATAATTAATAGGAAGTGCAGCGAGGTCATCTGCTCGTACTCCGGATATTCCACCCCGAAAAGACCCAATAGCTGTTCTGATACCGTCAACTATAAATACATTTTTCATTCTATTCTATTCTCTAAATTTCATCCCAAAAATACGAAAATATCCCTAAACAGGATAATTCCTTAAAATAAAAAAGCCCCCCTCCGATTGCTCGAAGAGAGGCCATCCCAAAAACCGATTTATTTTAAACCCTTTTCTGAGTTATATTATGCCATCCGATTACTCGACGATGATCATCTTCTTTGTAGCCGTGAAATCACCGCTCTCTAACGTGTAGTACATCACACCACTTACACCTAACTGATCTTTCGTGAATACTTCACTGTTCAATCCTTTAACTGCACTGATGCTTCTTGTTACTACCAACTTACCTGTCATGTCATATACACTCAACGTAGCTGCTCCTGCCT
>JADZFD010000001.1 GCA_020850225.1 Saprospiraceae bacterium | reverse complement strand
GAAATATATAAGGTACTGTATCACGTAATAAATTCCTGAATTGTTTTGCTCCGAGACCTTCCATTACATTAAAGATGTTTTTGCCGTCTGCAAGCGAATCCTGTTCCCATCCATCAAAATTATAGGATGATTTTTCATCTTTTAATATTGAAAATACATGTAGATAGTAATTATCTTTTACAACATTTTCTAAAAATTGTATAATGTTGTCCCTGTCCTTTTTCGTGTTGGTTTTGAAACAGAAACCTTTGGATGCAGATGGATTAATACTGCCATATAAACCGCCTGCTGGATTGGGTACACCATCCAGATGATTGTGTCTGTCTCCGACTACAAATCCAATACCTGAATCCATAAAATTCCATGGCGATACGGAACCGTACCTGACATTGTCATAGGAATATCCTGGTCTGTCATCATTGTCCCAGAGTCTGTTCCTCAATTGTGAGATGTGGATTTCTTTACCAAATATAAACTTGCGTTTCGTATTTTCGCTCAATTCCAAATTATTGAATCTGTCGGACAAAAACTGAAAGTAATGGCTCTGATTCCACCCCTCATCTTCATTGGGCAGATAGGCAAATGAAGCCTGTGACCACCTGTATCCTTCACCGGCAATACTATCAGGACTTACCCGCCAGTAATACACTCTGTCAGCGATCAGATCAAGCTTTGGATGGTATTCGATAAGGCCACCGGTTGAGGCTACTTTCCCTTTTTCTAAAATAGGACTATTAAAATAGGATGTAGTGTCAATCTGAAATATAAAATCAGTTTCTTTTACAGGAACAGCATATGTGGAAGCCTTTAATATATAATGATCCTTTGTATTAATCATAGCAAAATCGGGTGGATATACAGTGGATGCATAAGCACCGGAAACAAAAAATTCGAAACCACGACCATCGTTGAGCGCATTGTTGGATTTTGCAACAGGTAATGGATATTCTTTTAATCTGTTTTCAGGATCTATCTGTACAAATAATGTGTTTTTTCCAACGGATTGTTCATTATAATTTTTCAAAGGAATGGTTATTGTCTTACGATTTGCTACCTGATCAATTTGCAATAAAACCGTGTCTATAATCGTACCATCCGGCAACAAATGATAGCAAGCCATATGGATGGTGTCACCTGTATAATTTCCAAGATTTACAAGGTCTAACTGGACAGAGAATGTCTTTTGCGTACTTTGAACTATTGAAGGAACTGTCTTAACTGTAGAGGGATCAAACATATAATCAGAACCGGGGTAATCATGAAATTTCAGTGCAGGGTCACCATGATAGGTGATCTGGGAATAGAGTGCGAGATCAGAACTGGTAACATTTCTGTATTCATGAGCTATGTCCCTTATAATCTGACCGTAAGACCTTTCCTTTGAAGTCTTTAATATTCGTTGGAAAAAGACATTTCCATAATTACTGAGTGATGGAATAAAAGCCGTACCTGTAGAAGCCAGGAAAGCAATACTTCCACGTCCTTTTTCCAGCACAAATGATTCGCTGAGACCAATACCGTCTGCATGTAAATTGCCGGCATAACAACCTAATGCATTCAGAAACGGGTATCTTCCGAAATTGGTAAAATTACGGGGATTGTCTATTGGAAACTCCCATGAGCCTGCTGAAGAATGTCCAAAGAAATTGACAAAACTTACGCCATCACTGAATAACCGATTGATCTCTTCACTTGTTTCATATAGAATGGGATCAGAAGATTTCTTAAAATAGGAAAAAATGTCTCCTCCATATAAAGTGTCCTCAATAATATTTGCTATTCTGGTTAATCCTGCTTTTATCAGATCCTGCTCACCGGTGGTTTTTCCTCCACCCAGATGAATAACTCTCTTTAACCAGTATTTATCCTTTATTGTCTGTGGTAGGGTGGATATATTGTCATTTTGAATTATTTTATCCAGATAATTTTTAATATCGTCAGCATTCCTGGCTGCCAGCCTGCCGATAGCAAAATACGGATCAGGAAAATTGTCTTCTGAAAACAGCATATTGTCAGATCCTAAATAACCAAATGTAGGTACAAAATACTTTTTGTTAAGTTTGTCCTGTACTTCGTTGGGCCTTCTGATTAAGTTGTATTCCAACCCTTTACCAATTATAAAGACATATTCGAGTTCTTTCCAGTTGTCATGGAGAAATTTACTCATTTGCTTGATACTGTAAAAATGCCTGTCAATACCATAACCAAAATTGTCATAAATACTTTGGATGTCAATAATCTTTGTAGAATATCCACCACCCTGAGTACTGTTTCTATAATCGGCATATGCCTGTACATAATCTGTACCGTTATTGCGCAATGATCTATTGGTGATGATGAGGTATTGGGTGCCTTCATCCGTAAAGGTTTGCGGTATAAATACAGATATATCAGATACTTTTTTAATGGCTGCACTATTGGTAATATAATATCGGGTATTACTTTGGATCGGATTGAGTAGTACCCTGACCTGATTGTCTGTTACGGATGTCCAATATTTAATATTACTTTTAGTATCATAAACAAATACATCCTGTTTGTCAGATTTAAATGCTGATATGTCCAGCAATCTTGGACTATTGTCAGCAGGCATTGTGAAGAAAAATGTATTTCTATTCTGAAAATCTAAAGTACGGGCATATATCAATGATGCTACGGATACACGATGCCTATCTGTATTTCCTCCTGTATTTTTTAAATTTAGAATGTTATTTCCGTTTGATAACTGACTGTATTCCAAAGGGTAATATAATTGTAAGGTGTTTTTTGCACCATTATTTTTTGTATCCAGCAGTTGATTGTTAAAACGGATTTCAATTTTTGCCAATTGGTTGTTGTTGCCAATCCGGCAGTGCAAGGATGGGGCAGGGCCATTAATGTACATATTGGATACATTAAAGGTAAGGCTGGAATTCGCTGTTATAGGTCCACCAAATCCTTCACTGGGTTCAAAATAGGAATACCTGATATCATTAGCAACATTTTTGAAGAAGGTGTTGTCATAAATTACTTTTTCTTCATGAAGATAATACGCAAATGGAGTTAAATTGATATTTGTGTAATCAGGCTGTGTCAGTGTATATCTTTTGTTGATACTTTCAGGTGCTAATGTCAGAAAATAGACATTGGTATCCGTGACAAAGGAATATTCGGGGTTGAACAGGTCTTTTTGCCAGTCTTTATACAACAGGGAATCCATGCCTATCCTGTTTTTTTCACCATAAAACTCAATATAATCACCATTTGTAAATTGATTGTCGCTTACAAATAAAGCCTGTTCCTTGCCAAAATTTATGAGCTGGAAGTTACTGCCATCCGTACTGCCCTGTATAAATCCATGCGTTACCATTTCCTCATATGTAACTCTGTAGATACCGTCTTCGGCAACTTTAAGCTTGAGGTATTTTTTATCCGTTTTAATCCATTCATTGCCATAATACTTTTGTGCAATCAACTTAAAGTCGATGCATGTAAATAACAGAAGTATCAAGACAAGTTGAATTAAATTCTTCATATTATGTTTTTTAATTAAATGTTTATTTTTGTGTATCTTATAGTTAGGTGCAAAAATAATAAATAACTATTAAATCAACAAAGTTTGTGTCAAAAATCGAATCGCATTTGGCTTAAAGGTTTTTTAGCTTAATTTAATTTATACGGATTTTTTTGGTTGAAAATATCAGGATTCCAAAACTAACTTGAAGCCAACACCATGAATGTTGTCCAGTTTTATCTTTGGATCATCAGCCAGATATTTTCGCAACCTGGAAATAAAAACATCCATACTTCGACCCAGAAAATAATCATCATGTCCCCATAGTTTTTCAAGGATGATACTTCTTTTGACAACGTTGTTTTTATGATCGAGCAGCATTTTCAGTAAGTCTGCTTCCTTTTGAGTCAGACTTCTTGACACATCATTGAATGACAGGATAAGATTCCGGTAATCAAAACTGTATTTCCCGATTTTGTACAGATCATTGATAGATACAGTTACATATTTGCGCCTCAGAAATACTTCAATTTTCAGTATCAGTTCTTCTATTGAAAAAGGTTTTGTCATATAGTCATCAGCACCCAATTTGAGACCGAGTATTCTGTCTTCTTTCATTGATTTGGCAGTAAGAAATATAATAGGCACGTTAGGGTCCGTAGCCCTGATTTTTTCTGCTACTGCAAAGCCATTCATTTTGGGCAGCATGACATCTAAAATACATAGATCGAATTGATTGTTAAAAAATACTTCAATAGCACTTTCACCGTCAAGACAATGTATGACATCATAGCCATGCAGTTCTAAATTATCTTTGGTGACAAAACTCAGTGTTTCGTCATCTTCCAAATAAAGGATTTTTGATTTTTCGTTCATATTTCATTATGTTTTGGAATTGTTATTATAAATTCTGTTCCAACATTCAGTTCCGATTCTACCTGTATTTTCCAGCCATGAGATTTACATATATTATTTACATAAAATAAACCGAGACCAAATCCTTTTACATCATGTACGTCACCTGTTGAGACTCTGAAAAATTTTTCAAATAATTTTTTTTGATTTTCCTTATCTATTCCTATACCATTATCTTTAATACTTAATACAATTAATTCAGCATCTTCTTTCAAACTTAAGTTCACTTTTGGCTCGTTACCGCTGTATTTTATAGCATTGTCTATCATATTGGCTACTACATTGACGAAGTGTAATTTGTCTGCAAGTATAAATACGGGTTCTGATGTTCCTTTAAAAGCTATATTTCCATGTTTTAATTTCAATGACTCGTTATTTATAACGTTGGAAAGTGTATCATTGATTTCAAAAACTTCTTTTTTTAATTGAATACTATCTTTTTCAAGCTGTGCCACATTGAGAACTTTTTCTACCTGATCGTTGAGCCGCAGATTTTGGTCTTTGATTATCTGTACATAACGATGCAGTCGGGTGTCGTTTTTTATATGATTGTCATTGGCAAGGAAGTCAGCAGCTATTTTAATGGAAGATAGTGGAGTTTTGAATTCATGCGTCATGTTGTTGATAAAATCCTTCTGTAACTCTGACAATCGTTTCTGTTCCATGATGATCCACATACTGTACAAAAAGAATATTATTGCCAACACAGATAAAACAGTCAGCGTGAGGGTCATATTTCTGTTGGCGAGCAGGAAGCTTTCCCGCTTTGGAAACCGGACTACAAAATAATAAATGAGATTGTTGAATTTGGGTAATTTGGTGTTTTTTTTGATTTCTCCATCACCCAACAGTTCATTACTACAGTAGTTGCCATACACCAGTTCGTCAGAGGAACAGTCATAGACAGCATATTCAAAATCAATATTCAGAGATTGTTTTTGCATCTCCTGCAACAGATATTGTTCGAGTAATCCGGCATCAATTTCCGAATTGATGTTTACAGCATAGTAATTCGAGGACTTTCTCTGAACTAAGTCTTCCTTCGGCAATACGGTTTTATTGAATTTGGACATACGTTCTGCAACATTGCGTAAGACGATGTTGACTGATTGATCGAATTCTTTATCCTTAATGTCCCAGGTTTTCAGCAACCAGTATGACTGTACGAAGATAATCCCTATTATGGAGAGACCACCCAATACAATTAGCCGTCTTATCAGTATGTTTGCCACTTGCCTGAATTATGATATACAGCTCAAAGGTAATAAGATAAAATTATAATTGATAATTCTTAAAATATTTCATAATTTTGAGCCATTAATGAATCATAACATAACATATAAATCCGGTTTTTTATTATCCTTTGTGATAGTGTTACTGTTTTCAGTCAACCTGACAGGACAAAATAAAGCCAATCCATTTGAGATTGTTCCCCGATTAGGCACAATCGATGACAGTACAATACCTGATGTAAGTGATGTAAAAGCTGTAGTGTCGGATACTGCCATAACAACAGATACTGTCATTATCACTGACAAGTTGAATAACGAATTATTACTGAATCCTTTCGATGTTGATCACGTACCGGTAAGAAGGTCGGCTATTGTGGAGCGGGCTGCAAAACTACAGACTCAGACCGGCAATACTCAAGGATCAGATACTTTCCTGATCTGGTTTCTATTAAGCTCATGTATTATCCTGGCTATACTTATCAATCTTAGGGTCAAGTTATTGGAATTTGTTTATAAATCTATATTTAATGAGAACATTCTAAAGCTTTTTCAACGGGAAGAACAACGTGGATCCAATGTTTATATGTTGTTGTTATATATTGTTTTTTTGATAAATATAGCTGTTTTTGCATATTTAATATACACCCGATTTGGAGGTCAGCAGGGAATTGTCAGCCTGTTAATTATTTTAGGGATATTTTCATCAGTATATCTGGTCAAACATACAGGATTGAATACCTTTGGTAAAATCTTTTTAATTGAAAAAAGTACCGGTTTATATAGTTTTACATGTATGATTTTTAATCATGCTGCAGGTATGATTCTGATTCCCTTTAATTTTATGATAGCTTTTGCTCCTAAGGATATAGCAGAAATCGTATTGTGGATTGCTGTCGGGATTATAGTAATTTTGTTGATTTTGCGGACATTAAGAGGGATTATTATCGTTTTTGAGTTCATTAATGATAGAATATTTCAAATATTTGTTTACCTTTGTGCTTTCGAAATTGCGCCGGTTATGATATTGGTTAAAACCATAATGAAATTGTCATAATTATCGTAAGAATTGAAAGTTTTAAAGGATAACCAATGATTAATTTATTTGCATATTGTATTAATAAATAAATTTTTCAGAATGGCAATTTGTTGAAGATTTTGCAATGATTTTTTTCAAATTTTTTGAAATATATGACGAGTAAAAGTAAGGCTACAGAGAGTAAAACGAAATATGAGGAGATGTATATGCCTGTCAAATCTATTTTGATATCGCAACAAAAACCTGAAGACAAATCTCCTTATTACGATTTGGAACAAAAATGGAAACTGAAGATAGACTGGAGGCCTTTTATACAGGTAGACCCTGTTTCAGAAAGAGATTTCAGAAAAAACAGAATACTTCTCGGTGATTTTCCTTGTGTAATTTTCCCTAGTAGAGGTGCTGTTGATAATTTTTTCAGATTAGCCGTTGAAACAAGAGTTAAAATCTCTCCCAATACGTTGTATTTTTGTATGACGGAAGCTATTGCCAATTATCTCCAGAAATTTATATTATACAGAAAACGTAAAGTTTTTGTTGGTACAAGAGTAGCAGAAGATTTAGCTGCTTATTTTAATAAACATAAGGATAAAAAATTTTTACTACCTACATCCAATCTGGGTTCACCGGAAATAGCAGCATACCTTAAATCTTTAAATATTGATTTTACGCAGGTAGCCGTTCAGAATACGGTCTCTGCTGACTTATCCGATCTTAGCGACGTATTTTACGATGTTTTGATATTTTTTAGTCCTCAGGGTATTGAATCATTGTTTGACAATTTTCCGGATTTTAAACAAAACAATACAAGGATTGCTGTTTTTGGTAATGTTACAGCTAAAACGGCTGAAGATCATGGTCTATATGTCAATATTAAAGCAGAGAGTGCAACAGGTGGTTCTTCAATGGCGATGGCACTTGAAAATTACATCATGCGGTCCAATTCCGTTAAATGATGAGATTTGTTCATTTAATACCTAATAATGGATATTGAATTTATTCATGA
Organism: Saprospiraceae bacterium; assembly: GCA_020850225.1. Lineage (GTDB taxonomy): Bacteria > Bacteroidota > Bacteroidia > Chitinophagales > Saprospiraceae > OLB9. The sequence continues at coordinate 23,841 of JADZFD010000001.1, read as the reverse complement.
CCTTGAACACAGATTAAAGGAAGATTTACCAGGAGAAGAAGTCCAAAACAGGATGGCTCCTATATTGATTACTGAAGAAAGGATGCCTGCACCGGAAAACCATCTTATAGGATGTGTTCTGGCATTGTTATATCCTAAAGACAGAAAGACCTATCTTGCTTTAATAGAGCGTACGAGCTTCCACTCAGGAGATAAACACGCTGGTCAGATTTCTTTTCCCGGAGGAAAACTGGAAGAAAGTGATTACTCATATGAAGACTGTGCATTAAGAGAAACTTATGAGGAAATCGGGGTAATGCCTGAGAGTGTTGGCATATTGGGCAATTTAACACCGTTGTATGTACCTGTTTCCAATTTTCTGATCCACCCATTTATTGGATTTACAGCAGAATATCCAAAATTTAATCTGCATGATACAGAAGTAAAATCCCTTATCGAATTGCCAATAGAACATATACTAAAGTCCAAATACAAAGGGATGGCTGATATTGAAGCCAGAGGCATGACGATTAAGGATGTACCGTATTATGATGCCGCAGGAAAACGAATATGGGGTGCTACAGCTATGATTATGAGTGAATTGGAACAGATTATCTCAGATCTGGATTGATAAATAGGTAAGTTGCCTGGATTATTTGTTTTTATCTGCTTGTATTGCGGCTGATTGTACGTTAACACTTCGCTCAACTGTTCGATATATATATATATTGTTGATAATATAAAATTTACTTAGGGTAATATTTGTTCCCTACCAATTGTGTTGCAATAAAAAAGGTGGTCAATTGTTAACGATTGACCACCTTTTTATGAATATTAAAATCGTATAGAAAAGTTCTAGCTGATAAATTTTCTGACCAGATCTGCTGCTTCCTGAAGCTCAATAGCAGAGTGTACATGCAATCCGCTATTGTCGATGAGCACCTTGGCTAAATCAGCGTTGGTACCCTGAAGTCTTACAATAATAGGTACTGGAATATTCCCTATGTTTTTATATGCATCCACTACACCCTGTGCTACGCGGTCACATCTTACTATTCCTCCGAAAATATTTATAAGAATAGCCTTAACATTGGTATCTCTCAATATGAGTCTGAATGCATGTTCCACCCTGGTGGCATCAGCTGTTCCACCTACATCCAGGAAGTTGGCAGGTGATCCACCTGACAATTTGATGATATCCATAGTTGCCATAGCCAGTCCGGCGCCATTCACCATACACCCTACATTACCGTCGAGATTGACATAATTCAGGCCATAGCTTTTGGCTTCAACTTCTGTAGGATCTTCTTCATCCGTATCACGCATTGCTTCCAGGTCAGGATGTCTGAATAAAGCATTTTCATCGAGTGTTACTTTGGCATCTACAGCTATGATTCTGTCATCACCCGTTTTCAAACAAGGATTGATTTCGAATAAGGACGCATCGGAACCTATAAAAGCCTTATATAAATTGCCTATGAAGGTTAAAAAATTCTTGTATGCTGTACCTGTCAAACCCAGATTGAAGGCTATATTTCTTTTTTGAAAATCTCTGAGTCCTACATGCGGATCAATATACTCTTTATGTACCAGATGTGGCGTTTGTTCAGCGACCTCTTCTATGTTCATTCCTCCTTCTGTAGAGTAGATGATTACATTTCTTTTGGCACCTCTGTCCATTAGGATGGATATATAATATTCTTTATTGGCATCAAAGTCCGGAGCATAACTATCCTCCGCTATAAATACTTTTCTGACCAATTTTCCTTCACCATTCAGACCGCCCGGTGTTTGAGGTGTTTTAAGCATCATACCCAGGATATTACCAGCATGTTGTTTCAGATCATCCATATTTTTGGCAAGCTTTACGCCACCGCCTTTACCCCGACCTCCGGCATGAATCTGTGCTTTGACGACGCAAAATTCAGTTCCTGTTTCTGCTTTCAGCTGTTCGTAGCCTGCCACAGCTTCTTCGACAGTACTGGCAATTTTTCCTCTTTGTACCGGAATGCCATAAGAAGATAATAATTCTTTACCCTGATATTCGTGTAAGTTCATATTAAAATATTTTCGTTTGCCGCAAAAGTAGTGCTAAAAATGGCTTTATGCAAATATTAATTATCAAAGCTGTTTATTTTTTCATAATAGATTAAAACCAATTTGTCGGGTTATACAGCTTTTCAACATTTTATGGCATATGTTAAGCATGTATTAAATTATTTTCAGAGGGATACTATTCTTTAATAAATTCAGTCATTTAAATAGTGGTATATTTGTCCCAATCATTTTAAAAACGAAAAATATGAAAAAGTTTGTGTACATGATTTTAGCAGTTTTCAGCATAATTGCCTGTAGTAAATCTATTACAAAAATGGTTGAAAAAGGTGAATACGACAAAGCTTTCAATTATGCGATTAAAAAACTCGCCGGGGAAAAAAATAAAAAGACAGAATATGTAAAAGCGCTTGAGAACACTTATGTCAAATTGAATAGTTCGACACTTAAGGAAATAGATAAACTCAATGCTTCCGCCAGACCAGAAAACTGGCCTAAAGTACTTCAGCTCTACACTTCTATCGAGAATCGTCAGGACAAGCTGGAACCATTGCTGCCATTAGTAAGTGAAAATGGTTATAAGGCAACTTTTGAAATTAAAAGTTACAGAAATGCTATTATGGATGCTGAAAACAATACCTGTGAATGGTATTACAACAATGCACTGACATTGATAGCCCGCTCCGAGAAGACAGGTGATAAAATTGCAGCACGCGATGCATTGGCGCAACTTAAAAATATTGATCGCTATAAGCAGGATTACAAGGATAGTCAGCGACTCAAGGATAGGGCGTATTCCCTGGGTATTACCAGAGTTAGCATACAGGTGTTTAACAACCTAAGGGATTTTCACAGTGACAATATCGAGCGAAGTTTGTTTGATATGCCGCTGTCAAAGCTGGATAAAACATGGCTGGACGTAGTGTTTGACGCACGTCAGATTAATGCCGATTACCTGGTAGAAGTAGAACTCAAAGATATCTTTTTTACGCCCGAACGCGAAAGAATGCATACCTATACGGAATCGAAAGAGGTACTCATCAGCAAGGATAAATCCAAAAATGGAAATGACAGCACCTGGGTTGAAAAACAGGTTTTTGAAAAGGTAAAGGCAGAAATCACTGAAGTATTCAGAGAAAAACAAGCCGAACTACACGGCAATGTCCGAATAGTTAATGCACGAACCAATAAAACATTAAAAACTGTTCCTGTGAATGTATACCACGATTTTAAAGGATATAGCTGTGGTTATATCGGTGATAAACGGGCATTGACGGAGGAAACATCCAAGAAGCTGGACACATACCTGGAGTCTTTTCCGAGCAATTTTGTCATGTCGGATAATCTTGCCGAAGCACTTAAAAATGCTGTGTTTACGGAGATAAAAAATTATAGATTTGAATAGATATAGTGTTTTGCAGTAAATCAATTAGCAGATGTGTCTGATTATTCCGGCATATTTCCAGGCATACATTTTTATATTTTGTTTTTAGTTTTTTTGAAAAATAATGATTATGTTGTTAAAAATATTAATATCTTTGAATTGGAATTAAAGTTGAAGTACAGTGAAATATATTTGTAAAACGCTGATTATAATAGTTTTAGGATTTTCGTTCGTAACCGTTGCAGGCTCATGCAAGGTCAAGGAAGGATGTGGTCTGGAAGAGAAATACAACAATCCTGACATGGAGTCATCCAAAAGAGGAAAATCTAACCTGTTTTCAAAATCTCAGCAAAAGAAAATGAAATCAAAGAAATAGTACCTATTGTTTAGTGTGATTTAAGCGTTAGGTTTTTACATTTGAAAACGTACCCGGGCGGAATATTGACAGGTACGTAGTCTATATGCACTTCATCAAAAACCTGTCTGTATAAATGTGTAATGGTTTTGGCATAATGCATCTGAATAAACAATCCCTGATCCTTTAGTATTTGCTGACTTTTATTAAGTATTTGGGTAGTAATTTCTTCCGGAATATTCAAAAAAGGAATAGCAGATATTATGTGATCAGCATGATCATAACCATGTGCATTGAGATGCTGCTCCATCGTCTGCGCATCAGCATTGACAAGAATAAGTCTAGGGTCATTAATCTTTGAAATGATTTTACATAAATCCGGATTGATTTCAAATGCAAATAAAACAGCATCCGGAGCTATTCTGGACAATATGTGTTTGGTGATAACACCATCTCCTGCTCCAAGTTCTACAATTACTTTGTCCTGCTCCCAGTCTATAAAATCTGTCATTTTCCTGCACATGGCATCACTGCTGGGTATGACTGTACCCATCTCCTTAAAATGAAGAAGTGTCTGCCAGAGATATTTTAATTTACTCAATATATGAATGTTGTCAGGTTGAATTCAAAGTGCAATATTAATACAATCTCATACAAATTTCACCATAATTTTCACCACTTTATATTATTATAGATTTATGTAATATATATTTCGGTGATATTTTTAATTTTAATTTGATATCTTTACACGATTTTAACTATAGAAATTTATGTATAGAATTCTTTGGATATGTTTTTGGTGGATACTTACAGATATTGTTTATGGACAATCTCCGGCTATTCTTCGCGGAGATCAGACTTATCATACCTATGACAGGGCAGAAATCCTCAGATGGGGCGATACTTCCATGATTAATGGTATCAATAACTACGACAGAAAAAGAACAATGCTCTTTTTCAAAAATGCTTGGGATAGCGAATTTTTGTCGGATAAGGACAGATACAGTTTACTCCATATTTATTCGGATAACTATGAATTTCTGGATGAAGGGAACGCGTTCAAAAATAAGATTAATAAGATAATCAGCATATTTAAATCCAAGGAGGAAGAAGCAGCTTACCCAAAGAAAGTAGACCAGTTGTATTTTAAACAAAAAGGGTTACTCAAATATTTTTATAAGTCTCCCGCCAATTTTCTTCAGATTGAAGTGCCTTCCTTTAAAGCATATATCAATCCTGTAGTAGAAGTGGATTATTATAAGCAAAATAACAACGATAATCCCGTTTTTCAAAATACCAGAGGCGTTGAAATCAGAGGATATGTTGAAGAGAAGGTTTATTTCTATACCAAATTACTGGATAATCAGCGTAATTATCTGTCATTTACTGAGGATCGTATTAAAAAATTCAAAACGTTGCCGGGACAAGGATTCTGGAAGGCATATGAGTCTTCAGTTATAGAAAAATTGAAAGGTTATGATTTTTTCTATGCTCAGGCTTACCTGGGATTTAATCCCATCAAAAGTATTAATGTCGAACTCGGACATGGTAATCATTTTATAGGCAATGGTATCCGGTCTTTGCTGCTTTCGGATTACAGTCACAATTATTTCTACCTGAAACTCAATACATATTTTTGGAAGTTTCAGTATCAGAACATCTTCGCAGAATTGGCACCCATCAGTTCTTCAGTAAATCCGGGTGATGTCTTGCTGCCTAAAAAATACAGTGCAACCCATTACCTAGCATTCAAACCATCCCGAAACTGGGAGATAGGTTTATTTGAAACTGTTGTATTTTCAAGAGCGGATCATTTTGAATTCCAATACCTGAATCCCGTGATCTTATACCGTGCAGTCGAACATTATCTGGATAGTCCGGACAATGTTATGCTGGGTCTGAATCTCAAAATCAATCCCATACGTGGTATATCACTCTATGGTCAACTGGCTTTGGACGAATTCAAATTGTCAGAGGTTAAAAAACAAGCCGGATGGTGGGCTAATAAATTCGGCGCACAGGCAGGGATAAAGTACATGAATGCATTAGGTGTGGATAATCTGGATGTTCAGGTGGAATACAATGTTGCGCGTCCATATATGTACTCACATACGGACTATCTGCCTGGTTTTCCTCAGTATTCGATAGCTAACTACAGTCATTATAATCAACCACTTGCACATCCGCTTGGTGCCAATTTCAGAGAATGGATTTTTATAGGCAGATATAAGCCCGCCAACCGACTGTATCTTCAGGCAAAAGGATTGATGACCTTATACGGAGATGACGGAAAGGACGAAAATTGGGGCAGTAATATTTTATTACCCACGCAATCGCGGCAGATGGATGAAGGTAACCGGGTAGGACAAGGCGTTAAAACGCAGGTTATGTCGATTGGTTTAGATGCGAGTTATGAAATATTTCATAACTATTATCTGGATCTGCACACTGTTTTCAGAAAGACTACAACGGATGCAGCTGTTGATCAAAGCTATATCGGTGGAGGAATACGTATTAATTTACCCTACATCGGATATGATTATTAGATTTCAGGGATTCCGGAGTTTCAGATACTTCCTGTAATTGGAGTTTGGGTAATATAAATGACAAATAATTAGTTTTGATGACTATCTTTGTGTCTTGAAATTAAATTTAAATGTATAAAACGGACAGATACAATTATGAAACATTTAAAAATCATGTAGATACCTTGTATGCGATTCATATGAAGTCTGATTTGGACTATTAGTTAAAAAAAATGATGTGTCTTCGGATTTAAATGTGGTCTGAATATGTAGTTATAAATGGTTTCATTACAAAAATATTAATGATATTTGCACACCAGAGCGTTGATTTTATCCGTTTTTATTCAATTATGTAAAAGTAATATGGAGCAATTCATAACGTTTACAAGAATTTAAAAGGAAGATTTGTAATATATTTCAGAAAATTTATGAAAATAAAATATTTACTTGTATTGATGTTATGTCTGACAGCCATGATGGCATATGCACAGAATGTCAATGAAGCTGCAGTCCGGTCAGAGATTGAAAGAAGAGGTTATGACCCCGAACGATTCAGATCTGAGATGATAAAAAAAGGCGTAAATCCCGAATCTGTCAATCCGGATAATCCTGTAGATGTTGCCAGGGCAAAAAAGGCCGCTGAGGAAGTAATGGCCATGCTGGATGCAGAGAATAAAGAAAAAAACAAAGCTACTCAAAAATCACCGTCACAATCGACCGAAACACAGCCACAATCCAAAGTAGATGATGTGCGCAGTGTGGATAAGCCTGAAAACATCGGTAATCAATCACATGAGATACAAAAAGCTGTAAAGGATGGTGCTACAATAGAAGAGGCTGTAGCTGAAAAACTTCAGGAAGATGCCAAAGACAATTTGCCAGGAGCCAAAACCTATGGTCAGCAAATCTTCAGGGATAAATCCCTCAAATTATTCCGTACCACGGAGGATGCCAAGCCTTCCAAATCCTATGTGTTGGGAGCCGGAGATAAGGTAGCCGTATCCATCTGGGGTTCAACACAGGAGAATTTTGCACTTGAAATACAGAAGGACGGATATATTCAACCGACCAATCTGCCGCGGTATTATGTAGCAGGGCTGACCGTGAAGCAGGCAGAAGATTTGCTGTATAATATACTCAGAAAATACTATTTTTTCAAAAGAGAAAACTATGAACTGACCGTTTCTACTGCCAGAACCCTTAATGTAAACATCGTGGGTGAAGTATTCAATAGCGGTACCTATAATATTTCCGCTGTTAATACAGCATTCAATGCTTTGATAGCTGCCGGAGGACCGAATGACATAGGTAGCGTAAGAAAGATACAATTGTTGCGCAAGGGGCAGAAACCTGTCACCCTGGATGTATACAAGTATCTTCAGAATCCGGTGATGATTCAGGATTATTACCTGTCTGAGAATGATTATATATTTGTACCTGTAGCAGAAAAGACTATTGAAATCAAGGGTGCCGTCAACCGGCCTTTCACATATGAATTGCTGGAAAAGGAAACGCTAAAGGATTTGGTTTTCTATGCCGGAGGTATGAAAGCTGATGCATTGAAAAGTAATATTCAGATCAGAAGAATAGAATCAGATTCAATCCGTGTGATAGATGTAAACTGGCTGGAACTTGAAAATAAAAAACAAACTTTTTCTTTATTTAACGGTGATGTGGTTATCATCAATCAGATAAATACGCAAATAAGAAACGAAGTCAAAATATCGGGTGCTGTGGAAAATGCCGGTGTTTATGCATTGACTCAAAACAGCACGATAGCTGATCTGCTGAACAAAGCACGGCTGGCTGATAATGCTATCACGGATATTGCATATCTCAAAAGATATAATGATGACTTTAAAACCGTAAGGTACGAACTGATTAATATCAATGATGCAATGGGTAATCCACAAAGTGATGCCAATATATTATTGCGTAAGGGTGACGAGTTGATTATATCTTCCAAAGCTGATTTTACTGAAAAGCGGTCTGTAAATATCAGCGGCTCCGTTCGTCAGCCCGGTAGTTTTGATCTTGACCTGGATAAAAACCTGAAGGTTGCTGATTTGGTGTTCTTTGCTGGTGGATTGAAGGAAGATGCACTTGACGATTTTGCTTACATTTTCAGGACAGATGGAACTGGTGACAATGCTGTGCAATATATTAATTTTTCTCTGAAAGAAGCCCTGAGTAACCCGGGTTCAGCAGCGAATGTAATTTTGATGCCGAATGACAAGTTGGTAGTTTATTCAAAGAATTATTATACTGACCATACCTTTATACAGTTGTCCGGAGCTGTTCGCAAGCCCGGAGAATATACATACGATCCGAGTCTGAAGCTGAAAGATGTCCTGCTGTTGGCTGGTGGATTAAAAAGAGAAGCCGCCATGGACAGGATAGACATATACAGGCTGGACTTCCAGCAAAATAAACCTTCCCGTGTATTGGTAGCTAACCTGCAAGTAGATGATAATTTCGATCTGCTGAATGGAGGTGATAACTTCTCCCTTCAGCCATTTGATCAGATAATCGTCAGAACGATACCTGAATTTGAACTCCAAAGGAATGTTAGCGTTCAGGGTGAAATCAAATATCCGGGATCATATGCACTTTTAGGTAAAAATACACGATTGGCCACTATCATCAGGGATGCAGGTGGTATTACAGCAGAGGCATTTATAGCTGGAGCTACATTGCACCGGAATAAGGATGGACAGGGATTTATCATCATCAATCTGGATAAGGCATTGAAAAATGGTGCCAGTGCGCATGAGAATGTAATTTTGCAGGAAGGTGACGAAATCTATATCCCCAAACTCAGCAATATTGTTTCCATTGATGGAGCAACAAAGGCTTATGAAGTGTATCCTGAAAGAATATCTGCACAGGGGGGAATACTCGTACCTTACCAGAAAGGAAGATCTGCCAAATACTACATTGATGAATATGCAGGAGGTCTTGCCGACAATGCATCCAAAAATCGTATAACTGTTCTGGACGCATCAGGAAAAGTATCCAAAACCAAAAATTTTCTGTTTTTTAAAATCTATCCCAAGGTAGGGCCAGGTGCCAAAATCAGCGTTGGATCCAAACCTGTTAAGACAGAAGAAAACAAGGAGAAAGAAAAAGAAGATGTAAAATGGGGAGAAATACTTGCAAACTCTATTGCGCAGGCAACAGCGATTTTATCTTTGATATTATTAATCCAAAATGTCAACTAATTCAAAAAAGTGTTGTATTTTTGAACAAAATTTATACTTTATAGATACAATTCAATGATGATTAAACCTACTTATATATATGAATTTATCAGTAAATCAATGGAGATACTTAGAGGCGCATTGTCTGTATCTAACAGAATTTACAAAAATAATTTATTAATCTGTTTTCACCAAAGGACATATCCAGGTAAAGAAGGAAGAAGAACTTTGTTGCAATCTGTACGGATGAATGGACTATTGAACAAAATCCATATTTTTTTATTGTCATTGGTAGGATTAGCATTTTTCTGTAGTGCGAAGATAATGATGATGTAAGATCCGAATGATACAAGAGCGTATGACAAATGTAGCGACATCACAAAGCAAGGAAATTAATCATCTGGACAGTCAGCATAAAAGATGGTTTGCTGTTTATACTAAATATAAGTGTGAAAAGTATGTCTCTGAGCTTTTGAATAAGAAAGAAGTAAATACATATCTGCCCTTACAAACAAAATTAAGAAGATACACCAGGAAAATCAAAAAACTTCAGATACCGCTGATTAATAATTATGTTTTTGTACAGATAAAATCCAGCGAATATATCACCGTTCTTGAAACAGAGTACATATACAGATTTGTAAGACAGGGAAAAAATCTCATATCAATACCGGAAAATGAAATAGATATTTTAAAACGTATAGTAGGAGATATTGAGTCAATGGAAGTTCTTGATGTACATAGTGTAGCTGTAGGGGAAGAAGTGGAAGTGATCAGCGGACAACTGACCGGGTTAAGAGGTAAAATAGTATCTAAATGGGGTAAGAAAAAGTTCGTCGTCGAACTGAAAAATATAGGATATCTGTTTCACGTTCAAATGGACCTTGCCATGTTGAGACCATTGCGTGAGATGAAGGTTACTGCCTGAAGGTAGTAAGATGTTTTTTTAAAAAAAAGTGATAATTCAAGTGCGACTTATCAACGGCGAAGCCATTTTTATAAATGAAAAAAATACAATTTTAAACAATGTAAATAGCTGATTGTCTGATATTATTACATATAATATTGTGTTAATGTTATTTTTAATTTAAATTGAATTCAGGTCTGAAAATGGTGATTTTACGGATTCATAATTACAGTCAGCTTATTCTTTAAGCATATAAATATATTTCATGAACATACAAATGGTGGACGTAAGGTCCCAATATCTAAAAATTAAAGATGAGATAGATGCAGGTATTCAGGAAGTTCTTGACAATACTTCATTTATCAATGGGCCGCAGGTCAAAAAATTCAAACAAAATTTTGAGGCATATCTCGGTGTAAAACACGTGATTCCCTGTGCCAATGGTACGGATGCTCTTCAAATAGCTATGATGGCAGTAGGGCTTAAACCCGGCGATGAAGTGATAGTTCCTGCATTCACTTATGTTGCTACTGCTGAAGTTATCGGATTGCTGGGGTTAAAACCTGTGATGGTTGATGTGGATACAGACACATTCAATATTAATATGGACAGCCTGAAAGCCGCTGTTACAGAACAATCTAAAGCTATAGTTCCTGTACATCTGTACGGTCAGGCAGCCAATATGGAAGCCATCATGCAGATAGCAGCGGCACATAACCTTTGGGTGATTGAAGATAATGCTCAGGCTATAGGTGCTGACTATACATTGAACGATGGCAGGACAGCAAAAACCGGTACGATCGGCCATATAGGATGTACATCTTTTTATCCATCCAAAAATCTGGGTTGTTACGGTGACGGGGGAGCTATGTATACTAACGATGATGCACTTGCCGAATTGCTGCACAAAATCGCCAACCATGGTCAGGAAGTAAGGTACTATCATGATGTGATAGGCTGTAACAGCAGACTGGACTCTATACAGGCAGTAGTCCTTTCAGCCAAGTTGCCACATTTGGATGCATATTGCAGGGCACGCCAGGAAGTTGCAGCATATTACGACCGGGTATTCAGAGATATTAACGGACTGGAAATTCCTGCCAGAGCACCGTATTCTACCCATGTTTATCATCAGTACACGCTTCAGGTTAAAGATGGTAAGCGGGATTTGTTAAAAAAATGGCTGGATGATCATCAGGTGCCTAATATGATTTACTATCCGGTGCCTTTATATAAACAAGAGGCATTCAAAAGTTATGTGCCCGAAAATTTCAGGCTTGAAAATACGGAAGAATTATGTGCTTCTGTTATCTCATTACCTATCCATACTGAAATGACAGAAGATCAGTTGGATTATATTTCAGAACAGGTCAGATCATTTTTCAGGCAATATTGATAAGCTGGATTAAAAAAGATAAGTTACACCATAGAAATAATGAAAATAGCAGTAGTTGGTACGGGATACGTCGGCTTGGTAGCGGGAACATGTTTTGCCGATTCGGGCAATATTGTTACCTGTGTAGATGTTGATACAGCTAAGGTCAGTAGGTTGAAGGATGGACAGATTCCTATTTTTGAACCTGGACTGGAAGCTCTTTTTGAAAGAAATATCAAGCAGGGCAGACTGTTGTTTACGACAAGTCTGGCTGATGGTATCGAAGGAGCGAAGATTATATTTTTAGCATTACCCACACCATCCGGAGCTGATGGAGCTGCTGATTTGTCGGCTGTCAGAAAGGTAGCTTCAGAATTATCAAAACTGATTAAGACTTATACGGTTATCGTAAATAAAAGTACGGTTCCTGTAGGAACGGCTCACATAGTACATACCATATTGTCAGAAAATCTGAAGGAAGATGTTTTTGATGTAGTTTCCAACCCTGAGTTTCTGAGAGAAGGTGTTGCTGTTGATGATTTTTTGAAACCAGACCGGATTATTATAGGTACGTCGTCACCCCGGGCTGAAGAATTGATGCGTCAGTTGTATAATCCCTTTGTCAGACAGGGCAATCCCGTGATTGTTATGGACGAACGCAGTGCCGAAATGACCAAGTATGCTGCCAATGCCTATCTGGCTGCCAGAATAAGCTTTATGAACGAAATAGCCAATCTGTGTGAACTTCTGGGAGCTGATGTGGATCAGGTAAGAAAAGGTATGGGTAGTGACAGTCGTATAGGCAGACGGTTTTTGTTTCCGGGAGTGGGATTCGGCGGATCCTGTTTTCCTAAGGATGTTCGGGCGCTGGCTACAACAGCAAGGGAAAACGACTATGATTTTAAGATTTTGAAGGCAGTGATGCACGTCAATGATTTGCAAAAGGATATACTGTCAACAAAGATTTCAAGGTATTTTGATGATAATCTGAAAGGAAAAACCATAGCTGTTTGGGGACTCGCATTCAAACCCAATACCGATGATATACGGGAAGCACCAGCTTTGACGATACTGGCGAGGTTGCTGAATAAAGGAGTAAGAATTAAAGCGTATGACCCTGAAGCTATGGAGAATGTCAGACAGGTTTTCGGAGATAAAATAGAGTATAGCACCAGTGAATATGAGGCCATTCAGGATGCAGATGCATTGGCAATTGTGACAGAATGGAATGAATTCCGGAACCCTGATTTCGATCACATGAAAAAAATTATGAAAGCACCTGTCATTTTTGATGGCAGAAACATTTATGATGTGAAAGTCACTCGGGATAAGGGTTTTTATTATGACAGTATAGGCAGATAACGATGTATATCATGTCATATGAAGTTGTTGAAAAGTATATGTTGGCTAATAGATTTATCAGGTGTACATTTGAAGAAATACTATCGTTAGTCAGAATTGTCAAAACCAATCACACAATCAGCACATTTGGTTTTTTGCAAACGCACGGACAGAAAAACTAACTTTGATAGGAATTTGAGAATAGAATCAATGACTTTAGAGCAATATATACAGAATATAGACAAAAGGTACAGACTCGGAAATGCAACCGAACATACTTTTCGTGGTGACTTACAACAACTTGTAGAAAGTTTAGTACAAGACATCAGGGCGACCAATGAACCGAAAAGACAATCTTGCGGCGCACCCGACTATATTCTGACAAAGAAAGAGATTCCTGTTGGATTTATAGAAGCGAAAGACATTGGAGATAAAGATCTTGAAGGAGTAAAGAAAGCAGGAAACAAAGAACAGTTTGACCGTTACAAGGCTTCGCTAAACAACTTGATTTTCACAGATTATTTGAGTTTTCATCTGTATCGTGACGGAGAATTTGTTACTAAAATTTCAATTGGAGAAATAACAGAAAAAGGCATTAAACCTTTGACTGAAAATTTCGCCAAGTTTGAAAACCTAATTAAAGACTTTTGTTCGCACATTGGTCAAACTATAAAAAGCAGTAAAAAATTAGCAGAAATGATGGCGGGTAAAGCCCGCCTCCTTTCTGATGTTATTGAAAAGGCGTTGACAAGTGATGAAGCGAATCATGAAGATAGTACATTGAAAGACCAAATGTTGGCATTCAAACAAATTTTGATTCATGACATTACTGCTCAAGGTTTTGCCGATGTGTACGCCCAAACCATTGCTTATGGAATGTTTGCCGCCCGACTACACGACCCAACGGTACCAACTTTTAGCCGACAAGAAGCGGCTGAATTGATTCCGAAATCGAATCCGTTTTTGAGAAAATTATTTGGATACATTGCCGGCCCTGATATTGACGACCGAATTAAATGGATTGTAGATAGTTTGGTCGAAATATTTTTAGCGTGTAACGTAGAAGAAATATTAAAGAATTACGGGAAATCTACTAAAATGGAAGATCCAATTATCCATTTTTACGAAACTTTCCTAAGCGAATACGACCCTAAATTGCGTAAAGCACGTGGCGTTTGGTACACGCCACAACCGGTTGTAAATTTCATCGTTTGGGCAGTTGATGAGATTCTAAAAACCGAATTTGATTTACCACAAGGCTTGGCGGATACCAGCAAAACCAAAATAAAAGTGGATGTTCAAGGAAAAAAAGTGGAGCAAGAAGTTCATAAAGTACAGATACTTGACCCAGCCACAGGAACAGGAACTTTTTTGGCAGAAGTAGTCAAACACATTCACAAAAAATTTGAAGGACAACAAGGAATTTGGAGCAACTATGTAGAAACGCATTTACTTCCACGATTAAACGGTTTTGAGTTGCTCATGGCAAGTTACGCCATGGCTCACTTGAAATTGGATTTGTTGCTTACCGAAACTGGTTACAAACCAACAAAAGACCAACGATTTAGAGTTTACCTAACCAATAGTTTGGAAGAACACCACCAAGACACAGGAACTTTGTTTGCTAATTGGCTCAGCACAGAAGCCAACGAAGCCAACCACATCAAACGAGATAACCCAGTGATGGTAGTGATAGGTAATCCGCCATACAGTGGCGAAAGTGCCAATAAAGGGGAGTGGATTATGAATCTGATGGAAGATTACAAAAAAGAGCCAGGCGGAAAAGAGAAATTGAAAGAACGAAATCCAAAATGGATTAACGATGATTATGTGAAGTTTCTACGCTACGGGCAACATTATATCGAAAAAAATGGCGAAGGTATTTTGGCATTTATCAATCCGCATGGATTTTTAGATAATCCCACTTTTAGGGGAATGCGTTGGAATTTGATGAAAACTTTTGATAAAATATACACCATCGATTTACACGGTAATGCCAAGAAAAAAGAAACCGCTCCAGACGGTAGTTCCGACCAAAATGTATTTGACATCATGCAAGGCGTGAGCATCAATATTTTTGTGAAGAAGAAAAAATAAATTTTTGAAATATGGATTTTTCAAAATTAGTTAACAGTATAAAGCAGTCGAATGACTTTTTACAACAACGAGTAGTAAAAGCCATTAATACGCATCTTATTTTGAGAAATTGGTTGATAGGCTTTTACATTGTAGCATTTGAACAAGATGGAAACGACCGAGCACAATACGGTAAAAAATTGATTTCAGAACTCTCAAAAGCTATTCAGATAAAGGGCTTGTCTGAAACAAATTTAAAATTATGTCGGCAGTTTTATAATGCCTATCCTCAGCTTTTTCATACAATTATTACAGATGAAAAATCTCCAATGGCAATTGGTCAGTTACTGACTGACCAATTGCAAGTTATTGATAATAGGGTTTTTGGAATAAGTCAGTCAACAACTGACGAATCTATTATTGATGAAAATCACCTGCAAAAATTCATTTTTTCTACTTCGTTTACACATTTAGTTGAGTTGATAAAAATTGAAGATGAGACCAAAAGACATTTCTATGAGCTACTTATCCTAAAAACACAACCCAGCGTAAAAGAATTGAAGCGACAGATAGAAGCGCTCACTTATGAAAGAGTGGGATTATCCGAAAACAAAACAAAATCCTTCCAAGAAGTTGCTAAGAAAATCCAACCTCAAGAAAGCATTGATTTGGTAAAATCACATTATTTCTTTGAGTTTTTAAATTTGAGTCAAAGCCACCTTGTTGAAGAAACAGAACTAGAACAGGCACTTATAGCTCATTTACAACAATTTTTAACAGAACTTGGAAACGGTTTTTGTTTTGAGGCCAGACAAAAGCGCATTTTGATTGGAGATGAATATTACTTTATAGACTTGGTTTTCTACCATCGTATTTTGAAATGCCATGTCTTAATAGAGTTGAAAACAAAAGCTGCCAAACATGAAAATATTGGGCAGTTGAAAGCCTATTTACAACATTTCAAAAGAAATATTCAGGAAGAAAATGACAATCCGCCAGTTGGAATTTTATTGGTAACTCATCAAAATAAAACCTTGGTGGAGTATGCAATTGCCGATAGTGATCTGGATATTTTTGTGAGCAAATACCAATTGCAATTACCAGACAAATCCAGTTTGGAAGCATTTATCAATAATGAATTAAGCACATGAACTATATCCTCGAAATAAAAACCATTTTAGCTCAAGCCCGACAAAGAGCTTATACTGCCATCAATTCGGCAATGGCAGAAGCTTATTGGATGATTGGCAAACGCATTGTGGAAGAAGAACAAGGCGGCGAAGACCGTGCGGCGTATGGTAAGCAAATTATTCAAAATGTTTCGGCTGAATTGACCAAGGAATTTGGGAAAGGATTTAGCAAAAGAACTGTTTGGGAAATAAGGCAGTTTTATTTCGTCTTCTCGGATGAAGCAATTGTGCGAACACTGTCCGCACAATTGAGTTGGTCTCATTTTCAAAGAATTTTACGAGTCTCCGATGAGAAAGCTCGAATGTATTACCTAAAAGAAGCCGCAAACAACAACTGGTCAATTCGCACTTTGGATCGGAATATTTCAACCTTGTATTACCAACGACTTCTATCTTCCCAACTAAAAGAGGGTGTGGAAAATGAAATGATAGAAAAAACCAAAGACTTTCAAAATGATGCTTTTGAGTTTATAAAAAATCCTGCCGTTTTAGAATTTTTGAATTTACCGGTATCATACAGTTACACCGAAGCCGAATTAGAGAAAGCCTTAATCGATAACCTCCAAAAATTTATTTTGGAATTGGGAAAAGGCTTTGCCTTTGTAGAAAGACAACAATTAATTAGAACAGAAACTTCTGATTTCTATATTGATTTGGTGTTTTACAATTACATCTTAAAATGTTTTGTAATCATCGAGCTTAAAACCAATAAACTCAGCCATCAAGATATTGGGCAACTGGATATGTATGTGCAAATGTATGATGACTTGAAAAAACAAGCATCCGACAACCCAACCATTGGCATTTTGCTTTGTACCGAAACCGATAAAACGATAGCTAAATATTCTGTACTGGCAGAAAACAAACAACTTTTCAGCACCAAATATTTACCGTATTTGCCCACAGAAGAAGAATTGGCAGCCGAAATAGAACGAGAAAAAACTATTATCAAACAACAACTGAAAAGCAATGACCAACAATAAATTAGCACAAGTTTTCCACTTTGACCTCTACGGCAAACGAGATGATAAATACGACTTCCTCAACGAGAACAATTTAGCTTCTATTGAATGGAACGAGCTGCAACCCAATGAACCGAATTACTTTTTGGTCAATAAAGATTTTGATGCCCAAAATGATTATGACAAAGGGTTTAGAGTTAATGAATTGTTTACAATAAATTCAGCAGGTATAGTAACCGCAAGGGATGAGTTTACTATACATTTTTCAAAAGAAGTTGTAAAAAAACGATAGAAGAATTTATTGATTTAGATGATGAAACTGCAAGAAAAAAATTTAATCTTGGCAAAGATGTCAGAGATTGGTCAGTTACAGGTGCAAGAAATGATTTGAAGAATTCTGGGTTAGATTTTTCAAATATTGTAAGGATTGTTTATCGACCTTTCGAAGACAGATATACATATTTTACTGGCACAACAAAAGGGTTTCATTGTATGCCAAGAGGTGAAGTTATGAAACATCTGTTTAAAAAAGATAACATCGGTTTAATATGCCCAAAACAAGTTCCTGATAAAGAAAATTCAGGCGTTTATATTTCTAAATTTATTGCAGGTCATAAAACTTGCAGTGCATATAACATAAATAATCTTTTCCCTCTCTACCTCTATCCCGAAACCACCGCCCAGCAAACCATTGAGCAAACAACAGAAAGACAACCTAACTTAAATGTTGAAATTGTAAATCAAATTGCTGAAAAGCTGAATCTAAAATTTGTTGCTGAAAAATTCCCCTCCACTGGAGGGGTGGCTGAAAGCCGGGGTGGTAAAGAAAATGGTAGAAATACCAAAAACTACATGTCTTTACCCTACAACCCAAAATTAAAACAGCGTGCACGTGAACTACGCCAAGCAGGCTATCTCTCAGAAGTACTTTTTTGGAACCAAGTAAAAACAAGCAATTCAAGGGTTTTGATTTTGATCGCCAAAAAATTATAGGAAATTATATCGTAGATTTTTATTGCTCGAACTGTAATGTAGTAGTTGAAATAGATGGTAGTAGTCATGATGATAAAGTAGAATATGATGCACAAAGAGATGCCTTCTTGCAGAATTTAGAATTAACGGTAATTCATATACCAGTTTCTGATGTAATGAATAATATGAATGGCGTTATGGAGATGCTTTTTGACCACCCCGCCCTAAAGGGCACCCCTCCAGCGGAGGGGAACGAACCACTTCAATTGAGTTCTCCAGAGGGATATTTTGCTCCAATTGATATACTAGACTACATCTATGCCGTTTTGCATTCACCCATTTACCGAGAAAAATACAAAGAGTTTTTAAAAATAGATTTTCCACGAGTGCCATATCCAAAAAATGCTGATACTTTTTGGCAATTGGTAAAACTGGGTTCACAAATCAGACAAATACATTTATTGGAAAGCCCTGTGGTTGAGAAATACATTACCCAATATCCGATGGATGGGGACAATGTTGTTGGTAAGCCCGTTTACAAAAACGGTAATGTATATATCAACGACATGCAATATTTTGCCAATGTTCCGCAAGTAGCATGGGATTTTTACATTGGTGGTTATCAACCTGCGCAAAAATGGCTCAAAGACCGTAAAGACAGAACTTTGGAGTTTGAGGATATTTTGCATTATCAAAAAATCATTGTGGCATTAAGTGAAACGGATAGGTTGATGAAGGAGGTTGATAAAATTGAGATGGAATGATTGATGAACTCAATAAAGAAGCTTTATTAATCCGATAATAATAACTTATATATCAATTCGATTTTCGTATCACTTAAAAATAACCAACAAACAACGAACCGATACAAACAATATGAATGTAAGTGCGGGATAACGTCTCCGTTAGAACATTTTGTTGTATATTTGATGTGCCGGCTTCGATTTAGGTTTAGTGGTGAAATCCGCATCGACGTCAGCCAGTTTTTTTTCGCGATTATTGTCGGCTTCATGGAGAATTGAAATAAATCATTACAAAGTCGTTAAAGCAATTCAAAATTATAAAAATTAAGTTTTAGAATGAATATCTTAATCACAGGTGGAGCCGGATTTATAGGGTCGCACACCGTCAGGCATTTTGTTGACCGATATCCGGATAGTCATATAGTCAACTTAGATGTGCTGACGTATGCCGGTAATCTGCAGAATCTCAAAGACATTGAAAATGCACCTAATTACACATTTATCCGGGGCAATATCCGGGATGAGGCTTTAATAAAGGATATTTTCAAGGAATATCAGATAACGCACGTGATTCATCTGGCGGCTGAGTCACATGTGGACAGATCTATTGGTGATCCTATGCTTTTTTTATATACAAATATTATAGGAACAGCAGTACTCCTGCAGGTTGCTAAAAAATATTGGGAGAATGACTATTCCGGCAAGTTGTTTTATCATGTGAGTACGGATGAAGTATATGGGTCATTAGGGCAGGATTCAGGGCTATTTACGGAAGTGACGCCTTACGATCCGCGTTCTCCCTATTCTGCGTCCAAGGCATCTTCCGACCATCTTGTAAGGGCATATCACCATACGTACGGAATGCCGGTGGTCATCTCCAACTGTAGCAATAATTACGGACCCTATCAGTTTCCCGAAAAGCTGATTCCACTGATGATTCACAACATACTCCATAAAAAAGAACTTCCAGTATACGGTAAGGGTGAGAATGTGCGGGATTGGCTGTATGTTGAAGACCATGTTCGTGCCATAGACACGGTATTGCAGAAAGGCTTATCCGGACAAACCTATAATATAGGCGGTCACAATGAATGGAAAAACCTGGATATAGTACATCTGGTATGCGATATCATGGATAGTAAACTGGGTAGAAAAGCCGGAGAAAGCCGCAATCTGATTGCATTTGTTCAGGACAGACCGGGTCACGACCTGAGGTATGCCATTGATGCATCCAAAATAGAAAATGAATTGAAGTGGACTCCTGAATCTACCTTCGAAACGGGTATTGTTAAAACAATTGACTGGTATCTTGACAATCAGGAATGGTTGAAGGCTGTTACATCAGGGGTGTACAAAACCTATTATGACCGTCAGTATAATACAGGCAGGAAAGGGAAACTGACAGAATAGTTTATAAGCTGACAGGCCTTAATAATGAAAAATCACTAACATTGACCATTTGATAAATATATTATGTCTGATATCAATCCAAACGCACATACCAACACATCACATACAGAACAGGATGGTGACCTGACACTGAAGGATGTGCTATATACTTTGATGGAATTCTGGAGAGAGTTATGGCGCAGGAAGTGGTGGATAGTCCTGGCAAGCCTGATATTTGCTTCTTTTTTGGGATACAAAGCTTATAATACTACGCCCATGTTCGACGCAAAACTTACCTATTTGTTTAATGACAATAGTGGTGGAGGTGCATTGTCTGGTCTTTTGGGATCATTTGGACTGGGAGGTGAAGACAAAGCCAATCTGAACAGGGTATTAGAGTTGTCGAAGTCAAGAAACATCATTCAAAAAATATTATTTACCAAGGTGGAATTGGATACCTTAGGTAAAAAGGAAGACTATATAGCCAACTATCTGATAGCTTTGCATAGGTATGATAAATTATGGACCAATGAGAATTCGGACTATACAGATTTTAGATTCAATTCCGGAAATATAAATGATTTTTCACGTAAAGAATTGAATGCTTTAAAAATGCTGTATGGCCTTATAGTGGGAACACCATCCGTTAAAGAACCATTATTTACAAATAGTTTTGATAAAAGTACCGGGATATTAACGATAAGTACCAAAACGGTGGATGAAGATTTGTCCATACTTATGAGTACGCAGGTTTTTAATGAGTTGAGAACCTATTACCTGGACAATATAACCAAGGGTAGCCAAAATACACTGACTTTTACAAAGGAAAAGACGGATTCTGTTTACCACCTGTTGAGAATAAAAGAAACACAGTTGTCAAAATTCGATGATTCACACAGAAATCTGGCTGATCCGGGCTTGCTTACACAACGTAAGATGTTGGAAACTGAGATACTGAAACTGAAGGCTATGTATGCAGAAGTCACTAAAAACAGAGAACTTGCCGATTTCAGACTTAATTCAGGTTTGCCGGAAATTGTAATAATAGATGAACCGATTCCACCGGTTGGAATGAGTGCGCCAAGTTTAATTATTGAAATTATTAAGGGTATTCTTTTTGGCGGATTGTTGGCATTTACTATAATATCTGGCCGCAAGATTGTCCTGGATGCCTTGAAATCATAATATCTTGCAAGGTAAGTCTCTGTACATGACAGCCATTGAGCCGCCTGTGGAATTGGCAGAAAATATTCGGATTTTACAGCGCGCTTTTGCTGATAATTATGGATTTCCGGTAGCACTCAGGCCACCGGTTCATATTACGTTCACACCGCCGGTACACCTGAATGATGCGGAACTGAACAGATATACAAACAGGCTCTCGGAAACAGCACAGCAAACGAGACAATTCGAAGTAGTACTGGAAGGGTTTGGCTTTTTTCATCAGGCACGGGTCGTTTATATCCGGGTCAATCAGCAACCACATCTTGAAGAGATGCATCAGCTGTTCACGGCTGGGCTTGCAGGCGATTTCAGGCAGGTATACAGACCACATATTACCATCGGATACCGAAATATTGACGTTGAGACATTTAAAAAAATAATGGAAGATTATACAGGTCGGCTTTATTCAGGTAGCTTTGTGGTGGACAATGTACGATTGTGGAAACATGAAGCGGGATACTGGAATACCATTGCACAAATGAATCTCTTATCCTGAAGTAATAAAGACAGGCTGATTGAAAGTATATGATTAATCAAATATCGAATTAGGAATATGCATTATTTTGCACACGAATCAGCTTATGTAGACGATGGATGTACCATTGGAGAAGGAACCAAAATCTGGCATTTCAGTCACATCATGGCTGATTGCAGGATTGGGAACAACTGCAATATCGGCCAGAATGTCGTCATTTCTCCGGGTGTTGTACTGGGCAATAATGTCAAAATTCAGAATAATGTTTCCGTCTATACGGGTGTCACATGTGATGATGACGTATTTATGGGTCCATCCTGTGTTTTTACCAATGTTATTAATCCCAGGAGTGCTGTTAACCGTAAAAGCGAATATATGAAGACACACGTCGGCAAAGGTGCTTCCATAGGTGCCAATGCAACCATAGTTTGCGGCAATGACATCGGACAGTATGCTTTTATCGGTGCAGGTGCCGTAGTGACGAGATATGTTCCGGATTATGCACTGTTTATCGGTAATCCTGCGAGGCAGACTGGCTGGATGAGTCGCCATGGCCAAAAACTCAGTTTCGATGCTGAAGGATATGCCAACTGTCCGGAATCCGGTGAAAAATATATTATAAAAGAAGGAAGGGTCTCATTATCCTTGGATTGCTAAGTAATCATATATAATCCGGGTTTAGACATTTTATTAATAAAAAGCAATAGATAGTATATTATGAAACACTTTGCACTGATAGGTGCTGCAGGGTATATTGCTCCGCGCCATATGCAAGCCGTCAGGGAAACTGGCAATGATCTGGTAGCTGCCGTTGATATCAATGATTCAGTAGGCATTATAGACCGTTACTTTCCGAATGCCGCCTTTTTTACTGAATTTGAGCGCTTCGACAGACATCTGGAAAAATTAAAACGAGCCGGACACCAGGTAGACTATGTCAGCATTTGCAGCCCCAATTATCTGCACGATGCTCATATCAGGTTTGGTCTCAGATACGGAGCAGATGTTATCTGTGAAAAACCTGTAGTACTCAACCCGTGGAATATCGATGCGCTGGAAGAACTGGAAGAAGAATCCGGAAAACATATTTATAATATTCTCCAGCTCAGGTTACATCCCAGTATAATAGCATTGAGGGAAAAGGTGGCCAATGCACCGGCTGATAAAGTATTTGAATTTGACCTTACATATATCACTTCCCGGGGCAACTGGTACTATACATCCTGGAAAGGGAATCAGGAGAAATCCGGCGGTATTGCTACTAATATAGGGGTACATTTTTATGATATGCTACACTGGATTTTTGGTGATGTACGGCAAAATATTGTTCATATCCATACCCATGACAGAGCTGCGGGGTATCTTGAATTTGAAAAGGCCAAAGTGAGGTGGTTTCTGAGTATCAATGCAGATACTGTACCTGCTGATATCCTGGCTCAGGGTAAACGCACTTACAGATCGGTCAATATTGAAGGGGAAGAACTTGAATTTTCCGATGGTTTTACGGACTTGCACACAGTGAGTTATCAGCACATCTTAGATGGTAAAGGTTTCAGAATCGGAGAAGCAAGGACAGCGATAGAGATAGTTCACGCAATCAGAACAGCCAATCCGGTAGGATTATCAGGTGATTATCATCCTTTTTGTAAACTGCCGATGGCAAAACATCCATTTAGATGATTCGTGGAG